>CALWJX010000012.1 GCA_944381085.1 uncultured Clostridia bacterium
ATGTTGAAGTATACATATTCGTCGTCTCTTGCCACCTGCGCTCCTATTATATCGTTTCTGCCTGAGGTCTCGGTGTATACAAGCGAACCGTACCCTTCCGCGTTTCTGTCGTCGGTATTTCCGATATAAGCGGCGTAATAAGGCCCTACATCCTCCCATTGAGAGATATCTCCATTGATATCGATCGTTTTAATGACGGTCGGTTCGGGTATCGGGTTGCAGCCCTTAAAACGACGCATGGAATTTACAAGCAGGTAATAATAGTGATCTTTCAGCTCGCCTTTTGAGGGTTCCATGTCACGGCTGTATTCATCTATGTACTGGTCCGGGAAAGCGTTTTCAATATCGCTCCATGACTCATGTCTGCCTGCTGTCCATTCATTCCAGCCTGTGACAAAGAGAATGCTCGGATCTACTTCCAGAGCGTATTCCATTTGCTCCGAGAAATTATATCCCCACAATGAAGCGCCCTCTTCGGTATGGTAGCCCTCGGAAGTGTAAGAGCGTCCGATGACATTTTCGCCGTTCATTGCGGTTATCTCATGTGTGACATAGTTGTGGTTTACCGCAACGCCGACAGTCATTTGCTCAACATTTTCATTTTTCTTATCTCTTGCGTTCTTATAATAGACAGCCTGAGGATATGTAGACAGCCATCCCCACGTAGAATAAGAGGTTTCGTCAACAAGATAACTCGGCTGTCCCGGTCTCCAGGTAAAGAATGACTTTATTTCTTTTTCTACATTTTCCGTAGTTCCTATATTGGAATTATGAGCCATGAGCATAGGCTTGCCGTCAAGGTAATACCAAAGATTCTGATATTTACCGGGGCGGTAAATGTCAAGATAAAGGCTTATCAACTGCTCTTTGCTGCCGTCGGTCGCTCCGAACGGAAGCATGAAAGAAACTTTAGGAACATTAACGGCTCCGTTTTTCTGAGCGTCGTCCCATGTTTCATAAAGCTTATTGTAGCTTGTTCTCCAGGTAAAGTTTCCGTTTGTGTTGTCTGTGAAAATAACGTCGATTCCGGCATTGGCAAGCAGTTCCGCCTGACGGCGCAACACCCATGTGTCGTCTGTTTTATAATACCCGTATATAGGCTCGTTCCAGAAATATGCCGTATTTGACGTAGGCCACTCGGAAAATGTATAATCGTTTTTGGCTTCGGGATATTTAAGCATGAACTCGGTAATATTTAACGGTTCATCCATACCGAGGTCAGCGTGCCATGTCCAGTAGAAAATCGCCGCGGTTTTATCTTCCTTAACTCCGCCGACGTCTTCATATGTAAGCGATTCTCTTCCGAGTCCGTCGGTGAATACCCATGTATCGGGCATAACTTTATGTGTATTGAGCAGACTGTCCTCGGGAATAACATATTCTTTCGGGGGCTTATGATTTCCGTCAATGGCATCGGTTACACTTTCAACCTCCAGAAAAGGATTTACGGGAGTTTTGGTAAAGCCGACAGACATTTCCCAGTCGAATTCTGTTTCAAGACCGTCTTCATACACAAAACCGTTACCCACACTTTTCTGCCACTGCCATACGCCTACCTGACCGTCAACATCCATGATGCAAAACAGGTATTCGCCGGCGGGCTGTTCGTCAAATTCCAGAGTGTTTGCGGCATTGTCCTTAAGATTTTCGAATCTCTGAGACTTTATCGGTTCTCCCGCGATCGTCGTATCATAGTCGGTATTCCATTTATATACCGCCATAGTGGCGCTTGAGTCCGAAGTGCTCCAAGTAGGCATATTTATGCTTACTTTGTTAAAAGGAGCTCCGAGGTTAAGTCGGATACCCAGAACACCGCTGGCCTGCTTTGCGGAATGGTCTCCCGCGGAGTTATCATAAGCCTTTACAGTGACCGGCTTATCTTCTTTAATGTTATTGTCCTCTTCGGCGGTTACCCAAAGAGTTGACGCAAGTGCCGCAAATATAAATACCGACACAAGCAATACCGATATTATCGGTTTCAGGCGCTTCATCTCAATACCTTGCCTTTCTTTGTTTATTTTAAAACAACACTTAAAAAACACGGAGAAGAAATAATAGTTGTTTGGTTAATTATACCATGTCGGAGAGGTTTTGTCAATAATATTATTATATTTTGACAATATTGTTTTAATAGTTGTATTAATCAATATAAAATCAACAATGTTAAAATCGGCTAAGCTCCGTCGTTCATTTTTTTCAGTGGGAAGTTTGTATTTCCCTCACTGAAAAAATAGAGCGGCGCCCGTCTTTTAGGCGAGACATGAGAGACGGTTTCGGACTTTTTGACTTCATCAAGACGGTCATATATCCGCCCTTGCTTTACATTTTATAATCTGATTATTTTGGTGGCTATGGTATTTTGAAACGCCCTGTCGTGCTCGACAAAAATCATTGTGGGCTGAAATTCACTAAGCAGATTTTCAATCTGAATACGAGAATATATATCTATAAAGTTAAGAGGCTCGTCCCATACGTAAAGATGCGCTTTTTGACACAGACTTTTTGCGATAAGTACCTTTTTCTTTTGTCCTCCGGAATAGTCGGATATATTTCTTTCAAAATCTTCCCTTTTGAAATCCATTTTCCGCAGGATCGTTTTAAACAGACTTTCATCTATATCGTTTTCTTTGGCGTATTCGGAGAGTGTTCCGTACAAATAATCGGTTGTTTGCGAAACATACGAGATTATAAGCCCGGACGCCAAATTAAACAAGCCCGAATATCCGATATTTTCACCGACTATCAGTTTCAGCAGACTGCTTTTCCCGCATCCGTTCTTTCCCTCCAAAGCGACCCGCTCTCCTGAAGTCAGTTCAAAATCAATCGGACCGCAAATCTTATGATTTCCATAAAACAGTTCAAGATCCGAAAGAGAAAGCAACCGTTCCGAATGATATGTGAGCGGAAACAATTTCAGGCTGTCGCTGTTTTCCGTATTTTTAAGCAATTCAGCCTTTTTGGCTATTGCCTGTTCCTGCCTTTGCTCCGTAGCCTTGGCGCGTTTCATCACTTTTGCCGCCTTGTGTCCCACATATCCTCTGTCGGCTTTCAGACCTGAGGATTGTACTCCGAATTTGCCTGCTTCTGTCTTGTCTGCCCAGGCAGAAGCGCGTTTTGACGCCTCGGAAAGCCTTTCTATATCTTTTTTCAGTTTTTCGTTCTGAGAATACTCGTATGCCTGCCGCCTTTCAAAATTTTCAAACCAAGACGAAAAATTACCGCTTTGAATTTCTATATTCGTTTTATTTATTGACAGAATATGGTCTACACAGCCGTCCAGAAACGCCCTGTCGTGGGATACCAGAATAAATCCTTTCTTCCTTTTCAGATAATCGGACACGACCTGCCTGGCTTCGGTATCCAAATGGTTTGTGGGCTCGTCTATCAGCAGGAAATTACCCTCTTTTAAAAACAAACCCGCCAACAATACTTTTGTCTGTTCACCGCCCGAGAGATTTTCAAACGGTCTGTACAAAACCCCCTCGTCAACGCGAAGATATGAAAGCTCGCGTATGATTTCCCATTCCTGCGTCTCGGGACATATCGTCTGAAGTATTTCACCTGATAAATATTCTTTGTTTTCCACATCAAACGGGAAGTAAGTAAATTTTACCGAGGATGTGATTTTTCCCTCGTATTTGTATTTTCCCAGAAGCAGATTGAGAAAAGTGGTTTTTCCGCGTCCGTTACGTCCGATAAAACCAAGCTTCCAGTCGGTATCTATCTGAAAACTTACATTTTCAAATACACTTGTATAGCTGCCTTCATATGAAAAAGAAAGGTTTTGTATATTTATTAATGACATAAATTCATATCCTCACTTTCTGTAATTATACAGGATTGTTTATTTTTAACCGATCGTAAATAAAAAAGCGCACCCGTAACGGATGCGCGACAAATCGGCAGTCAAAAACCGCATTGCATCATATAAGATCCGGTAGTCAACATGGCATCCAATAAGGCTTTATTTATAGTTCCGATATATATTCTTCTCATGTTGATCACCTCTTTTCATAAATTATTAATTGCATAAATTATTAATTTAATTGACCGTACCAGTATATCACATTTTTTTAACAATGTCAATTCTCGGATGAAATTTTTTTATACAGTTTAAAAATCCGGCTGCGATTTTGACAGTCGGATTTGAAAATATTTTATCCGGATTTATTAGATTTATTATAATAAACTCCGAGGATAATAAAATAATCCGCTCAATAAATTCCGATATTAGTACATGTATGTAATTTAACACCTGTGCAGATTTTTAAAGTATGTCTATATATTCTCCGCTGAGCGCTTTATTCATGCTTCTGACGGCGCAGAATTTACCGCACATTGAACAGCTGTCGTCATGTTCCGGCTTTCTGCTGTCGCGAATGCTCTTTGCGGTTTCAGGGTCAACCGAGCATTCCCACTGTTTTTCCCAATCAAAAGTTCTTCTTGCGTCAGCCATTGCGTCGTCAATATCTCTTGCGTGCGGGACTTTTTTGGCAATGTCCGCGGCGTGCGCCGCGATACGTGAGGCAATAATTCCCTGTTTGACGTCTTCGACATTCGGAAGCGCCAGATGCTCTGCGGGAGTGACATAGCAAAGGAAAGCCGCTCCCGCCGACGCGGCAATTGCCCCGCCTATAGCGGAAGTAATATGGTCATATCCGGGAGCTATATCCGTTACTATGGGACCCAGTACGTAAAAAGGCGCTCCCATACAGATTGTCTGCTGAAGCTTCATATTGGCTTCGATCTGGTCAAGAGGCATGTGTCCCGGACCCTCTACCATTACCTGTACATCTTTTTCCCAAGCCCGTTTGGTAAGTTCACCCAAACGCACAAGTTCCTCTATCTGACACACGTCGCTTGCGTCCGCGAGGCATCCGGGGCGGCAGGCGTCTCCGAGCGATATTGTCACATCGTATTCACGGCAGATATCCAGTATCTCGTCATAATATTCATAAAATGGGTTTTCCTCTCCCGTCATGCTCATCCAGGCGAAAACAAGCGAGCCTCCGCGGGACACGATATTCATTTTGCGCTTGTGTTTTTTTATCTGCTCGATAGTTTTTCTGGTAATGCCGCAATGGAGCGTTACAAAGTCTACTCCGTCCTGCGCGTGAAGCTTTACCACGTCGATAAAATCCTTGGCTGTAAGCGTCGCGAGGTCACGCTGATAGTGAATTACACTGTCATAAACCGGCACCGTTCCTATCATCGCGGGACATTCGCTTGTGAGTTTTTTTCTGAATGGCTGCGTATTTCCGTGAGAGGAAAGGTCCATGATCGCTTCAGCCCCCATATTTACCGCCGCCATTACCTTCTGCATTTCGATGTCATAATCTTTACAGTCGCGCGAAACTCCGAGATTTACATTGATTTTGGTTCGGAGCATTGACCCTACACCGTTCGGATTTATACAGGTGTGCAGCTTGTTGGCGCAGATAACAACCTGTCCCTTGGCGACAAGGGATCGTATTTCTTCTTCCGTGCGGTATTCCTTTTCAGCCACCGCCTTCATTTCCGGAGTTACAATGCCTTTTTTCGCGGCGTCCATCTGTGTATAGTAATTTCTCATTTTTATGACCGTTCCTTTCTTATGCCAAATCAGGCGGTTTTATTTATTTTAAAATTTTAAGCTTCATCCGAAAAATAACTTTTCAGGTCAAAAGCGTGGTTCATAGGTCCCGCGCCTCGTCCTAAGTCAAGCATATAGGAAAGCGCGCCCGATACATATTCTTTTGCCCTGCGGACAGAATCCTCAAGCGAAAATCCTTTTGCCAGATTCGCGGCAATTGCCGAGGACAATGTGCAACCCGTGCCGTGGGTATTTGGATTGTCAATTCGTTTTCCCGGAAACCATTTAAAGGTTCTATCGATGTAAAGCAGGTCGTTCGCGTCGCCGACACTGTGACCGCCCTTTACAAGAACCGCGCAGCCGTAGGCGTCTCCTATGAGTTTTGCGGCCTTGGTCATATCTTCCTTATCGGTTATTTGTATTCCGGACAAAACCTCGGCTTCCGGAATATTCGGAGTAATTACCGAGGACAGGGGGATCAGCTCATGGTTTAAAGTATCCGTTGCGTTTTCGCTGATAAGCTTTGAGCCGCTGGTAGATACCATTACGGGGTCAAGTACAATGTTTCTGGCTTTATAGAACCTCAACCTGTCCGATATGGTCTTTATCAGCCCGGATGAACTTACCATACCGATTTTTACCGCGTCGGGATAAATATCCTCGAATACGGCATCAATCTGCTTTGCCAGAAAATCGGGAGTCGATTCCATAATTCCCTTAACACCTGTTGTGTTCTGCGCCGTGAGAGCGGTTATCGCGCTCATCGCGTATACACCGTTCAGAGTCATTGTTTTCAGATCCGCCTGAATACCGGCGCCTCCGCTTGAATCGCTTCCCGCGATTGATAATGCTGTTTTCATTTTTTCTCCTTTTATCGCATTATTTTTGTATAGCGGCAAAGAGTGGTGCCCCCGGTCTGCCACTTGTTGATTTTATATACATAAATAATCTTTTTTTGAATGTGAGAGATTTTTGATTTTTTTGCATATCCAAATCCTTAGCAAAGAAGCTGTCAATTCCGTATCAGCTTATATCCGTTTATGTTATCTCCGATAATGGTAAAAGAGTAAGATTCACCGAAACGCGCTTCAAACGATATCTTATCCAAAATTTTTGTAATATTCTCCGGATATATGTTTTCATAATTGGGATCTACATATTCCGTTATGATTCTGAACTGTACGGATAGCTCTGCCGTGTCGGCGGAACAGTTCAATTCCTCTTTATTCCAAACATGAATCAGTAGTTCATCATGCTTCAGAAGCGATTTATCCGCGTTGGATATACCTCCGCTTTGTTCCGAGCCGTTTACGCTGTAATCAAAAACCAATAAGCCGATGTCTTCTTTCGTATTCAATTGAATATACAGCGCGATTTCATCGTCACCGACTGTAAATTCATTACATTCATCTTTTCTGAAATACAGGAACGCTGATATTAACGAGAAAAATATCACAATAACAATTGAAATGCAAAGCGCTTTCTTCATATAAATCAATCTCCCATGCTGCCTTTTGGGCAACGAAAATATAATTTGAAAAATTTTCGGTTTCAAATTTATTCCATCGCCTCAGAATTGCGGCTTCCGCCCGTCATACACAAGATGTCCGTACCTGTTTGGTTTAAGACAAAACATTAAAAGCATCAAGTGTTTTGTATACCGAAAGTGTCGGAGAAATTCAGGAGATAGCCTGCTTTGCCAGAGCTTTCAGCTTCTTTGTAGCCGTAAAAATGTCTTCGGCGCCGAAGATTGCGGATACCGCCGCGATGCCTTTCATTCCTCCGCCCTTAATTTCCGCAATGTTATTTATGCCTATGCCTCCTATTGCTACTGAGGGAATCGAGACGGACTTACATATTTCCCTTAATTTATCTTTGGTTATACGGATTGCGTTTTCTTTGGTGGACGACGGA
This sequence comes from uncultured Clostridia bacterium, assembly GCA_944381085.1. Classification (GTDB taxonomy): domain Bacteria; phylum Bacillota; class Clostridia; order Oscillospirales; family CAG-272; genus SVTX01. Next base: position 7,487 of record CALWJX010000012.1, read on the forward strand.
AAGATCGCCCCCACGCCGAGATAATCCGCTCCGGCATTTTGCGCCGCTGTTGCCTGAGCTGTGGTTTTCGCCGTCGCGCCGATGATAAAATCTGTCGGAACTTTTTTCCGTATTTCCGCGACGGGAGTGTCTTCAATTCCGACGTGCACACCGTCGGCGTTGCTTTTCAGCGCGACGTTTACATTGTCGTTTATAATAAGCGCCACATTGTATTTGTGGCATAACTCCCTCATAATTATTGCTTCCCGGACAAAATCTTCTTCGCAAAGATTCTTTTCACGGAGCTGAACGAGCGTCGCTCCGCCCATCAGGGCTTGCTCAACCTGTTCATAAAGCGTTTGTCTTCCGACCCAAGCCCTGTCTGTAACCGCATACAGCAACAGCATATCTTTATTGAATTTCATTGTTTTGTGTATGTAATTCAGACGTATGATTACATTTTTCCTTTCAAAATTTACATTATGTTGATTTCAGAGTGAGGAAAGGTATTTTTTTACATCGGAGCATGTCATAGCCCCGCTCATCACACAGACTCCTTTAGCCCCCGCATCGATTACGTCCGCGATGTTTTCGGCTTTTATACCGCCTATGGCATATACGGGAATTTCAACGCTTTCACAGATTTCTCTTAAGTATCGCAGCCCTTTTCCGGGACAGCCCGCTTTGCAGTCTGTGTCGAATATATGACCCGCGGTGATGTACGTACAGCCGAGAAATTCGGCTTGTACCGCCTCATCTGCGGAATGCACGGAAGCGCCGAGCAATTTAAAGCGGTTTTTTTGGTTGTCGGAAAGCTGACGTAATTGATGAAGCGGAAGATGAAGCGCGTCGTGGTTTAGCTTTGCGGCGGTATTTTCATAACTGTGCAGAATGCATTGCGTACCGTACCGGCGGCAGATTTCGATGACTTTCTCTGCCAATTCCGTATAGTCTTCTTCACTCAAATCCTTTTCACGCAGTACAATTCCCTTTGGTTTTTCTTTTGCTGTCTTTTCTACCCGTGAAAGGAAACTTTCACGGCAAAGCAAACGGTTTGTAAATACAAGCACTTCAGACATACAGATAATCATTCAGAACGGGTTGCAGTCCTTCGTTTTCTATGTCTTTATACATTTTATCAAGGCTCCTGCCGTCGTCTATCTCAAACTGCTCGTCGCCCGACATCCCGTCAGACTCCTTTCCGCTGTACTTGGCTTCATGGTCTCCGATACCCGTGGAAACTCCGGCGGACACTTTTGTCGCGGCTATTTTCACGATTCCGTTTCTGAACTCCGCACTCTCGCGCGACGAGACGGTAATTCCCACGAACGGGAGAAAAATACGGTATGCGCATAAGATCTGACAAAGCTGTTTTTCGTGTACGTCAAGCGGGTTTATCTTATCGTTGTTTATAATCGGGCGGAGCCTCGGACAGGACAGCGACATTTCCGCATACGGGTATTTGCGCTGTAAAAAATAAACATGCAAAGCGCTTGCCAAAGCATCCTTGCGAAAGTCGGAAAGACCGAGCAGAGCTGAAAACGCGACTCCTCTCATTCCGCCTCTGAGCGCGCGCTCCTGCGCGTCAAAGCGGTAGGGCCAGACCCGTTTATGCCCGAGCAGGTGAAGCTGCTCGTATTTATCGGAGTCGTATGTTTCCTGGAACACCGTGACATAATCCGCCCCGCATTCGTGAAGATATTTGTATTCATCGGTGTTGACGGGATAAATTTCAAGTCCTACCATTCGGAAATATTTTCTCGCGAGCTTACATGCCTCGCCTATGTATTTTACGCTGCTCTGCGAGCGGCTCTCGCCTGTAAGTATTAGTATTTCCTCCATGCCGCTCTCCGCGATTATTTTCATTTCCTTTTCAATCTGCTCATATGTCAGCTTCATACGTTTAATATGGTTATAACAGTTGAAACCGCAGTAGACGCAGTAATTTTCACAGTAATTGGCAATGTACAGCGGAGTGAACATATAAACGGTGTTTCCGAAATGCTTGCCCGTTTCGGTTCTTGCTCTCTGCGCCATTTGCTCAAGAAAAGGTTCTGCCGCGGGTGACAACAGGGCTTTGAAGTCTTCGACGGTGCAGTTTTCATGCTCAAGCGCGGCTTTTACATCTTCAGGCGTGTATTTGCCGTAATCGTAGGATTTCATATGCGCCATTACGTTTTCACATACGTCAGATTCGATTTTTTCCATACCAGGCAGGTATTCCATATGATTTTTGCGGGAAGACGGGTCTGTCTCAAGTCTGTGTTTTTTTTCGAGAGCTTCTTCTGACAGATATTCTGAATCTATAAAAAAATTGTTTTCCATATGTATAAGCCTCTCAGTCGCGCAGAAATCCCGTGAGCGGGTCCGACGCGGACGCTCCGCGCGTTAATACTCTTCCGAGTCCCGACAGATACGCCTTGCGTCCCGCCTCGATTGCCTGTCGGAAAGCCGCAGCCATCATTGAAAGCTCGCCGGCTGTCGCAAGCGCGGTATTTGCCATGACTGCCGCGGCGCCCATTTCCATGGCTTCACACGCTTGAGACGGTCTTCCGATACCGGCGTCCACGATTATGGGAAGGTCTATTTCGTCAATCAGAATCTGTATGAATTCTTTGGTGGCGAGTCCCTTGTTGGAGCCTATCGGAGAAGCGAGAGGCATAACTGTGGCGGCGCCGGCGTTCATAAGGTCACGGGCGGTATTCAGATCCGGATACATGTACGGCATTACCACAAACCCTTCTTTGGCGAGTATTTCGGTCGCCCTTACGGTTTCCTGATTGTCCGGAAGCAGATATTTGGAGTCACGCATAACCTCGATTTTTACAAAATCCCCGCAGCCGAGTTCCCTTGCAAGACGCGCGATCCGCACCGCTTCCTCTGCGTTCCTCGCTCCGCTTGTATTGGGAAGCAACGTAACTCCTTTCGGAATAAAATCAAGAATATTTTCCCGTTCTTTTGTGTTCGCGCGGCGTACGGCGAGAGTTATTATTTCGGCGCCGGCGTCCTTTACCGCCGCTTCTATAAGTCTGAGGGAGTATTTCCCGGAGCCGAGAATAAATCTGGAGTTGAATTCATGTCCGCCTATTATCAATTTGTCGTTGTTGTTCATATCTTTTTTCCCTTTTGTTTATATAATTCGGTTTTAAGTTGGGGGTTATACGTTATATTCGCCCGAAATAATGCGCAGTACGGTATGCGCCTGATGAGCGGCGCAAAGCATCACACGCGTGGACAACAGTCCTATACCTTCGCAGATATCGCTTTCTCCGTCGCCGCAAAGATAAAACTTATCCGAGATCCGGCGCGTTTTTATACTGTTTACGCTGCCAAGCCCGGCCATACCTGATGCCGCGACAAGATATTTGTCGGGCATTTTTTCAAGCACTGTGTTTGTCAGCATGGCTTTTTCCTCAGCCCGGTCAAAAGCCTCGCAGACGATATCGGCGCCCTTAAGATATTTGTCAAGATTGTTTTCGCTCAGTTTTACGGTATATGTCTCAATATCCGTGCAGGGCGCGACCTCGGAAAGGTTTTCCCTTAGCGCGTCTGTTTTGTATTTACCTGTCTGACAGACTTTGTATTGCTGGCGATTAAGATTTGATATATCTACCCTGTCAAAGTCAATAAGTATCAGCTTGCCTATACCTGCCCGCGCGAGAGACAAAGCAATATTTGAGCCCAATCCCCCCAGTCCGCAGACGGCGACAGTAGTGCCGGAGAATTTGTCCTGCAATTCTTTTCCGTGTCTGTCACAAAGAGCCTTTATAAGTTCTTCTTTTGATGGTGACAAGCTCAACCGCCCCCCACAAAATTAACTATTTCAATGCAGTCGCCGTCTGCGATTACCGTTTGTTCATACTCCGCTTTCGGAACTATGTCGCCGTTGCGCTCTATCGCGACGCGCTTTATGTCATATTTTGTCTCTATAAGATATTCGGATATTGTTTTTCCGGCAATGTCAAGAAATTCCCCGTTGATTTTTACCATCGGTACACCCCCTCTTAAAATAAAAAACGGCAATACGCCTGTTTTGGCGTTTGCCGTAAAAAACCTGTCCCGCGCGGAAGCAATACCGCTCTGCGCAAAAGTTCTTCCCTACGTTGGCATTACCCAAATCAGGTACATGGGTCGGAGGTCGCACCTCCCTCTCAGCCTGTAATACAAGCTCCCCCCTATTCACTTGAAAGATATTATACACCTGTTTTCGTTTTTTTTCAAGCCCTTTTTGTAAATTTCTATCGAATCACGTTATCGGATATGTTGCCGTTACCGATTTTAACCGATCATTTTTGGCTTTTGGGTGCAATATTTAAGCTGTGACGGCGAAATTCCGTAATATTTGCGGAACAGTCTGTAAAAACCCGAATAATCACCGAATCCGCAAGCGTCCGCAGCATTCTGCGCGCTTTTTCCGTTCATTATCATATCACATGCGGTATCAAGTTTTTTCATTATAACATATTGCCAAACCGAAGTGTTTACCGCATTTTGAAATAAACGGTTAATGTATGTGATGCTGTAGTAGAATTTTTTTCGTATATCGTTAAGATTATTGATGTGTGAAAGATTTTCGTTTATATATGCAATTATCTCATCCGTAAGCGCTGACATCCTTGCGTTGCCGCACGTGTACTGTGCGGCATGTCCCTCTTGTGCTTCTCCGTTACATGTGATTTCAAGGAAAACCGGATTCATGTATACAAAATAGTCTCTGCATAAATTATCTCCCTTTAAATCACAAAGCCTTTTGAGACTTTCTCTTATAAAAGCAAAGCTTTTATCCTCAAGTCTATACATATATATCGGATCGTCTTTTTTTTCAAATAATTCGAGCGCAAGCTCGACCGACAGATTGTCCTTTTCCTCACCAAGAACCCACGGCATAAATTGCGTGGACAGAAAAGATATCGGCGTTTCCCCTGTTTCAAGGCAGTGTTTAACATCGTGCGGGATGGTTAAAATGCACCCTTTTGACAAGGAATAATGCCTGTCGTTGACAATAAAGCCGCATTTACCGGACAGCAGAAGAAAAATCTCGTTTGATTCGTGACAATGGCGGATGTAATTTTGTTGATCCGGCGTATTGTCAACCTTAAAATTTGCGCACAGTCCAAGATATTCCATACCTATTACCGCCTTCCGTTTTTTGTATTTCCGTGCGGGACGCAAAGCAATATATTGCTAATATTATACATTATAACATATCAGTTTAAAAATTGCAATGTTTTTTGCACAAAATCTCAATTGTTATTGTCCTGTTTTAATTATATAATGATATAAATGATTTAACAGAAGGAGGGTTTTTATATGCAATGTAAAATAAGAGCAATCAATATTTTTTTCTTTGCGGCAATGATTTTGATGATATGTGCGCTGATCTCGTGCAGCAGGACCGAGAGCGGAAACGATACCGTTCAAAACGGGTCAGAGCAACAGAGCTCTTCTCAGACAGAGATGCCGACTGAGTCTCCTGAAAATCCGAAAACCATTGTGTTTGATGACGGAATTGATGAGGAAGAGACCTCAGCCGATGCGGGCTCGCAAATCGAAGTTCATCATTATTTGCTTGAAGCAGGCTTTGATTCTCCCATTTCGTCAGAAGATGAAATTTGGTTCGCGAACAGCGCGGCGGATTTTTCCGGAGGCAGCCTGACAAGCTATAACAGCACACATTTTTATCTTTCGGAAAAAATCAAGATTAAGGCCGATATCGCCTGTATCACGCTTAAGCTCCGAGCTGACCGTCCCGGAGCCGCAAACCATGATTCGGGGTACATTGGTCTGCGTCTGCCTCAGTATGAGGATGAATATTCCGCGGTAAAGGCAAACGGCATCTGGCTTGCTTTTCAGAACAACAAAGTGGGGATCATTAACGGCTGGCCCAATGTCGTATTGTTTGAAACCGAGTTTTCTTTTTCGGAAAGCAGAGTTGTCTGTATAGAAGACAACATGGAAGACAATGTAATTTCTGTATTTGTCGAAAACGATGACGGTGTTAAACTGCTGGTGTTTCGAGTTATAATTGACGGTCAGAATATTACTGTAGTTGACGATGAAGGAAGCACAAAAATAACCGCCGCTTTCAGCTATGAGGTTGACAATGAGGGATATATAGGTTTTTGGGCACATCAGAATAATGGAGGCGTCGTATACGATGATATTTCCGCCGAATGGGATGAAGCCGTCAAGGTTCCTTATTCAGAATCCGACCCGACCAAAATTCGTGATCTGTACAGCGATACATGGACTGCGACAGACGGCGCAGATCGTCAAATAAACTCGGGAGAGAGCGATGTTGACGATAAGTTGGTAGGTATATTTTATCAGATTTGGCATACAGCTACACACGGCACTTATTCGGACCAAATTCTGTATGATCATTATGCCATTTATCGCGAAGGCGGTCTTGACGCCGTTAAGGATGCCATGGCGAGCGGTCCTTTGACCTGGCCTCACTACTGGGCGCAGCCGTATTTCGGTTACTATCTTTCCACAGACCGTTGGGTGATCAGAAAACACGCTTCAATGCTTTCCGACATCGGAGTGGATTTCATTTTTCTTGATGTGACAAACGGAGAGTCGTTTACCTCTGTTTACAAAACGATTTTCAAGGAATACAGGGCAATGCGTGAAGAAGGACTCGAAACCCCGGACATATGCTTTTTTCTCAGTGACAACAGCGAGGCAAACGCAGACGTATTTGAAGACATATGGGAAAATATATACAGCACCGGCGAATACAGCGACCTGTACTGCATGTATAAGGGCAAAATATTGATTTTGGGTAATCTGGATGCCGTGGATGATGAAAAGCTTGAAATGTTTACGGTACGGCGCTGTTGGGCGCTCCAGGAGAATTTGGGAGACGGAAAAGACTATTGGAACTGGATGTGCGAGACTCCCCAGGTTCCGGCTTACAATTCTGTTACCGGCGAAATCGAAGAAATATCAATTTCCGCCGGACTTCTTGTCAATCTTTCGGTCGGGCGCAGCTACACCGTAAAGGACGGACAGCCTGATCTTGACATACTCCAGGACGGCAGTAAGGATGAATTTCAGTTTAATTTAAGTTCAACCCCATACGGACTGTTTTTTGCCGAGCAGATGGCGAAAGCCGCCGAGGTTGATCCTTATGTGCTCCTTGTTACCGGTTGGAACGAGTGGACGGCAAGCCGTTGGGAGACAGACGCGACCGGATCGTTTATCGCAAACACTTATATGACCAACAGCGGGGATGATTGGACTAAAAATTACTATGTAGACGCATTTAATCCGGAATTCAGCCGGGACATTGAACCCATGAGCGGAGGTTTCGGAGATAATTATTACTATCAGCTTGCGGCTTTTCTGCGACAATTCAAAGGCTCGAGAGCTCCAATTGCCGCCGACGGTCAGAAAACGATAGATATTGACGGCGACGTTGCTCAGTGGGACAGTGTCTGGCCCGAATACAGGGATACGGAATCAGATACTTATCACAGAAGTTCGATAGGCTTTTTAAGCGCGAATTTCTATACGAATGACAGCGGAAGAAACGATATAATAAGCGCGAAGGTATCCCGTGATGAAAATTATATATATTTTATGGTGGAATGTGCGGATACAATCACCGAACCCTCAGGCAGCAATTGGATGAACCTGTTTATAAACTCGGATTGCTCCTCAGACACCGGATGGGAGGGCTATGACTTTATAATAGGTCGTGATACGTCAGGCATAAGCTCAGGCAGAGGCACTCTTTCCGTAGAATCATTCTGTAACAACAGCTGGGAATTTTCAAAGGTCGGAACCGCGGAAGCCGTAATTAAAGACAATATTATGGTGGTAAAAGTGAGCGCTTCACTTTGCAAAATTTTATCTGATTTTGATTTCAAGTGGGCGGACAATTCGGTTGATGACGGAGACGTGATGAAGTTCCTCGATATGGGAGATGCCGCTCCCAACGCGCGCTTTAATTATTCTTACAGAACCGAATCCGATAAAACCGTCTTTAACGATACTCTGAGCGGTTATATCGAGAACGGCGCGGGATTTCAGGTCGGGAAATCATATATGGCCGCTTCCGGGCAAGTCCATCCCCTCGATATTAATTCTACAAAAGTAACCGCAGAAATATATCGCAACCGTGTTTTTGTTCCGGTAAGCTCTCTTGGAGTCGTCAGCGGAATAAGCGTTGAAGAGTCAGACGACAAAAGCAGCGCCACACTGGTATATAAAAATGTTTCACTGACATTTGTCTGCGGCAGTGAAACCGCCGCTTTAGGCATTGATACTCTTGTAATTCCGGTGGCTCCGTATATTTCAAACGGACAACTGTATGTGCCGTTGAACGCGGTGGCGTTCGCTTTTGATATGTCATATGCTTCGGATGAGTGCGGGAGAGCTATAATTTCACCGCTGCCTATGCAGGATATGGATGACGAAGCACTCGGAAAATTGCTCAATGCTCTCGGAAAATCCATTTGATGCCATGGTTTTATTTTATGGGAAGTCTATTCTTCTGATGCTCCCCCCTTTTCCCGGCAAGCATCGATACTTTGCGAGTGATCCGTAATTTCTGCATAGTTATGTTAATCGCTTCTCGATACTATACTATATTTGCATAAATTCCTCCTATGACAGATATATCTGAATTCTGTCATAGGAGGGTCTTTTTTCGCCGTTCGTTTTTTACGGATTTGTCCAAAAGATTTCATGCGCTTTTATGTATTTTTTTCTTTTCTAACCTTTTGTAATAAAATAACAAGCAAACAAAATATACGGCAGCGACGTAAATTACCCAAACAAATGCCGCTATTATTCTGATTGGTATTATTTCAAGAAAAAAAGCAGAAGAAGCAAACGGCAAAGTAATATAGTTTACTATTGATTTTGGCAGTATACCGATAAGCAACGCCAAAACACTTATCCAGACAGCGTCAATTCTGCCATATTGTATCACATGCCTCTTAATGATATCTTTTTTTGATGCGCCTTCTTTTTTCTGCATATAATAAAAACTTTTAAATTCATCGCTGTTAATAAAATAATATTTATAAAATGTAAAACCGAAAGCCAATGAGCATGACATAAACACAATCGAATCAAAAATATTATTTTGAGAAAATTTTTCTATCAATGAGTTTAACGCAAACACAATAATCAGCAGAAAAATCAGATATGGTACCAATGAAACTATATTGCTGACTATAAACCAACCCATTCTCCTTACGGTTTGTTTAATCATATGCCTTATTTTCCTTGAATTTTATTGTACGTTGTCCTTTTCTTTTCGAGATTTTTATAATAAAATACCATACAGACAAAATATACGGCGGCGACGTAAACCAACCACAAAAGTATTGCCACAAATCTTGCCGGTATCATTAATGTAAACAGAAGAGAGGACGCAAACAGTATACTGATTATCTTGGTTATTGATTGTGGTAACGCACAAAATATCAGGGCGAGTACAACTATCCAGACAACATCAATTTTTCCGTAGAATGCAATATGTTTTTTTACGACGTCCTTTACTGTTTTTCCGTCCTTTGTCTGTGAATAATAAAATCCTTTAAATTCATCGCTATTCACAAAAAAGCATCTGTAAAATGTAAAACCGTAAAACAATGGACTTATAAGAAACGACGCTGTATTTACAATATCCGGATATTTATTTAATAAGGAATTAAATACAATTGACCCCGCAAGCAAAAATATTATAGAAGGTACAAATGATAGTACATTGGCAATCATAAAATTGCCTATTCTCTTGACAGTTTGTTTCACCATTTTTACAACAATCGCCTTTCAACAGGTTATTTAATCATATTGATTACCCCACCGTCCGGGTCATTTTGGACGCACTGAGCAGAGCGGCGGGGGGAAATATCGATATTTATATTTTTTATACGTTGACAGATTGACAAAAAGATATGGTAAGGCGTTATCTTAATCGCTTACGGTTGAAATTCATGTATTAAGCATTATGTAATTTAGAATAAGTCTATACCGTTTCGTTTTCCGCTACGCCTTTGATGCTTGCAACAATTCCGGCAAGATTTTGTATCTCGGACGGAATAATGATTTTTGTCGCCTTTCCGTCAGCCACTTTTTCAAAGGTCTCGAGGCTTTTCAGCGCTATTACTCCTTCGGCGGGTCTTGCTTCGTTTACCATTCTGATACCGTCGGCGGTAGCCTGCTGTATTTTTAGAATAGCTTCCGCTTCACCTTCCGCCTCACGTATTTTTGATTCTTTCAATGCTTCGGCACGCAGAATCTGAGATTGTTTTTCCGCTTCCGCGTTTAAAATCATTGCTTGCTTTTGTCCCTCGGCAACAAGAATAGCGGAATTTTTCTCGCCTTCCGCGCGCAGAATAGCCTCTCTTCTTTCTCTTTCGGCTTTCATCTGCTTTTCCATCGCGTCCTGAATTTCTTTCGGAGGAATGATATTTTTCAATTCGACGCGGTTGACTTTAATTCCCCAAGGGTCTGTCGCCTCATCGAGGATAGACCTCATCTTTGTATTTATGATATCACGAGATGTCAGTGTGCTGTCAAGTTCCATTTCACCGATGATATTTCTCAAAGTCGTTGAGGTCAGATTTTCTATAGCGGTCATCGGCGTTGCGTGACCGTATGCGTACAGTTTACAGTCGGTTATCTGGTAGAACACGACTGTATCTATCTGCATTCGGACGTTATCTTTGGTAATGACCGGCTGAGGCGGAAAATCCGCGACCTGTTCCATTTTGTTGACTTTTTTTGCGATTTTTTCTACAAAAGGAACTTTGAAATGTATACCGGTATCCCACGTGGTGTGATACGCTCCGAATCTCTCAATGACATAGGCTTTTGCCTGAGGCACAATTTTTATGTTTGCTATGATTGTAATCAGAATGATGACTCCTATTGCTATCAGAATGCCTGTTCCAATTGGTCCCATAATTAATCTCCTTAATTAAGATAAAAAATTGATTGTTATTAAAAAATATTGCCTTTTATTTTCTGCAAATCAGCTTTACACCCGAAATTTTTACAATTACCACTTTGTCTCCGGGCATGGCGGTATCGCTGTCGTTTTCCATTCTTGCAGTCCATATATTACCGTTTACTTTAACGCTTCCTACAGCTTCAACATTTTTAATCTGTTCAGTAACAATGGCTGTTTTACCGATTAGCAGATCGGTATTTGTTTTTTCTTTATTTACCGACTTGAGTAGCTTTTTCCTGAAAACTGTTTTGGCAAGAATCAACAGAATTGCGGATACGACTATGAATACTGTCCACTGTATCCAGGTCTTTACATCAAAAAGAGACAGTACCAATGCTATTAACGCACCGGGCATAAACCATATCGATACAAGCTCCGCGGTTTCCACTTCGATGATTATGGTCAACACAAAGATAACCGCCCAAACAATTGTCATGATATACTCTTCCATGGCGTTTCACTCCTTTCTAAAGTATAGTCTGCTTTACGTTTTTAGGAATTTATACTGATTCTTGTCTTGCTATTATTATAACACGCGTTCATACAATTGTCAATAGAAATCACAAAACAATATGCACAAATATAAGTATATGAAATTATTAACATTGCACAATACTGAAAAATAAAAGGAATGCCCAAATTAAATGTCAGCATTCCCTATAATTTATGTTTTTAATGTTTAATGATTAAAATATTAGTAGTTGTTCGTATAAGACAGTATATTGTCAACAAGATATTCGCCGGACTGATTTGTAACGACGAAATACTGTTTTTTTATTTCATCGCTTCCGAAATCAGTGCGAAATGTCCCGTTGTTTTCGTGTATCATATACTCAACTGTGAATGTATATTGGTTATAAATTTTACCTGTATCGGTTTTATTACTTGTCTGAGAATCTTTGGTTATAACGATTTCATAGAGCTGTTGCTGTGTAAATTCGTCTTCTTTAAGTATATTCTCGCCCATGTAATCATTATATGTGTCGGCGTCGCCGTTTATTATCGCCTTAATCACATTATATACAACGGCAAAACCTTCGCCGTAATTTGGCACCTTTGACTCTTCAACGCTCTCTTTAAGCCCGCTGCCGTCCGCATAATATATATTTCGGTCGAGCCCGAGGTATTCTTCATATTCAAAAATATCAAATCCCGGTTCTTTTGTTTCATGGAAAATTATCGTATTGTTTTTTCCGGAACTTGTGTCGTTTTCCTGATTTTTTTCCTGTCCGAACAAAGAGCCCAAATCAACTATATTGGGCAGAATCAGGCATATTGCCATGAAAACCACCATGGACGAAAATACGATAATAATATTTCTTTTGAGTTTTTGATTTTTTTTACGCGCCGTATATTCGGTATCACCGGCAGGTTCAGCCGCGGTATCGTTGTTTTGAGGGTTTTCATTCCCGTTTTTGATCTCGCCGCTCATGTTACAAACTCCTTTCCTAATTCGATTTTTATAAAATTTCCCCATTAAACGCACGTTTTTATTGAATTGATTTTGAAAAATTCGATTGCTTCATTTATTTTTAAAGCTTTATTGATTGATTATATCATACAATAACGTCATTTTCAATACAAAAACAATAATATTTTTTAAAATGCTTGTTAATTTATTTAAAAAGGTATGGAAACTGATTTTTTTCTTGAATTTTTCATTAATAATTGTGATTAGGTGTTGTATAAATTGTTATTTTATGTTATAATTAAGAGCAGAAAAATTTTAAATTAAACGAGGACAGATATACATTATGAAATATCTTGTGTTGATTCCCGACGGTATGGCTGACGAAAAAATCGCCGCTTTGGGAAATAAAACGCCTATGGAGTACGCGAAAAAGCCCTGTATGGATTTCCTTGCGAAAAATTCGGTAGTCGGTACGGTTTCCAATGTTCCCGAGGGTATGGTGCCAGAAAGCGATACGGCAAACATGGCGATTTTGTCATTTGACCCGAAGATTTATTCAAAAAGCCGCTCTCCGCTTGAAGCCGTAAGCATGGGTATTGAAATGTCTGAGGATGACGTGGCTTACCGCTGCAATCTGGTAACACTTTCGGAGGATGAAGATTATGACAATAAAATCATGATAGACCACAGCTCCGATGAAATAACCACCAAAGAGGCAGACATACTTATAAAAGCACTTGACGATGAACTCGGAACCGATTTCAGAAAATTTTATACCGGTGTGAGCTACCGTCATTGCATAATCTGGAAAAACGGAAACGATAAATACAATTTTATGCGCCCTCATGATATTTTGGGCAGACGGATTAAGGATTATCTGCCGGACCAAAAGGACGGTAAGGTTTTTTACGACCTGATGAGGGCAAGCTGGGATATTCTTGACCGTCATCCGGTAAATGACGACAGGCGCGCAAGAGGTCTGAAGCCCGCGAATTCCATTTGGCTGTGGAGCCCAGGTAAAAAACCGGCGCTTCCCTCTTTTAAGGAAAAATGGGGGCTTGAGGGGGCGGTTATCTCGGCGGTGGACCTGATAAAAGGTATAGGTCTGTGCGCGGGAATGAAGTCTATAGACGTTGAGGGCGCTACCGGAAACGTCCATACGAATTATGCGGGTAAGGCGGAGGCGGCGATATCCGCGTTTGAAAACAATGTTGATTTTGTGTATATACATGTTGAGGGACCCGATGAATGCGGACACCGCGCGGAGACGGAAAACAAGGTGCTTTCAATTGAACTTATAGACGAAAAAATTCTTGCACCCGTATATGAATATCTAAAAAACCGCGAAGATGAGTTCAAAATTATGGTTCTTCCGGACCATCCCACTCCGTTGCGTCTGAGAACACATACCTCAGACCCGGTTCCCTTTATGATATATTCATCGGAAAAACCGGCTGACGGGGTAGACGGGTTCAATGAGGACAGCGCGAAAACGACCGGGCTTTATGTACCCAATGGTTACGGTTTAATGGAAATGCTGATTGAAAAACACGGTTAAGTCCGTGATTGGAAATTAAAATCATATTGCACGGATAAAAATGCCGTGCCAACCTTATGAAACGAGGTTTACAGTAATGAATAATACACCGCAATCCGACAGAGACAATGAAAATGAAACAGAAAACGCCATCAATGAAAATGACCCGGAGAAAAAAAATCAGAGTCGGGAGACTGTCACTGAAAAAAAGCCTCCTTTGATTCACGATGTATTTGACTACGTTGAGGTGTTTGTTTTCTCTGTCTTAGCTGTTCTTATAGTATTTTCTTTCGGAGCTCGTCTTTGCCGGGTCAGCGGGGACTCTATGAATAATACCCTGAAGCATAATGAGATGCTTATTATATCGGATATTTTCTATGAGCCGTCCGCCGGAGACATAATTGTTTTCCACCAGACCGGAAAGTGGTATAATGAACCTATCGTAAAGAGAGTTATCGCCACCGAGGGACAAAAAGTGAAAATAGATTTTTATAAAGGCGAGGTTTATGTTGACGGAGTCTTATTGGAAGAAGATTATGCTTTTGTCAGCGGCGACAGATATATATCGCGCGGATACCCCGATTATGATTTTGACAGGTCTACCGGGATATTTGAGACCGTAGTCCCGGAAGGTCAGCTGTTTGTCATGGGTGACAACAGGAACAATTCCACAGATTCCCGCTCTTCTCATATCGGATTTGTAGATAAAAGACGGGTGCTTGGAGAAGTCAAGTTCAGGATAAGCCCTTTTACGGTTTTTGACTGAAAAACGAAAATCAATTGCGGAAAGGTTATAAACGAGATGCCTTCATCTAATGTTCAGTGGTTTCCGGGGCATATGGCAAAAACGCGGAAGCTGATTGCGGAAAATCTTAAAAACGTGGATATTGTAATTGAGTTGCTTGACGCGAGAATACCGTACTCCTCCAGAAATCCGGAAATAGTCAGCCTTAAGGAAGGAAAGCCTTCCGTTATTATTTTAAACAAGGCGTCTCTTTCCGACCCTGAGCAAAACAAACTCTGGAGCGTATATTACAGTTCGGAAAATACGGCGTGCATTATGGCGGACTGCATTACCGGAAAAGGTATTCAGGATATTTTGCCGTGTGTAAAGAACATTTTAAAAGAAAAAACCGACAAATACGACGCAAAAGGTATGAGCGGGCGTAAACTGTACGCTATGGTGCTCGGAATTCCCAACGTAGGCAAATCCACACTTATAAATAAGTTATGCGGAGCCAAAAAAGCAAAAGCCGAGGACAGACCCGGAGTTACGCTTGACAAGCAGTGGGTATCAACAGGCATTGGTATTGACCTGCTTGACATGCCCGGTATCCTTTGGCCTAAATTTGAAGATAAAGAAGTCGGCGAAAACCTTGCTTTCACCGGAGCGGTCAAGGACAGTATAATTGATATTGAATATCTGGCAATGAGACTGTGCGCGAAGCTGCGTGTGCTCTACCCTGATCTGCTCTGCCAAAGATACAGGCTTGGGGATATTTCGGAATATAAAGATTTTGACGATTACGACCTGCTTTGCGCGATAGGCAAGAAACGGGGATTTCTTGTGTCGGGCGGAGAGGTTGACACCGTGCGCACGTCAAATATATTATTGGATGAATTCAGAAGCGCGCGTATCGGAAGGATCACTCTCGAAAGACCGGAAACATGTAAAGAAAAGCGGGGTTAAATAAAATGCCTGATTACTCGTTTGAAAACGAAATGCATGTAAAAGGATATAAAACCGTATGCGGCGTTGACGAAGCGGGACGCGGACCGTTGTGCGGTCCGGTGGTGGCTGCCGCCTGTATCCTGCCTGACGGATTTTTTATTGAAGGATTGAACGACTCAAAAAAGCTTACCCCCAAAAAGCGTGATGAGCTTTTTGATATTATAACAAAAAATGCCGTTTCTTATTTTGTTGCCGAGGCTTCCGTAGAGGAGATTGACGAGTTGAATATACTTGAGGCGGATTTGCTGGCAATGCGTCGTGCTATAGACGGGCTGTCGGTAAAAGCGGACTGCGCGCTTATTGACGGAAATATCGCGAGAGATTTTAAAATCCCGGCTTTTGCGGTAATAAAAGGCGATTCCCTTTCCATGAGCATTGCCGCGGCGTCAATCCTTGCCAAGGTTACAAGAGATCGAATATGCGCCGAGCTTGATAAATTATATCCTCAATACAAAATAGCAAAGCATAAAGGATACGGAACAAAACTTCATATAGAAGCGTTAAAGCAATTCGGACCGTCCCCCATACACAGAAAAAAATTTATCAGATTTCTCGATGATACAGAGAACATCGGAAGAAAGAGCGTGTAAATTATGTACTCCGACAAATCCGATATCGGAAAATTCGGCGAGGACGCCGCGGCGGACTTTCTTAGGAAAAACGGATATAAAATTGTGGGAAGAAATGTGCGGGTATCGAAAAACGAAATAGATATCATCGCGGAGGACAGGAACTACATAGTGTTTGTAGAGGTAAAGACTCGTTCGTGTCTGTATCCGGAATCCGGAAACTACGGTTCTCCGGGAAGGGCTGTCACGTCAAAAAAACGTATTTTTACGGTTAACGCGGCTAAAGCCTATCTCAGTAAAAATTATACCGAAAAACAGCCGAGAATAGATGTAATAGAGGTTTTTGTCAAGGAACGCGACCCGCAAAAAAATATTTATCCTTGTGTGCTTAATGTAAATCATATAAGAAACGCTTTTGACGCGATGGGACGTAAACATTGATAAAACTTAAATCACAGCAAGGAAATGTACAAATAAGCAAATTTGTTTGTAAACAAGCTTGCGAACGCTTGTGACAAGGCGCATATAAGCATAGCATTGCCGGTTTCGGCGAAAATCAAGCCGGAGCCGAAAGTCGGATGTTTTTCCCGCTGTCTGAAAGACCGGGTAGATTTTTTGCTGTATATTACACTCTCTTTATGCGCTCTGCGCATATAATAAAAAAGTGTGATTCACGATTTTTAAAGAAAGGCAGAGTCATAAAATGCAAAAGCTTTCACTTATCGATACTCACTGCGATACCGCGTATGAGCTGTATCACAGAAAAGAAAATATTGCGGATAACAGCTGTGATATCAGTATAAAAAAAGCGGAACGCTATGAAAAATACGCGCAGTTTTTTGCGGTTTGGGCAAACAAACGTCTGAATGACAACGACGCATATGAAGAATTTTTGAAGATAACTGATTATTTCAACGCTGATTTATCGCTATATTCCGACAAAATTTCGGCGGTCAGATCTTTTGACGATTTGAAAAACGCATGGGACAGCAATAAAATCGCGGCGTTTCTCGCGGTTGAGGACGCAAGGATTCTCGCCGGCAGAATAGAACGGCTTGATGAGCTGTATAATCGCGGTGTAAGATACCTTACTTTGATGTGGGGAGGCACTTCCTGCATAGGCGGGTCACACAATACGTCGGGAGGTCTGACCGATTTCGGAAAAGAGGTCGTGAAAAAATGCTTTGAAAAAGGTATACTGCCGGATATTTCTCACTCCAATGAAAAAACCTCGGATGATGTCATATCCATCGCGTATGAATATCACAAGCCGTTTATCGCTACCCACTCCAATTCATATTCGGTTTTCCCGCACACAAGAAACCTTCGTGACAGGCACCTCAAATCGTTAACGGAGCTTGGCGGCATTGTGGGTATAAGTCTGTGTCCGTATCATCTGAAAGATATGTCGGACGGCAAATGCTGCGTGGACGACATTGTACGCCATATTGACAGGTACATGGAGCTCGGAGCCGAAAATTCCCTCGGTCTTGGGTGCGACCTTGACGGCACTTCTCTTCCCGACGGCTTCGGAGGAGTCAATGACCTTTACATTATTGCCGAGGCGCTGTCGGCTCACGGCTATTCCGATGAACTGATTGAGAAAATTTTTGCGAAAAATTATTATATGTTTATAAAGAACAATTTAAACTGAAAGACCATGAAAAATCCGGAGGATTATTAAATGAATTATATTAGTACAAGAGACAAAGCAAAGGAAAAATACACCGCCGCGTTTGTTATTAAAAAGGGACTTGCGGAGGACGGAGGACTTTTTGTCCCGGAAAAGATTCCGTCCGTTTCGGCTGATGATATAAAAAATCTGTGTAAAGACACCTATCCGGTAAGGGCTGCAAAAATACTTTCCGAATATCTTACCGACTACACATATGGGGAATTGCTTGATGAGTGTTCAAAAGCTTACGCGGAAAACTCTTTCCCTGGCGGAGCGGCTCCGGTTAAGCATATATGTGATAATATGTTTTCACTGGAATTGTGGCACGGTCCTACAGCGGCTTTTAAGGATATGGCGCTCCAGGTAATGCCGAGACTGCTTTCAAGAGCGCTTGTCAAGACCGGTGAGGACAGAACGGCGCTCATTCTTGTGGCGACGTCCGGAGATACCGGAAAGGCGGCGCTTGAGGGTTATAAAAATATTGATAAGACCAAAATAATGGTCTTTTATCCGGTTGACGGCGTCAGCAGGGTTCAGAAGCTTCAGATGTCAACTCAGACCGGTGACAATGTAAATGTGTGCGCGATCAAAGGAAACTTTGACGATGCTCAGACCGGGGTCAAAAAAATATTCTCAGATTCCGAGGCGGTAAAAGCGCTCAACGATAAAGGATATTTCTTCTCGAGCGCGAATTCTATAAACTGGGGGCGTTTGGTGCCGCAGATTGTATATTATATCTCGGCATATTGCGACTTGGTAAACAGCGGCAGCATAAAAATCGGAGATGAAATAAATGTCTGCGTGCCGACAGGCAATTTCGGCAATATATTTGCCGCGTATCTTGCTAAACTTATGGGACTTCCGATCAAAAAGCTTATTTGCGCGTCAAATAAGAACAATGTGCTTACCGATTTTCTCAAAACCGGCGTTTATGACAGAAACCGGGATTTCTATTGCACTATGTCTCCGTCGATGGATATTCTGATCTCGTCAAATCTTGAGCGTTTGCTTTATTTCTGCGCGGGAGCGGAAAAAACGGCGAGGTATATGGACTCCCTGAAAAGGAACGGAAAATATGAAATCGACAGCGGGATAAAAAGCTTGATTGACGAAAACTTCGCGGGATATTTTGCGGACGAGACCGAAACCGCGCAAACGATAAGAGATTATTATGTAAATCATAATTATTTGATTGACACACACACGGCCGTAGCGGTAAGCTGTGCGGAGCAATATCTTAAAGACACACAGGACAACATTCCTATGCTGGTTGTGTCCACTGCTTCCCCATATAAGTTTGCGGCGGATGTATATTGCTCAATTACGTCGGAGCGACCTGACGATGAGCTTGAGGCGCTTAAAATGCTGTCGAAATATACTTCAAGTGAGATTTCTTACCCGCTGAGAGGACTTGAAGAAAGGAAAGTGCGTTTTACTCATACGGCAAAACCGGAGGACATGCTTTCGGAGGTATACGATTATATATCAAAACCATAATTCTATGGTAATGTTTTTCCTCTTGTACCATACTCACCTTGCCCGCCGAAAAACCGTATAAGCTTATTTTAAAAGCTTATACGGAATGAAAAAATAACAGGTTAATCAGCCCTGGCAGCAGTCATGCGCTTTGAAGGTTGCGCAGGATGTTTCAGAGGACGATGTTGCGCTTGCGTTTGCAACTGCTATCTGCTCTGCAGTGCAGTAGGTATCGCCGTCATGATATACACAGTTTTTAACCGAACAATTGATTCCTTTTATATGATTGCATCCGCAATTTGACTTCTCGTTCATTTAATAAGACCAAACCTTTCTTGTTTTATGGCGTCTTGACTTGACGATTCGCTTTAATTCACGGTGAAATCGCCCTGTCGCAAAAAGACATATCTGAAAAATATTTAAACTTTTAATGTCTTTCCGATATCAGCTTTTTTGATTGCTGACAATTATATTGTTTCCTGTTTTATTTACTTTATGTATTCGTTTTCCGAGGTGTCAGATGTCTGTTTTTGTAATTTCCGACCTTCATTTGTCCACCAATATCTCTACAGGTAAATCGATGGAGAAATTCGGTGACAGATGGAAAAATTATACTCAAAAAATACGGAAAAACTGGAACGCGGTTGTTTCCGAAAACGACACCGTTGTCATCCCGGGAGATATTTCCTGGGCGTCCAGTCTTACAGAAGCGGAATCCGACCTGAGTTTTATAAATATGCTTAACGGGAAAAAAGTGCTGGGAAAAGGAAACCACGATTATTGGTGGACAACATCGAAAAAGATGAACGATTTTTTTGCGGAAAAAGGCTTTACCACTATGTCATTGCTATACAATAACGCATATATAGTTGACAGATATGTTATTTGCGGAACCCGCGGGTGGTTTCCGGACGAGTACAGACAAATCGCGACGGAAAACACCGACTGTAAAAAAATCATCAACCGGGAAGCGATACGCCTTAAAATCAGTCTTGACTGCGCCGTTAAATTACAGTCACAGCATTTTGACAGGACGGGAGTCAGACCCGACATTTTGGTATTTCTGCATTTTCCCGTCGTGCTTGGCGACTTTGCCATTTCGGAGTTCTTGGATGTGCTTAAAAATTATAATATTGAAAAATGTTTTTACGGACATATACACAATAATTATTCCCTTCCCCGGATTATAAATTATGAAAATATCGGTTTTATTCTGACTTCATCGGATTTTTTAAATTTTTATCCGTTAAAAATCTGAAAAACTATTGACAAAAGCACTGAAAAATTATAAAATATATTGTATGTGTGTTTTTTGGTTTATTTAACACAATCAATCTGTTTTAAATATATTTACATAAAATCTTCGGAGGATTTAAAAATGAAGTTATTAAAAAACGAAAAGGCTGAAAAAAGCACGTACGTGCTTGAGTTTTCAGTCGAAAAGGACGTTTTCGACAATGCGGTTGAAAAGGTTTATCGCAGACAGGTGAAGAAAATCAACATTCCGGGATTCAGACCGGGAAAAGCTCCCAAAGCCATTATCGAAAAAATGTATGGCGGCAGTGTTTTTTATGAAGACGCGATAAACGATCTTATTCCTGAGAATTATTCTTCGGCGCTTGATGAAGCGGGAATAAAACCCGTGGGTCAGCCTAAAATAGATGTTGTTTCGATTGATGAAAACGGACTCGTGCTTTCCGCCGTGGTTCCGGTCAGACCGGATTGCAAGATTGACGGTTATAAAGGTATTGAGGTTGAGAAGGATTCCGTTGAGGTCAGTGAGGATGAGATAGACAGAGAAATAAATACCGTAAGAGAGAGAAACTCACGTGAAATTGAAGACAGTGACGAGGCAGCGGCAAAGGGAGATTTCGCAAAAATCGATTTTGAAGGATTTATTGACGGTGAAGCGTTTGAAGGCGGAAAAGGCGAGGACTATTCCCTGAAACTCGGTTCGGGGTCTTTTATACCCGGATTTGAGGAGCAGGTAGAGGGACATAAGAAGGGCGATTCATTTGACGTCAATGTTTCTTTCCCTGAGGATTATCACGCAAAAGAGCTTGCCGGAAAGCCCGCGGTATTCAAGGTGACTGTAAAATCGGTTACAAAGGTACAGCTTCCCGAGCTGGACGACGATTTCGCGAAAGATGTTTCGGAATTTGACACAATTAGTGAATATCGCGACGACGTAAAGGCAAAAATTCAAAAGAGACACGAGACCGAAGCCGAGAACAGAATGGAGGAGGAACTTGTAAACAAGCTTATGGATAAGCTTGAAGCGGAAATTCCCGAGGCTATGTTTGAGGCGGAGACCGAGAACTTTGTAAGAGATTATGATAACAGACTCCGTATGCAGGGGCTTGATCTCAGCACATATTTCAAATATACCGGACTTGACCTTGATAAACTGCGTGAACAGTTCCGTCCGCAGGCGGAAAGACAGGTAAAGGCAAGACTTGCGCTCGAGACCGTCGCCAATGTGGAGAATATTGACGTAACCGAGGAAGAGCTTGACGAGGAATATGCCAATATCGCCAAATCCTACAATATGGAAAAAGATAAAGTAAAAGAGCTTGTTTTGCCCGAAATGGTAAAAGAGGACATAAAGGTCAAAAAGGCAATGCAGCTTATAAAAGACTCCGCAGTAATTAAACAAAAATAAAAGTTTATAAACTTGAAGATATATAAAACGCCGCACTATACAATAATGTCAGTTTGCCAATCAGCGCCCGGCATAAAGGTTTGGTGCGGCGTAATGTTCAGAACAAAATTGGAGGGTATTATGGATTATTCGGCTATAAAAAACGCGTTGGTGCCTATGGTTGTTGAACAGACCGGACACGGCGAGCGTTCATATGATATTTTTTCCCGTTTGCTCAACGACAGAATTGTTTTTTTGTCGGACGAGGTAAATGACGTTACCGCGTCGCTTGTAGTGGCGCAGCTTCTTTTTCTTGAGGCGCAGGATTCTTCAAAGGATATTTCGTTTTATATCAACAGCCCCGGAGGTTCAGTGACCGCAGGAATGGCGATATATGACACAATGCAGTATTTGAAGTGCGACGTTTCTACGATTTGTATCGGAATGGCGGCGAGTATGGGAGCATTTCTGCTCAGCGCGGGAACAAAAGGAAAAAGAATATCTCTTCCGCACAGCGAGATAATGATTCATCAGCCTTTGGGCGGCGCTCAGGGTCAGGCTTCCGATATCAAAATAAGGGCTGATTTCATACTGAGAACACGTGATATGTTAAACAGAATTCTTGCCGAAAATACCGGTAAGCCGATAGAACAAATTGAAAAAGATACTGACAGAGATAATTTTATGACCGCGCAGCAGGCGCTTGAGTACGGAATTATAGACCGTATTCTGACAAAGCACGAATAATTCTAACCGACAAATAGTGAAAGGTAATTCTTTAAAATGGCATCTACAACCAATCGCGGCAGTAACCGCAATCAATACGGAGACGGAACACTCAGATACTGCTCTTTTTGCGGAAGAAACGAAAACCAAGTAAATTTTCTGATACCTTCTCCGAGCGGAATATATATCTGTGACTTTTGCGTCGAAGCGTGTTCGGACTTGATTTACGAGTCCAATCTGAGCGCGCAGAATACTGAAGAATTGTCATTCGCTTCCCTTCCCAAGCCGATTCAGATAAAAGAGTCTCTTGATGAATATGTTATCGGACAGGACGACGCAAAAGTTGCTCTTTCGGTTGCTGTTTACAATCATTATAAACGGATTCTTGCCAGAAATGATTCGTTAAAGCGCAGAGGCAAAAAGAAAAAAGACGGCGCAAGCGAGGCAGATGAAATAGAACTTCAGAAAAGCAATGTTCTTCTTTTGGGTTCAACCGGAGTCGGGAAAACTTATCTGGCTCAGACTCTCGCAAAAACACTCAAGGTACCGTTTGCAATTGCGGATGCTACAACGCTGACGGAAGCGGGTTATGTCGGAGAAGACGTGGAGAACATTTTGCTCCGGTTGGTTCAGGCGGCGGATTACAATATTGAGCGTGCGGAACAAGGCATAATTTATATTGACGAAATAGATAAGATATCCCGTAAAAGCGAAAACCGCTCAATTACGAGAGACGTGTCGGGAGAAGGAGTTCAGCAGGCTTTGCTGAAAATTCTTGAGGGTACGGTGGCTAATGTCCCTCCTCAGGGCGGGCGCAAGCATCCGAATCAGGAATTTATCAGAGTTAATACCGAAAATATACTTTTTATCTGCGGAGGAGCTTTTGACGGACTTGAAAAAATCATAGAAAAACGCAAAGGAAGTCAGACTATCGGGTTCGGAAGCGTTATCAATTCGTCACATGACGGTAAGGATATTCTAAAGGATGTTACGTCGCACGATATAGTAAAATTCGGACTTATACCCGAACTTGTAGGACGTGTGCCTATCATAGTGTCGCTGACTGACCTTGATAAGGACTCGCTTGTCAGGATACTGAAAGAGCCCAAAAACGCTATCGTAAAACAGTATGTAAAGCTTTTTGACATGGATGGGGTTAAGCTTACGTTTGAAGATGACGCCCTCGAGGAAATCGCTTCACTTGCAATCGAAAGAAATACGGGCGCAAGAGGACTCAGAGCCATTATGGAAGGGGTTATGACCAAGATAATGTATGAGATACCGTCACATAATGACATATCAGAGGTCGTTATAACCAAATCATGCGTCAGAAACGGCGATGAGCCTAAAATCATTAAAAGAGCCCCTGCCCTGTCCGCTCCGCAGCTTGACGAGGGCGCGTAGATTCGTCAATATAACCCGGACACGGACAGTTTTGCGGAAAGCAAAAACGCGGCATACAACCTATAATTTTTGATTTTTTAGTTTTTGATGTTGTATGCCTTTTGACCGCTTATTGATGAGAAACGCATTATAATAAAAATATCCGCATAATAATATTGCTCTGCCGGCATTTTTCGACAGAGCATTTTTTAGTTCTCTTTTACTTTTGTGAGTTAAATAATTTATTTGTCTTTACTTTTTTGTCTGCAAGACGATATTATTACTTTAGATACGGTATATTTCGATTCTCCACATAGTAAGCATAGGTACCGGGTTTTTTTATCACTTCTTTTGCAAATATAAGAAACGCGATAAATGTCGGCGTCGGGTTAAAATAATAGACGGTTTTTATTTCGTCATCCATTTCTATTTGATTTTGATATAACAAACCGTATTTTTCGAGAACCGTAATGACATAATTTGCTTTCTCCGATTCTATTTTCATATTTTTAACCAACAATTTTGATGTGAAAGCGACCTTGTTTTCTCTTTTATAAAGCATAATGCAGGTATTGAAGACATCTTTGTCCGAGAAGTCTTTAAGAAAAGAAATGTAATCTGTTCCGTCAAAGTATGCGGACTCAATGTTTTTGGGTTCGGGCACAATAAGAAAGTATTGTCGGAGGTTTGCGATTCCCATTAAAGTAAAACCGTCGTTTGTCATTATGGATGAGTGTATTTGCTGATTTGGAGACGTGTTATTCTCATATTCCTCTATGCCTCCGTCCGTGGATATATCTCCGCTTAAAGCGCGTTCAATATCCCAACAATAATTGAATACAAGTCTAAAGCGTTTTTCCGCGGGTGTCTGTGCAATCTTTTTTGTAAGTGCTGATTCCAAGTCACTGTAGTCGGTTATACAGCGTCCGAACAATGAATCAATTGAAACTCCAAAGAAATCCGCTATTTTGGGCAGAAGTTCAATGTCAGGCACACCGCCGTTTTCCCATTTTGATACCGCCTGTGTGCTTATACCGACATAGTTTGCAAGTTCTTCCTGCTTGATTCCCCGCTCTTTGCGCATAGATGAAATCTGTTTTCCTATCATTTCAACACTCATTTTTTCCACCCCTTTTTTCTGTTTTTGACATCAAATTAACCGTAAACTGTATACAATATTTTATAAACATAACCCGGACAGTTTTGCGGAGGCAAAACTGCGGTATACAGCAAGTTAAACATAGATATACCGAGTACTTTACGCTGTATACAATATGTCATAAACATAACCCGGACAGTTTTGCGGAGGCAAAACTGCGGTATACAGCAAGTTAAACATAAATATACCGAGTATTTTATGCTGTATACATTATATCACAAACAACAGTTGAATTCAATGGAGAGAATATTGTCAAAAACAAACATCGGTTGATTTTTTAAACATTGATTATAGAATGTTGTAGAATATTACCTTTAAAAATAATTTTACAAGAAAGTACTTTGAAAAATTGACTTTTTCGCATTGCATCAAACAAAGAAGTGTATTAAATCAAAATTATTAATCACAAATTGTGAGGATATTAGTTCAAGAATGAGTATTCTGTCAGATTTGACAATAAAAAACAGATAAATATACAAATTATTTGTTTAAAGACTATTTACAAAATGACACATTTATGATATAATTAGCACAATGTAAAGCAAAGTATTCTTTTTCGACTGTTTATAATTTTCTCGTTTGTTTTTTTAAAAGTTTATTTTAGAGAATATTGACGGTTTATAATTCAAAATGTCAAAATCGGAATTCCGCACGGACGGCAGATGCGTCGGGCAGAATGAATTTTCCACGGTAAAATATTTTCACATGGAAAAACCATTCCAAGGTATATTGTCGGACAAGCGGTATCGTTACCGCTTTTTTTGCGCGGATTCCGTATATTTTATAACACCGGAGGAATTTTTATGAAACTCGTTTATGATGTGAAGGACAAGCCAAAATTCGGTCAGGTAATTGTTTTCGCCATTCAGCAGCTCCTCGCGATAATGGCGGCAACGCTGGTAGTTCCGATAATAATCAACGGAAACGCCAATCTTTCCGAGGCCGATCAAATGTCTCCCGCCGCGGCTCTCTTAGGCGCCGGAGTAGGTACTATTGTGTACCTGTTGTTTACCAAGTCCAGAAGCCCGGTCTTTTTAGGCTCATCGTTTGCCTTTGTCGGTTCGATGTCTGCGGCGTTTGCCGGAGCGGCGTCAATATCTATAGGTTACGCCGGGCTTATAATCGGAGCGATTTTCGCGGGATTTGTTTATGTTATAATCGCGATAATTGTTAAATTTGTAGGCGTAGGCTGGATAAACAAACTTATGCCTCCGGTAGTTATAGGACCTACGGTCGCAATTATAGGTCTTTCATTGTCAACGAACGCAATATCAGATCTGCAAAAGGGTGATATTACAGACGCGGCGGGCGTCTCAACGGCAAATCCTCTCATAGCGATTCTCTGCGGAATTGTAACTCTTATCGTAACCGTAATCTGCTCGACTTACGGTAAAAAAATGCTTAAGCTCATACCATTTATAATAGGTATACTTGCAGGATACGCATTATCCTCCGTATTTACCGTTATAGGCCTTGCCACAGGAAACGAGGCTTTGCAGCTCATAGATTTCGGTTATTTCAGCGACCTTGTAAAAGACGGATTCAACATCGGAACAATTTTCTCCCTGCCCGACTTTACATTTATGTCCGCCATTGACGGTATTTCCAAAATAGATGCTAACTATATTCTTACCGTGACTATAGCATACGTGCCGGTTGCATTTGTGGTATTTGCAGAACATCTTGCCGATCACAAGAATATCTCTTCCATAATTGAAAAAGACCTGCTTACAGACCCGGGACTTTCACGCACATTGCTCGGCGACGGCGTAGGCTCAATGGCAGGCGCATTCTTCGGAGGCTGTCCGAACACTACATACGGCGAATCTGTCGGATGTGTGGCAATCACTAAAAACGCCTCGATAGTAACTCTTTGGGCTGCCGCCATCGGGGCAATCATAATCGCGTTCTTTTCACCGTTCGTGGCATTCGTAAACAGTATTCCCGCCTGCGTAATGGGTGGTATTTGCATAGCTCTTTACGGCTTTATTGCGGTATCGGGACTTAAAATGATAAGCGGTATTGACCTTGGTCTCAACAAAAATCTGTTTGTTGTATCCACGATTCTTGTGTGCGGCATAGGAGGACTTGCGCTTACGTTTAATCTCAAGAACGGTACTATCAGCATTACGTCAATCGCCATGGCGCTTATTCTCGGAATCATAGTAAATCTGATACTGAAAAATTCCAAGGAAGATTCGTCCGACAGTCAGGACTGACAGTTTAAAGATCATTGCCATGACTACGGCTGACAGTTGTATAATATATAACTAAAAAGATGTCACCCGCCACAAAAGAAGGCGGGTGACTCTTGATTTTTTCAGTGAGAGATATGATATCCCGCTGAAAATTTTTAAACAATAATCAAAAAAGCCAGATCAGTAATTGTCCGAAAAATATTCATCGCAAAGTATCGAATATGTCCCGACGTCTCTGTATATTCCTTTTACAAGCATTCCTTCACGCTTTACTCCCTCAAACAACATACCGTTTTTCTCCATGACACGGCGCGAAGCGTTGTTCCCCACAATATATCTGCACTCTATGCGATGAAGCAAAAGCACGGTAAAGCCGAATTCAATAACCTTACCAAGCACTTCGGTCGCTATTCCCTGTCCTGAATAGTCGGGGTTTATCACATAACCCGCCTCGGCGCTGTTGTTCGGACAGTCGATTCTTGTAAATCCGCAGGTGCCAATCATTCTGCCGTCGGCTTTGCACTCAAGCGCCCAATCATAAAAATCTCCGGTACGGTATCTCGTGGAAATGTACTGAAGATATTTTTCCGTATAATCACGGTCCGTATGAGGATACCAGGTGAGATATTCCGTCAGCTGTTCGCTTTTCGCGTATTCGAACATGTCGTCCGTATCCTTTACAAGCATTTTTCGCATAATTATTCTGTCTGTCTCAAGAGTGGGTATATGAGAAAATATTTTATATACTTTTTCCTTTTTCATCGCAGTATACCTTTCTCACGCCAACTGTCATAAATGTTGGCAAAGCAAAATCACTAAAGATTCTGAAAATAAAGTCGTTATCATGTAACAAGGTAAAAAGCCCGCAATACTGTGAAACTCATTAAAAATAAAATAAAGTATTTGCGGCAAACATTGACAAATATAAAATTTAATGATATAATTTATCTGTTGGTTATATAATATTATAACTGTCTGCCGGATAAAATTATAAGCACAATTTGCACCTTTCAATTATACAATCACACTGTGTTTTTGTCAATAGAAAATTAAAACTTTATTTTTAAATGCTCTTTTTCCCGACAGCAGAGAAAGGCAATTTTATAATGGATTTTTTTGAAAACGAATATGCGGTCCCGGTACTCTGCGGCGGAGGCGTACAAGCGGCAAAAGTACTTTCCCGAATAATCCGCACGCCCGCGCAGAAGCCGCACATATTTTCAGACCGTTTCTCAATAAGGCAGCGTTTGTTTGCGGTATGTCATCGCGTACCCTCTTCTCATCCCGGTATAGTATGTTCCGCCATATGTGATTTTGCGGAAAATATAGACGAGTCAAACACTCCTTTATTTATTCTCTATGACGGCGAAACCGCCGGGTTTTCTATGCGGTATAAGGAAAAACTTGAAGGTCTGTTCATTATTGTAGACCTGACGGATGTATTTAATAAATAAAACGTCAAATAACCCGAAAGGACTTTCGAACAAATGGATCTCGGAATTTTGCTCGATGCAATAAAAGATAAGATATTGAATCCGGATGAAGAATTAAAAGAAAAATTAATTACCAATATTTGTCACAACAGCGAAAAAGCAACGCCAAACTCTCTTTTTGTCTGTTGCCGCGGCTCTGCCGCGGACGGACATATGTACGCTCTCTCCGCTTATGAAAACGGCGCGCGTGTCTTTGTGGCTGAGCATGAAATCAACCTGCCTGACGACGCATATGTCATCATTGTCAAAGATTCAAAAGAAGCTTTGTCGGAACTTGCGGAGAGATTTTTTTCATATCCCGCGCGCTGTATAAAAATCATAGGGGTTACCGGTACCAAGGGAAAAACCACATACGCGATGTCGGTTTACCTTATTTGCGAGATGTACGGAATCAAGGCGGGATACATCGGGACTAACGGTATATACTACAACGGAAAACGATTTCACAGCGAAAACACAACCCCCGGGGCTCTTGAAATACAAACGACTCTGCGCGATATGGCAGACGCGGGCATTGAACTTTGTATTATCGAAGTTTCTTCGCAGGCGCTCTGGCAGAACAGAATACACGGAATCGAATTTGACACCTGTGTATTTACGAATCTGTATAAGGACCATATCGGAGGCGCCGAGCATCCGGATTTTGAGCACTACAAAAATTCAAAGAAAAAGCTGTTTACCGATTACAAAGCCAAGCATATTATCGTAAACGCTGACTCGGACGCGTCCGGTTTTATGTGTGAGGGCGCCTGTACAGGTGATATTATTACGGTTTCGGCGGAAGGAAATGTCGGAGCGTCTCTATATGCGACCGACGCGAAAATGACAAAGAAAAACAACATTCCGGGAGTGGAATACATATGCCACATTGGAAATGACAAAAGATTCAACGAAAAAATCAAAAGCATGAAAACATTCATTCCGTTTCCGGGGCTTTACAGCGTTGAGAACAGTCTTGAGGTGACCGCGACCTGCCTGCTTTTGGGAATAGACTTTGAGTATATATGCAATTCATCGGCAAATATCAAAATTCCCGGAAGATACGAATATATCACACTCAATTCTCTTCCCGGCTCTCTCTTTATTATAGATTACGCTCACAACGGAATAAGTCTTTCTTCGACAATAGATGCTCTGAGAATGTACAAACCCTCACGTATAATCTGTCTTTTCGGCTCGGTCGGCGGAAGAACCTTTCACAGACGCGCCGAGCTCGGCAAAGCCGCGATGGAGGGGGCGGACATTTCCATAATTACTTCCGATAACCCGAATTTTGAAGATCCAATGTCCGTAATCGGGGACATTGAAAAAGAGTTTATCAATTCAGGCAAGGAGTATTATACCGTCGCGGACAGAGAGCTTGCCATAATAAAGGCGTATGAAATGGCAAGACCGGGAGACTATATTTTGCTTGCCGGAAAAGGTCATGAGGATTATCAGCTCATAGGGGGCGTCAGGGTTCGTTTTTCGGAAAAGGATATACTTTATGAGCTTGACAGAGTCAATTCGTTGTCGGAAGAATATGACAGGGATATAATCTGAAATCCGAATTCAGAAAGGAATTAAGCTTTGAAGGTACTTATAACCGGAGGGTCACGCGGAATCGGCAGAAGCTGCGTGGAGTTATTTACTCAAAAGGGTGACAATGTTGTGTTTGTTTATGCCCAAAATGACAGCGCCGCAAAAGCTTGCGAAGAAAAAACCGGCGCTGTTGCCGTAAAGGGAGATATATCGGATTTTGAAACCGCCGGGGCTGTATTTGTCAGAGCGGAAAATATTCTCGGTGGCATAGACGTACTTATAAACAATGCAGGCGTATCGTATATAGGGCTGTTTACTGATATGAACTTGTCGGAATGGAGAAAAATCACGGACATAAACTTGTCTTCAGCTTTTTATATGTCCCAGCACGCCGCAAGATTGATGATAAAGCGTCACAGCGGCAAAATCATTAATATAGGTTCGGTCTGGGGCAGGTGCGGCGCTTCCTGCGAGGCAGCGTATTCGGCGGCGAAAGCGGGACTTCGGGGACTTACAATGTCGTTGGCAAAGGAACTCGGTCCGTCGGGTATAAATGTAAACTGCGTAGAGCCCGGAGTTATCGATACCGATATGAATGCTCATCTTGACAGCGAAACGCTTGCGGAGCTTACTCTGAATACTCCTCTGTGCAGAATCGGAACACCCGCCGAGGTGGCGAAAGCGGTATATTTCCTCGCGTCCGAAGACTCGTCATTCATTACGGGACAGATAATCGGAGTGGACGGAGGTTTCGGACTGTAATCGGATCCGGATTTTGTTATTTTTATATTTGTATATATTGCGACAATATAATTTCATGAAAGGAAAGCTGATATGTCTGTCGATGATTCCGCACGGGATATAAAGTTATTAAAGAAAGAATACAAAAATCCGCCGCGAAAATACTATCCTTACACGTATTTTGAGCCTTCCTCCCTGCCTGTCGGCGAGACTGAAATCGAAAAGTTTGTATCCGAATGTCATAAAAACAAAATCGGTTGTATTATTCCATGTCTGCCGAAGAAGCTTAAACCTTCTGTAAATGTGTTCCTCGACGCCTCCGATTTGTATGAAAAGCTGGCTGATATTGCCGCAAGAGAACATATCAAAGTAGGTTTTAAGCTTGAAAAAATATATGAGGAATCAATATTTTCCGAAGACTCTCCCGTACCCGAAACAATCCGTGAAGAGATAAAAACAAAAGTTCTTATTATGGGGGAATATTACTGTGACTCGGAAGAACATATAGTGAGAATAACCGACGCCGAAAATCTTATGGCGGTTACCGCGTTTGATGAAGACCACAACGACAGTATAAATCTCACATATGAAATCGAAAACGGGACTATTGACTATCAGCTTCCTCCCGGAAACTGGACGCTTAAAGAGTACTTTTGCCTTCCCGAGGACAAGGATAATATAAACTCCGCAAATTCGGTCAATAAACTCAATTATCGTCACTGCAAAACCTTTATAAACATTGTTTTTGAGCTTATGGGAGACAGTGTAAAGAAACGCTTGGGAAAAGAAATTTCCGTTTTGCAAATGTCGGACATCTGCTTTGACGCGCACAACCGACGTAACTGGGACAAAGACTTCAACCGGGTTTTTCTTTCGGAATTTAACATCGACCCTACCGGACTGTATGACGCATTGTTTTACGACATCGGAGAAAAAACGACACATGTTAAAACACTTTTCATGACCTGCAGAGCCAAAATGCTCAGTGACGGCATAATAAAGGCGCTCAGAGATTTTTCTGATGAATACAATATAGAGCTTATATACGACCTTGTGGAACCAAAACTGCCCTCATGTTCATGGCTTATGGGAGATTCTTTGGCAAATCAGAAATTCTGTGCCTGCGCGGTGCTTGACAAAGCGTATATGTACGGCATAAACTCGGTAAAGCTCTCCTCGTCCGCCGCCGTGAATTTCGGGCTTGACCGGACTATGTGCCAGCTTTTTGAGGATTACTCAAAGCCTATGACGGACGTTTTGTTTAAAGACGCGATGAATGCCTACGCGATGGGCGCGGATTTGCTTTTGACTCATCCGCAAAAGCTTGATTCGGTTTCCGCCGCGGACCGTAAAAAATACGGTATATTAAAAAATTCAACACGAAGGGCTTTTTGTTCGTTTGCTTCAAAGGCACAGTCTCTGCTTTGCGGAGGCGACCGGATCTGCGATATAGCGGTACTTTATCCGATATATTCAATGCATTCAAGGGTTTTTCTGTATCACACTCCGGACAGAAATTTTGAGTATCCGGACCCGGGTGTATGCAACGATTATATGATTTTGCTCAATTCCCTGTCCTCTTTCTGTTCTCAGGACTCGATACTTCTGCACCCGGAAACGCTTAATATTTCATGTCGGATTTCCCCCGGACGCCTTGAATTGAATTCGGACGGAAAGGCAAAATCCGGATTCAAAATAATAATCATTCCGGGCACTACGGTGATAGACCTTGAAAACATACTGAAAATCAAGGAGTTTTACGACAACGGGGGAAAAATTATCGCCACAGTCTGCCTGCCGTCGTTTGCCGCGGGATACGATCCCGGCAAAGAAAATGATCCGAATGAAAATGACGGATTTATGCGCGGCGAACAATACTGTACGGATGACGACATAAAGGTGCGTGACGCCGTAAAGCATATATTCGGAGAGGACGCGGTCAGAAGCAATCTGATAAGGCATCATTTTTACAATAAAAACGATCGCGGAGGAGAGGCTTATTTTATACCGGCTTCCAAGACCGACATAGACGGAAGCTTTTACACCGACGAGCGCTTTCTGAAAAAAGTAATCAACTCTTTTAAAATCCCACTTGACGTATTTATGAGCAATCTGATTGAAAATCCTCTGTCCGACGGTTTTAACGGGTCTTTTCCGGTTTTCTCAAGTCTGGGCCTGAATGAAAGGATTCCCTATGGCGGGGTTATATCACATATTCATAAAAGCAGAGAAAACACGGAAATATTTTATTTCGCCAATACTACCGTCAATGATTACCACGGATATGTATATCTTAAAGGAGCTCTGCGACCGGAATTTACAGACCCTGTCAAAGCGGTTCGGAAAAAATTTGTATACCGATATGTAAACTATCTCGGTCAGATATATACCGCGATAGGTCTGAAGCTTGAAGCGGGTTCTTCCGTGTTTATCATTTCCCCGCGGTCAAACGAAAAATATATACGCCGTATAAATGACGTACCCGTTATCTCATCCTACGAGTGCAATTTTCTCACAGAATAAATAATAAAAAATTTTTTGCTTGAATTATAGTTAATAATCCCGTGTACGAACGAAAAGTGTATGTACACGGGACTTTTTATCGCGGCCGGATTATTTTATTTCAGCACATATCCTGTGCCCCTCACGGTATAGATGAGCTTAAGACCGAGCTTACCTTCTATCTTCTTTCTGAGAAAGCATATATATACGTCGCCCATATTTCCCTGACCCGCTCCGATAACGTCGGAGATTTCTTTTCTTGTCACGGTTTCCCCGCGATTGCGGCATAAGAGGTCTAAAATCCTGAATTCGTTGTCACTGAGAGGTATTCTTTCATTCCCATACACGGCGGCTTTGTTTTCGCTGTCCGCGTAAAGTCTGTTCCGGTTAAATCCGGCAATTTTTCTCCCCGTGCCGTATTGACTTATCTTTTTTGTTTCATCATTCGACGGGATTTTTGATTTCAAAACTTTGTCGGTCAATTTGCGCCGGTTAATTAAAGGAATATTATCAAAAATCAGACTTCGCATATCTGACATAAGAAAAGGTCTGTGAAGTATAAATGAGCATTTTTCGGAATCGGCAATAACCGAAAAATCGGTAAGAAAAGTCCAGCCTATTACAAACGGTCTATCCGATTCTGAGCCTTGTTTTTCCGGATTTTCCGAAGTTTCCTTTAATAAATCATATTCCGATAAAAAGCGTGACAATATACCGTATCCGCAAAAGTCGAGATCAGCCAATACAATACCGTATCTGTCGCCGTTTGGTTCGTCATTTGAATTTTCAAATATGTCGCACTCAATTCCAAGCTCCGACATCTCAATATTCAACATTCTCGCGAAAACTTTATCGTTTGATATGAGAGCGGCTCTTATTTCCATTTCCGGTTGATCTCCTTTCAAAAAGGCATGATTTAATGTTGCAGGTCTCAGTTTATGTTTTATTGATAAAAGTCTGATATGCTTCTTAAGATATCCGCAATTTCGCCATAGCTTTCGCTTTTCATTATACGGTCTCTCAGCGCCGCCGAATTCTTCAATCCTTTTATATACCATGCGGCATGTTTTTTTGCCTCTGCGGCAACGGTATGCTCTCCTTTGCACTCCTTTATAATAGCTATATGGTACAGTGCCACGTTTATTCTTTGACTTAAATCCACGTCATAATACGGTCTGTTTTCAAGTCGGTTTATAATATTTGTAAACAGCCAAGGGTTTCCCAAAGCGCCTCTTGCTACCATTATGCCGTCGCATCCCGTATATGAAAGCATCCTCACCGCGTCTTCCGGAGTGTATAAATCGCCGTTTCCCACTACGGGAATCTTTACGGCGTTCTTAACCGCGGCAATTATATCCAGGTCTATTCCGGGTTGATACATCTGCTCCCTTGTTCTTCCGTGAACGCAAATTAGAGACGCTCCGCCTGCTTCAATTGCTTTTGCTACCTCAACCGCGTTTTTTGTATCCGAGCTCCAGCCCGCGCGTATCTTTACCGTAAGAGGCGTTTTTTGCAGAGACGAGCTGACCGCCTCCACAATTCTGCCCGCGAGCCCGGGATTTTTCATGAGCGCGCTTCCCTCTCCGTTTGATACTATTTTATGCACCGGGCATCCCATATTTATATCAATTGCCGCCGGAGGATTGCAAGACAAGCAGCCGTTATATTCACCCGATTCGAGCAGAGCTGCCGCTTCCGCCATAAAGGAAGGTTCACTTCCGAATATTTGAATTGACATTTGCTTTTCATCGGGGTAAATCCGCGCGAGCGGCGCCGTTTTCAGACCCTTGCCGCTGTTTTTTGACGAAAGCTGCTCGTAGCAAAGCGCTTTGGCGGAAATCATTTCGCTGACAGTCCATTCCGCCCCTGCCTCACGGCAAACTTTGCGGAACGCATAATCAGTCACGCCCGCCATTGGCGCGAGCATAAGTCCGTATTTTATTTTTATGTTTCCAATCCTAAAATTCAAATTATCCCCCAAAATTTATTTGAAAACTTCCGCCCCGAAAGGCATCAGAGACAGCTTTGCCATTTTAAAACATTGTTTCCCGAAAGGTATTCCGATGATTGTTATGCACCATATAACCCCGAATAACGCATATGCCACGCACAGTGAAAGCCCGGAAAATATCATCCATATTACATTCATTACCGGATGCTTGTCAAAATTCAGCTCTATCTTTTTTCCGAACGGAAAAAACGCGAGCTTCGCCATTTTAAAGCCCTGAATTCCAAAAGGAATTCCTACGAGAGTTATACACCATATCACACCGAAAACAACCCATAAAAGACCGGTGATTAGCCCCGTTACAATAAACCACAAAATATTTCCCAATATCCTCATATCAAAATTATACTCCTATGTAAAAAACAAGCAATTTATGTTTACTTATAAATTTTCTATTTCTTTTCCGGAAATAACTTTCTTCTCATATCTGAATTTATCAAAAAACACGTTAAGGTCTTCAAACTCAACTTCCCCGTTCTGATTGTCGTACGGGTCCATTCTTATATAGTTTTTTGAAGGCTCAAAATCGATTTGAAAATCATCGCAGGTAACACACCTGAAAGGGTCAAGATTGCCGAAATAGTAAAGCCGCTTTGCCTCGTTGTTGTTTCTCACGGCTCCAACTCCGTATGACGGGTCGCAGTAAAGCCAACCAAACGGAGCGACGTAAAACATGCACCAGTCATGACTTCCCATACCCGTAGGTCTCGCTGAGTTTCCCGACTGCCATTTCGCGGGAATGCCGACACAGCGGCAGAGCGTGATAAACAGCAAAGACATCGCACCGCAGTCCCCGTACCTGTTGAGCGCCACGAATTGCGGAATATTGTCTATATACAGATAATCTCTGAGGTATGAATATCTGACATTGAATGTTATCCAATCATATATTTTTCTCGCCTTTTCAAGAGCGTTTTTCTCGTCTCCGACTATTTCCTGTGACAACATTCTGATAAACGGCGTAAACTGTATGTGCGGCAATTGCTCATTTGTGTAAAAGTCCGGTTGCTCAATACACGTCAAAGACATGTCAGGCTCATGGTATACCGCGCGGTTTACATATGAAAATCTTACCGTATACCTGTCTGACGGCACAAATTCTGTCTCAATATATGCGCTTCCCATAACTTTGTCGTTAATTTTCACGTCATGTGAGGAATACAAAAGCCGGATGTCAGACTGGGTTTCACACCTGACGGGAAAAGGTAGCCAGACCCGTATCTTTTTCCCTGTCATATTCTCACAGCCGTCTATGTACACCGTATGTTCTATCTCGTATCTGAAAGCCCTACTTCCCCGTTCTTTCATTATTCTGCTGTTAATTTCAAATTCCTCGTCGCGGTTTAAGGATGAAGTTTTTTCCGGGCTGAATTTTGAATTCAGATACGCGCCATGCATATTCAGGATATTTGACAAAGCGCCGTTCTGATACATTCTTTTTCCGTCACGCAAAATAAAATCCACATCTCCGAATCTTACAAGCTCATTGACCGTTTCCATGTCGGCTTCTTTAAAATGTTCCTTAAGTTTAACAAGCAGCTTTTCGTCGTCCGTAGTATAATCGCTCATAAGACCCTCAGCGAACAGTTTTTCAAATTCAAGTCTTTTTTTCTGGCACAGCGGAATATCCCTTTTCAGCCATTCGTCAATGCAGGCAATTTCCCCCTCGAAATCCCCGGCGTACTTATACATCTTGACTTCTTCCGGAAGCGCCGCAGCTATATATTTCAAATCGTTAAAATCTAATTTTTTCATTTTTTAACCAGCCTTTTCCCAAACCAAACTGAAATAACCCATATTTATATTTTATCATTTTCAAATATAAATGTCAACATATCCTAAAATATTTCTTGACAATTAAATAATACGGTGATATAATTATATCGAATTTTATCAACATTCAATGATTTTCAATTGCAAAGCAATTAATTGCGGCTTTTCAGACAGTACTAAATTATGTAGGTCACTTTTTTTCTTTGCAATTAACATATTTAAAAATGCCGACGATACGGCAGAAAGAGGAATTACATATGGAAAATCTGGGATATTACAACGGCAGGTTCGGACTGCTTGATGAAATGACGGTTCCTTTCAATGACCGGGTGCATTTTTTCGGCGACGGGGTTTATGACGCCACATATACAAGAAATCACAAGATATATGCTTTGGACGAACATATAGACCGCTTTTTCAACAGCGCCGCCCTGCTTGATATTCATATTCCCAATACAAAGAAAGAGATCGCGGATATTCTGTGTGAGCTTGTAAAAAAGGTCGATTCTCCCGACCAGTTTGTATATTGGCAGGCGACAAGAGGCACACAAATCAGAAATCATACTTATCCCGAGGACATGAAAGCCAATATTTGGGTAGTTCTCAAGCCGGTAAAGGTAAAAAACGTATATGAAAAAGTAGACGCCATAACCGCGCCCGATACACGTTTTCTGCACTGCAACATAAAAACCCTGAATCTGCTACCCGCCGTAATGAACGCTCAAAAGGCGGAGCGAATGGGTGTTTATGAAACAATACTTTACAGAGAAGGCGGCAGAGTGACCGAATGTTCTCACTCAAATGTTCATATTATAAACAGCGACGGAATCCTGCAAACCGCGCCGACCGACCATCTGATACTTCCGGGAATTGCCCGCGCTCATCTTATAAAGGCGTGCAAGGCTCTCGGATACGGGGTGGATGAGTATCCCTTTACGTTAGATGAAATGATGAACGCCAAAGAAATTATAATCACCTCTTCGGGAGCTTTCTGCATGGCGTGCAAGACGGTAAACAACACCGAAGTCGGCGGAAAAGCGCCCGAGATGCTTAAGAATATTCAGGATTGGCTGGTCAACGATTTCAATACGGCGACTGACTGAAAAAAATTTTGCGAATGGTGATTTGCCGGAAGGCAGTTTGCCGATGTTGCCTGCAGAATAACGGCAGTCGGAAATATAATGTTTTTATCTGTAAATAAAACTGTTTAAGAGAATAATAAACGGTATGGCGGATGTTTAACGCCATACCGAATTTATTAGAGCGCCGCGGTCCAGCATGAAAACAAAAACATTTCTCATAAGAGATGGCGAAACCGGACAGAGCTAAATTAAGATGTCTTGGGCACAACTTGATGTTTTCAGCGAGAATAATACAAGCAACCGCGAAATTTGACTCAACATATTCCTTATACAGGGAGGTCGGATGATTTTCCGAGAAAATGCTGCCGCATCATGGATATTGAATATCAAACTAAATTCTTAAGATATTCGTACCCTTTTTCTATTCCGTAAACGCAGTCCTCGGATCCCTCAAACTCTATCGAAAGATATCCGTCATAACCGGCTCTCTTAAGAACATCAACGCATTTTCTGACGTCAACGTCGCCTTCTCCGAGTATGGCGCCCTTGAAGTAATTGCATCCTCTTGTCTGACCGTAGCCCGGAAGCGGAACGGCGGATTTATACATATCCTTCGCATGGGCATGTACCGCGTACGGCGCCAGACGCGACACCGCCGTCACGTTGTCCTCATCCACACATACAAAATTTCCGATATCGACAAGTATTCCGAAATTATCATGCGCAACCGCATTGAAAAGTCTTTCCACCCTGTCACTGTCCTGCGCCACGTATCCGTGATTTTCAACACAGGTTTTAATACCGAAATTTGCGGCATATTCGGCAACCTTTCTCGCGTTTTCCGCAATAGTGGGAAGCATCATGTCAAAGCTGCGGCTTTTTCCTGTCCTTCCGGTCGAATAACAGGCGTCATGCCGCATTACATGACATCCAAGTATGGAAGCAACCTCCACCTGACCCTTAAGTCTTTCAACCTCCGCAAGGCTTTCTTCTCCGGTCTCACGCCAGAGATTAGCCCCGATAGTGTATGCGTTTATAGTCATTCCGAGTCTGTCTGCTTCATTTTTGAGTTTCAAAGCAAAATCTTTCTGCTCCGAAAGACTGCCGCCCGGCATGTCGAGAAACTCTATAGCGTCAAAGCCCATCCGGTCAGCTTTTGAAATCGTATCGAAAAGCGAAAGCTTTCCGCTGTTGATATACTGATAAAAAGAATATGCGCTTACCGATATTTTCATAATTAAATTCCCTCTCTGTTTTTATGTATTATTGTAATTTTATCATCAATATAATTGTTTGTCAATATGGATTGATAAATTGGGCAAAAAATTTGTAAATATGTTACATAAAATATCCTACAAAATTAATTTTTAAAATATTTAATTTTATCTTGAAATCAAATGGAAAAAATGTTAAAATAATTTCATATAAACTCATTCTTATACTTTACGGAGGCATTGATTATGAACCTGTTGGGTAAGGCTATGGATAAAAATTTTTGGAATGAAGTAAGAACCAAAGAATGTTTTTCCGGATATCGGGAAGAACTGTTGAAAATGTGGGACGAAAAATGTGAAAATAAAGAAATATCGCAGATGACTTACAGCGATTTCAAGCTGTTTTGGACGACCGGCGACCGCAGTATTTACGAATCAAAATATTTTTTCCGACGTCATGTCATGGACTGCTCGGCGTTGCTTGCTTTGATATATCCGGAGGAAGAAAAGTATTTAATAAAACTCATGGATGTTATATATGCCGTGTGCGACGAGTACACGTGGTGTCTTCCCGCTCATCAGGGTAAGCTTGAACCCAACAATAACACGAAAATCGATCTTTTCGCTTCGGAAACCGCCTTTGCGCTCGCGGAAATATACATTATGCTCGGCGACAGGCTGGAACCTTTGATAAAAAATAGGATTTTGGCGGAAACAGAACGCAGGATAGTTATACCATTCACGTCAGTTTGTCCGTATGATTTCTGGGAAACTGGAAATACCAACTGGACGGCGGTCTGCATGGGGTCGGTGGCATGTATGTTCATGCTTATATACCCGGATATGGTTGAATCTCTCAACCCGAGGTTTGACAATGCAATGGAATGCTTCCTTTCCGGATTCAAAGACGACGGAATCTGCCTTGAGGGATGTTCATATTGGCATTACGGATTCGGTTTCTTTACGGTATATGCGGATATGATAAGAAAATTCACCGACGGAAATACAGACTATTTTAAACGTGATAAAGTAAAAAACATCTCGACATTTATACAGAAAATGTTCCTTTCCGGAAACGCTTCCGTAAGCTTTG
This sequence comes from uncultured Clostridia bacterium, assembly GCA_944381085.1. Lineage (GTDB taxonomy): Bacteria > Bacillota > Clostridia > Oscillospirales > CAG-272 > SVTX01. The sequence goes on from CALWJX010000012.1 coordinate 48,375, forward strand.
CCGACGGAAGCCGCAGTCTGTTTTATCAGCTTGGACTTATACATTACCTCAAGAACGAATATCCGGACGACATTGTAGTATATGATAAGAAATACTCATATAATTATGACCACTGCGGGCGCTTTTGCCTGCATCTTCGTTCGGCTCTCTGGTTCAATGAAATTTACTTTAACAATCCCGCTCCCGACAATATATGCTCGGAATACTACGCCCCCGACTCGCAATGGCTGATTAAACGCACAGAATCCTACGGATTTGCGGCAAAAGGCGGAAACAACGCCGAGCCTCACAACCACAACGATGTAGGCTCATTCATTTTCGCCAAAAACGGCAGACAGGTGCTGGCGGATCTGGGCGCCGGCACGTATACAAGGCAGTATTTTTCGGGCGAAAGATACAGTATACTCGAATGTTCTTCAAGAGGACACAGTGTTCCGATAATCGACGACTCATATCAGTTTTCATCTCCCGGGGCGGCGGCGGGAAACGTGGAATACAGTAACGGTATATTTACAATGGATATTTCAAAAGCATACCGTTGCGAAAGGCTAAAAGGTCTTACAAGAAAATTTACTCTTACGGACGACAGTGTAAAGCTGAATGACACATTTGACTGCGACGGCGACCGTGAAATCACAGAGCGGCTTGTCACACTGATAAAGCCGGAAATCGGAAAAGACGGCGTTGTACATATCGGCGATGTGGCCGTGGAATATGACGCGGAAAAATACGGCTGTGCGATTAACGATGAACCCGCGTCAAACGGTGAACCGTGTTATTTCATTGACTTTACACTTAAGAGTAAAGTCTGCGTTTTTGAATGTGTGATTAAATAAAAATTTTAAAAACAACATGGTCACGACTAAAAAAATTATATATGTCCCCCGCCTCATAGATGGTCGGAGACACTTTATTGAGATACAATTTCCCACTGAAAACGCCGAGTAAAGGCGCTTGCCCCTTTATTGAAAAATTATCCCGCAGGCAACATTACACCCGCGGGATAAATTTTTATTTATAACACAGCGCATATGTCTACGTCTCATATTTTAGGTTCACTATAATACTCGTTTATAAGTAAGTTTAAGCTTAAAGAGAAACCCATAGAGCCACTGCCGTTATGCGTTTATTGAAAGCGCTCGCACGTTTGCCCGCGGGAAATTGCCGGATTATAATTTATACATCTTTAACCGTATCGCATATTTTTCTTTTCGGCACATGATAGTTCATTTTTTCGTCAAGATAGTATTTTGTGTCATCTTTCATATCCTCGATATAGCTTTCATGCACCGGATATCCGAACGCCACCACGCACCCGATATCAAGACTTTCGTCAATTTCAAGCGCTTTTCTAAGCTTGTCCTTGTCGGCGCTGCCGATAATGCAGGAACCGACGCCGTGTGTCCAAGCCGCAAGAGTCATATTGGATACCGCAAGCCCCTCATCAAAGGACGTATAAGCAGACTGCAATTCTTTTACCGAGAGAACAACCACATAAAGCGTTGGCTTTTCTCCCTCTCTCGGCACGCCAAGCTCAGACGGAAGCGCGCCCGCCCACTTTGTCGTTTCAAAAACCTCATTTACTTTTTGAGGCGACCGCACATATAAATACCGAAGAGGCTGACGGTTCATAGCGGATGAGGCTGTTCGCGCCGCTTTTTTCATATCCTCAACTGCTTCCTTTGATATTTGTCTGCTTTGATCAAATTTGCGATACGTTCTTCTCGTTTCAAGCAACTTAAGAATTTCCGTGCTGTTCATTACCACATTCATCCTTTCTGTTTACCCATTTATTGAATATGTAACTCATTTTTCACCATACGTTATTTTATTCGGTAAGGAGCATATCGTTCTCTTTTATCCATCCCAATTTGCGCATTATTTCGCTGAATATCAAAGACAATATTGCGGGAAGGACTATACAGATAAGCACTATTCCAACCCACATCATAGGACTTGACTCTGTTCCGTCAATGAGTCCGATAGGTCCCACAAGTCCGCAGGTGCCCATTCCTGCCGCCACTCCGCTGCATTTAAGCCTGAACAGCATTGTGGAGAGAGGTCCGGTAATTGCCGACGCCAATGTGGGCGGAATCCAGATCAGAGGATTTTTGCATATGTTTCCCATTTGAAGCATGGACGTCCCAAGTCCCTGAGAAACAATACCGCTCCATTTGTTTTCCCTGAAGCTTGAAACGGCAAATCCGACCATCTGCGCGCAGCATCCGGCGACCGCGGCGCCTCCCGCCAAAAGCAAGCCTTCATCGGTGCCTGCAGCTACCGCCGCGTCTATCGCGGACTGTGAAAAGATCATCGCGCATATAGCCGCGCTTGATATAGGCAGAGTAAGTATGATCCCCACAACTACAGAAACCACTATGCCCATGATAAGCGGCTGGAATGTGGTAGCGGTGGCTATAAACACTCCGAGGAAGTACATTACATATGAAACGAGCGGGCATAAAAGCCAGCTCACACCAAAACCGACAAGTATCGTCACTACAGGGGTTACAAGTATATCGACCTTGGTCTTTTTTGATACAAGCATTCCTATTTCACATGCCGCCACTACCGCGAAGAACGCTCCCGCGGGACCTGCAGCGTAAAACACTCCTTCTTCCCCTGCCTGAGTCGCAGCCCATGACGAGATGACATTGTCGCTTATCACCGCTCCGATGGCATTTCCCATGGCTCCTACCGCGGAACAGGAAAAAATAACAAGCGGATGCGCCCCCAATTTGTACGCAATCGCAACGCCTATAGACATACCGGTAGCGCTTTTTGCATACGAGGCGACGGTATTCAGAAAATCGAGCCCCGTATATTTTCCTATAGTATCAAAAATAGTGCCGATAAGCAAAGATGCGAAAAGTCCGAGCGCCATAGCGCCCATAGCGTCAATGAAATATCTTTTGAGATATTTTTTTAAAGTTTCCATAATAAACATTATGTAAAGAATAACTTTACATTTCTCCTACCCGCGAAGAATCCTCCATGATTTACTTTATTAAAGTATACCATAATATGTTATTTCTTTCAAGGTACATTGTTGATATATTTTTAACAATTTGAAGTGCCTAATTTTTACAAAATGTAATATATTATTACTTTTTCTGTTTTACATTCTAAAAAAATTTTTGAAAAATTCGTTCCGACTCGCCTTAAGGATCAATCAATGGGTTTCCGGATATCTATTTACAATTGCGGGATATGTTATAGATGAACTCATTCGATGCGGAACGCTGAGAAATGTAGCAGATAAGTATATATAGCCATAACTTTAATTAACAAAAACGCAAAATACATCTTCTTCGGCAGAAAATTAGTTAATATGACCAAAAATCCCACATTTTTTTGTTTAGAAAGGAGAATTTTTTAAATATGTATGTGCTAAAATGATATGAACCAAAAAGGAAAGGAAGATCCTCAAAGATATGGTATAATGTAGTCACCACAACAAACAAAACCATATCGGAGAGGAACTTCCCATGAATATTATAGCACAAGAAGCCCGCAAGCGTCAAGCAGTAGTGAAACTTTCTT
>CALWJX010000013.1 GCA_944381085.1 uncultured Clostridia bacterium
TGGTTCTCTCGCTTATTTTCGCCGTGTTGGTCATGTTGCTTTTCATTTGCGTGAACTTTTACAAAAATCTTGTGAGCGATGAGGGCTATCTTACGTTTACTTTGCCGGTAAAGGCGGATGATATACTTCTGTCAAAGGTGGTAAACGGAATAATATGGCTTGCTATCGTTGTCATATCCGTAGTTATATCCGCCTGCGCACTTATTATGAGCGCGTCATACTTTTCCGGGGGCAATGCGTTTTTGATGTTTGACGAGATAGGCAGATTTTTCGGGATTTTATTTGAAGAATATAAGGCGTCTTATGTAATAGTAACAATTATTATGGCAATTCTCGCAATTGTCGTATACGCAATCAGCAACCTGTTGCTCTATTATATGGCTATATTTATGGGCTCGGTTGTGGCAAGAAAAAATAAGGTACTTGCGGCGATAGGACTTGTTTACGGTTTTAATATTGTTTACGGCATTGTTCAGAATATCGCGTTTTTCGTGTTTGCGGCATCTGTTTTCAACAGCGCTGTGCCCGCGTTGTCATATGTAAATATTTTTCTTGCTATAATTATAGTTTGCTCGATTCTTTTCAGCGTCCTTTTCTGGTGTCTGACAAAATATATGATGGAAAAGAAGCTGAATCTGGCATAATTTTCGTTTAAGTAGTTGCAATTTGTGATCAGTTATTCGGTCGATATAATTAAAACAAATTATATTTGTAAAAAGATATGCCCCAAAAAGTTAAACGCTTTTTGGGGCATATCACGCCTAATCATTTTGAATTTTTGTACGGTTTAAAGACATATTTGGACTTCCGCAAATGTACTGTCGTTGCCTCAATTCACCGAATAAAGGATTATTTGTGACAAATCAGACGAATGCCTGAATAATAAAATAAACCGCCAAAGTAAATGAGCTTACCGCCATCAGTATCACAAGCACCCACGCCATTACTTTAACCCAAAGTTTTCTTTTTTTGTCATTCATAATTTTTTTCCTTTCAAAAGTATAAATTCAGCGTGAGAAATCGTCATGTCTCATCACTTTTCAGAATTTCCGCGCTTACATCCCTGTCCGTAAGCGCCACGCCGGTCGCGGGTATCTTAAGCTTTCTGTAACCTTTGGCGTTTTCAAAGGTTCCCTCAAAATCACTGTATGCCTTAACGATTTTCTGTTCCGCTTTCAGACTCATAATCTGAACGCCCACAGAAGTTCTGGTATTTTTCTTGGGAATAAGAGAACTTTTAATGACAACGGCTTTATTATCCGAGCTTATAAGCATAATTTCAAAAGGCTTTTTCTCATTTTCCGTAAATACGCCCGCTACAGGTGAAGCGTCCGAAAACGCGCCCTTCAGTTTTTTTCTTACGCTTGACGTTTCATATGCCTTCTGAGGTATCCTGACGCCTTTTCCGTTTTCAAAGATAAACACAAAGTTTTCGTTTTCTTTGAATTCATTTTGAATATTCATAAATACAGGCTTTTCGTCGGGGTCCATTCCGAGCCTGACCGGTATGAATTCACCCATTACCGAGGCTTTTACATTTTCAAATTCACTGACCTTGGTTCGGTACATCTGACCGTGGTCGGTAAAGAAAATGATCTCGTCTTTGTTTTCCGCGTCGAAAACCTGCCGCAGACCGTCTCCCTCTTTAAATCTCTGTTCGTCATTGCCCTGAAGAGATCTGAAAGTAATTTTTTTGAAATAGCCTTCCTTTGAAAGCACAAGCCGACAAGGATAGTTTTCAACTTCTTCCTCTTCTTCGTAAGTCTCAATATTGTCCGCGTAAATGATCTGGGATTTTCTCGGCTGACCGTATTTCTTTTTTACTTCGTTCAGCTGTGAAATTATCAGCGCTTTTAATTTCAGTTCGTCGGCGAGGATAGCTTCGATATTCTCAATTTCCTTTTGCAGTCCCTCTATTTCGGAAATACGGTCGAGAATATATTCGCGGTTTAAATTTCTGAGTTTTATATCGGCGATGAAATTAGCCTGAATTTCATCTATATCAAAGCCTTTTTCGAGATTCGGAATTACATCCTCGTCCTTTTCGGTCTTGCGTATAATTCTTATCGCTTTGTCGATGTCAAGCAGAATTTTCCCCAGAGCTTTCAGAAGATGCAGTTTGTCTTTCTTTTTCTGAAGGTCAAACATAAGCTCACGTCTGACGCAAGACATCCGGAAGTTTATCCATTCGCTCAGAATTTCGACTATCCCCATTTGTCTCGGGGAAGATTCTATAAGAATATTGAAATTGCATTTAAAGCTGTTTTCAAGCGGCGTCAGCCTGAAAAGCTTTTGCATAAGCTTGTCCGGATCCACGCCCTTGCGCAAATCGAGAGTAAGTTTAAATCCGTTTAGGTCTATCTCATCTCTGAAATCGGTTATTTCTTTCAGCTTTCCGTCTTTTACAAGCACTGAGATTTTGTTAAGTATCTGCTCAATTGTAGTGGAATAGGGAATCTGAATTATATCTATGCAGTTGTCCGACGGGTCATACGTGTATCTTGATCTTATTTTAAACGAACCGTCGCCGGTATCATATATCTGCCTCATCTGCTCACGGTCGTATATGATCTGTCCGCCTCCGGGAAAGTCCGGAGCCTTTACTATGTCCATTATTTTATCCAATGATATATCCGGTTTTTTCAGTATCGCTATGGTAGCGTCACAGATTTCGGCAAGATTAAACGAGCAAATGTCTGACGCCATACCTACCGCGATACCGCTGTTCGGCATTATGAGGACATTAGGAAAAGATGTCGGAAGCAGGGAGGGTTCTTTCATGGTGCCGTCGTAGTTGTCTACCATATCGACGGCGTCTTTGTCGATTCCGTTAAATATTTCATTACAGAATGTATCAAGCTTGGCTTCGGTGTAACGGGAAGCCGCGTATTTCATATCAGAAGAATATTGTTTTCCGAAACTGCCCTTAGAATCAATAAACGGATGCAGAAGCGTCTCGTTTCCTTTGGTAAGCCTCACCATAGTCTCATAGATGGATTGGTCTCCGTGAGGATTCAGCTTCATGGTAGCGCCTACAATATTGGCGCTTTTAGTCCGCGGTCCGGTCAGAAGCCCCATTTTGTACATGGTATAAAGCAGCTTTCTGTGCGCCGGCTTAAAGCCGTCAATTTCCGGTATCGCGCGCGACACAATCACGCTCATTGTATAGGGCATGTAGTTTTTTTCAATCGTTTCGGTTATCGGCTGAAGCACTATCGGAGCGTAAACCACTTCCGTTTCTTCGTTTTGTTTCTTTTTTCTTGCCATTTAAAATTACCTTTCATGGATATTTAAAAAAGTCTTGATATTTTATCCGGTCTTTTTTTCTATATTTTTTTCACCTCATGTGAAGCGGCTCTGATCATCCTGTTGTAAAGAGCAAGTCCGAGCCCGGACCTGTCCGGCAGATGAGCGTAAATAATGTCGGGTTTTTCGGCGTCCGCCCTTCTTAAAGAAGAAAATAACCTTCTGGCATGTTCAGCCACGTCGGTTTTATCTCCGACGGGAAAGAGCAGGGAAGCATCCAAAAGCTCTGTTTCTTCATTATAACACAAAATCGCGCACCGACATTTTTTTTGCTCGGAAATGAGAAAATCCAGTACATCTTTGTCATCTCCGTCAAGCAGCACGACCCGACAGTCAGGCGCATAATGACGGTACTTCATACCCGGTGAGAGCGGGTGTTCGTTTTCACTCAGAGTCCCCTCCATTGACGGAGACAATACCACTCTTTCGCAGACGCAGCAAAGCGCGTCATATGTGACGGCTCCCGGACGAAGCATTGTAACGACGCCGTCCTCATTAACCATTACTATAGTCGATTCAAGTCCGATTTCGCATTCTCCTCCGTCCACTATCATATCCACTCTGCCGTAAAGATCGTTTATGACATGCTCCGCGCATGTGGGAGACGGACTGCCCGAAAGATTCGCGGAAGGCGCGGCTATCGGAATACCCGCCGCTTTTATTATTTCACGGGCAACCGGGTGTGACGGACAGCGTATCGCGACGGTATCAAGCCCGCCCGTAACCTCATAGGGAATTATATCCTTTTTTTTGAGTATAACGGTCAGCGGTCCCGGCATAAACGCTTTGGCGAGTCTGTAATATATTTCGTTGGTATATGCGTATTTTTCCGCGTCGTCGGGACTGAAAATATGTATTATCAAAGGGTTGTCGGAGGGACGTCCCTTTGCGGCATATATTTTTTTCGCGGACTCTTTGCTGCAAGCGTCCCCTCCCAATCCGTACACCGTTTCCGTGGGAATTACCGCAAGTCCGCCGTTTGTCAGAATACTTGCGGCTTTCAGTATTTCGCTTTTCTGATTATTTATATCTGTAATTTTAATTACTTCTGTATTCAAAAATTTACCTCTTAAGCTTATAAACTTGTCAATTCAGCTTCAATTGTTTTCGGAATTAAGCTTTTTCGCGGTATCGTCGGCTATCAGCGCGTCTATCATCGAACCGATATTACCGTCAATAAAGCTGTTCAAAGAATATACGGTAAGTCCTATGCGGTGGTCGGTTACACGGCTTTGAGGATAATTGTAGGTTCTGATTTTCTCGCTTCTGTCGCCCGTACCGACCTGATTTTTTCTGTCTGAAGCTATTTTGTCAGACTGCTCCCGCTGTTTTATATCGTAAAGCTTGGCGCGCAGCATTTTGAGAGCCTTGTCCTTGTTTTTGAATTGCGATCTTTCTTCCTGACATTCTATCACAATCCCGGTAGGCTTATGCGTCAGTCGTACAGCAGATTCGGTCTTGTTTATGTGCTGACCGCCGGCTCCGCTTGATTTACAGGATTCAAAAACAATATCGGAATCCTTTATTTCGATTTCAACATCCTCAACCTCGGGCAGCACCGCCACAGTAGCGGTAGACGTCTGGATACGTCCCTGCGACTCGGTCTCAGGCACACGCTGAACACGGTGTACACCCGATTCAAATTTAAAGCGCGAATATGCCCCTTCGCCCTCCACGGTAAATACGATTTCCTTATACCCGCCGAGTTCGGTCATATTTTCACTCATAACCGATATTTTAAAGCCCATGTTTGCCGCGTACATGGAATACATCCTGAAAAGGACAGCGGCAAAGAGAGCCGCCTCTTCTCCTCCGGCGCCGGCGCGGATTTCCACGATAATGTTTTTGTCGTCGTTTGGATCGCGGGGAATCAGCAGAAGCGCGATCTCATTTTTCAGTATTTCCGCGTTTTCCTTTGACGCTCTTAATTCGTCGGAAGCCATTTCTTTAAGTTCGGCGTCCTCGGTTTCCTCCAACAGAGACAGGGCGTTCTCGGCGTCGGTTACAGCTTTTTTGTAGGAACGGTATTTTTCGACAAGCACAGCGAGAGAATTGTATTCCTTTATGGCGGCGGCGTAAGCCTTTACGTCCGACAACAGGGAAGTATTGTTCGCAAGCTCAAATTCAAGCCTGTTATATTTAATCTCTATATCGTCAAGCTTTTGAGTGAAGTCAGTCATCATAACCTGCAAAACGCCGAAAATGCGGTGTGCGCGCTGTAAACGTCAACCTTGGAGACGATTTCGTAAGGCGCGTGCATGGAAATGACCGGCACTCCCAGATCTACGGTTTCTATATTGTGATTGGCAATAAATTTAGCCACGGTTCCGCCTCCGCCAAGGTCGTTTCTGCCCATGTCCCCCGCCTGCCAGACCACTCCTGCTTCCTCAAATATTTTTCTGAGCCATGCTATATATTCCGCCGGGGCGTCGTTTGTGGAGCTCTTGCCGCCATGCCCCGTATATTTTGACATTGCCACACCGCAGTTTATCCTTGTGGTATTCTTCGGGTCGTAAGCCTCCGCGTAATTGGGATCAAAGCAGGCGGTCACATCGGCTGACAGACACTTGGAGTTTGCCCTCACTTTATATATATTTCCGCCGAGAGACTCTGTAATCGCTCCCATAATATCGGTAAAGAGCTCGGATTTCATACTTGTATTGCCTTCGCTTCCTATTTCCTCCTTGTCGGCGAGCACTACCATTACGGTATGACTGCTATCCCCGGTCTCAAAGAGCGCGGTAAGTGAAGGGTACGCGCAGACCTTATCGTCATGACCGTACGCGCTCATAAGAGAACGGTCGAATCCGACGTCTCTGGCTTTGCCTGCCGGGACGGCAAAAATGTCGGCGGACAAAAAGTCCTCTTCGCATATGCCGTACTTTTTATTCAAAAGCTTCAGAATATTCTGCTTTATTTTGCACTCACATTCGGAATCACAGTCGTCGCAAGGCCGGGAACCGAGCAGAACATTCATGTTTTCGGCGGATATTGCCTTCGCGAGCGGTTTTTCTGACTGCTCCTGAGCCAAATGCGGCAACAGGTCGTTTATATAAAATACCGGGTCGTTTTCATCGTCTCCTATACATATATCAACGGTCTCCCCGTTTTTTCTGACAATGACGCCGTGCAGAGCAAGGGGAAGGGCAAGCCATTGATATTTGCGTATGCCTCCGTAATAACGGGTCTTAGCGAAGCAAAAGCCGCCGTCCTCATATATAGGCATCTGCTTGAAATCAATTCTGGGGCTGTCTATATGAGACGCCAATATTCTTATACCTTTGTCAACAGGCTCGCTTCCGACTCTGAAAAGATAAATGCTCCTGCCTCTGTTATTATAAAAATATCTGTCTCCCGGCTTGATCTCCATCCCGAAATCGTATTCCTTAAAACCGTTCTCCACGGCAAGTGATATTGTTTTTTTCACACAGTCGCGCTCTGTCTTTGAAGAATCAAGAAATTTCTTGTATCCGACAGAATAATCCTCTGCAAGGTTAATATAATCATCTCCGCGCTTTTCATAAATATTTGTCTTTTGATAATTCAGATCCGTTTTATTTTTCATTTTCTTTTTTCCTTTCTTATAAAAACTGTTTTTTATGATTGCGCGGACAGAAAAAATCCAAATATACGGAAAGCGCTCCGAAATCCGGTCTGAATAACGCAATCTATGTAATTGTGCCGTTTTCAATCAAAATAAAGTTTCTGATATTTTTCCGAAGCTTTATTTATTTTTTTCACATATGACCTTGTTTCTTTATACGGTATCTCGGAAAGGGTTTTTCCGTCGCTGCTGTAGTTTTCGTTCTCAAGCCAACCGTCAACATCTCCGGGGCCGGCGTTATACGCGGCGAAAGCTGTTTCCCAAACACCGTATCTTTCATACAGCATGGACAAATAATATGCTCCGTAGCGGATGTTGGTCTCCGGGTCATATATCATGCCCTCGGCAAGATGCTCGCCCGTCATGTCATTTGTAAGCCAAAGAAAAGTCTCCGGCATAAGCTGCATGAGTCCTACAGCCCCCGCGGACGATACGGCGGAGGAATCAAATCCGCTTTCGGTTTTTATCACGGCATAGAGAATGTCCTCCGGTATACCGTACAGTTCCGCATAATTTGAAACTATTTTACTGTATTCCTTGGGATACATCCTGTATTCAATCTGTGTGCAAATAAAATCAAAAAGAAATCCGAACGCGATTGATATGACAAGAATCACCAGAACTATGCGGCCGTATTTCGGAGCTTTTTTAGATCGCTTTCCGCTTTTCACTTGGCAATAACGACCCCTCTTTCGTGCAGTATGTTTTCGGTTGCCGCTCTGAGCGCATTGATATCGCTTTTATTATAAATTGTATATTCGGAGTTTTCCGAGTAATATTCGTCGGGCTTCTGTGAATTTATCCGTTCAAGAGCGTCATCGGATGAGATTTTATCCCGTGCGGAAACGCGCGCCGCGCGAAGATTCTTCTCGGCAAGCACCGCGATTACAAAATCGCAGTCGGCGTCAAGTCCGGACTCGATAAGCAGGGGAGCGTCGATCACGCAGACAGGACATCCGGCGGCGTTAAGGCTCTTTTCTATATTCCTGATTCTGCGGCAAACAAACTTATGGGTTATTTTGTTTAAGGCTTCCAGATTTTCTTCATTTCCTTTGCCGAATACAAGCGAGGCAAGAGTTGCGCGGTTGAGCGTGTTTCCCGCGGTAAGTATCCGGCGACCGAATTTGCTCACAAGTTCGTCAAGACAGTCGGAGGGCGGCATAAGTATATCGTGATAAACAGAATCGGCGTCGATTACCGAAAAACCGTATGAAGATAAAATTTTAGAAACTTCACCTTTTCCGGACCCGCTCGGTCCTGTAAGTCCGATAATTATCATCAGCAAAGACTCCTTTCACACGGAAAAATAACCGGTTTAATAAAATCAGCCGTTATAAAATAAATATAGTACATATGTATATATTATAACTCATTTTTCATTATTTTTCAAGAGGAATACAAGAAATACAGGTAAATTTTTAAAATCAGTTTCAAATGCCGATTTTTGTCGATACCGAACAAAACGCGCGGATAAATTTTGTTTAATAAGTATATTAACTGATAATTGACAAATTCATTTTGACATGATATAATTTTTATATGTTAAATATTAATAATGTTTTGCGCCGATACACGGTTTCGATTGTTTAAAAGCCCAAAAAATTTCCGCAAACAGGAGTTGTCAATGATATGACTATCGGGAAAAAAGTCAGACTGAGAATAACAATCAAGATAGCAGTAATGCTTGCTCTGTTGATTTTATTTGTTATTCTTTATTTTTTATTAGGAAAATCGCAAAGTACCTTTTTTAATACCGGCGCAATTGTTATCCTGTCGCTTGTATATGTTTTTTTGCTTTATAAAATAAAGCTTTTTCAGCTTATTTTCGACAGAACATATAAGTGCAGTGTGGTCAAATGCGAACTGAAAACGGTTTTTGTGCCTGTGGGATATATAAGACCGATTATACGTGAGAAGTTGGTCTTATCTTTGACGGTCAAAAGAGAAAACGGGAAAATTATAAAAAAGCAGTTTGACGCGGATAATCTTCATCCCTTATATTATGCCTCCGGCGCCGAGGTAATTCATCACAAGGGAGCGCCCTATTACGTTAAGGTAAATCCCTCGGAAAACGAATTTTTCTGTCCGATGTGTTCAAGACCGACCTATGAAGACAAGCCGCGGCACTGCGGTTTTTGTAAAATTGATTTCTAAAATAACATGAGGCTGATTTGTTATTTTTGTTTGTTTCCGTCCGGGAATCTCCGTTATTTATCAAAATATCGGAGATTTTTTTATTTGCCGCAACAGCCCAAAGCTTTTTTGTTACGGGTTTTCGGACACCGGAAAAGTTTGAATATCTCAAAGTAGGTTTGATTTTATTTTATAAATTGTGTTGCAATTTCCGGTTACATAATGTATAATATATTATGAGATGATGTATGTAAACTATATTGCAGTAAAATATTTTTCATAATTGAAAGGTGAATTTAAATGTCCCGTTATGAATTTGTGCTTTTTGACGCCGACGATACGCTTTTGGACTTCAAGCGCTCGGAACATGAAGCCGTATGCGACGTCATGCGTTTTTTCGGATTGCCGGTATCCGACGAAATTGCGGAGAAATATTCGCAGATAAACGATATGCATTGGAAAATGCTTGAAAAGGGAGAAATAGAGAAAAAAAGACTGTATTATTCAAGGTGGGAGAAATTCTGTGAATTTTACGGATATTCCTGCGACCCGGCAAAAGTCGCAAAAAAATACGAGGAGTGTCTGTCAAATAAATCATATCTTATGGAAGGCGCCCTTGATTTGTGTCAAAAGCTTTACGGAAAATGTAAAATGTATCTGGTGACAAACGGAAACAAAAGGGTGCAGGAGGGCAGGTTCAATCCCAGCGCTCTGCATACATACTTTGAAGGCATTTTTATTTCGGAGGATATAGGATATGAAAAGCCGAGAGCGGAATTTTTTGACCGCGTTTTTTCCCGTATTCCCGGATTTATTCATGAGCGGACAATAATCGTGGGAGATTCTCTTACTTCGGATATCGCGGGAGGAATCAACGCGGGCATTGACACCTGTTGGTACAATCCCAAAAGCAAGCCGACTCCGGAGAACATGGAAATAACTTATATTAAAAACAATCTTTCGGAAATCGAGGACGTTGTTCTATGGGGAAAATGATTATTTCTGATGATATAGAGGTCAGGCAAAATGAAGACCTTTCAAGATATTCTACTTTTAAGGTGGGAGGCAGGGCCGACTTTGCCGCATTTCCCAAAAATGCCGAGGAATTTAAAAGCATACTTTTTTCACTGAAAGAGAACGGACAGAGATATACCGTGATCGGGAACGGAAGCAATGTGCTGTTTGACGACGACGGCTACAGAGGTACGGTTATATTTACAAAGTATATGAATAATACCGAATATATTCATATGAATGATAAAATTCGGGTCAGGGCGGAGTGCGGAAAGTCTATAACCGAGCTTGCGTTTGAAGCCGGCAAAAAGCATTTGCTTACCGGAATGGAATTCGCGTATGGAATACCGGGAAGCGTCGGAGGCGCATTGTTCATGAACGCGGGCGCCTACGGAAAACAAATTTCCGATATTGTTGTGTGCACCGAGTGCTATGATACCGCGTCGGAAAAACAAATGACTATATCCGCGCCCGAGCATCATTTTTCATACAGAAAAAGTGCTTTTTCGGAAAATAAAAATCTTATAGTGCTTTCTTCGGTTTTTGAACTGAGAGAGGGAGAGGGCGGAGAAATATTTGATTTAATGAATAAATATATGAAAAACCGAAAAGAAAAGCAGCCTCTTGATTTTCCGAGCGCCGGAAGCGTATTCAAACGTCCCGCCGACGGAGTTTACGCCGGCAAACTTATCGAGGACGCCGGACTGAAAGGGCTCAGGGTGGGCGACGCCGAGGTTTCGGAAAAACACGCGGGTTTTATCGTCAACCGCGCAAACGCTTCGTCAAAAGATATACTGGAACTTATAGAAATGGTTAAAGACAAGGTATACGGGAGTTCCGGCGTCAGGCTTGAATGCGAAGTAATTTATATCCCGTCAGAATGAGAGGGATGCCTTAAAGCGGCATGGGAGATTAATATGTCTTTTTCCAACGAGGTAAAAAATGAGCTCTGCTCTGTAGCTATAAAGAAAAACTGTTGTAAAAAAGCCTTTGTTTTAGGCGCGCTCATGTCCGCCGATATCTCTGAAAATAAAGTAATTCTCAGCGTAAACAACGAAAGTCATTTAAAAAATCTGTCGGAGCTTATAAAGCAGGTATACCGTACCGATGTCGCCTTGCGTCATATTAAAAAAGGCTTTTGCGTAAATACCGAGCTTTCTTTTTCATCTACGTCGGCGTTTGATTTTGTCACTCGCTGCAGGGATTTTGACGATACGTCGGAAAATTACAATACGTTGAAAAAGAATCTGAAGTGTCTGAGCTGTGCCGGGGTTTTTCTCAGAGGGGCGGTGTGCACCTCTTCAAGTATCAGCGACCCGAAAAAATCTTACGGTTTTGAGATATATACTCATGACGCCGGCAGGGCTGCGTTTTTGAAAAGAATCATGAATGAATCGGATATCGATCCCGGTATCGTGCGGAGAAAAAGCGGCTACGGATTGTATTTGAAGAGCGGAAGCGCGATTGAAGATATACTTACGGTGTGCGGAGCCGTGCAAACGGTGTTCGCGTTTTACAACTCGCAAATAGAACGAGACATCAGAAACAATGAGAACCGGGCGACCAACTGTGTGGCGAAAAACATTTCAAAATCCGTCAACGCTTCGGCAAGACAGCAGCTTGCCATTCAAAGACTTATATCCGGCGGTCTTTTTTCAGAAATGCCCGAAGAACTCAGAGTTACCGCGACGCTCAGATGTGAAAATCCGGAAATGTCGCTCTCCGAGCTTGCCGCGCTTCATTCGCCGCCGATATCAAAATCAGGGCTTAATCACAGACTTGAGAGAATAATAAAGGAAGCCGAAAAATCCGGACTCATTTAAAAATCTATGTTTCTTATTGAGTATATAAAGAAACATGAAAGATAATTGTTTATGTTAATGGAGTTTATATGGGAGAATTCGTTCATCTTCATCTTCATACCGAATACAGTCTGCTCGACGGCGCCTGCCGCATTTCGGAAATTCCGGGCAGGGTAAAAGAATGCGGACAGGACGCCGTCGCCATTACCGACCACGGAAACATGTACGGGGCGGTTGCCTTTTACAAGGCGTGTAAGAGTGAGGGAGTCAAACCGATAATCGGATGTGAAGTTTATGTGGCGCCCTCCTCACGCTTTGAAAAGAGCAACGCGGAAAAAAGCCCGTATCATCTTGTTCTTTTATGTAAAAGCAAAACGGGATACCGGAACTTAATATATCTTGTTTCCAAAGGGTATACGGAAGGATTTTATTCAAAGCCGAGAATAGATGAAGACCTTTTGTTTTCACACGCCGAGGGGCTTGTATGCCTGTCGGCATGTCTGTCCGGGAAAATTCCGAGGCTTATCTCGGGCGGAAACTATTCCGATGCCAAGGAAACCGCGCTGAAATACGCCGAAGTGTTCGGCAAGGAGAATTTTTATATAGAAATCCAAGATCACGGAACCGAAGAAACACAGGCTGTCATACCGGGACTTGTAAGTCTTGCGGAAGAGTGCGGCATAGGGCTTGTCGCCACCAACGACTGTCATTATCTCAGAAAAGAGGATGCTCAGGTACAGGACATATTGATGTGTATTCAGACAAACTCTACGGTAAGCGACGACAAGAGAATGAAATTTGACACCGATGACTATTATCTTAAGAACACGGAAGAAATGCAAGGTCTGTTCGGAAAATATGCGAGCGCCGTTGAAAATACCGTTAAAATCGCCGACATGTGTCGGTTTGATTTTGATTTCGATACAGTCTATCTTCCGAAATTCCCGTGTCCCGACAATAAGGCGGCGGAGAATTATCTGCGCGAGATGACTTATCTCGGGTTGGAAAAGAAAACGGAATCAGGACACCTGCGCTTTGATTGTGATAAATACGGCAAAGAGGTATATACCGACAGAATTGAATATGAGCTTTCGGTCATAAATAAAATGGGATTTGCCGACTATTTTCTGATTGTTCAGGACTATGTGGGATTTGCCAAAGGAGCGGGGATACCGGTAGGTCCCGGCAGAGGCTCCGGCGCGGGCAGTATCGTTGCGTATCTGTTGGGAATAACCGATATTGACCCGATAAAATTTGACCTGCTGTTTGAACGCTTTCTTAATCCCGAACGGGTCAGTATGCCGGATATAGATATAGATTTCTGTTACAACAGAAGAGACGAGGTGTTTGAGTATGTCGCCCGGAAATACGGGAAAGAGCATGTGTCTCAAATCGTCACTTTCGGAACGCTTGCGGCAAAGGCGGCTATTAGGGACTGCGGAAGAACAATGGGACTGCCTTACGGCGAAATAGACAGGGTGGCAAAGGCGGTACCGAGGGAGTTGGGAATTACTCTGTCCGACGCCATGAAATCTCCCGAATTTAGAAACCAATATGAAAGCTCTGAAAAAATCCGGGAGCTTATCGATACGGCAATTAAGCTTGAGGGAATGCCGAGAAACATATCGGTTCATGCCGCGGGCGTGGTAATTACCGACAGACCGGTATATGAATATGTTCCGCTTGCGGTAAGCAACTCAACCGTTGTCACACAGTTTGACATGGATACCGTGGCAAAGCTCGGACTTTTGAAATTCGATTTTCTGGCTCTCCGTTATCTTACCATTATCAATGACGCCCAGACCCAGATAAAAGAAAAACATCCGGATTTTGACATCGAAAAGATTTCGCTTGACGACAAAGCAACATACGAGCTTATATCCAAAGGAAACACGGCGGGAGTTTTTCAGCTTGAATCCAACGGGATAAGACAGATGCTGCAGAATCTCCGTCCGGAAAACATCGACGATATACTTGCCGCCATAGCGCTGTACCGTCCGGGACCGATGGATTCGATTCCGAAGTTTATTGAGTGCCGACATGACCCGTCCAAAGTAACTTACTTTATACCCGAGCTTGAGCCTATATTGAAGCAAACCTACGGCTGTACCGTATATCAGGAGCAGGTGATGAGCATTTTCAGAAATATTGCCGGATATACTTACGGACACGCCGATATTGTCAGAAGAGCGATGTCAAAGAAAAAAGCCGACGTGCTTGAAGCGGAAAGGGAAGCGTTTATAGAGGGAGCGAAGCAGAACGGCGTCGACGCAGGCAAAGCCGAAAAGCTGTTTGACGATATGTCAAGCTTCGCGAATTACGCGTTCAATAAGTCTCATGCCGCCGCATACGCGCTTGTCGCGTATCGGAGCGCGTATCTGAAGACACATTACACCGCCGAATACATGGCGGCGCTTCTTACAAGCGTGCTCGAAAGTCAGTCGAAAGTGGCGGAGTATATCGCCGAGTGCGCAAAATTCGGTATCTCAGTATTGCCTCCCGATATAAACGGAAGTCGCATTTATTTCAGTACCGATTCGGACAACAACATAAGGTACGGATTGTTGGCGTTGAAAAATGTGGGAAAGCAATTTATAGAGCTGATAGTCAGCGAAAGAGCGTCAAACGGTAAATTCGAGTCTTTTTACGGTTTTGTCGAAAGAATGAGCGCAATTACCGACATTAACAAGCGACAGGTTGAGGCGCTTATAAAATGCGGGGCTTTTGACAACTTAAAGATTTCACGGTCTAAACTTCTTGCCGCGTATGAAGATATTGTTGACCGTATTCAAAGCAAGAACCGCAACAATCCGGCAGGGCAGATAGATATGTTTTCGTCCGGAGAGCTGAAAGCTCCTGAATATGAGTATCCCGACGTCAGAGAGTTAACGACCAAAGAAAAGCTTATGCTTGAAAAAGAGTCTTCCGGAATGTATTTTTCGGGGCACATGCTTGACAATTACTCCGAATATCTCAAAACACTTGACTCCGTGCCTATTTGCGATTTTGCGCCGGACGATGAAACAGATGAAATTCGGTTCCGCGACAGAGAAAAAGTAAAAATTGCCGGCATCATCAATTCGGTTTCTCAGAAATCCACAAAAAATGATGAAAGAATGGCGTTTTTTTCGCTTGAGGACAAGCTTGGGGAAATAGAATGTATCGTTTTTCCGAAAGCATACAACAATTTATATCACGAAATATATACCGACGCGGCGGTCTGCGTGGACGGGACTGTCTCGCTCAGAGAAGATGAACCCGCAAAGATAATTGTAAACAATATCACGCCTTTAATTGAAAATTCCAAATTCAGCGCCGCGGATACTGCCGGAACGGGCGACTTACTTGAAGCACAGGACGTTGAAAACAAAATTATTCCTACAAAGTACTCGGCTTATCTTTCGGTTTACACATCTTCCGGAATATCCGAAAATCAATCGCAAAATCCTGTTGAAAGCTATACTCAGACTTACAAAGCGGAAAAACCGGGCTCTGAATACGCACAACATTCACAAAGCGTTGAATCCTATACAAAAATTTATATACGCGTCCCGGACATGGAATGTGAAAAATTCCTGAAAGCAAAAAATATCGTTGACATTTTCAATGAGGGAAGCATGTTTGTATTTTTCTACGACAGCAGTAACGCGAAATACTCAAGGTATATTGAGAGGATGTATTACTCAGAGTATGCGGTTAATGAACTGAAAGCACTGCTTGGCAATGACAACGTAATCCTGAAATAATACCTAAATAAATGAGTCAATTTTCCGATTCTTATGACAAATCAATTGCCACCCGATGTCTTTAAGGACAGCGGGTGGCGTTTATCAAGTTCGCTATATTTCGGGAAATTCAGACGTTAAGTGATTTTTTGTATCCCGATATTTTACGCTCGGTATCCGCATTATCGGAACCGCTTACAAGAAAATAATATTTTATTTTCGGTTCGGTTCCCGAAGGTCTGACAAGGATAACGTCGCCGTTCTCAAGCTTGAAAGACAGCACGTTTGACTTAGGTAGCCCGGTCGAATATTTTCTGCCTGTTTCCAGTTCCGTAAATTCACCCGCCTTATAATCTCCGAATACCGTAACTTTCGCGTCTCCCAAGACTGCGGGAATGCTGTTTCTGAGTGAGTCTATTATGCCCGCGATTTTCGCGGGACCGTCGAGCCCTTCCATATATATTTCAATGTTTGACTCTGAACAGTAACCGTATTTTTCGTAAAGCGAGTCAAGCGCGTCGATTAGAGTCATGTTTTTCAGCTTGTAATAGGCGGTCATTTCGCATATCAGCATAGAAGCTACAACCGCGTCCTTGTCTCTCGCGTAGGTGCCTTTGAGATATCCGTAGCTTTCCTCAAAGCCGAAAAGGAAAGTGCCCCTTCCTTCTTCCTCATGCTTTTTTATGACCTCGCCGATAAACTTAAAACCGGTCAGCACGTTGTAAAGTCTGATTCCGTGAGCCTCGCATATCTTTGATACAAGTTCGGTAGATACAATGGTTTTTATGGCATACGGCTCGGTAGGCATAGTGCCGGTTTCTTCATATGCCGTTATTATATAATCAAGTAAAAGCGCGCCCATCTGGTTTCCGGTTATGGTTTTGAATGTCGAATCCTTACATCTTGCCATCACTCCGACTCTGTCGGCGTCCGGGTCGGTGGCGATTACAAGGTCGCTGCCCACGCTGTCAGCAAGCTTTATTCCGAGGGTAAAGACTTCTTCATACTCCGGATTTGGCTTTTTAACGGTAGGGAAATTTCCGTCGATTTTAAATTGCTCCTCAACACGATACAGATGCTTCAGCCCCGTCATTTCAAGAATTTCGGGGACAAGCTTATATCCCGCGCCGTGCAGAGGCGTATAAACAATCTTCAGATTATCCGCGGCATTTCTCACCGCGTCGGGATTTACGGTCTGTTTAAACACCTCGCGAAGGTACGCCTTGTCAATCTCCTCACCGATTATTTTTATTTTCCCCTGTTTTACCGCGGAGTCAAAATCGGTTCTTCTGACGTCTTCAAATATATCGGTATTTTCGATCTCACGGGATACGATCTCGGCGTGCTCCGGCGGCAGCTGAGCTCCGTCCTCCCAATATGCCTTATAGCCGTTGTATTCTTTGGGATTGTGAGAGGCCGTGATATTTATTCCGGCAACGCACTTCAAGTATCTCAGGGCAAAGGAAAGCTCCGGTGTGGGGCGCAGGTTGTCAAAAATATATACTTTGATGTCGGAGGCAGCCAATACTTCAGCGGCAACTTTGGCAAACAGCTCGGAATTATTGCGGCAGTCATACGCTATGGCAACTCCGTCATTGTTTCTTCCTGATTTGGAAATCAGAGCCGCAAAACCCTGTGTTGCCTGAGCTACGGTATATATGTTCATCGCGTTTGTACCGAGTTTCATAGTCCCTCTGAGTCCGGCGGTACCGAATGAAAGATTGGAAATAAAGCGTGACTTTATCTCATTGTCATCGTTTTTTATCGCTTCAAGTTCCGCCTTTTCCTCAGTTGTCAATTTGGAAGAATTCAGCCACCGCTGATAATTTTCGAGATACTTTTCCATTTTTTATTTAACCTCTCTTAAAACCTTAATGTATAACGCATTTTTAACTTCCATGCCGTTGCAGACGGCACAAACAGTATAACAAAATTAAGATGTCCTCCGCTTCAAAATAAGGTGGGCGCCATCTAATTTTTTCGTGTGAGATACGCGCTGCCACTGAAAAAATTCACGCTGTTCTCATACAAAGTCAGCTTTCTTTTTCTGCCTGATACTGCTTAAGCGCCTTTGAAAGCTGATCGGGACATGATGTGGAGCGAAAACCGCACTTTATACCTTCGAGGCGTTCGATTACCTCGTTTACCTTCATGCCCTTTATCAACGAACATACTCCCTGGGTATTGCCGCTGCACCCGCCGGTAAAGCTTGCGTCAGTTATGATATCATCTTCAATCGTTATGTCTATTTTTCTTGAACAGACACCGTGCGGGGTATAGGTTATATGCTTCACCATCTTTAAATAATCCTTTCGTTATTAATCATATGAAATTGTACCGAAATTATACCGGTATTGCAAAATTCAGATCTGTCTATATATTCCTATAGTGTAAAAATCGGGACAGTCGATAGACAAAAATGTCATGAAGGTCAGAAAATCTGAGCCGTCAATTCCGAAAACAGGGCATATAAGCGGAGATTTTTGAGATTTTTCGGATATGAAATTCAGAGTATCTATCCGCCTCAGCTGCATGGAACAATAGTCCGCGGCACATAAAATATCGGTTATTGTGGGGTATTCGTCGCACTCCACGGCAAATTCAAAAAATTTTGCTTTTGATTTGGATTTGATAACCGCTTCTTTAGACGTTTCTCTGCGCAATTTTTTGCCCAAAAGGGCATATCTTGTGTATTTTTTATTTTCTGAATGACTAAGATCATACACCGCTGTTATTTTAAAACCGTATTTCAGAATAATTTCGTAAAAGGCTGTAAGTTTTCCGTCTGATGAAGTCTCTATCGGCAGGATACAGTATTCGCAGTTTTCGTTATATACACTTTCACACACATCGGTTACACTCTCAAAGTAGGCTGCGCGCGGAGAGGAAAACAAAGCTGAAAACTGCATATAAACATTGTCGTTATAAGAATTTTTCAGATACGCAATCCTCTCCGACGCGGCGTTTGAAATTTCATTGGATTCACCAAAAAGCAAGTCCGTAGCGAGTCTTTTGTCTGTGAACAACCGTTTGGCAATATTTTCGCAGATTATCATTCTTTCCGTAAATGAAAGTCTGGAATATACCGCACTCGCGCCGCTCCTGTTTTCTTCAATTATATTCTCCGAATTGTCATAGCTGTCGGACTTCAGAGAAAGTATAATGCTTTTTATAATATCCGGGTCTCCTCCGTCGTTGATGACAGAGTTGGACAATTCGACAAGATGCGCAAGGCGCTTTTCAACTATCCTGTCAAGCTCGTCTTCCGTCTCTTTAAGATTGCGCAGAACCAAATCCGTATCCCTGCCGTCCAGCTCGGGAATATCTGAATATATAAGTCCCATATCAGGTCAGTTAAAGCAGCCCGAGAAGCGAAAAGCTGTCTGATAAGAAGCTCTTCAGCTCGTCCGAGGTCATGCGCCTTTGCGCGAGCACGGAAAGCTTGTAGATTTCGGACGCCATAAGCTTTGATTTTTCGGGGTCGTCCCTGCCGATTTCGGAAAGTCTGGCTATCAAAGGAGATTTTGAATTTACAACCAATGTGTACTCGGTAGGAAATTGCCCGTCTCCCACATTCATACCCATGCCGGCGTACATTTTCATCATATCATCCATTCGGCGCGATTCCTCGGAAAGCGTTATGAGCGCGGGAACCTTTTCGTCTTTCAACGCCTGAAAGCTTACATTGAGATTTTCATTGCCCGAAACCTCGCGGAAAAGTTTTGTCAGTTCCTCATTTTCCGCCGCGTTCTCATCGCTTTTGAGCATGTCGGCGACATCCGAATCTATTCTCTTGAATTTTACTTTATCGTCAGCGTTCTCGCACATTCCGATATACTGTGTGTCAAGCTGATGATTAAACAGGGCAATTTTTGAGCCTTGGGATTCAAACATAGATATATACTGCGCCTGAAGCTCCTTGTCGGTAGCGTAATATACAATGTCTTTATGGGTTTCCTCGCAGTCCTTCAGGTATTCCTCCACCGTCATGAACTTTCCGTCGCAAAGCTCAAGCAGATAGGACTGCTTCACCCTGTCGTGAAATTTTCGGTCTCTTAAAGAAGCGTATTCGACAAACAGTTTAAGCTCTCTCCAGATCTCCTCATATTTATCCCTGTCGTTCTGGCACATTGAGCAGAGCTTGTCGGCAACCTTTTTTACGATATGAGACGCGACCTTTTTAATATATGCGTTATCCTGAAGATAGCTTCTTGATACATTGAGGGGAAGTTCGGGGCAGTCAAGCACTCCTTTGAGCATAAGCAGATAATCGGGAATCACATCTTTTATATCGTCCGCGACAAAAACCTGATTGTAAAACAGCTTGATTTGACCTTCGTAAGACTCATACTCGTTGGTACGCTTGGGGAAATAGAGTATACCCTTGAAATTAAGCGGATAATCCGCGTTTATATGAATATGAAACAGAGGATCACGGTAATCGCCGAATACTTTTTTATAAAATTCGTTATATTCCTCGTCAGTGCAGTCCGAGGGATTTTTCAGCCAGAGCGGGGAAGTGTTGTTAATTGGTTTATCGTCTTCCGCTTCTTCTTTTTTGTCTTCCGAGGAATCCTCGTCTTTGAAAAATATGTCTACAGACATAAAGGAGCAGTACTTATCGAGTATTTCGCGTATTTTATACTTGTCCAGATACTCGTTTTCTTCTTCGGATATATGCATTATCACATCGGTACCGTGTCCGTCCCGCTCGCAGCTTTCAATCTCGTATTCTCCCGCTCCGTTGCACGTCCAGTGAACCGCGCTCTCTCCGGTATATGACTTCGTTATTATTTCGACTGTGTCCGAAACCATAAACGAGGAATAAAATCCGAGTCCGAAATGACCGATTATTCCGTTGTTCTGATTTTGGTCTTCATATTTCTGAATAAAGTCAAGCGCTCCGGACAGCGCAATTGAGCAAATGTACTTTTCAAGCTCTTCCTCGGTCATTCCGATGCCGTTATCCGAAACCGTCAGAGTCTTCGCGTCCTTGTCAAGCGTAACCTTGACAGAATATTTTTCATCTCCCCCGTCGTACTGACCGAGAGAGGAGAGCCGTTTCAGTTTTGTTATCGCGTCAGTGGCGTTTGACACTATTTCACGGAGAAAAATGTCCTTTTCCGAATACAGCCACTTTTTAATTATCGGGAATATATGATTTGTCTCTACCGATATTCCGCCTTTTTTTATTTCATTTTCCATAGTAAAAACACCTCTTTATTTTTTATATATTACCGTATACGCGGTTTTTCACGATTTAATTTTATTATTGAAAGGCGCTCCGAGAAAGTAACTATGTCACTGAAAGTATTGTACAGCCGATCTTACGGCTTCATCCGTAAGAATTGAAAAGAACGCCGCTTTATACCCGTCTTCGGACAAAAATCCGTCGGAGTATATAATTCCGTTGTTTTGTACCTTTATCAGAGAATCATAATTGCCGGGCTTTACAAAATAATTGTCAGAACCGACGGAGCAATTATATGAATAATCAATTCCGGAAAAAGGCGAAGACAGGTCAGAAGAATAAACGCGCAGATTATCCAAAGTCGATATTTTTCTGTAATCACCGTCAGGAATATTGATTCCGAAAGCTTTCGCGAACGCTTCGCTCGCCCCGCATCCGTAAGAAATAAGCAGTTTGCCCTGCGATATATATTCATCGGACACATACCTGATTCTCAGGTTGTCCAAAGCGCCCGACACCGAGTCCCTGTCTCCGCAGAAAACCGTAATGCAGGAACGCCTCATTTCAAGGGATATCAGGTCATAACTATTTCTGTCGCGCGATCCGGAAACAATATTCACGGCAGCGCCGGAGTATCCAAACATATCCGAAAGTATTTTTTGTTCCCGTGTGTTTCCGTTGAAGCAAACGAGCGCTACCCGTACATTGGGATAATATATTTTAGACATTATACCGGTGCTGTTGCCTGTTTTCTTTTCCGGTACAGAATTTTTGTCGGAAACTTCGGAGGCATTAAGCGCGGTGGTTCCGATTTTAATTCCGTCCACAGGCTCTTTTGATTCCGCTATTACAGCCAGACGCGGATCAAGTCCGGCATTTGAAAAAACGCCGTCAAATTCAACGGTCAGATTACCGGAACACATCTGAGAGAGGGTTTCCTTTACATTTTTTCCGGCAACCGTGCGCGCGGAAATAATTTTGCCTTCATTCACAAGACCGGAATATTTATCGTAAAATTTTCTGAGCCCGTCAAAATCCGGCATACCGTTGTCGTTTATCGGGAAAGTGAGTAAATATATCTCATGTCCGGGCGATACAAATGTGTCGGAGATTTTTTTAAGCGGAATCTGAGCCGACGCATATACCGCAATGTTTCCGCCATTGCCGGATTCCGTACCGAAATCCGCTTTGCTTCCGGCGGAAATAACCGACAATTCAGTCTGAACCCGGTACAAACCCAGAAAAGCCGCCAGATTTCTGCTCAAAGCTCCGACATCCTTTTTCCCGTCCGATTGAATATCGCAGCTGACGGAAGTATTGCGCCAATCGGCTCCCGTGCAAACCAGCTTTGTAACCGAGGAAAGGGAAGCATACATGGCGGACATAAAAGGATTCTGATCCAGACGGCCGACTGAGACGGATGTAAGAATATCGGAACTTTCAAAACTGTCGTTTGTGTATTCACGAACAAGCAAAGATGCGTGTTTGTCCGGACTTACGTTTGAGGAAACGATACAAGACCTGTTAGGGTCATCGGTAATATCGCGGTTTACGGTGACGGCATTGACCGAGCGCAGCGCGACAGAGCTCAAAAGCCTCGTCTTGATCGTAGCGGTCACAAGGTCTTTGTCGATAATTCTGAAACACCCGGTTGAAGTGATCTCTCCCACGGAAAAAACTCTTATCTTCATTCTTTTCGCCGCTTGCGACACATTTGAGATATCCGACGGTGAAATAATAAAATTCAGCATTCCTTTAAGTGACGCCGCGTAATCGGCATAGCACATACGTGAGGCGTCCGCGGGATATTTTTTTATATTTACGTCAAATCCCGAGGTATATCTTGAAATTCTTTCGATAATGCCTGTCTTGGAAGTAACTTCGGGATTGCAGACCGTATTGCGGATCAAAGTATCATTCAGAAACGCGATGCAGTTTTTCTCATACTCCTCCATACTCTCTCCGTCATGAGGAATTACTATGGCGAGCAGATTGCCGTCAGTTTCCTTTATTCTTTTGAACGGAATCGCTTTTCTATATATGCCGAAATACGACACCATGCCGTCGCCGCCGTATGAAGTTATTTTAAAAGAATCATTGTCGGCGGATAATCCTCCGCAAAGTCTCACAAGATCCGAATTTTCAACCGACGGGGCAAAATTTGCCGAAAACGGAAGTCTTTTGCGGTTTCTGTAAAGATATTCGCTTGCGGTTGCCAAAAATGACACAAGATTTACAGGTCTGCTTTGACCGCCGTCCAATTCCTGCCTTCTTTTTATAAAATCGGTATATGTTTCGGCAATATACGGACTGTTTGTGGAGAAGCTGTCGATTTCGATTTTTTCCGGATAGAAATTTGCGGACGAACAGAGACTGTCAAGTATATACAATTCGTCAAGCGTTATATCCTTTACCTTATCGGCTTTCATCTGCGAAGCGCAGTATTTAAGTTCCGATACGGACATATAAAGTCCAAGGTCCTCTGCCATAAGACCGAGAGACTCATCGCTCAGATCGGGGAAGTCTCTGACAATGCCTTTTTTCCGCTCTTTGGTTTTTACAAACATCAGCTTACCTGCCTCCTAATAAATTATAAAACGTATGGTTGCGGCATTTACAAACGCCTGAAATCACAATTAATTCAATAATGTGATAAGCCCGTTATTCAACGCTTTCTGTGAGAGATTATATCTTCCACTGAAAAATCAAGTGGCAAAACATGTTAATTTAGTTATATAACAATCCTTCGCAGAATTCACCGTTATGTGAGATTATCCTGACTTTTTTTATCTGTGAGCGCAAATCAAAGTCTGTCCTGACACGGATCTCAACAAACTCCGGGGAGTGTCCGTACATATACCCGTCGGAAAAATACTCAAACAGCACATCGGTAACTTTATTGTTTTTTACAAAAGAGTCAAGTATTCCGCATCTTATCTGTTTTGCCAGCGCCGACAGTATTCCGACTCTTTCGTGTTTTACATTTTCGGCTATCTGATTATCCATTTCGGCAGCCTTTGTACCTTCGCGTTTTGAATACGGAAAAACATGTATCATCAGAAACCCCGCCCGGATTGCGAAGTCGCAGGTCTGTCTGAAATCCTCGTCGCTCTCGCCGGGAAATCCGACTATAATATCGGTGGTAAGCTGAACGTCCGAAAATGCCTCTCTCAGAAGATTTATTGTGTTCATTGCCTGCTCGGAGTTGTATTTTCTTTTCATCAGCGCGAGTATTCTGTCGCTTCCGCTTTGAAGCGACAGATGAAAATGATGCGCAAGCGACTTGAGAGAGGATATTTTATCAATAAAGTCCGGCTTCAATGCCGACGGATCCAGCGAGCCGAGTCTTACTCTGCCTATATTTTCAATCCTGTCTATTCCGCACAGCAATTCGGCAAGATTTTCGTCGGGCGACAGGTCCTTGCCGTACGAAGCGGTTTCTATACCTGTAAGCACGACCTCCCGGCAGCCTCTTTCAGTCAGCCGCCGGGCTTCCTCAATAACATCGTCAAAAGGCTTTGAGCGAATATGCCCGCGCGCGGAGGGAATGACACAATATGTACATTTTGACTCGCATCCGTCCTGTATTTTTATATACGCGCGTGTCCGGTCAAATTTTTCAATACACATTTTCTCAAATCCGGCAGCGGTCAAGTCTTCTGTTGAAATCTCCGCGCTGAAATTTTTGTGTCCCCGGGCGTCCAACTCATGCAGCTTTTTAATAACCGAAAGCTTATTTGAAGAACCGCAAATATAGTCAACCCCGGAAATCGCGGCAACAGCGTCCGGATTTGTCTGTGAATAACAGCCGGCAACCAGAATATATGCGTCCGGATTTTTTGAAACGGCACGGCGTATCATCTGCCTTGCCTTACGGTCGGATTCCGCGGTTACTGTGCAGGTATTTATAATATAAGCAAAGCACTTTTCGTCTTCTTTTGCAATTTCATATCCCGATTTTACAAGACCTTCGGAGATTGCTTCGGATTCATACTGATTTACCTTGCATCCCAATGTGATAACCGCGACTTTTTTCTTAATATCCGACATTTCTGTTTCCTTTTATGACTGATTTTTTGCGATAAAACTAACAATTATACCGTTTCCAATCAAATACGTTCTGACACATAATCAAAAAAGTTTTGTATAGACAAAACCGGTACATAACAAGTATATAAATATCTGAACGTATCTCTTTACGTTCAATAAATGGGGTAAAACCCCGTCATTCAGCGTTTTCTGCGGGAGAATTTATCTTCCCACCCAAAAATCAAGCGGCGCCCGTCCGAGAGAAGGGAGACATCTTAATTAAAATTCATACAATTAACGCTGTATACATTTTACCATGATTTTCGTATTTTGTAAAGGGAATTGAGATAAAAATTCTTTTATTTTTGCGAAAATTGCGAAAAAGCACTTGAAAAACACACAAAAGGGTAGTATAATATAAGCATATTCAAGAAAGAGGCAGAATATCAAAAGCCACAGAAAGGACGGGATTATGAGTCAACTTCACATTGTCGATCATCCGCTTATAACACACAAGCTCTCTATTATGAGAAACAAAAAAACAGGTTCCAAGGATTTCAGAGAGCTGCTGAATGAAATTGCCATGCTTATGGGATACGAGCTTACACGCGACCTGCCGCTTGAGGACATAACCATTGAGACTCCCATAACAAAAACCAAAGCAAAAATGGTTTCGGGTAAAAAGCTTGCTATCGTTCCTATACTTCGAGCGGGTATCGGTATGGTGGACGGACTTCTCAGCTTGGTTCCCGTGGCAAAGGTAGGACATATCGGACTTTACAGAGACCCTCAGACTCATAAGCCGGTCGAATATTATTGCAAGCTTCCGAATGATATTGAAGACAGAATCGTTATCCTTGTGGACCCTATGCTCGCTACCGGAGGATCCGCGTGCGACGCCCTTTCAATGTTAAAAGCAAGAGGATGTAAAAATATCAGATTCATGTGTCTTGTCTCAGCCCCCGAGGGAGTGGAAAAAGTTCAGGCGGAGCATCCCGACGTTGATATTTACACGGCGGCGCTTGACGATTGTCTGGATGAACGCGCTTATATAGTGCCCGGACTCGGAGACGCCGGAGACAGAATTTTCGGTACCCTGTAAGGTACATAATATTGCTCCATGCATACCATAATCATTAAAAAAAACGACGCGGGACAAAGGCTTGACAAATTCCTTTCAAAGGCAGTTTGCGGACTTCCTGCGTCGCTTATGTATAAATATATCCGTACAAAAAAAATCAAGGTAAACAATAAGAGAGCCGCACAGAATTATATGCTTTGCGAGGGGGATGAAATTCGGCTATACATCAGAGACGAGTTTTTTTCCTCACCCGAAAAGGACGTCTCAGCGCTTGCGCGTATTGTGCCTAAAACAGAAGTTATATACGAGGATGAAAACATCATTCTGTGCGACAAGCGTCCGGGAGTGCTTGTGCATGAGGATAAAAGCGCTTCCGACAACACGCTGATAATGCATATACAGTCATATTTGTATAAAAATGGAGAATACGACCCGTTTGACGAACAGTCTTTTGCTCCCGCATTATGCAACAGGATCGACAGAAATACCGGGGGAATAGTCATTGCGGCAAAAAACGCACAGGCACTGCGTGAAATGAATGAAAAAATCAAAAACGACCAAATAAGAAAATTCTACATTTGCGCGGTGCATGGTACTTTTTCCGAAAAGAGCAAGACTCTTACCGGATATTTAAAAAAAGACGAGAAAAACAACACAGTCAGCATTTCGGACAGCGCGAAAAAGGGCTACAAAACTATTATTACAAAGTACAGAGTATTATCCGAAAACAAAAACCGCTCTCTGCTTGAGGTAGAGCTTATAACCGGCAGAACACATCAGATAAGAGCGCATCTGTCGCATATCGGTCATCCGCTGCTCGGAGACGGAAAATACGGAATAAACCGGGCTGACAGGGAAAAGGGATATAAATATCAGGCGCTGTACTCATACAGACTTATTTTTGATTTTGACAAAGACGACGGGATTCTGGGTTATCTGAGCGGCAGGCAGGTAAGTATACCGCCGGAGAAAATCTGGTTTGTAAATGATTTTCCCGGCGCGGCTGAAAGGATTGCGGATATAATTAAAACGTCTGAAAATTAATCGTATTATCGGAGGGTTGCATTGAATATCTGTATTTACGATAAAATAATAAAATTTCGTTTTTTGCTTCTGGCAGTCGGCGGGATTCTTACGTCTTTGACACTGATTTTTCCGACAGTGGGCTTTTTGGAATGGATAACACTGATACCCGCGGCGTTTGTGCTTCTGGTCGCGTCCGACAGAAAAGAATTAAAAATACGGAAATTCTACGGTTACGGATTTGTTTTTTTCATGTGCTACTACCTTGTGATCTACCATTGGTTCTTTTATATGTATCCTATGGATTTCACGGGAATGTCAAGGGGCGCCTCCGCCGTTGTAGTCGCCGTGGCATGGCTGGGGCTTTCCGCGTTTCAGGCGGTTTGGAGCGCGCTTGTTTTTCCCTTGTACGCAGGGCTGTCACGCACCTCGCTCTTCCGGAAGCTGCCGGTACTGAAACCTTTTGCCGCGGCGTGTATCTGGACCGCGTTTGAATGGAGTCAGACGATAGGCTGGTGGGGAGTACCGTGGGGAAGACTTTGTCTGGGGCAGAGCAGCTACACCTTCATGCTGCAGAGCGCGTCGCTTTTCGGCTCGTATTTTATAACATTCTTGCTTTTGATCGTAAATTTTTCCATTGCCTACATGTTGCTTTACAATAAACTTCTCAAAACCCTGTCGGCAGTATGCGCCGGACTGCTGGTCTTCAATATTGCGACAGGTATCGTAAGTGAAGCTGTAATGGAGAATAATAACGGAGACAAGATAACCGCCGCGGCGATACAGGGGAATATATCGTCGCACGACAAATGGAGCGACGACAGCTACCGAAGAAGTCTTGAGGTATACGAAAAATATACGCTTGAAGCGGCGGAAAAAGGAGCAGACCTTGTGGTCTGGCCCGAAACGGCGCTGCCGTACAATATTTTCTCATATGACTATATGGTGGAGTATGTGAGCAACCTTGCCAAAGAGGCTAATGTTACCATTTTGATCTCCGCGTTTACCGAGGAAGAGGGAGCGGACTATACCGACAACGACGACGACGGTCTGTATAACTCGATAATAGAAGTAAAGCCCGACGGCACCTTCGGAGAGGTTATTTATTCAAAACGTCACCTTGTGCCTTTCGGGGAGTTTGTCCCGATGCGCAGTCTGGTAATGACGCTCATACCCCCTCTGGCAAACATCGGAATGCTCGAAGAGGATCTGCTTGCCGGGCAGGGAAGCAACATAATGGATACCGAAGTCGGCAAGATAGGCTGCGGGGTATGTTTCGATTCAATTTACGAGCAGGTGACACGTGAAGCCGTAAACGACGGGGCAGAGCTTATCTGTATATCCACAAACGACTCCTGGTTCTGGGATTCCGCGGCGGTTTATATGCACAATTCGCAGTCAAAGCTCAGAGCAATTGAAACCGGAAGGTATCTGGTGAGAGCCGCGAATACCGGCGTATCTTCAATAATATCTCCCACCGGTGAGATACTGCAGGAGCTCGGCGCGCTGAAAGAAGGTTATATCATGGACGATGTTTATATCAGAAACAACGTCACTTTATACTCTGTCATAGGCAATCTGTTTGTCTATCTTTGTATAGCCTTTGCGGCGGGAGGAGCGGTCTGCTCGGCTGTGATCCACTTTAAAGAAAACAAAAAAATAAAACAGCAGGGACAAAAAGATTAAAAAGACTAAACAGATTAAATAATGTATAACATAGCGCATATGTCTTCCGCCTCACAGACGACGGGAGACATATCCGATTTTCGGCGTCTGTTTAATCTCCCGCTATAAACCGGTAAAGCTTATCTCCTATATTCTTGTTGCAAGCGTTCGCAAGTTTTTTTGAATTCTTTTTGATTCCTTGCTTCTCTTTAAAAAACACCGGTTTCGGCAAAATAATTGAATAATCGGTATGTCGATATATGGTTTTTATAGTTGTTAAACATTGACAGTGAAACCAAAAAGTGATATAATTGTACACATAAATATCGCAGATTTGCCATTCAAATAATTATGTGTGAAACAGGTTGTATTTTGATACGATGTATTACTTTCACGTTATTCACTCAATACGTTTAAAAGAAAGGTTGCTTTTATTATATGCTGATTTCAATCACGGGCAAGCTCGGAAGCGGAAAATCCACCGTATGCAGTATTATGAAGGAAAAATTCGGCTTTACAATTTACAGTACAGGCGCGGTGCAAAGGGAATACGCCAGACGTCTCGGTATCTCAACCCTTGAGCTTAATCTCAGAATGAATGAGAATCCGGAGCTTGACCGAGAAATAGACGAGACCGTTACACGGCTTTCGTTAGAGCGCAAGGATGATAAACTTGTATTCGACTCACGTATGGCGTGGTATTTTGCCAAAAATACTTTCAAAATCTTTTTGACAATAGACCCGCATGAGGCGGCAGTCCGGGTTATGAAAAATCAGCGCGGAGAAGAGGAAAAATACATTGACGTGGACGACGCGTGCGAAAAGCTTGTAAAACGCAGCCTTGTGGAACGTGACAGATTTCTGGATATCTACGGCGTCGATTATTACGACTATAACAATTACAATATTGTCATAGACACGACGCACAAAACCCCTTTGGAGACAGTAAATATAATTATGGAGAATTACGGCAAATATTCCGAAAATCCGGATATTTTTAAATCCCCGTATATAACATAAATTTAAATAGAACGGGTGATAAATATAGATAAAGAGAAAATTTTACCGGATCGGAAACATCCTCGATTGAATAGTGTTGATTACAGCGCTACCGGTGCTTATTTCATAACAATATGCACACAAAATAGGCGGTGTATATTGTCTCGTATCGTAGGGCGGGGGCTTGCTCCCGCCGAAACAAACCATGTAGAATATACTCTATTCGGGGAAATTGCAAAGAAACAATTATTTTCGCTTGAAGAAAGGTATTCTTGTCTTTCCGTTGATCAGTACGTAATTATGCCCAACCATATACATGCAATTTTTATATTGAATGGTGAAGCGGCGGGAGCAAGCCCCCGCCCTACGATTATGGACATTGTTTGCGCGTACAAATCACTCACAACAATAGAATGTAAAAAGAATGGCTTATCGGACAAATTGTTTCAAACTTCTTTTTATGAGCATATCATCCGAGGGCGTGAAGATTATGATGAAATAAGAAAATATATTTACGAAAACCCGCTACGTTGGTCCTATGACGAATTATACATAGAAGAATAATGGTAGGATTAAGCCCTGTGCGTTTGTAATACAAAGGCGAAACCGGCGATAAAAGGAGATTTAAAGATGAACAACAGTTTTCCTTCCATTTTTCGTCTTTTGACAATGCATCTTGAAATGCTCTAAAATCAGAATTGTCACTTTCTTCAAGAAAGACTTGGCGAATTTTAATTTGTTCTGAAATTCCCGACAGAACTTAAAAATCTGTCGGGGTATTTTTGTCGGAGGCGGGAGCAAGCCGCGCACTATGGATTAATTTCCTTATGAGAAGTAGCCTTTTGTAAATATTTTGCGCTTGGGGCTCTTTTTAAAGTATTGATAACAGACCAATGATAAAGTTATAAAGAGTCAATAAAAAAGGGTTGCCGGCTTTTTATCTTATACCGCAACCCTATTCCTATAACAAATTCTATGTATTTTCAGGCGAGTGCTTCGATGGTGGACTTTACCCAATTGAGGATATCGGTCTTTTCGGTATCGGAAACCTTAGAATCAAACAGACCTATTTTGATTTGCATGGTATTTTCGATAACATTTGCGCCTGCTTCTTTGACAAGCTGTTTTGTCTGATTTACCGCCTCTTCACTTCCGGCGGACAATATGGCGACATTTTGCGCTCTTGCCTTTGTGAGCTCTTTTACGAACAGTCTGTAATCATCGGGCAAAGTATTTCCTTTGATGTTAATAGCGAGAATAACAAGCCTTTCTTTGTCGCAGGAATACGCCGGGGGAATTCTGTCTACGGAATTTACATTAAGGTCGTATTCCGCCTTAATCATATTCCCGACCGCAAGCAGTTTTTTCTTTTCGGGATAACAAAGTACTCTCATTTTAATAGCCATATAAAAACCTCCGATTATAACGGAATGACGGACGCATTCCATAATTATACTGATTATATCATTTTTTATCAAAAAAAGCAATTGATATATGTAAACTTTTTTGTTAAATATTATCTGAATTCAAACATGTCGCGGTCGTAAAATCGAGTCCTCATGATATTATATGAGCAATTTAACGCATCGCAACCGAAAATATCCGTCCTGTCCTTTAAAGCGGCAATTAAATATTCCGGATTCAGATTTGCGGTACTGCCGGCGGAAAGTACGGTTTTTATCTCGAGAGCGCCATCCTTGAAAAAAGCTTCAAACGATTTTATAAAATCCGATATATTTACCTCTTTTTCCTCCGATTTTGTCCTTTTCATCATATATAACGGGGAAGAAAACAGCTTTGAAACAATTTCGGCGGTATCGGGTTTTAAATTGGGTGAACTTATGATTATTCTGTATTCCGCATACATAATGTCGGCAAATTTTGTGTCCGGTCTGTATACGTCAAGAATATACATTTCATCCGTAAGCTGCGTGTTGAGCTGCGCCTTGATTTCATCCTCGGTTATTTCGCGCTCTGTTTTAAGGTCGGCAAGCTCGCACATGCTTTCACAGCCTATAGGCAAGGGAAGCGCAAACACAAGCTTCGCGTGAGGGTTAAATCCTTTGGTATACCACATTGGTATTCCGGCTCTGACCAGAACACGATGGAAAGTCCTCTGAAGGTCAAGATGAGAAATATACCGAAGATTTCCGGTCTTGGTGAATTTTATCCTGAATATCTCAGGGCTTTCAAGATACGGTCTTTCAAATTTTGAATGGCAGCCGCTTAATTCTTTGCGGTTTTCGGACAGCACGTTCTCTCACCTCCAAGTCTGTTTGCCCCGCAGCCCGAACAATGTGTCCGACAGTCGGGGGTCACAACGCCTTCATGAGCCTTTTTATTCTCGCGTATCAAAAATTCTTTGGTGACACCGCAGTCAATAATATCCCACGGAAGAATTTCGTCATACGGTATTTTTCTGTTGGCATAAAACGAGGGGTCGAGTCCCGCCCGCTCTATAACCGATATCCATTTGTCATAATCAAAAAATTCGCTCCATGCGTCGAACCTGAATCCCTCATTACATGCCAGCTCAAGGGCCTTGGACAGTCGCCTGTCTCCTTTGGCGAGTACCGCTTCAATGCGGCAGGTTTTAGCGTCATGGTGCTGATATTTTATTTTTCTGTCATTGACACACTCACCGATAAAAGTTTGTTTTTCTTCAAGCGTTTCCAAAGAATCCTGCGGTTCCCACTGAAAAGGAGTGAACGGCTTGGGTATAAAGCACGAAACGCTGAACGTAACCTGAGGAGATCTTGACCGGTTTCTGTTGGGATTTGCGTAGAATGACTCTATTACTTTCTTCGCAAGTGCGGGAATACCCTTCAGATCCTCCTCGGTCTCTGTCGGCAATCCCTGCATAAAGTACAGTTTGACCTGTGTTTTTCCGGCGTCAAACGCGACATTTACAGCCCTGAGCAAATCATCCTCATTGACATTTTTATTGATAACATCCCTCAGCCTTTGTGTTCCCGCTTCGGGCGCAAAGGTAAGCGAGGATGAACGGACAGTCGCGACCTTGTCCATAAGTTCCTTTGTAAAACTGTCAACGCGCAGAGAGGGAAGGGACAGACTTACCATATTTTCTGGCGTCCATTCAAGCAGCTTGTCGGTCAGTTCCGCAAGTCCCGAATAGTCGCTGATAGACAGAGAGGAAAGGGAAATTTCCTCGTATCCCGTATTTTCAAACAGACATTTCGCCTGATTATTAAGCACATCGGGGGTTTTTTCTCTTACGGGTCTGTATATAATGCCCGCCTGACAAAACCGACAGCCTCTTATACAGCCTCTGAAAACCTCAAGCATTATCCGGTCGTGAACGACCTCGACGTAAGGCATTATAACCCGCCTCGGAAACTCCGCCTTGTCCATGTCTTGGATGATTCGCTTTTCGACCTTCGCGGGTATATCGTCAAATATGGGAGTATACGACTTTATCGTTCCGTCGCCGTTGTATGTAACGTCATATAAGGAGGGAACATAAACGCCGGGTATTGTCCTTGCCGCCTCGTGAAGAAAGTCCGCCTTTGTATATCTGTTCTCGGCTTTCATTTTAATGTAAAGACGTACAATTTCCACAAGCATTTCTTCTCCCTCGCCGATGTTGAACAGATCAAAGAAATCCGCTATCGGTTCGGGATTATATGCGCACGGACCTCCTCCGATAATCAAAGGAAATTCTTCTCCGCGCTCTGCCGCGTAAAGAGGAATGCCCGAAAGTCTGAGCATATTCAGCACATTTGTGTAACACATCTCATATTGGAGGGTAAATCCGAGAAAATCAAATATTCTTACCTCATCCTTGCTCTCATGCGCCCACAGAAAAACCTTATATTCATCCATTTTCTCCTGCATATCCGTCCATGGGGCATATACTCTTTCGCACCATATATCATTTTCCTTATTAAGACAGTCGTAAAGTATTCTTACGCCCAGGTTTGACATTCCTATTTCATATGTATCGGGGAACGCAAAGGCAAAACGGGCTTTGACCTTGGATTTATCCTTTATAATCTGCCCGAATTCTCCACCGCAGTATCTGCCTGGCTTTGACACCTGTTTAATCAATGAATTTATTATACGTTCATTTTCACTCATAAAATCCCTCGGTTATTTTTGCTTTTCCTTGTCCTCTTCCTCCGAGACCATGCCGGAGGAACTGAGGAGAACGGGTATTATACCCAAAAGCTGATAAATCAGAATGATCGCCACACGGTAATTCTGCACCCATGCGAAAATGTCCGTAAAATATGAAAGCAATGTAAGACCTACCGAAATTACAAGTCCGATAAACGCAAAAAATACGTTTAATCTGCCGTGTAATTTTCCGAGCTTCTTTGCCTGACGGCACATAATCAACGGATAAACAATGTTTTTACAGTCATTGACCGCAATAATACCGCTGTCGGACTCTCCGACTGTCTTCGGATTTTCATATTCGGAAGGCTTATAAACACTTATGGCGGCATGAGACGCAGAAGCCCTGTTTTGCTCAAAATACAAGTCGTTTATAGCAGGGTCATATGTTTTTACTATCGTATGCACGTTGTTTTGTGCAAGCACGGAGGCGGTTTTAACAAATTCCTCCATAACTTTGCTTTCAACAATATACGCAAGTTTCGGTATACCGTCAATTGCTATGTAAATCACTTTGTTGTCCTTTGCCTTAAGAGACATTGATACATTTTCATCAATCCGCGCTTTTATTCCGTATGATGACAAAAAAGATCTGTCGCCTATCATCACATGCATTGACGAATCCATATAAAGTTCAATTCCGTTGTCCTTTACAGAGGATATAATTATGTCCGGAGTATTACGGATGTCGTTTATGTCGGCGTTTTTTCCGAGTGTCTGGGACAAAGGTCCTCCCAAAGCCGCGAAAATACGTGCCGCGGTGCGTATGCTTTTCTTTACGTCGGTCTGATTTTCAGGTCTCATTTCAATGCTGTTGATTATTTTTATCGCTTCGATATCATCGAAAACAAGTCCGTCAGCCTCGGCAATTTCCTCCGCGCTGACATCCCCTATTACCGCGCAGTCTTTATAAGATAATTTCTTTGCGAGCACAAATTTCGGAACCGATACAAATATCGTGACAGCCATAGGATAACCCATAAACAAAGTAAATATAATCGCAGACAATACCTCCGCAATGCCGTTTCCCGTAATAACCGAAACACATCCCGTGATTACGGCAACTACCGGAACTACCGCGAACAAAAACAGAAATCTGACATAGCCGTTTTTCTTCTGAGATATTCTGCCAAAGTACCCTCCGGGAAGGGAAGTTCTTTTTATTCTGTACACATTGTTTCCGAAAAATTTGTTATGGTCCGAGAAATTGCCCTTGGTTCTGAAATTTTTATCGTTCTCTTCAATTTTTTTGCCGAATTTTTCCGCGGCGTATAATTTGTCCGAGGACGTTACGGTTATAAACGCCATGTTTTCACTGTTGCAATCGGCAATTTCCGAGACAATCGCGCCGATAAAAAACAAAGCGACCACTACGCCAAGAAGCATTATGTTGTTTTTTTCGATAAGCGTTTCATCAGAGAAATATACGCAGATGACAAACAAATCATATATGAAAAACGAAGCGGCGACAATTGCCGGAAGTGAATAAACCGTAGGCTCAAACTTAAAGATTCCCTTGATTCCCCTGTACAGCCCGGGAGAAGAAAACACGCAGACTATAATAAGCAGCAACACCTCAAACACCGGATATATTATATAACTTTCGGTTTTGTTGTCAAACCCGAATGTAAGATTCAGAAAGAGAAGAATCACGGCTATGACCGATACGCCGGCAAGACGTATGAGCAGCCTTTGCTTGTCGCGGCTGTATTGCTTTCTTATCTCGCCCGCCTGAGACTTGTCCGAAAATTCTTTTCCGCAAAAACCATATGGAATATTGTCTTTGTCGGGAACAAACGAATTTCTTATATCCCGTTTTACCTTTTCGGTGCGCTGAACTCCCGCCTCGCTGTTTACTTCTTCGTCATATCCCAAATCAAGAAGCAGGGATATATCGTCATTGTCAATATCTTTATGTTCCTGAAGCACTGCGCTTGCGTTCGGTGAAGACTGAGACACGGAAATGTTTTGACCGGTAACACCCTCAGTATCGCCGGAACCTGACGCGGACGGAAATTTTGATGAAATATGCCCCTGAAGCGGGTCGTCAAAATAATCATTTTTATCTTTCGCGTCTTTTACGGCGGCGCTTTTCACTCTTGAAGCAATTATTTCATCAAGCAAAGCCTCTATATCATCAGATTCTTCCGCCGCGTTTTTTGTACTTTTATCGACGGCGGGAACATGTTGTTCACCGGTTTCCTTTGCCGGTATCTGCTCGGATTCCACAAACTCGATAACATTGCTGTCGTTGATTGTCAGAAGCTGTTCAGTGTCAGAAATTTGCTCTGAAATACCGTCCCTTATATCTTCAGTCAATTCATCCTCGATATTTTTCGCGTTTTCATCCGATAAATCATAATCCGGTTTCCCGATATCTTTTTCAATGTATGTTTCGGTATCGGTTTTGGGCAAAACGACCCTGCTTTCGGATTGCGTCTGATTTGCCCCGTTTTTTTCACCGAAATCGTTTTGCGCAGAATCCGGTCTGGGTTTATTGGCAAACATTATCCGGATAACATTTTCAACCGCCGTGCCCTCGTCAAGCTTTCCTTTAACAAGCGGCTGATTCAATATATTGTCCTCCGGCTCAATATCGGATACCGACTCGCCGACGTCCTCCGCGGCCTTCTTTTTTTGTTCAATCGTTTCGGACATATCCCGTATATTTTCACTTTTCCTGATTTCCCGCTTGCGGATTTCCTCGGTTTTCTCAATTGCCGTATTTTCCGAAGAATCTACCGTTTCAGGCGTCTTATTTTCATCTGACCTGTCCGTTTTTTGGATTTTGCGAGGATTTTCCGTTTTTTCCGCGACGGATGAAGAGTCCTTTGATATATCGGCTTCTTTTGCGAGGCGTTCACCGTTTGTATTACCGGGTAAATCGGAATTTATAACAGTCATTTCATCCGTATTTTTTGGTCCGGAGTCGGAATGCAAGGGTTTATCGTTTATTTTGTCCGCATTGTCGGAGGAGGGAACCTTTGCGGTTTTTTTCTCGGCTTTTTTGACTTTCAAGCCTTCGTTTTTATCCTGATTTGCCTTTTCGTCAGTCTCTTTTTCATCGGCAAAAAAATTCAATAACATTTTCTGAAAATCGTCGTTGGCTTCCTCATTTCCGGTACTTTCCGACTCGGTATCCGGTATGTCGGAATCGTCCTGATACGATTTTTTCAGCTGTTCAAGTATTAAGTTCAATTCACTGTTATTTTCCTTTTTTCCCATTGCGTTTCCTTTCCTCAGATGGCTTTAATCATTGAGCGAATGTGAGTTTTACAAACCTCTGTTCTGACGAGCCGCCTCACACAGAATAACCGAGGCGGCCGTAGATACGTTAAACGAGTTGACCTTTCCGTACATCGGTATGGAGGTTACAGCGTCGCAGGCGTCCAAGACGACTCTTGAAACGCCGTTGCCTTCACTTCCGAAAACCAAAGCGCAAGGTCCTTTGAAATCGGTCTTGTAGTACGGTTTTCCTCCCGCTTCCGCCGCAAATACCCAAATACCTTTTTCCTTTAAGGAACGTATCGTCGATGCAATATTGGAAACTTTCGCGACGGCAAGGTGTTCAATCGCCCCCGCGGAGGATTTTGATACCGAGAAAGTCATTCCCACGGCGCGTCTTTTTGAAATTATAAGACCGTGCG
Source organism: uncultured Clostridia bacterium (assembly GCA_944381085.1). Lineage (GTDB taxonomy): Bacteria > Bacillota > Clostridia > Oscillospirales > CAG-272 > SVTX01. The sequence continues at coordinate 37,357 of CALWJX010000013.1, forward strand.
CGCCGGTGCCTTCCGCGCACCGTATCAAAGCGCCGAGATTGTACGGGTCGGTAATTCCGTCGGCAATCACTATCAACGGGTTTTCTTCTCTCTCCTTTGCAATCTCAAGTATTTCGTCAACACTGCAATATTCCTTTTCCGACGCCATCGCCACAACGCCCTGATGATGTCCGAATCCAGATATCTCATCGAGCCTGTTTTTGTCGGTTTCCACTACCGGTATACCTTTTTCCACCGCCTGCGCGACGAGCATTACAATAGAGCCTTCCCGTTCACCCTTTTGAACCAGAAGCTTGTCAATGTCCCTGTCAGACTTGAGCAATTCACGCACCGAGTTTCTGCCAATGACAACACCTGTATCCGAAAGCGCGTCCGATAAAACAGATTTTGCGGCATAATTATTCCGGGCATTTGTTCTGTCCGGGGATAAATGTATTTCACTTCCTCTGTTATTATATGAAAAATCCGGTCCGCCGCGTTTTTTTCGCTCGACATTTGTTTTGTTCTGCGGCTTTCGATTGTTTCGATTGTATTTTGATTTTTCCATAATCAGTATGTAAATTGCCTTTCTGTTTATTTTCCGCGGGGACATTTCATTTTTGTATATTGATTCAATAAAAACAATACTTATTCGTTTGCTTCACACTGTATACATTATATCATAAAATGACATGTTTGTATAGTATAATTTCAAAAATTATTTATAATTTTACAAATATTAAAATAAAACCTTTTCGGTTTGCTTTTTGTTAAAACAAATCTGCTTCATATTAATTAATTGTCAATAAAAAAACTTTTTCCCGAAAAAGCTATGTTAAACAAAATTACACATCGGAAGTATTTTTTACCTACATTTAACATAACCGAGATATCGCTTTTAACCCGGGTATACTATAATATTATCGTGCACAAAAGCGAACAAAAAAAGACAGAAAACATTTCGGTTGTATTGTATGTCACATAGACATATTCAATATGACAAATTGAAAGAAAGGATTTCTTGTTAAGTTATGAAAAGAATTTTGGTTATTGCATTGTCGGTTGTTTTGGCGGTTTCAGCATTCGCGGCATGTTCAAATGATTCAACAAGCATATATGTCATATCCCGCGAGGACGGGTCGGGTACAAGAAGCGCGTTTACCGAGCTGCTCGGAATTGTGGATGAAAACGAAAACGACGCTACCGTAGGCTCCGCGGAAAAGGTTACTTCCACATCCACCGTAATTACAACGGTTGCCGGAAATAAGCTTGCCATCGGTTACATATCTCTGGGTTCACTCAGCGACAGCGTAAAGGCAGTGAGCGTGGACGGAGTCGCTCCGAGCGTTGAAAATGTCAAGAACGGCACATACAAGATTGCCCGTCCGTTCAATATCTGCTACAAAGAAGACACACTGAGCGAGCTTGCGAGCGATTTTGTAAAATTCATCCTTTCCAAAGAAGGTCAGAATGTCATTAACGAAAACGGATACATAATGGTATCCGAAAACGCCGAAAGCTATACCGCATCCGGACTTACCGGAAAAATAACACTCGCGGGTTCAACTTCGGTCTCTCCCGTAATGGATAAGCTCGCGGACGCATACAAAACTCTTAACGCAAATGTTGAGATTGAGATCCAGCAGTCAGGTTCGGGCGCCGGAATCGAGTCGGCAACCGAGGGCGCGTGTGATATCGGAATGTCCTCAAGAGAGCTTAAAGACACCGAGCTTGCAACGCTCAAGTCGGTCAAGATTGCGGACGATGGCATCGCGGTAATAGTAAACAAAGAAAATACCGTAAGCAATCTTACCAGCGAACAGATAAAGAACATATATCTCGGTAAGCTTACCGATTGGTCTGAGATAAGCGAATAAATCAGACTCCTTATCTTGGACTTATGCGGAGACGCCTTGTGCATCGTCTCCGCATTAATAATATCATGGGAAAATTAAGGTATAATTGGTGATTTACTATGACAAATCAGAAACTTAAACCCGAAAAGAAAAAAAGATACATATCCGTTAAAGAAACCGGTATGAAAATACTGTTTCTTATCTGCGCTCTGGCGTCCATTGTGGCTGTCATTGTAATCTGTCTGTTTCTTTTCGCGAAAGGATTTCCCGCTATCGGTGAAATCGGAATCTTCAAATTTATTTTCGGAACGACATGGAAGCCGTCCGCCGAGATATTCGGAATATTTCCGATGATTGTCGGAAGTATCTACGTAACTGCCGGAGCAATAATTATCGGAGTTCCGCTGGCATTGCTCTGCGCCGCCTTTCTCGCGAAATTCTGCCCTCCTAAATTATACAGGATTTTAAAGCCGGCAATCAACCTCATGGCGGGAATACCTTCAATCGTTTACGGCTTTTTCGGGCTTGTATTTATAGTACCGCTTATGCAGACAATCACCGGAGGAAGCGGAAAGGGAATCATCACGGCTTCAATTTTGCTCGGAATCATGATATTGCCCACGGTAATCGGAGTCGCGGAATCGGCAATACGCGCCGTTCCCGACAGCTATTACGAAGGCTCGCTGGCTTTGGGAGCCACACACGAGAGAAGTGTGTTTGCCGTTATATTTCCCGCGGCAAAATCCGGAATATTCGCCGGGGTCATACTCGGAGTGGGAAGGGCAATAGGCGAGACCATGGCGGTCATTATGGTTGCCGGAAATCAGGAAATACTACCCGAAAGCATACTTTCCGGGGTGCGGACAATGACGGCGAATATAGTTATAGAGATGGCTTATTCAGAGGTGGGAAGCCTGCATCAGAACGCTCTTATAGCCACCGGCGTCGTATTGTTTGTATTTATTTTGCTCATAAACATATCCTTCTCATTGCTTAAAAGGAGGGAAAAGTCATGACAAATACCGTCTCCGAAGAAAAAAAAGACCGGACAAAAAGTCTTACCCGGAAACTCTATAAAAATCATGTGGGATCCAAAATCATACGTGTTCTTGTCTGGGGAGCCGCTGTAATTTCAGCCGCGATACTTATATTTCTCATAGGATACATCATAATCAAAGGCGTGCCCAATCTGCGGCTGTCACTGTTTGAATGGGAATATAACAGTGAAAACGTAACCATGCTTCCGGCAATTCTGAATACCTTGGAAATGACGGTTCTTACACTGCTGATTGCGGTTCCCGTCGGTATATTTTCGGCGGTATATATGGTAGAATACGCTAAAAGAGGCTCCAAGATAGTAAAAATTGTGCGCCTTACATCGGAAACGCTTCAGGGCATTCCGTCAATTGTATACGGTCTTTTCGGATATATATTATTCGTTCTGACGTGTGGATGGAGATACTCAATGATAGCCGGAGTATGTACGCTTGCTATAATGGTATTGCCGCTGATAATGCGCACAACCGAGGAAGCGCTTCTCGCGATTCCGGATTCATACAGGGAGGGAAGCTTCGGACTGGGAGCCGGAAAACTGAGAACGGTATTCAAAATCGTTTTGCCCAGCGCCGTACCCGGAATATTCGCGGGAATAATACTTGCAATAGGAAGAATAGTCGGAGAGACCGCCGCGCTCATATACACCTCGGGCTCCGGAACAAACTTTACCGGAAATATAACCGATTCCTCAAGAACGCTCGCGGTACATCTGTATTGTCTGTACAATGAGGGACTTTACATGGAGGAATCATACGCGACAGCGTTTGTTCTTCTGGTAATGGTAGTGGGGATAAACGCTCTGTCTTCGTTCATTGCCAAAAAGATTACCAAAAAGTAAGAAAAACACAATAAATTAAAATGTGAAAGGCGGCAAAATTTAGACATGAATAAAATTGAGATTTCGGATCTGGATCTGTATTACGGAGATTTTCACGCTCTGAAAAATATCAATCTCTCAATTCCGGAAAAGGAAATAACCGCTTTTATAGGTCCGTCCGGATGCGGAAAGTCAACTCTGTTGAAATCTCTTAACAGAATGAACGATTTGATAGAAGGGTGCAAAATAACCGGTAAGGTCACACTTGACGGGGAGGATATATATAACGGAATGGATCCGGCGCTGCTCAGGCGAAGGGTAGGAATGGTGTTCCAAAAGCCCAATCCTTTTCCGATGAGCATTTATGACAACATTGCGTACGGACCGAGAACTCACGGAATAAAATCCAAGGTAAAGCTTGATGAGATAATAGAAGAATCTCTCAGACAGGCTGCTATATGGGACGAGGTCAAGGACAGACTGAAAAAAAGCGCTTTGGGTCTGTCCGGAGGACAGCAGCAAAGGCTGTGTATAGCGAGAGCCTTGGCGGTAGGACCGGAAGTGCTTTTGATGGACGAACCTACAAGCGCGCTTGACCCGATATCCACATCAAGAATAGAAGACCTTGTCACTGAATTAAAGAAAAATTACACTATAATAATAGTAACGCACAATATGCAGCAGGCGGCGCGTATATCAAACAACACGGCTTTCTTTCTGTTGGGCGAGATTGTCGAATATGACAATACGGAGAAGATATTCTCCCTTCCGTCGGACAAGAGAACGGAAGATTATATCACGGGAAGGTTTGGTTAATTATTATGAGAATCAGTTTTGATGAACAGTTGAAATTATTGCATAACGATATGATAATAATGGGCGCTCTTTGCGAAGAGGTCATTACGGGCGCGGTCGAAGCGCTTCTCGATTATGATTCCGACAACACGGAGCAGGACAGCGACGTCGCGTGGGCAAAGCAGAACAGATTTGAGCAAATCACCCAGAAAATTTTTGAGAAAGACAAAGATATCGACCGCATGGAGAGGGAAATCGAAAGTCTGTGCTTTAAACTCATACTCCAGCAGCAACCGGTGGCAAAAGATCTCCGCCGCATATCCGCCGCGCTTAAAATGATATCGGACATGGAAAGAATCGGAGATCAGGCGTCCGATATAGCGGAAATAATCAAGTATATACCCAACAGCAGCCTAAGACATAAAATACATATGCGTGAAATGTCAAAGGCGGCAGCGGAAATGGTGACAAAAAGCGTTGACGCATATGTAAAGGATGACGTGGAGCTTGCCAGAAAGGTTATCGCCTCTGACGATGAGGTTGATGACCTCTTCAGACAGATAAGGAGTGAGCTTATAAGCGAGGTTTCAAAAGACGCGTCAAGAGGCGAAGAGTGTATAGATCTTATGATGATAGCAAAATATTTCGAACGCATCGGAGACCATGCGACCAATATCGCGGAATGGGTGGAATACTCGGTCACGGGAGTTCACAGAAACTCGGAGATTTAACTGTTATTTCACAATTGTATAAATAATTGTTAATCGGACTGTGTTAAAATGACAATAAATCATCATATAGCACAAAAAGGAGCTTCCTTGAAATATAAATGATAACATTTGAAACAATAAAAAAAGATGCCGCGATCAATCACTATATCAAGAAAGCGGACGAATCGCTGTGCGCTCTCGGATTTACCGAGCACAGCTTCGCGCATGTGACAAAAGTCGCGGAAACATCGGCTTATATTCTTGAAAGTCTGGGATATCCGGAACACGAGATAGAACTTGTGAAAATTGCGGGATATCTTCACGATATCGGGAATCTGGTCAACAGAATAGACCACTCTCAGAGCGGTGCGGTAATGGCTTTCAGAATTCTTGAGAGCATGAACATGCCGGCTGAGGATATCGCTACAATAGTTACCGCGATAGGAAATCACGACGAGGGCACGGGAGTTCCGGTAAACGCCGTCGCGGCGGCGCTTATACTTGCCGACAAAAGCGACGTCAGAAGAAGCAGGGTCAGAAACGCCGATATTTCGACCTTTGACATCCACGACAGAGTGAATTACTCAGTAGTAAAATCAACGCTCAAGATCAATGAAGACAAGACTCTTATCAAGCTCAAGCTCCAGATAGACACTCACATAAGCTCAGTGATGAATTATTTTGAGATATTCCTCGGCAGAATGATTCTGTGTAAAAAAGCCGCGGAATGTCTCGGACTTCAATTTAAACTGATTATCAACGAACAGCAATTAATGTAGTTGCTGTTAAATTTTACAGAAGGGAGGAAACCAAATGATATATCTCCTTGAAGACGATACAAGCATACGCGAGCTTGTCATATATTCTTTAAACAGAACCGGGACAAAAGCAATAGGCTTTGAAAATGCCGCCACGTTCTGGAACGCGATGAACAAAGAACTTCCCGAACTTATTCTGCTGGATATTATGCTGCCGGACGAGGACGGTCTTTCCATTCTGGCAAAATTGAGAATGTCCGCAGAAACAAAAAAAATACCGGTAATTATGCTTACCGCGAAAAGCACTGAGTATGATAAAGTCATAGCGCTTGACAGCGGAGCGGATGATTATATTACAAAACCTTTCGGAGTAATGGAACTGATAGCCAGGGTAAAAGCGGTTTCAAGACGTTCGGACTTATGGCATAATGAGGAAAAATGTTTCAGATACGGAGACCTGTACATATCCGTGACAAAGCATCAGATACTTGCAAAAGATAAGGAAATAACTCTTACATTCAAAGAATTTGAACTTTTATGTCTGCTTTTCGAAAACAAAGGCGCAGTTCTGACACGCGACCAGATTCTTCGTCAGATCTGGGGATATGAGTTTGACGGGGAAAACCGGACAGTTGACGTTCATATAAGAACGCTCAGGGCAAAGCTCGGAGAATACGGCGACATAGTGGAAACCGTAAGAGGAATAGGATATAAAATTGCGGACCTAAAAACAAATGAAAATAATCTGAACTGAAGTTCAGCAAACACCGCAAAAGGAATTCTTTATTATGACGGTAAAAATCTGTAAAATAATTTGCATTGTTTCTTTTTTTGTTCTTCTGATAGCCGCCGTTGTGATTTTGGGCGTCTCATATTCATATTATTCCGATCGTCTTGAAGAAGATCTTGAACAGAAAATGGAATATGTCAGCCGGGGGATAAATATATCGGGACCGGATTTTCTTGAAGGGCTTTCGGCAAACGGGACCAGAATAACGCTTATTGCGTCCGACGGAACAGTTCTTTTTGACTCAAAGGCCGATCCGGAAAACATGGAAAACCACGCTTATCGCCAAGAAGTAAAGGACGCGCTGAGTCTTGGTGTAGGCAAGAGTGAAAGATACTCAGAGACTATGTCGGAAAAGACCTTATATTATGCCCAAAAATTAGATAACGGGGATGTAATCAGACTTTCGGACAGTCAGATAACCTGGTTAAGTCTGACTCTCAGTATGCTTACTCCGATTATTGTTATATATGTACTGGCAGTTATATTTTCGATCTTTTTGTCACACAGTCTGTCCAAAAAAATAGTCAAGCCATTGAACGACATTGACCTTGAACATCCCGAAAAGCTCATGGAATATGAAGAATTGACTCCGCTGTTGTCAAAAATAAACTCTCAGAACAAGATTATCAACAGGCAAATGGAGGAGCTTGAGAGAAAACAAAAGGAATTCAACGCCATCACCGACAATATGAGCGAAGGATTCATAATAATCGACGACAGGGCTGAGATACTTTCATACAACGCGAGCGCCTTAAAACTTCTGGAAGCTTCTTCTAAAGACGAGTACAAAAGTGTGCTTTCAATAAACAGGAGCGAAAGCTTTCGCCGTACAATAAGCACCGCCCTGATGGGAGAACGGAGAGAAAGCATACTCCAGTCCGAACAGGGTTATTTGCGAATTATAGCAAATCCGGTCTTCGAGGATAACAAAACCGCGGGAGCGGTTATCCTGATACTTGATGAGACCGAAAAGGTAACAAATGAAAACATACGCCGAGAATTTACATCAAACGTATCTCACGAGCTTAAGACTCCGCTTACGTCAATTTCCGGATTTGCGGAACTGATGAAAACGGGATTGGTTTCCGAAGAGGATACGATTCATTTCGCGGATAACATATACAACGAGGCGCAAAGACTTATAACTTTGGTAAATGATATTATCAAACTGTCAAAGCTTGACGAGGGCGTCGGAATGAATAATATCGAAAGCGTGGATATGGGAAATCTGGCTGAAGGAATATGCGACAGGCTGTCTTTTGTGGCAGCCTCGAACGAAATCAGCATAGAAACCCACTGCGAGCACAGAATTATAGAAGGAAACAGAAAGATACTTGAGGAGATAATCTATAACCTGTGCGACAACGCGATAAAATACAACAAAAAAGGCGGATTTGTCCGCGTAAACGTAACGGGAAGCGGCGAATCCACCCTGCTTTCCGTGAGCGACAACGGAATCGGAATTCCAAAAGAAGCGCAAAACCGCGTTTTTGAACGCTTTTACCGTGTGGATAAAAGTCATTCCAAAGAAATCGGGGGCACCGGACTCGGACTGTCAATAGTAAAACACGGGGCGTTGTACCACAACGCGAAAATAACACTTGAAAGCGAGCCCGGAAAGGGAACCTCAATAACCGTCATATTCCCGAATAAATTCAAAATAAATTCCCGGGAATAAGAAAAAACCCGAATTATCGAAAATGTCGGATATACCTGAAAACCGTAAGACTTTCCGTCTGCGGACTCAGAGATATTAATATTTTCGATAACGGGTTTTTATATTTATTTTTACCACAAAAAATCCTTACAGTTCAGCAAGACATTATTTTAGTACGGCACTAGATCAATCTTCCTCTTTATCGGATATTTTGGGCGCGACGTGTCTTTTTATTGCTTCAAAACTTTCCTCACTTATATCATGCTCAATACGGCAGGCGTCCTCGGTCGCGGTATCTTCGTTGACACCCAGCATTACAAGCCATTTCGAAAGCAGTTTGTGTCTCTCATATATTTTTTTGGCTATTTCGTTTCCTTTATCGAGCAAAGTGATATAGCCGTCCGAGTCTATTTTGATATAACCGTTTTCCCTGAGCGCTTTCATGGCTATGCTGACGCTGGGCTTTGAAAATCCCAATTCGTTTGCTATATCTACCGACCGGACGTAGCCTTTCTTTTCGGTCAGAATCAGTATAGACTCAAGATAATTTTCAGCCGACTCGTGTATCTGCATCTCTTTGTACTCCTTTTTCAAAAGCTTATAAAACCTGTCTTTTACGATTAAAATTCTATTTTTAAAATTTGTTTTGTTTTATTATAACATTCCTTTGTGTTGTATGCAATAATTTATTATTAATTTTTCGTTTTTTTCAATCCGACAAAATGCCCATATATTATATTGACTTTACGTTAAATATGTAGTATACTGAATACATAAGAAAATCTGAATGAAAGGCAGTTATATGAACACATATTTTCTCGGAATCGACGGTGGCGGAACCAAAACAGAAGCTGTCTGCTGCGACATAAAAGGAGATATACTTTTCCACGACAAAGCGGGCGCCTCCAATCCAAACGATATAGGAACCGATAATTCGGTGGATATCATTTCGGATCTGATAAACGGAGCGATAGACAAATGCAACATTTCCGTCTCGGATGCATTTTACGTGTTCGGAGGGATTTCCGGAGCGCTGAACCGAACGGAAGAGATGAACGGTATGCTTTCGGAAAGATTTCCGAAAATTTCTGTAAGAATCGAGTCGGACATTACAAATGTGATGACGGGAGAGATCGGGAGCGCCGACGGAGCATGTGTCATATGCGGAACAGGCTCTGTGTGCTTTGTACGAAGCCAATCCCGATTCTACCGAATAGGCGGGTGGGGCTATCTCATAGATTCCGCCGGAAGCGGCTTTGACATCGGAAAGGCCGCGATAGAAGCGGTGCTGCGTGCCTATGACGGCAGGGGAGAGCATACGATTCTCGAAAAACTAACAACCGAAAAGCTGGGAAAGCCGGTTTGGGACAGTATAAGCGAAATTTATGACGGCGGAAAATCATTCATTGCTTCATTCGCCGAAACCGTTTTTAGGGGCTTTGAGCGGAAAGATAAGATCTGCGGTGAAATCCTTGACAGAAACGCCGCTTATATCGGTGAATGCCTTAATACCGCCGGGAAAATACTCGGGAACAAATGCAAGGTGGTTTTCTCGGGCGGTATCAATACGAATTATTCCGATATATGGATAAATAAGGTACTTTCATTTTGCGATTATGAAATAGACGCCGCGGTGGCAAAAATTCCTCCGGTATACGGCGCGTTGTGCGAGGCGTTTTCGGACTCCGGTCACAGAATGAGTCCGGATACAGTCCGAAAATTAAAATCAGATCTTACATACGGTCTTTCGGAATGTTAATCAATGAAGAATATACTGCCGGTATCGCGGAGAGGCTTTTTTGAAAGCGACACCGCTGCTTTTCCGTGCTTTTCGCAGAAGCTTTTGATTGAGGCGTAATCCGGGTGAAGGGAAATATCACCGCAAAAAAATACTTTGTCGCCGTATTGCCCGGAAGTCCCTCCGATAAAGCCGTATTCAAATCCTTCAAGCTCTATACTGCCCGCGGATATGAGCAAAGCTTCGATTCCGCGCTGCAATACGGCTTTATAGACAGACACATCCGAGGTTATCAGCGCATTTTCCGATATCTTGCAGACCGAACATTTGGTATATCCTTGCGGCACATGTATTATTTCCTTGCCGGCAAAGCCCGCCGCCTCAAGAATTTTTTCAGAGACATGACGTGTATTGCAAATCAGATATTTTCCCACAAGCGCCGCGTTGAAAAGCACGTCATGAGGATAAGTATTATCCGTGTATTCGTCTGTAACACAAAGAGAATATTTTGTCAGTTTCAAAATCCGGTCAACGCGCTCCGTGTTTTCGCGGTAATATTTTTCATGACAGAACAGAGTGTCAAATCCCATAAACATAAGCATGTCGGGATGAGACGACAGAGGAAAGTCAAGATATTTTGCTTCCTGAAGCGAAAACAGGGTAAACCCGAAGCCGGACAGAAATTCTTTTGAAGCTTCATCAAGATTTTTATTTATTATTGATATTTTTCCCATATTAATTATTTACGCGTTATGACGCCTGCCTCGGCGGGCAATTCATAAAATGCTTTGATCAATACGGCTCACGCCGTTCTCAAACGCTCCGATTCTGAAATACGCAGGGTGTGCCACAAAACACACCCTGCGTATAATAAATTACACTTGCATCAGGCGCGGGTAACCTTGCCTGAACGAAGACAACGGGAACATACCGCAACGGTCTTGGGCGTACCGTCAACAACAGCCTTTACCTTTCTGATATTGGGCTTCCATGTTCTGTTGGTCTTACGGTTGGAGTGTGAAACGCTCTGACCGAAAACAACTCCTTTTCCGCAAACACTGCATTTTGCCATATTGACACCTCCTTGTAATTTACCATACATCTATAACTGTACTCTTTTGCGGTTACATCTGCAAATAAATGATAATTTTATCACACATTTATTATTTAATATCAAAAATGTACAAAGCACGGTTTTGCGTATTAAAACCGAGGCTAACTATGTGATATTTTATTGATTTCCGCACACGGCATAGTTTCGCGACCGCGAAACCGCGGTATACAGCCATTATTATACATTATACCATATTTCATAAAAAATTGCAATAGCTTTTTTGAATTTTTTTAACCTGTTCCGTTATTCGGTTCAAAAGCAAGGGATTTTTAAAAACAAATTCAAAAAGTAATAAAAAATTCATATATTTTCATATTATTTTTTGTCATATTATAGTATAATGAAAAAAATATCAAGACAAAAAGCCGGGATTTTTATGAAAAAAATTGAAATAAAAGCAAACGCCAAAATAAATTTGTTTCTTGACATAAGTGCTTTGAGAAAAGACGGATATCATGACATTTTGAGTATAATGCAGAGCGTGAGTCTTTGCGACACGGTAAATATCGAATATGAAGAATCCTCCCAAAAGAAAATTGAAGTGAAATGCGACGCGCAAAGCCTGCCTGCCGACTCGAGAAATCTTGCCTATAAAGCGGCGGACAGGCTGCTTGACAGCGGAACCGTAAAAATCGAAATAAAAAAGAATATCTTTTTATCGGCAGGGCTTGCCGGAGGAAGCGCGGACGCGGCGGCTGTGCTGGTCGGACTCGCGCGACTGTCAAAACCCGATATAAATACCGAAAGGCTTTTTAAAATCGGGGCGGAAATCGGGGCAGACGTGCCTTTTTGCATGGTCGGCGGTACAAAGCTCGTTACGGGAATAGGCGACATACACCGTAATTTTGCCGAAATGCCGGAAACACACCTTGTCATTGCGTGCATGGGAGAAGGATTTCCCACGCCGGAGGCATACAAAAGACTCGACCGCGTTTACAACAACTTTGAAAACTATAAACCCGAAGCGCGTACAATTGACTATATAAAAGACTGCTTTTCCCGGAAGCTGCTGCCGGACCGCTCGTTTAACATTTTTGAAAGCGCCGTTTTGCCTATGCGCCCACACGCGGAAAAAATCAAAAAGGTCATGTGTGAATGCGGGGCAAGGCTGGCTTTGATGAGCGGCAGCGGACCGTCGGTGTTCGGAATCTTCGGAGATTATGAAAGCGCCCTTGAAGCCGTAAAAGAACTGACTCAAACAGGAGCGTCCGCGAAGCTATGCGAGCCGCGCAAAAGCGGACTTGAGATCCTATGAGGGCTAAGCCCCGTTCAATGTTTTAAGAGGGATATCTGCCTCCCCATATAACATCAAGCGGCGCCGCCTAAGAAGGGAACGTAATAATTTTGTTATACGGGAGAATTTATACGGATAATAATTATGGAAAATACAAATGTAAAATGCCAAAAAGGCAGTGTTGAGCAATATGAAGATTTTTTGGATTTTATAAATTATGTTTTTGGTTTTAACGGTTCGGAAAATGATTTTGTAAAGCTGCTTCCAAAGCTTTACCGGAAAGAAAAAAATCCCGCCTGCAAAAATTATATCATAACCGAAAATAAGAAAATACGCGCCGCCGTGGGAGCGTTTGACAGCAAAATCTCGGTATGCGGCAATACACTGAAATGCCGCGGAATAGGTAACGTCGCGGTCCATCCGTATCACCGTTCCAAGGGATATATGAAAGAGTGCATGAATACCGCCCTGAAGGATATGATAGAGGACGGCATACATTTTTCGACATTGGGCGGCAGAAGACAGAGGTACAATTATTTCGGATTTGACAAAACCGGAGTTATGTACACCTTTACCGTAAACGATGACAATATGCGCCATGTTCTTGGCAGTGAAAGAACTCCCGTATATAAAATTAAAGAAATCGGTAAAGACTCTTGCGAGCTGAATTTAATTTCGGAGCTTATAAACAAACAAAATTATATAACTTTACGACCGAAGGATGAACTTTTTTACATAATGAAAAGCTGGCAGGCAAAAGTATACTGCGCATACGATAAAGACAGATTCGCGGGCTACTGTATTCTGAATAACGGAAAAATAACCGAGATCCATACTGCCGACAAATCCGACTTTTTCGGATTTGTAACCTCGCTTTATGACAGCCTTTCAATGCACAGTCTGACCGTGACCTTGCCCGATTTCGAGCAGTCATATATAAAAGACCTCTGTATGTTTTCGGAGTGGGTTGGGATATCGTCGCCGATGATGTTCAATATACTCGATTACAGGGCGGTCATTGACGCATTTTGGAAACTGAAAAACAGTTATATGTCGCTTCCGGACGGCAAACTGAATCTCATTATAAACGGATACGCGCGCAGGGAAAATCTGTGTATTTCATCGGAGCAGGGAAACCCAACCGTAAAAGAATCCTCCGAGACGGCGACCATGGAGCTTTCACACCTTGAAGCAATGAATCTTTTGTTCAGCCCGGTATGTCCCTTAAGAAACGAATTGCCGCCTTTCGCAAGAGCCTGGTTTCCGTTGCCATTATGGCAATATCCGGCGGACGAGGTTTAAGCCCGGAGCAAGCCGTAGACAAAGAACGGGACTTTTCATAAAAAGAAAAGTCCCGTTTGTTTTAAAGCCGAGCGGGGAACGTGTAAACTTAATTACAGACAATCCCGCAAATTATTGCAAAAATGTCGGATATCACGGGAAACCGAAGCTTACTCCGAAGCCCGGATATGAACCGCCGCCCAAAAGGCAAAGATACACGCGCTATGTTATTATTCTTTTTTCGGTTTCCCGAATCAGCAGTGCGCCTCAAGATAATTTGCCACATCACCGACGGTAATGAACTTGCTGAGCTCCTCGTCCTCTATGGTCAGATTAAATTTTTCCTCACAAAGCATAACAAGGTCGGCAAGTTCAATGGAATTTATTCCAAGATCAGCCGACAATTCAGAATCGGCAGTGATTTCGTCTGCATCAATCTGAAGCTCTTCAACAAGAATATCTTTCAATTTGTCAAACATATTAAATTATTCCTTTCCTAATATTATGACTGCCGATAATTAACAGTCGGTTATTCATTATACAACTTTTTAATTATATAATTATTTTTATATTTTGTCAAGCGGTAAAATAAAAATGATTTGAAAATTTTCTGTGTTGTAAATAGATATGACCCAAAAAGTCTGAAAATAATAAAGATATGGTTATATACGCGTCAGGAAGT
>CALWJX010000014.1 GCA_944381085.1 uncultured Clostridia bacterium
CGGCGTGGAAATCGAAGATGAAACAACCGAGGCTCCTACCACGGCTGTTGAAACCGAAGCTCCCACAACCGAAGCAACCGACGAGGGCACAACCGTTCCCTCCGAAAATGGAACAAACGCCGAAACCGATGCTCCCGACAACAGCGGATGCAAGTCCGTCGCGGGACTCGGAGCGATTTCCGTTATGACGGTTGCCGCAGGCGCGGGTGTTGTTATCAACAGAAAAAAGAGAAAGAAATAAAGCTTAAGGTAAAAATTAAATTTTAATAAAACAAAAATGGGCTGTGAAATTATCACAGTCCGTTTTTTGGTCGGAAACCGAATTTAAATGATAACGAAAAACGGGGAGTGTCAAAGCCCCCCGTCGTATTTTCGCGTATATATACGCACAAGTTTTAACAAGTATTATTCGTTAATATCACTGTAATATATAATCTCGTCCGGCAAATACAAATTCAGTTTTTCTCTCGCGATTCTGACAATATAATCATAATCCACCGGAGAATCTATCAGATATTGCAGCTCGTCAATTTCAGCTTCAAGGTCAGCCAACTCATGCTCAAGTCTTTTCCTTTCGGCTTCAAGTTCATTATATTTCAAAATACCGCCAAAAAGCATAATTACAGATGCCACGAGCAAAATACCGATAAGCAGCTTTATAAGAGATCTTTTTGAATTGGATGAAAGGCTTTTTTTAACCTCCGCAATTATAACTTCCGAATTGTCAATTTCCGAGCCGTGCATTTCGCAAGCGTTATCTGCCCGAAAACTTATCCCACGTTTTTTATCATCCGAATCTGACAGATAGTCGTTTAATTTTGAACCTCTTTTACTTTTCATTTATAAATTCTCCTTTTGAAGGTCGTCCGCAACCTGAGCCTCGGTATTCAAAACAGATTTCCTTTTTTCAGATCTTTTTTTGAGTGCCATAATTATTTTAGCAATTATTTTTCCGATTGTCAAGCGATAAATGAAAAATAATCCTTTAAAAATCATATAAAAAGGCATCAGCAAAATAAATAACAATTTTTTTATCAGGAAGATGACTCCCCTCATAAGTTTTTCGGAAATTTTCTGCACTAATTTTCCTAAAGTCAGATAATACAGCAGAAAGCCTATAATCATGCCAAGGTAGACCATGCCTCGGAACATACCGTAGTTTACATGGTAAATCAGCAATATTGACACTATGCCTGCGCAAATACCGAAAAAAACATCCCCTGTAAAAATAAATATAAATTCAAAAATCCGAAAAGCCTTGCCTCTGTCCCCAAAGATTTCTTTTACAGCAACTCTTGTTATTTTTATTATGCTGTAAAGAACGCCGAGCAAACACCCGCATAAAAATGAGCGCAGCAACAGACCCGTCAAAAGCTCTTGCGATGTATCCAGCATTTCCTTTGACTATCCTCTCCCAAAAAGCTTCTTCTTGGGCGCGGGAGTATTGTCAAAATAATACACGGCATTGATTTTTCCCTCTATCTCAACATTTTTGTTTTCAATGTTCAATATGGTAATATGCAGATTTTCACCCTCTACCGCCATGCTTCCCGCCGTTGTGTCAAGCACCACGCTTCTCTCGTCAAAGCTTATAACATCACATACGCCGTCAATTTTTATACCGTTTCTCTCTTCCGAGAAAAATCTGTGTGCAGTCTTTATATCTCCCATTATATATAAAACCTCCGCATAAGTTGTACAGTACAATATATGCGGAGACTTTTTGTATTATTCAATTACTTCATAAAGAGAAGCGGCGTCTGACTTAGCCGTGTATTCCCGCACATCGAGAACTCTTACCTTAAGCTTTCTCTGTCCAAAGCTGACCTCTATTATATCGCCCTCTTTCACGTCATAAGACGCCTTCGCCTGTCTTCCGTTCACGGTAACATGCTCGGCGTCACAAGCGTCGTTGGCGACAGTCCTTCGCTTTATGATTCTCGAAACCTTAAGATACTTATCAAGCCTCATCAGTTAACCTTATCCTTAAGAACACTACCCGCGCTGAAAGAAACGTACTTGCTGGCAGGAATCTCAACAGGCTCACCCGTTCTGGGATTTCTTCCGGTTCTTGCCTCACGAGTCTTGACTTCAAATCCTCCGAAGCCCGTAATCTTCACATCATCTCCGGAAGCGAGAGCGTCAACGATTGCATCGAGTACCGCAGAAACCGCAGCGGACGCGTCCTTTTTAGTCATTCCGGTGCTCTGCGCAACCGCATCAGTAAGCTGTAATTTGTTCATAAGTTTATACCTCTTTCATAAATTTTAGGTCTTTTTTAATGTATACATTATACCGCGCATAAAACCCATACCGTCATAAAAAATTATTTTTAAATTTTTTACGCCGTACGTAAATACAGCAGATATAATGGACATTTCCCTGATTTTTTCACGCTGTATATTCAAATCCAAGATACAGCCTTATACTGCATACATTATACCATATATAAATACAAATTTCAATAGTATTTTTCAAAAAAATCAGATAAAAATAAGGAAATTCCTCTGTATTTCATAATTTTTACATTTCAGCGCCATGAAGTATCATGAATTCAAATGAAAAATTATGTATGTTTAAGCGAGTCCCAGACCTCATCCAATTCTTTCATATTCATCTCATCAATATTCCTGCCCGATTTTGACACTTCTTTCTCAAGTCTTTCAAAACGCGAAATAAATTTATTTGTTGCCTTATACAGCGCCTCCTCCGAATCCACTCCGGCTTTTCTCGCGAGACTTGTAACCGTGAGCAGCAAATCGCCTATCTCCTCCTCTGTCTGAGCGTGATTTTCGGCTTCAATGGCATTTTTCACTTCTTCGGTCTCCTCATATATCTTTGATATTACCGCGTCCGTGTTTTCAAAATCAAAGCATACCGCCTTTTTTCCGACCTTCTGCGCTCTCATCAGCGCCGGAAGCATGGGAGGAATGGCATTGAGCTTATCCGCATAAGTAACCCTGCCCTTTTCCTCACTTTTGATTTTGTCCCAATTGCTCAATACCTCTTCACTGCCGTCCACCTTAATATTCCCGAAAACATGCGGATGCCTGTGTATCAGCTTTTTACAGATTCCGTCAGTGACAGAGCCGATATCAAATGAACCGGATTCTTCTTCTATTCTCGCGTGAAAAACCGTCTGAAGCAAAACGTCCCCAAGTTCTTCTTTAAGCAAAGCGGGATTATCCGTATCAATCGCTTCAATTACCTCATAGGTTTCCTCAATAAAATCCTTGCGAATACTTTTATGTGTCTGTTCCATATCCCAGGGACACCCTCCCTCGCTTCGCAAAAGCTCCACAATCAGCACAAGGTCGTAAAAGTCATAACTGCTTTTGTTTTTAATATACCGCATTTTTTGATTTCTGATACTTTCTTCCATACAAATCTCCAGACTTTAAATTTTTCACGGATTAACTGTCCTACAGCATATCCTTTTTAAGTTCCTTTTTGAAATATACAATCGCAAAATATATAATCGCCGCGAGCATTATCGCCGCTAC
Organism: uncultured Clostridia bacterium; assembly: GCA_944381085.1. Taxonomy (GTDB): domain Bacteria; phylum Bacillota; class Clostridia; order Oscillospirales; family CAG-272; genus SVTX01. Next base: position 3,504 of record CALWJX010000014.1, read on the forward strand.
GGTGGTCCAGATTCCCAAATCCAATTTCGACTCAAAATAACGCATAAACGCATACGCGCCTCCGACCGCTACAGCCGAATAAATAAGAGGCTTGGCAAACACCCGATACAAGGACGGCATCATCGGGGCATATTTGCCTATATAGTAGAAATTCATAAGCGTTATGGTCAAGTTGCAAAAAAACGTGCTTATCGGCGCCCCATATATATTTATCCCGGGATTTCCTATCAGAAAGTAGGCAAGCACAATCTTAAACCCGGCGCCGCAAATCATCGATACAATGGGCAGATGCGCTTTTTTGTATGCCTGAAGCACGGCGTTTGTAACGGTTATAAGACAGGACAGCAAAACCGACAGACCCAAAATCGAAAGCAGCGGATAAGCGACCTCTATGGCTTCATATTCTCCCGCGAACAAAAGCGATAAAATTTCCTTTGAAAAAACGCAAAGTCCGAGAGATATAGGAGTCGCGAGCAGACAGGTAAGCTTAAGAGATGAATTCATTACCTTGAATTGCTCTTCCCCGTCGCCTTTCGCCGCCGCGGCCGAAATGGCGGGCACAAGCGGCAATGCCACAGCCGTTACCAGCGCGGGGGCGAGGCTGAACAACGGAAGCGCCAATGTCGTATAGCTTCCGTAAATCTCATTTGCCGCAACACTGTCATACCCTACGGCCTGAAGACGTCTTAAGATCATTGTCATGTCAATCAGCTTTGTAATGCTGATTATAGCGGAGGCAAGCGTGACCGGTATCGCCGTGACCATAAGTTCCTTCAATACAGTCGATTTCTTTGTGTCATCACTCTCCGCAAACTCGCTTTTTTTCCGATCATTCAAAATTTTCCAAAACACCAGATACAGCATCGAAACCGCCATTCCCAGCGTAAGACCGAGAATAGCAAAGGCGGCGACCGTCTCTGTCCCGTATCCCCGCTTTAAGGCAACAGTTGCAAAAATTATTCCCAGCACAAGCTTCCCCAAAGCCTCGATAACCTGAGATATCGCCGTCGGAAGCATCTGACCCTTTCCCTGAAAATAACCGCGGTAGGCGCTGCCGATACATACAAACAAAACGGTAGGAGATATAAAAAGTATGCTGAGATACGCATTGTCGCTCTTAAGAAACTCGGAAAACGGCTTGGCAAGCCCGGCGATAATCGCAAAGCAGACAATCCCCAACGACAAAAACAACGTTATCCCGACTGAAAATATTTTTGCCGTCCGGTTTTTACCCTGTGCCTGCGACGAGGAAATCATCACGGACATCGCGACCGGTAGCCCCGCCGTGGATATAACGCAAAAAAGAGTGTAAATTTCATATGCCGAATTAAAGTATCCCATTCCCTCACTGCCAATCAGTCTCAACATAGGGATTTTATACAATACTCCTATAATTTTTACTATTACAGTCGAAAGAGTAAGTACAAAAACTCCCGACATGAAATTTTTACTTCTTAACAACCCTTTTTTGGCATCCAAAGCATATCCTCCAATTTAGACGAAATAGTTTTCGAGCACCTGTTTCATTTCAAATTCAAGGCGTTCGGTATCAATTGAAGTATACGCACCGTTTTCATAAAGTATGCATCCGTCGCACATGGTAAGCACTATGTCGCTTGTCCCGACGCTGTAGCACACCGCGGACTCATAGTCGTAATTGGGAATATTGTTGATACTGTGCAAATCTATCATCAAAAGGTCCGCGGCATATCCTATCTCTATTTTCCCGCAGTCACTCCTGCCCTGCGAAAGCGCGCCGGCACGTGTCGCCATATATATCATGTCGGAAGCATCTGTCGCCGCCGCGTCAAGCTGTGTTCCCTTATGTATCAAGGCGGCAAACTGCATTTCCCTCAAAATATCAAGCCTGTTGTTTGACGCGGCGCCGTCCGTACCCAAAGCTATATTGACTCCCGCTTTTTTCATTTTGACATACGGCATAACTCCGCTGGCAAGCTTGAGATTGCTTACCGGATTGTGGGCGACCGTAACACTCTTGCGCGCGAGTATTTCTATATCCTCATCATCAGCCCACACGCAGTGCGCCGCGGTAGCGGGCACGTCAAAAACTCCCGTGTCAGAAAAAAATCTTATAGGAGTTACACCGTGTCTTTCAATACATTCATCATGTTCTTTTTTTGTTTCGGACGCGTGCACCTGCATCAGGTATCCGTTTTTGGCGGCATGATCCGCGACATATTCGCAGCATTTCGCCACATTGGTATATTCGGCATGTAGAGACATGTCCACTTTTATTTTACCGTCACATTCACCATGCCATCTCTTAGCGAAATCCGCCGCTTCTTTCATGCGAAAGTCATTTTTCATATCTATATCAGGGTCAAAAGACACTATCGAACGGGCAAGGTTCGCCTTTACTTTGCAGTCTCTGACGGCGCACGCGACCGAATCCATAAACATATACATATCCGAAAAGGAAACTATGCCGTTTCGGATCATTTCCGCGATTGCCACCATAGAACCGATATATACGCTTTTCTCGTCCAACCTGTCCTCAGCCGGAAAAATTCTTTCGTTAAGCCACCGGTCCAGCGGCAGATCATCGCCATAGCCCCTGAACAATGTCATTGAACTGTGACAATGCGCGTTGTAAAACGCGGGCAGTACAAGATTGCCTTTACCGTCGATAACCCTGTCCGCCCTGACGTCCGGAACAAATTCCCCTATATACGATATTATTTTACCGTCTGTAAGAATATTGACCGGATTTTTCCCGAATCCGCAATCTTTTGTAAGACGTATGTCTTTTATCAGAATCTTCATTAAAACTCTTTCCCCTTACTATCGAAAAACAGATTTTTTAAACAAACTCATTGTACAGCGAGTCCTTCCCTATAACATTCCGGTCAACAGGGTTTATGTCGCTGATTTTTTCAATAATTTTCATTCCATCGTCAAAATATTTACTTCCCGTTTCAATTTCGCTTATAGCCTTTTCAAGATAAGGCTTCAAAACATTCAGCTCGTAAGCCATAGTGGTATCCACAAAGACGTCCGCTTTATCTGCATACGGAAAAATATTTTCATCTTCATTTTTTCGGACGCTCTCCCACAATGAAAAGGTAAATTCGGCTCCGGTTGCCCGAAAAAGCCTGTCTCGTACAATTCGCCGCAAAAGCCTTACTTCATCAGGTTCAAATTTTTTTCCGCAAGTCTCAATCCCGCTTTCGGCGCAGATGTACATTATTCTGCCGCCGTATAAGTCAAGCAGTCCGACAACTTTCGGGTAAAGCACCTGAATGCCCTCGAATATAAAAACATCGCTCTCCCCGGCGTTTACCTCAGTATACCCGGAGCGAATTCCGTACCTGAAGTCAAACTTCGGAAGCTTTGCCGTATTCCCGGCAAACACATCGCTCATAAACTTTTCAAGCTCATCAATATCCAATGTGTCTGGGGAATCAAAATCTATACCCGTGGCGTCTCTCATGTCAAGTCTTTCGCGGTATGGCTGATTTTTATAAAAATCGTCAAGAGAAACAACATGCACCTGCGCTCCTACGCCGTTAAGCATCGAAATAAGCTTTTTTGCCGCCGTGGTCTTACCCGAGCAGGTAGGTCCGGTAAGTCCGATTATTTTTACATTGCCGTTTTTAAGGACAGATTCCGCCGCGCGCTCAAGCGTCGCGTCAAATTGGCTGTCACATAATTTAACAAAATCGCCGTCTATGCTTCCGAAGCCGTTTTTGTATTTTTTACCGCCGTTATTTTTTTCTGAGCTTTTCAAAAGCATATAAAACCTCCGGAAAACAGATCTTTTCAATTTAATTGATTTAAATATAAAGTATATACAATGTATACGGCGGCAAAAACCATACCGAATATGTCTTGCCGCCGAATAAAGATTTCACATGTGTTCGTCATAAAATTTTTCCGCCGCGCGAAGATTCTCCTCGCTTTTGTCCGCGGCAAGATATTCATACGGATATTTATAATTAAAAACTCTTTCAATCACACGCTTTTTGCCGTTTGAAGGCGCGTAATCGACAAACTTGGACACCGCTCCCGCTCCCGCGGCAAAAATTGAATGCACTTCTTCCATCATATAAATATTGTAAAGCCCTTCGCAACCCTCAAGACAGAGCCCGACATTTTCATAATTTCCCACGGTATTTTTCTGTCTGTACATATAGTATGGAAAATACCCCTCATGCTGCGCCTTTATCTGGGAATAATCCACGCTTTTGCCCACATCTCCGCCTCTCGGCGAATATATGTTGCTGTCGTTTCTCAAAGCGTCGCAGGCATTTTTTACGCTGAAGGTATGTACCGTGATATTTTCCGGGCGCAAAGACAATACTTTGTCAAAGGACGCAGAAAAGGTCTGGAATTTATCTCCGGGAAGACCGGCAATGACGTCTGTGTTAATAATAGGTATACCTGAATTTCTGGCGATATCGTACGCCCTCAGAAATTCCTCGGAATTATGAGCCCTGCCTATCTTCCTGAGCACATCGTCGTTGAGTATCTGAGGATTTACGCTTATTCTGTTTACACCATGCTCCTTTGCGATTTTCAGCTTTTCTTCGTTAATCGTGTCCGGTCTGCCGCACTCAAGAGTATACTCTTCAAGACTCTGTACATCAGTATTCTTTGCAACCGCGTCCAAAAGTATACATAACAGCGATTCGTCAAGAATTGTCGGCGTCCCTCCGCCTATATATACGGTCTTAAGATTAAGTCCCCTTTTCCGTATAAAGGAAAATATCCCTTCGATCTCCCCCGTAAGTCTTTCTATATATTGGGGTATAGTTGAAAGCAGCTTTTTAGAAGTATATGATACAAATGAACAATATGCGCATCTCGTCGGACAAAAAGGAATGGATATATATACACTGCAGTCTTTTTTATCGGGAGTTCCGACAATTTTCGCCTCATTGAGCGCGACTTCGGTAGCCAGCGCCGCTTTTTTGGGTATGACGAAATAATCGCTCACAAGTATTTTCTTTACCTTTGTCTTTGACATTCCGGACATCAAAAGCTCTGTCGCGACCTTGGAAGGACGCACCCCGACCAACATTCCCCATGAGGGTCTGTAGCTCAAAAGCTCTCCGCAGGCATTGATAACCGCGTCTCCGACCGCGAGTTTTTTCAGTCTGTCGACAGAAATGTCGTCTCTTTTGTCATAATGCCTTACACACTCGGCGCTTTTTTCCGCCAATTTTACTTTCGCGATTGCTTCCACCCCGTCTACCGTTTCGTTAAAATTCAGATAGAGCACAGGTGTATTTTCTCCCTCTTCCTCATTTTCGGAAAATTTTGTTCCGGGAAAAAATATCATGCACAGCATCTGGACATAATAATGATTTACATTTCCGTTAATATACAGCTTCATCTCCGGTGTTTGTCCTCTTTCTATTTTTCTTTTATGTCTGAATTGGCTTCTTGGTTAAAACATCGCTGTCCATTATAATTGTTACCGGTCCGTCATTGACAAGAGAAACCTCCATATGAGCGCCGAATATACCCTCTCCCACATGGCTCAGCTCCTTTTTCATCAGAGACTTAAAATATTCGTACAGTTTTTCGGCTTCCGCGGCGGGCGCCGATTCCAGAAAATCCGGGCGGTTGCCGTGTCTGTAATTCGCCATAAGAGTAAACTGTGATATAACCAGCGCCTCTCCGCCGATATCCCGCACCGAGAGATTCATTTTTCCGTTTTCATCCTGAAATATGCGCAATGAGCAAATCTTTTTGGCAAGACTTTCCGCCTCGTTTTCACTGTCGCCCTTTGCGACTCCCAAAAGTATAAGCAACCCCGCGTTACACTCTCCGACGGTTTTTCCGTCAACGGCAACGCTTGCATATTTGACTCTCTGCAATACCGCTTTCATATAAACTCCGATTATTTATTAATTTTTCGTTTGTTTTGCTCCGCCGTTTTTTTACGAAAATCCTCTTGACACTCCCATTACCCCGTCCAGTGATTTCAATTTTGAAACTATGGAATTGTAATGTTCGATATTCTTACAGCTGACTTTAAGATTAATAATACTTTGCCCGTTGCTTTTTTTGTGTGAATTGACCGAAAGTATCATCACCTTCATATCCGCGAGCGCCACGGCAATATTTGCAAGTATTCCTATTCCGTTTTCGGTATAAATCTGAAGCAGCGCTTCATATACGTTTTTCGAGCTTCCGCTGTCCTCAGGCAATTCCCAATGCGCGCTCACCCAGCGGTCCGCGTTTTCCGGATTTTTTCTTCCGTCGGTTACATTCGGACAATCCTTTTTGTGTATTGAAATTCCGTATCCCTTTGTGATAAATCCTATGATATCGTCTCCCGGCAGCGGATTGCAGCATTTCGCGAATTTAACCGCGCATCCGCTCTGACCGTCAACGATAATGCCGCTGTCGGATTTCAAATGCTTCGGCTTTGTTTTCTGTACGATATCCTCCTCGGATATTTCGGGTTCCGGCTGTTCCGGAACAGTGATTTTATTGATTTCCTCTCTGATTCTTGCGGAGAGCTTGGTAAGTGAAAGTCCTCCGTAGCCCAAAGTGTTGTACAGATCATCGGCGCTCGCGAACCCGGCTTTCTGAGCCAACGCCGATATAATATCGTCCTTCTGAATGTCGGAAAGCCTGGAGGAATACTTCTTAAGTTCGTTGTCAACTATACTTTTTCCTACCGCGATGTTTTCCGTCCGTGATTCTTTCTTGAACCACTGACGTATCTTTGTTCTTGCCTCACTCGTCTTGACTATACTCAACCAATCACGGCTGGGTCCCTTCACCGACGAAGAGGTGAGAATTTCAACAATTTCTCCGTTCTGCACTACCCGGTCTATAGGAACAATCATACCGTTGATCTTGGCTCCCATCATCTTGTTTCCGACCGCGGAGTGTATGGCGTAAGCAAAGTCTATAACAGTTGAACCCTGAGGAAGAGCTATAACATCCCCCTTCGGAGTAAATACAAATACCTCGTCATGGAAAATATCGGTTTTGAAAGCATGTAAAAATTCGGCGGGGTCTCTTGTATTGTCCTCGGTTTCAATAAGACGGGATATCCATTCAAGCTTCTTGTCAATTTCCTCCTTTGAGGACGCGCCCGATTTGTATTTCCAGTGCGCGGCAATACCGTATTCCGCGATATGATGCATTTCCCAGGTGCGTATCTGAACCTCAAAGGGTATTCCGTCTCTTCCGATTACAGTAGTATGAAGCGAACGGTACATATTGGGCTTCGGAGTTGAAATATAGTCCTTGAAGCGTCCGGGAATGGAATTGAACATCTCGTGTATTATACCCAGAACCGTATAGCACTCAAGTTCGGTATCGACAATTATCCGCAAAGCGTAAAAGTCGTATATTTCATCAAAGCTTTTGTTCTGATTATACATCTTCTTGTATATGCTGTAAACCGTCTTGATGCGTCCCTCAAGCGTAAACTTTATATTGTTCTCGGTAAGCTTTTCCGAAATTGTAGCGCGTATATTTTCAATGAAATTGAGACTTTTTCCGTATTTGCTCTCGATATCGTTCTTGACCTCGTTATATCCTATAGGGTCAAGGTATTGCAGACCGAGATTTTCCAGCTCCTGTTTTATCTTCTGCATACCGAGACGGTGAGCGAGCGGCGCGTACACCTCCATTGTCTCAAGCGCGGTTATCCTTCTCTTGTTTTCCGGCTTTGCGCCAAGAGTTCGCATATTGTGAAGCCTGTCGCAAAGCTTTATAAAAATAACTCTTACGTCCTTTGACATCGCAAGAAGCATTTTGCGCAGATTTTCAATATGCTGCTCTTCCTTGTCCTCCACCTTAAGAGACACGATTTTTGTCAGTCCGTCTACCAGCATTGCCACGTCGGCTCCGAACATCTTCTCAATTTCCTTGAGGTTGGTTTTGTCAGAGCAGTCCTCCACGGTGTCGTGAAGCAAAGCGGCACATATCGAATCGGTATCAAGCTCAAGCCCCGCGACTATTTCGGCAACCGCGACAGGATGTGATATATACGGCTCACCACTGGCGCGATACTGACCGGCATGGAGCGCGGCGGCGTATTCATACGCTTTTCTGATTTTTTCAATATCATATTTTTTGCCTGTACCCTTTAGCAGTTCACACAATCGCGATATATCCGTATGGGCAATATTCTCCATAACAATACCCCTTCCTTTCCGCAGTATTTAAAAAGCAGCCCGACGACGACAAGATCGTTTGCACTCTGTCAATGCATGGCGCCATGTCGGGATTCCACGAGCATTCTGTATGTTTTCGATTCCTCAATGCTTGTTTTTTTAGGATTTTCATTTATTTCAATGTCAAATACGTTTTCGTTTAACCAAACAATTCCGCAGACCTTTATGTCATTTAAAATATCCAATGTCAATTTTAACTTGACATAATCTATTTTTCTGTCAGACCAGGCGCCGAGCAAAGACAACAACATCCTGACGGAAAAAGTGCCGTGCCCGGACTGATAGCTTCTTCGGAGCTGTCTGTATACATCAATTATATCATCTCTCTCGGGGATGAAATTCATTGAACTGTCAAACTCTTTACCCTGCACTATACTCCTGTAAATCTCCTCGTTTTTCCGGGCTTCATCCAAAAACTCTTCCGAGAGCCTTATGTCCTGAACAATAAGCTGCAAAGTGCAGACTTCTCTGAATTCGTTTATATTCAACTGGCAGAGCAAATCCACCCTGTCGCCGGCAAAAAAACCGAAGTCCGGCAACGACATGTTGAAATAAACGGCATGAATTATGATTTTCCCGTCGGTAAGAATCAGTTTCAAATGCTTTCCTCCACCCATGGAAACAGTTTTCAGTATCGAAAGTGATTTTATCATGAATACGGGATTGGCGTTTGACACTCCGAAAGGCTCAAGGAGGTTAATTTCCCCCGCAAGATTCATTGTGGCTTCACTCAGTTTAAGCTCACAGTCCGCTTCACGCCTGTCGGCATTCTGAAAATCCCGAAAATTTTTCTCCGCATATTCATTGATCTTTCTTCTGAATAAGTCTACATTACACCTTTTGAGTGTAAGCCCCGCCGCAAGCTCATGTCCCCCGTACCGCTCAAGCAGATCCGAACAATATCCCAAGGCTTCCACAAGATTTAGCCCTTTGACGCTTCTTCCCGAGCCCTTTCCGGTATCATACGGCGACGCGGACTCGCTTACCGAGCCGTCAAAAGAGATCAGAATCGACGGAAGTCCGTATTTTTCCGTGACTCTTGACGCGACTATACCGATAATTCCCTGATGCCAATTGTCCCCGCTTACGACAATCACCCTGTCGTTTTCAAAATCATGCGCTTTCTCTATAATTTCATAAGCCTCGTTAGCTATGTTATTTTCCTCTATCTGCCTGCGCAAATTTATTTCGCAAAGCTCCTCGGCTTTCAGATACGCGCTCGCGTAGTCGTCGCACAGCAGAAGCTCAACCGCTTTAGACGCGCTGCTTATGCGTCCGGCCGCGTTTATTCGGGGAGCGACTCCGTAACCAATCAAACCCGCGTTCACCTTGCGTTTTCTGGAAGCTACATTTACTTTAAGCGCCGGCTTTGAGTTTTTGTTTCCGTTTGACATGGCGTCAAGCAGCGCCGCAAGCCCGCATCTGTCCGACTTTGCGATATGCTCAAGCCCCATTTTAACTATCGCACGGTTTTCACCGCGCAGCGGCATTACATCGGCTATTGTTCCCAACGCGACAAGGTCAATAAATCTGTCGCAAAGCCTTCCGAGTATTATTTTCCTGTCTGTCCCGGGATTCGCGGTCATCTCCGCAGCGCATATCAGCTTAAACACAACCCCGACGCCGGCAAGCTCCGCAAAAGGATATTTACAGTCCGGTCGGTGAGGGTTTACCACCGCGCAAGCCTCCGGAATATTCTGATGACACTCATGGTGGTCTGTGATGACCATATCAATTCCCTCGGCCTTTGCGTATTCGGACTCATAAACCGCGGTAATTCCGGTATCAACGGTAACTATGAGTTCTGTTCCCGACTCCTTGAGTTTGTCTATCGCGGAAACCGAAAGCCCATAACCTTCCCCGCTTCTGGACGGAATATAATAATCCACGTCGGCTCCCATGTCTTTGAGATAAAGGTATATCAGGGTTACCGAGGTAACGCCGTCAACGTCATAATCCCCGTAAACGGTAATTTTCTGTCGGTTTTGCACCGCTTCCAAAATCCGCGAAACGGCGACGTCCATGTCCCGCATCAAAAAAGGATCCTCAAGAGCGTTTATATCCGCGCCTATAAATTTCCGGGCGTCGGCTACACTTTTGTAGCCCCTGTTGTATATAACCTTAGCGCAGATCAAAGAGATTTTCATGTCATCGGACATTTTTTGTATGATATCATTCGCCGCCGCATCGTCCTCAGGGTACTGCAACGACCAAATCTTTTCTTTTTCAGTATATTTCATTATCCGCCAACTCTATCCTTTTATGATTTGCTCAAAATCTGCACAGTCATCAAGCCTGCCATCTTTTCATTATCTCCAATGCCACCTTCACGCCGTCAACCGCGGCGCTGGTAATTCCTCCGGCATATCCCGCGCCCTCGCCGCAGGGATAAATATTCCGTTTACCCAAAGCGGTCAATTCCTCTGTTCTGAGAATGCGCAAAGGAGAGGACGTCCTTGTCTCCGGCGCCGACAGCACCGCCTCGCCGCACGCAAAACCTTTTATTTTTCTGTCAAACGACAAAATTCCGTATCTGAGCGCGTCGGTTATAAATTCAGGGAAAATGCGGTCAACATCGGACAACTTATACCTGTCTCCTCCCATATATGTAGGCATGATCCTTCCGGGTTTGCTGCCCTCTTTCATTTTCAGAAAATCACCTACGGTCTGCACCGGTACGCGGTAATCGCTCCCGCCTTCGGAAAACGCCTTCATTTCGATGCTTCTCTGAAAAGCAATCGCCCCGAGCACCGCGCTGCCGTCCACGGGTTCAATATCCGAAAGCTTAACCGATACAGCCACCGCGGAATTTGAATTTACACCGTCTCTCTTATATCTGCTCATTCCGTTTACGACCACACCGCCCTCCTCGGACGCCGCGGCTACAACCTCTCCTCCCGGACACATGCAGAATGTATATACTCCACGGTCGGTTCCGGTATCGGAAAGCGCATACTCCGCCGCGCCGAGCGCGGGATGTCCGGCATATTTTCCGAACAACGCTTTTTCAATGTCTTCTCTCCTGTGCTCTATCCTGACGCCTACCGAAAAAGGCTTGCCTATGATTTCAAACCCCTCATCCAACAACATTTTGTAAGTATCTCTCGCGCTGTGTCCCAAAGCAAGCACGCAGCAAGAGCAGTCTATATCCCCGTGATTTGTTACCGCTTCTACCTCCCCGTTCTCTCTTTCGTTTATCCTTTCAAGCCGGCAGCGGTAAATCACCTTACCTCCCAAATCCTTTATCCTTTGAAGAATATTTTCGACAACCGCCGAAAGTATGTCCGTACCTATATGCGGTTTGGCTTTAAGCAAAATCTCTTTCGGCGCCCCGAACTCATAAAATTTTTCCAGCACATATGATACCAAAGGGTCGTTTATGCGGGTCATGAGTTTTCCGTCCGAAAAAGTCCCCGCGCCGCCGGCTCCGAACTGTATATTGGAATCGGGATCAAGCACTCCGAATTTATAAAATCGCTCCACCGCCGCCGTACGCGCCGCGACGCAATCACCCCGGTCAATCAATACAGGGCAATATCCCTCGCTCGCAAGCAAAAGCGCGCAAAACATTCCCGCCGGACCCATTCCTACAACCAAAGGTGGTTTTTTCATGCGCTCTTCGCCTTTAATAATATTCAATTCGCCGCTTTTTTGCCTTTTCGCACCGAGTTTTTCCAAAGCCAATGCATATATTTCCCTGTCGTCGGAAAAGTCAAGCGACACAGAGCAGACCGCCTTAATGACTCCTCTGTGCCGTGCGTCAATTGATTTTTTGTAAATTTTTATATCATACGCCGAACAAGGAATGCCTGCTTTTAAAATTTTTTGTCGGGCACGGGCAAAAATCTCTTCTTCTACAGCGTCAAAAGGCGCCTCTATGCCGCATAGGATATATTTATCTTCACTCATATTACTGTCCCGTAAAGCTGATGTTAATTTCTGTATTTTCGGTTTCAAGCGAAACATTATCCGGCAAATCCTCGCTTGTAAGCACATAATCAATAGGTCTGCCCTCTACAGCTTCGGTAAGACTTATAACATATTCCGATACCTGAGCCAGCGCGTTAGGGTCACCCACAATGCTGACATAAGACTGTGAAAGCGTATATTGGAGGTCTTTGCCCTCGCCGGTAACCTCGACGACAATCGGAATATTCTTTCTCGCCATAACATTCATTTTCACGGTAATATCGTTTGTCGAATACGTCACTATGTTATTATCGTACAGCAGGTACGCGCCGTTCGCGTCGCAGAAATCAACCGCAAAGCCCGAAAAGCTCTTGCTGCTGTAAAATTCTCCCTCAACGGTATATTTCGCGGAAGCAATCCCCTCTACAATCGCCTTAGGTCCCGAAATTTCCAGACTGTCAGCGCTTTGCTCGATTGCCCATTCATACTCCGATACTGTCGCTATCGCTCCCGTGACAACATTAAACGGGATCGTCTTGGTCACAACCGTATCGGCATAAATTGTGACATTCTGAGGTTCAACAGATACGACCGAAACCGAAGACCCCGCCGGCATACTCGGCTTTACCTCAACCGTGTGCTTGCCCGCCTCCTCAATTGCGCTTACGTCAATCACAGCGCCGTAATCGTCCGTACTATATTTCTTGATATCTCTGTTGCTGCCTTTTACCGTTATGGTTATCTCCTGAGTCTGCAGACCGTAAACCATAAGACCCTTGCTTTCCATAAGCAGGTCTGTACCCGTAATACCCAACTTAACCTTTATTGTCGCGCTGACGTCGGTATCGTTTACATTCACAACATACAGCCAGAATATAACCGCCAACAAAAGACAGATGATCCTCGGCCAAAGGTCAAGCTTTTTCTTCGGACGGTTGCTGATTATAATCGCGTCGTCTCCGCTTGCGTCCCGGTCCTTTATAAAATCGTACTGCCTCATACAACCCCTCCGCATGAGAAAAAGACAGGGCGAATAAAAAAGCTTTTTTCACGAATATCCGTTCCGTAAAAAGTATTGTCTACACGTCTTTTCATTTATCACTGCCTCCTCCTTCAGTTTCTGTCGTTTCAAGGTCGCACAGTTCCTCTTCGGTCAGCATATCCCCGTTATCCGCGCAGGACGGTATCATATCATCAACATCTTTTCCGGTAAGAAGCTTAAAAATATCATCTCTCAGATCGTTTGACTTATGTTTTCCATTCTTACCTATGTCGTTATAATGACGCTTGAGCAATTTGTTATTCGCAACCGAAATTGTACCCGTCTCTTCAGAAACCACCACGATTACCGCGTCACTCACCTCGCTGATCCTCACCGCCGCTCTGTGTCTTGTGCCAAGTCCGCTCAGCATTTCATCGTTTTCGGAAATTGTCTTTGATTTGCATGAAGCCGAAACTATTCTGTTGTCCCTGATTATGACCGCGCCGTCATGCAAGGGCGACTTATTTACAAATATATTGCAAAGCAACTGCCTCGAAACCACCGCGTCAAGCGGCGTTCCCTCCGACATCTGATTTCTCAGTCTTCCTATCCTTTCTATAACTATCAGCGCGCCTTCGCCTTTGGCTGAAAGTTCAAAACAAGCCGCGGCAATCTCCTCCACGGTTTTCAATGTTTCATCGTCTTCCTGTCCGCGTTTTCTTTTTATTTTGCGGAAGTTTATTGAGGTTGAACCCACTTCTTCCAAGGCTTCTCTGAGTTCGGGCTGAAATATAACGCATATAGCCATGATTCCGACCGCATAGAAATTCTTCAATATCGAGCTTATCGCAATCATATGCAAAAGATCGCTCAGGATATAAACAAGCACAAGAAAACCCAATCCCAAAGCAAGCCTGCCGGCATGACGCTCTCTTATAAACTTATAGACCATATACAGTAAAAATGACAAAAGCAGAATATCCAGCATATCGATCAAAGTTATATTGCTGATTGGAAAAAGTATATAATCGCTTATAAAATTCGTTATGTTTTTCCAAATATTCGCAAGCTGTTCCGACATTTACCGCATACCGCCTTTCCTTTGGTTTCTTTCCTGATCCGGGTGCAGACATTGTTTACCGACCGAATATAACTAAATTAATACGCCCCGTCTCCTTAGGCGGGCGCCACTTGATTTTTCAGCAGTGAGATAAAATCTCCCACTGAAAACATTGAATGACAGGGCTTAATCCCTTATTGAATTATTTCTTATTCCTGTTCAACAGCATTTTATTTTTTACGTCCCACAAATTCTGTGAAAGGTCAACATAGTAGTTATGAGGATTGGTAAATCTTTTTACTTCTTCCCACATTCCCTCTATCTCACGGATATGGTGATTTCTTATTTCCTCAAGCGACGGAAGATCATACACAAGCTTGCCGTTTTCAAAAACCTTTACAAGCAGCTCGCTCGCGGTATAATTCTCCATTATCTTGCGCTTCCAGGTGTGCTCCGGATCAAATATCTCTATCGGCTTGCTGTCATCCACGGTTTCGTTGTAAAGACAGATGAGATCCGCCTCAGCTTTACCGCTGTCACGCCCCCTGAGCCTGTATACCTTTTTGAAGTGAGGAGTAGTAATCTTCCCCACATTTTCGCTTATTTTAATTTTCGGAATAATGTTTCCGTTTTCATCCTCCACCGCGCACAGCTTGTATACCGCGCCGAATACCGGGTGACTTTTTGACGTTATAAGCCTTTCTCCCACGCCGAATCCGTCTATCTCCGCGCCCTGACGTATAAGCTCACGGATTATATATTCGTCAAGGGAATTTGAAACAATTATCCTGCACTCATTCCATCCCGCGTCGTCAAGCATCGCCCTGACCTTTTTTGAAAGATACGTGATGTCCCCCGAATCAATTCTTATACCGCACTTTTTTATTCCCTTGGGCTTGAGCACATCGTTAAAAGCTCTGATAGCGTTCGGGATCCCGGATGAAATCACATTGTACGTGTCTACAAGAAGAGTGGCGTTGTCGGGATAAAGCTCGCAGTAAGTCTTAAACGCGGTGTATTCGTCATCAAACATCTGTACCCATGAATGCGCCATGGTACCGGTAGCCGGGACACCGTACAATTCGTCGGTAATTGTGCAGGCGGTAGACCCGCATCCGCCGATATACGCCGCGCGCGCTCCGAGTATAGCGGCATCGGCTCCCTGCGCTCTGCGCGAACCGAATTCCGCGACGGCACGTCCCCTTGCGGCTCTTGTCAGTCTCGCGGCTTTGGTAGCTATCAAAGACTCGTGATTTATGACCATCAACACATAAGTTTCTATAAACTGCGCTTCTATTGCCGGCGCCCTTACCGTCATCAGCGGCTCACCCGGAAAAACAACAGTCCCCTCCGGAACAGCCCAAATATCGCCCGTGAAGCTGAAATTTTTCAGATATTTCAGAAAATCCCGGTCAAAGCAGCCCTTTGACCTCAGAAATTCAATATCGTCCTCGTCAAAGTGAAGGTCGCGTATATACTCCACTACCTGTTCGAGTCCCGCCACGACGGCAAATCCGCCTCCGTCGGGATTGTCACGGTAAAAAACGTCAAAATAAACTATTCTGTCCTTCATACCGCACTTGAAATATCCGTTGCCCATTGTAAGCTCGTAAAAATCGGTGAGCATTGTCAGATTTCGGTTCATATACTTCATAGTTCTCCTTTTCGACCTGCTCCGGATGATACAGCTTCAATGGAATAGGTCACAATCATTTTCATTATCAATATCAATTTAACATATAAATATTAATAATATATATTATAGCAGAAAAATACCGTATAAGTCAAGTGATTTGAGCAAGTAATAATTGCCTTTTGAAAATTTATTTTCTGCAAAGACAATCACAAACTTTCGTTTTCTTCCGAGCTGTATCTCAGATACATATCAAAAAATTTCATCAGCATGAACGTAATAACAAAATAACACAAGACTCCCGAAACAACATCGAACAAATAGTAACACAACATCAGCAGAATTTCTCCCGCTCCGCTCGGAAGTCCGTTAATGATAGTATAAAAAACATCATACCATATACGCATGAGCACCTTGCTGGCGGCTATTACAACACCGCCCGCCAAAGCCGAATTAAGCACAGGATTTTTCCTGTCCAGCAGCCTTGAAAACGGATATACCATACTGTCTTTTTCGGGGTAAGGCTCATGGAGTTTTTTTGCCGCGGCAAACGCGGTATCATACTTTTTACCGAAGTTGCCGATTATCCTGTACGCGAAAAACGTGACAATCGCCAACTGCGCGCTTTCAACCAGAGTATAAATCAGGATCATAAGGATATCCGACAGCACCGCGTTTGTCTCAACCCCGCTGAATATCCAGGACATGACCGTATTTGCGAAATACTTAAGGAAAGCCGCCGTAATATATATTACAAAAACTCCTTTTATCTTTTTTATCCCAAAGCGGTAAATTCCGTATATAACCACGGCGTATCCTACAGATATGGCGATAATTTCGGAAATATTGTATAAAAGTTCCATAACCACGGGAAGAGCGGTATACATATATAAAATATCGTTGCTGAACCTTACGTTAAGCGGGGCAAAAACAAAGCAATATAGCGAATACAGCACCGCGAAAGAAACTATGGCAAAGCGATATATTTTACCCCTGTGAATATTTATCTGTTTATCGGATAGCATATTTAACAACCTTTCAATACTTTTTTTATGGTAAAAAGCCGTCAATTATAATTATAACACATATGTAAAATAAAAAAATTGTAAATTTGTAAACAATCCGAGTACAACTGAAAAAAAGAGACCGAGGTCTCTTTTTTAAATTCGTATATACCGACTTTTTCCTTCGGCTGTCGATACTTTGTTCACGTAAAAATATTTGTTTAGTGATTTTATCCCATCCGAAAATGAATATTTTTCTATACCCGTTACAATATCTGCATGTCTTCTTGAAAAATGTATGTACTATTTTTTTCGTTGATACCAAAACCACAGGCTAACGACTGTGCATGAAGTTTTCATTTTTCAGGCACCGCTTCTTTTCTTGAAACCACAAAAGCGCTTCGCTCGGCTGCTTTTTTCATACATAACTCAAGCGGGTCACGGTTGAGATAGGCTGACAGCCATGCCGCCGCAAAGCTGTCTCCGGCGCCTACGGTGGAAACCACCGGAACGGGAATAATGTGCTGAAATACACTCTCCTGCGTCCTGCAGTCGTAAACATAAGACCCTTTGCTCCCGCGGGTCAGCAGAATGATTTTAAGATTGCCAAAAAGACGGGAAATCGCGCGGACAATATCCTGCGGTTCCTCAGAATTACAAGAGTAAAGCTCAAATTTCCGCATCAATCTCTCGTCCTCATCGCTGATTTTGAGTATTGTGGCGTTTTGCAGGCAAAGCAAAACCGAATCCTTTCCGTAGCACCCGGCTCTCAGATTCAGGTCGCAGAAAATCTCCGGAAAGCCGCATTTTTCCAGCACATTGTAAATCGCCGAGCGGGATTTCGGACTGCGCTGAATCAGGGTTCCGAAGTACAGCACATCCATATGTTCCGACTGAATACGGGAAAGGTCGCTCTCACACAGTGAAATGTTATCGTATGCCGAGTCAGGCAGAATGTTGTAGGATGGCACCTGATTTATGTCCAGCGACACCAAGCATTGTCCGGTCTGCTTATCGGAAACCGTTTGAATCAGGTCGGTTTTCACTCCGAATCCGCGCGCTTGTTTTACGGCAGACACGCCGAGCACATCGTCGCCCACAGCCGACAGCAGCCAAGCCTCACAGCCGCAGGCGGCGCAGTGCGCCGCAAAATTAAGAGGAGCGCCGCCGATACACTGCTCGGCAGGGTATATATCCCAGATTATTTCCCCTATAGATAAAATTTTTTTCCTTTGACACATATCGGGAATTTCTCCTTTCGTTTGCTGAATCGTGAAATTGCCGCCTAAGCAGGCTCATCCACAAAGCGTTTTGCAACCGATATACAAATATATCCACACAGAGCTATCCGGGTGGGTAGAAAAGAAAGTTCTTTTTGTAATATTATACTCGATTTTGTAAGATTTGTAAAGTTAAAAGTAAAAAATTAGATATTAATTTCGTTTCTATGTCAATTAAATTGTCAATGTTTAGGTATGTAATGGGATTTCATATATCTCGTTATTAAATCATTGCCATACAATAAAGCCGTACCCATACAGGTACAGCTTTGCTAAGTTTAACATAGTGCCAAATTCAGATATGAAATCACTAATCTACGGTTCAAGATAAATAAAACGTTTTTCATTTTCAGGAACATTAAATCGCACAAAATATTTCGGAGTATATTCTTGGACACTTTTTACAATGCTCCCCTGGCAAGATGTTTGAATTACAATTAAATCCTCATAGGAATAGCTTATTAATCCATAATTGCATGAATATATTATACCGCTGTTTTCATAATGTTCAATTTCATACCCTGTATAACAATAATCGCTTACATAACTTTTATATGAAGTGCAAAACAAATCCGTATAGGATTCCTGATATGGATTAGTTCTTTCTACAAAACACTCATTAGCGTCTTTTCCCGATCCCTTTTGTTCACGTTTGATTACACAGGATATGAGTTGTTCGATATATTTCTCCATGTCTGATCGGTCTTGAAATTTAAGTTCAAGATATGTATCTCGATCCTCTTCCCAGTAATTATAATAAGAATAAGAAATAATCTCTGCCTCAATCGGAATATTCTCTAAAAATATTGGTGCATTTATAGGATATGATTCGGAATTATAATCTTCCGCTTTTTCAGTGTACAAAGGGTATGAACTTTTATTCAGGATCATAATCAAAATTATGACGACAATAACAGCTAATAATATTATAATTATAAAAGTTTTTTTGTTGATTCGTTTTTTTATTCCCATGGTATAAGCCTCCGCAAAATGCTGTAAATAGTTTATTCATGAAGGGGACCAAAAAAACAGAAATTTTGCGCGTATCACAATCACATCTGTCCTATAACCATTAGATTCTCCGCTGCTTTTATAATACCTGCTTCAGATTTACAGAAACCCGTCCCGATAGCAACAAACGTAGTATACGAATGGATTAGAACTTATAAAATTCACATCCCGTCTTTAAGTTCCTTTAAAAACTTTCCCACTCTTTCCAATGCTTCTTTTATATGTTCCGAGGAATAGCAGTATGACGCGCGGATAAAGCCTTCACCGGACTCACCGAACGCGTTCCCCGGAACCAAAGCCACTTTTTGCGAATAAAGAAGTCTTTCGCAAAACTCCTCGCTGCCAAGCCCCGAAATTTTAATCGAAGGAAAGGCGTAAAACGCTCCTTTCGGCTCAAAGCAGTCCATTCCCAATTTTCTGAACCCGTCCACCATTATACGTCTGCGAACGTCATATTCCTCCGCCATCTGCTCAATATCTCGGTCGCCGGTCCTCAACGCTTCGGTGGCGGCATACTGAGAGGTCGTAGGGGCACTCATTATCGCGAACTGATGGATTTTAGTCATTTGCGAAATAACAGGCTCGGGCGCGCACGCATATCCAAGCCTCCATCCCGTCATTGAATATGTCTTTGAAAAACCGTTGATAACGACCGTTCGCTCTCTCATGCCGTCAATCGAGGCAATCGAGACATGTTTTTTCCCGTATGTAAGTTCGGAATATATTTCATCCGACAGCACAAAGACGTCGGTTTCCCTCAAAACCGAGGCTATCGACTCAAGATCTTCTTTTTCCATAACAGCTCCGGTGGGATTGCAGGGAAACGGGAAAACAATCATCTTTGTTTTCGGGGTAAGTTTGCTCATAAGAGCTTTTGGAGTCAGTCTGAACTCATCCTCGGCTTTCAGATCAAGAATTACCGGAACTCCGCCGCACAGACGCACAATCGGTTCATAGCAGACAAAACTTGGCTGAGGAATAATCACCTCGTCCCCCGGAGCCACAATCGTGCGGATGGCGCAGTCGATTCCCTCGCTTCCGCCCACAGTTACAAGAGTTTCCCTTTCGCCGGAGTAATCAAGGTTATATTTTCTTTTCAAAAATGCGCAGATTTCTTTTCTCAGCTCAATCAGTCCCGCGTTTGAGGTATACCTCGTGCGGCTCTCCTCAAGGGATTTGATTCCGGCGCGCCTGATATGCATCGGCGTCGGAAAATCGGGCTCGCCGACTCCCAACGAAATAACTCCGTCCATATTCGACGCGATATCAAAAAACTTTCTTATTCCGGACGGCTTTATCTTTTCCGTCACGGTTGAGTTCATCAGCTTACTGTAATTTAACATAATGAATATGTACCTCTGTCATCATTTTCACTGTTGACCAGCTCTACGTCAAGCTCCTTATAACGTCTGAGCACAAAATGCGTCGCGGTCGACGTCACCTCATGAATCGTGGCAAGTTCCTTTGCGACAAACATGGCGACCTCCTGAAAAGTCTTGCCTTTTACAATTACGCAAAGGTCATACGCCCCGGACATAAGATAAACGCTCTCTACCTCACTGTACTTCATTATAGTCTCCGCCACCTTTTCAAAGCCGTACTTGTCCTGCGGAATTACCTTAAGCTCAATCAGCGCGGAAACATACGCGTTGTCAAGGCTTTCCCAGTCTATGACCGCCTTATATCCCCGTATCAGTCCCGAATTCTCAAGTTCCTTAATATCGTTTTCCACTTCTGTCTCCGTCATGCCCGCCATTACCGCAAGCTCCGAAACCGTATATCTCGCATTTTTTGATAAAAGCTTTAATAGTTTTATATTTGTCATTACATATCTTCCTTTCCGATATATTCATTTATCTTCACATTTTCCCTTTTATAGCGGGCAACAGTCTGAATGTCCATACTTAATTATATTTTAAATAATAAACTTTGTCAATAGCATATGATAAATTTATTGCCGCCGGGGAAATTTTCATCAAATGACATCAGGTCGATTGCTCAAAAGCATTATAACAAAAAATCTTTACGTAAAAAGGGCTGCCGTGAAAAAACACGGTCAGCCCCAATTTTTTACATTCAGATGTATTTTTTAACAATATCGCTCGCTTCCTCAGTAGGGATGGAAGAAGTTATAACCACATTAACGCCAAGTTTTTGCGAAAGCTCATCTATCTTCACAATAAGCTTTTCAAAGCCTTCCATGTCGTTATTTCCGATTTTGAGCGCCGAATCTATGAACAAATCGGTTACATCATGATTACTTGCCAGAATTCCGGCGACAAAGCCGTAAAGGGAGTCCGCGTCACGGATGGCATATTCATCGGTATCAACTAGCCTTACGCTGTATTTGACATCATATCTCAAACCTGTTCCGCGTTCAATACACACAACCGTTCCGTCGGTTTTCTCACTTGCCTGATTGACAAGCTCAATAAGTGCTTTGGTTTTTCCGGTACCCTTAACGCCGATGATCAGTTTTAACATCATAAACCTCCTTGCGGTGCTGCGCACCTGATTATTTTTATGGACAACGGCACGGCTGCACCGCCTGCCGTCAGCTCAGACACATATCGTTCAATTTGTATACATTATAGCACATTTTTCTGATTTTTTCAAGTGCTTTTATGTGAATTCGTTAAAAGTTCTGTGTATAAACTTTATCTTTATTAAAAATTTTAAGACTCAAATCACAGTCTTTTTTGCAGCTGTTCTCTGATGTCCTCATACCCAGGCTTGCCCAGCAACGCGAACATATTTTTCTTGTACGCCTCAACTCCCGGCTGATTGAACGGGTTTACCCCCAGCATATAGCCCGAAACCGCGCACGCAAGCTCCATGAAATATATAAAATATCCCAGACTGTAGGCGCTTCTGTCCTCAAGTTCTATCAGAATATTCGGAACCCCGCCGTCCACATGCGCCAAAAGTGTGCCCTGCATGGCAATTTTCTTTATTTTGTCAAGCTCCACGCCGGACAAAAAGTTCAGACCGTCTATATTGTCGGGGTCATCAGGTACGGTAAAGACCGCGCCGCTGTTCCCGACAGACACAACGGTTTCAAAAAGATTTCTCATACCCTGCTGAATGTACTGACCGAGCGAATGAAGATCAGTGGAAAAAATAACCGATGCGGGGAAAATACCGCGCCCGTCCTTGCCTTCGCTTTCACCGAAAAGCTGCTTCCACCATTCATTCATCATTCTTGAGTAAGACTCATATCCAACAAGTATTTCCGTGGTCTTGCCTTTTCTGTACAGAATATTTCTTATGGCGGCATACTTGTACGCGTCGTTATTCTCTGTTTTTTCATCGCAATATTTAATCTGAGCGTCACGCGCGCCGCGCATAAGCATGTCAATATCTATTCCTGCGACCGCAATGGGAAGCAGCCCGACCGCGGTAAGTACCGAGAATCTGCCGCCGACGTCATCGGGAACGACAAAAGTCTGATATCCCACCTTATCCGCAAAATTTTTAAGAGTGCCTTTCTCACGGTCTGTCGTCACAAAAATTCTGTTTTTGGCTTCCTCTTTTCCGTATTTTTTCTCGAGCATTTCCCGAAACACCCTGAACGCGACGGCAGGCTCGGTCGTGGTTCCGGACTTTGAAATGACATTGATACAAATATCCTTCCCCTCGCATATTTCCAACAGCTCTGAAATTGACGCCGCGCTTATGTCACAGCCGGCAAAATATATATCCGGAGTATCCTTTTTGATATTGTTGTAATTCGGGGACTTCAGAAATTCAATAACCGCTCTTGCGCCGAGATATGACCCTCCGATTCCGATAGCGATAAATATATCGCAGCTTTTGCGTATCTGCTCGGCTGCCGATTTGATTCTTGCAAATTCCTCTTTGTCATAATCTTCCGGCAAAGTGACCCATCCCAGAAAATCGTTTCCAACCCCTGACTTGCTTCTCAGTAAATGATGAGCGGCGCTCACCTGGGGCTGAATGTTCTGATACTCATGCTCTGAGATAAATTCGGACAGATATCTGTCAATTAATTTAACCGACATATAAATTACCTTTTCCTTTTTAATATTTCAACATATATTTTGAGTATTGCATATAAAATTATTCCGCCGAAATGACATGTATAAAGGCAAAAATTCCGCATATCTGTCAAACGACGTAAAAAATAAATACAGGTTTCAAAAATCCGTCTTTTCAACATAACATTATAATTGCAAACCGGCAGCCTTACGTATTTAAAACCGCGGCATACAACCTGTAAATATTATTTTTTGAAGTCCTTTAAGTTGTATGCAAATACAGCAAGTAAATAATATTTCGATTTCTTCACTCTGTATGCAATCTCGTCGATGCAACTCGGACAGTTTTACGTCAGTAAAACTGCCGCATACAACCTGTAAAATATTATTTTTTGCTTTCTTTATGTTGTATGCAAATACAGCCGATAAGATGATATTAGTCTGATTTCTTCACGCTATATACAAAAACCCGGACAGTTTTGCGGAGCGAAACTGCGGTATACAGCCGGTAAAATAATATTTGCCTGATTACTCCACGCTGTATACATAACCCTGGACAGTTTTGCGCAGCAAAACTGCGGCATTCAACCGGTAAATATCATTTTTTTGATTTCTTTATGTTGTATGCAAGTATTATATCACACACGACGAAAATTTTCAATAGTTTTTCCAAAATTTGAGAACCCAAAACCGGCTTATACATTGCAAAAACCCAAAAGTCCGCGAAAACAAAACGGTCAATGACATTTTTTCAAACGACATTGACCGTTGCGGTTTCATATGTTTAAAACAAAATCGCTGAAAACGCGGAAAACAATAAAACAGTCGTACAGCATAATCATAAACGCAATAAATTACCTGAGCGCTCCGGCAATCATTCTGTACCAAAGACCAAGAAAGCTTATCTTGTCAACATTTTCCGCGGCATAAATATCGACCTTGCCAATCTCCTTGCCGTCCAGAGTAAACACAACCTTTCCAATCACATCTCCCGATTTGACAGGAGCGGAAATATTCTCGGGCAGTTCAATATTGAACTGAACCTTTGACAAGCCGTCCTTTTCAAGTATGCAGGAAAACATGTCGTGCTTTGCCTTTATGCTGTCGCTCACTCCGCCGATAACCTTTATGTTTTCAAATTCACCGCCGGCATAACTAAACTTGCCGTAGTTGGCAAATCCCCAGTCAAGCAGACTTGTCGCGGCGGCGTTGCGTACATCCCTTGTGGGCGCGCCCATAATCACGCAGATCAAGGACATCCCGTCGCGCTCGGCCGTAGCGCTTATACAAAATCCCGCCTTTGAGGTAGAGCCGGTCTTCAGCCCCGTACAGCCTTTATAGAAGCGTACAAGACGGTTTGTGTTGGTAAGTCCGAACGCGCCGTCGCGAATGGTATCCATCCATATCGAACTGTATTCAAGTATTTTGGGATGCTTAATCAGTTCTCTTGACATAATGGCAATATCCTTGGCACTTATAACATGATTCTGCGCGGTGTCGTCCAGTCCGTTTGTGTTTTCAAAATTTGTATTCTCCATTCCCAGCTCTTTGGCGCGCGCGTTCATTGCCTTGACAAAACTTTCCTCGCTTCCGGACACAAACTCGGCAAGAGCGCAGGCGGCATCATTTGCTGAAGATATAACCACGCTTTTTATCATATCCTCAACGCTCATCTGCTCGCCTACCTTCAGATATATCTGAGAGCCCCCCATGCTTGCCGCGTGTTCGCTTGCCGTTACCATATCGTCAAGCTTTATCTTGCCGGAATCAACGGCCTCCATAACAAGCAAAAGAGTCATAACCTTGGTGACAGACGCGGGCGGAAGCGCCTCGTCAGGGTTTTTCGCGTATAGTATTCTGCCGGTTTCCGCTTCCATTAAGACCGCGCTTTTGCAGTCAAAGTCGAGCGTCTCGGGTCCTACATATGAATCGGATACGTCCGCGTCTTCTTCATTTTTTTCAAGGTCGGTTTCGCCTGTCTGCTCTTCCGCCGACGCATACGGCAGAGCAATGACTCCGACTGACAGGACTAAGGACAAAAAAAACGCCGTGATTTTTTTCAGTAACATCTTGGTACCTCTCCCCTCTTTGAAGTGTATATTATGCCGGAATTTTTAACATAAAAACCGGGATTTTCACCTCTTACCTAATTCTATTTTGGATATGGTTGTCCGTATGAATCAAAATCACGTGTTTTTTTATTTTATTGATTATCCGGATAAAATCCGCTTAAAAATATATGTGGCTTATGTTGAAAAGCCGTTTGAAAATCATACATTCCGCACAACTTATCATTTTTGTCATTCGACCTGAATGTCTGATTACCGGAAAAATCCGGCGCTTTAATTACTATTATCTATTTTCTCTTATTCTTTTTATCTTCAATAACAAGTTTTTTTATATGCGCGAAGGTCTCGTCCTCGCCCTTATTCGCGAGCATTATAAGCCATTCCTCAAGCAACGCCGCCGTATCCTCATGCATCTTTTTTGAGGCGTTTCCCTTAATAAAATATTCGTAAGCCGAAGAATCTGTATATCTGTCACCCTGATAAATTTTGCTTGCCGCCACACGGTCGCAGAACATCTCCGCCACATATCTCAGCGGCATAGGCACGGGCTCATACATTTTTGTATTCATATTCAGATCCACCCAATACTCAAAATGGTGCTTGTTTCTGCCCTTGTGATGCATCCATGCCAGCGAATATCCGAAAAGCTCCCTCTCTTTTTCATTGGGACTTCTTGTTCCGAGGTAGTATTTCGCGCCCGGAATAAACTCGGACGGACTGTATTTGGAAAGATCATGTCTGAGTCCCTGCCACCCGATACCGGCGCGGAAACAGTGACAGATTACTTTATGTCTGTGTCTTGTTATGGTTACAAAGTGCTTTACGGGATGAGCCATATCAAAATTCCACCTTTCCGACGAGCATATTGTGGTCAGTGGTCAAATCAGAAGAAGTGTCAAAAACACGCACGTCACAAACATTATACCGTCCGGCATACAGAATATTGTCTATTGACCTGTCCTCATATGTGTGCAAATCACGATTGGATATGTTTATCCAAGGGACATACCTCGCGATTTTTCCCGGATTTGTGTTGAAATCACCGCAGCAAAGCAATCCGTCCGGATGTTTATTCAGATACTCCGAGAGTATATCCCCAAGGCACATCATAGTTTCGGTATTCGACTTTTCGTTTTCCACCGAAAGATGGGTATTGAAAATCGTGACCTGCTCACCCACAACGTCAACAATAACATACCCGCAGGAAGTCCCCTGAGTCGCAATTTTCACCGGAAAATTATAAGTGCCGGATTCGACTATCGGGAATTTTGAAATAACGGCGGTGCCGTATTCTCCTCCCTGAAAATCACGTATTTTAATAAAGTAGAAATATTCAAGACCGGACATTTCCGAAATCAAAGCAGCCATATCAACCCTATCAGAGCGCATAGCGCCCTTGTCAACTTCCTGAAGCGCGACGACCTCAGCCCCCGACCGTCTGATCTTTTCGGCAAGCATTGAGAGATTGTCCCATGTATATTTGCCGAGTACAAAATGCGCCGAACAGATGTTCAGGGACGCCAGAGTAAAACTTTTGCCTCTCCTTACGGCCAGCTGTTTTTCCGCCGTTTCATGTTTGTCTATATCCTCCGGCTCTCCGCTTGTCTTGCCGACGGATTTGTATGTTTTATTTTCATTTCTCATATCCGAAAACTTTTTGATATCTTTTCCGGCAGAAGTATTCTCAATACCGGCTTTTTCCTTTACGCCTTTTTGCTCCGCCTCGCTGAGAAATTCATATGCTTTCCTGTACCTTTCGACTCTGTCCAGCGCCGCCTTGTCCGGCTCCGACGAAATTCTTGTAAGATCGCTGTTGTGCAATAGGTCTGCCATCTTAACTTTACGGGCAACAGGGTCCTCCGACAATTTCTCAATATAATCCATATAATCCACACCCGGTCTGTGGGTCAGGAGATTTACCGCGTTGCACACCTGTTCGGGAAATTCCCTGCCGAGGTCTTCTATTGTGATATCGGTATCTTCAACCACATCGTGCAGAAGCGCCGCCGTAATCGAAAGCTCGTCGTCCATCTGTTCCGCAAGATGATAGGGATGAAAAACATACGGAATGCCGGATTTATCGGTCTGACCCTCATGCGCGCTGTACATAAGCAATATTGCCTTTTTGATCATGGGAGTATATAACATTGCCTTGTCTCCTGCTTCAAATTCAATAAATAAATCAACTGACGGGGCTTATAAGCTCCGCTTTGTCGATAACTTCCAGTTTTTTCTCTTCGGCAAATCTTTCAGCATAAATAAGCGTTTCCCTGTCGGGCACATCCTTCGGACTGTGAGCGTCACAGCCGAATATCGCCTTGCAGCCGCACTCTTTCGCTATATCCCAAAACAAAGGATTAGGATAATGTCTTCCGTCCATAATGCCGAGAAAATTTATCTCAAGCGGAATATTCTTTAGCGCGGCATAGCCGCACAGCCTTTCTGTTTCACGCCTGTAAATATTTTCTTCTCCCCTGAAATTTATCAGATCAGGATGAGCTATATAAGTAAATTTACCCGTGTCGATTCCCTCACATACCTGATCCACATAACGGCAGATATCCCGCTCTCTTAACGTCGGAGCCCCGCTGTACACGTCTTTTTCTTCATTGCCCAGAAAATGCTGCCCCAATATCAGATAGTCGCATTCATACTGTGAGATAAACTCAATAAAACGGTCAAAAATGTCCGGATAATATTCCGCTTCATATCCGATATAAATTTCAATGTCTGCCCTGTATTCATTTCTGAGATTCCGAAGCGTTTTCACATAATCCTCTGCCTGTTCGGGTCTCATTCTGAAGTCGGAATAATAACCGTGCGGAAACGGCATCGGCGCGTGATCCGAAAAGCCGAGAATTTTTATACCCGATTTTATCGCCGTTTCAATATATTCCCGTTCATTTCCCACCGCATGATTGCACCGCGGAGTATGCGTATGATAATTTGCGTACATTTAATACCTTCTTTACGTTAAGATTTATCCTAAATACTGACCGATCTCGGTAAAAATCAGCCGTAAAGCCATTTTTTAAGATACTTTCCGGTGTATGACTTTTCCTCCCGCGCGACTTCTTCCGGGGTCCCGCAGGCGACCAGCGTTCCGCCTCCGTCTCCCCCCTCGGGTCCCAGGTCTATAATGTAATCGGCGGACTTTATGACGTCAAGATTGTGTTCTATTACGAGTATAGTATTTCCTCCGTCGCAGATTCTCTGCAATACCTCCAAAAGCTTCGCCACATCCGCGCTGTGCAGACCCGTAGTCGGTTCGTCAAGTATATATATGGTCTTTCCGGTGCCGCGCTTGGCAAGTTCGGACGCGAGCTTTATCCTCTGCGCTTCCCCGCCTGACAGCGTGGTTGACGATTGTCCTATCTTCACATAGCCCAGCCCCACATCGTACAGGGTCTGTAACTTTCTTGTAATTTTGGGAAGACCGTCAAAAAAAGCAAGTCCCTCCTCCACAGTCATCTCAAGCACATCCGAAATGTTTTTGTCCTTGTATTTTACCTCCAGCGTGTCTCTGTTGTATCTCTTTCCCTTACACACGTCACAGGTCACGTAAACGTCGGGCAGAAAATGCATTTCAATGCACTTGACTCCGTCGCCCTCGCAGGCTTCACATCTTCCGCCTTTGACATTGAACGAAAATCTTCCTGATTTATAACCTCTCGCCTTCGCGTCCTTCGTCTGAGCGAAAAGCTCCCTGATATCGGTAAACAGCCCGGTATATGTCGCGGGATTTGACCGCGGAGTCCTCCCTATCGGACTTTGATCTATGCAGATGACCTTATCAAGATTTTCAAGTCCCTCGATATTTTTGTGTTTACCCGGATAGGTAATGGCACGGTTGAGATCATGCGCGAGTTTCGGATAAACTATTCCGTTGACAAGCGACGATTTTCCCGAACCCGACACGCCCGTAACGCACACAAAGCATCCGAGCGGAATTTTCACATCTATATTTTTAAGGTTATGCTCCTGCGCGCCGGTAACCGTCAGGAAATTTCCGTTTCCGTTTCTTCTTGTCTTGGGAACTTCTATTTTCTTTCTGCCCGAAAGATACGCCCCGGTTATGGAATTTTCATTTTTCATGACTTCCTCCGGCGTTCCGCAGGCAACCACCTCTCCTCCGTGTATTCCGGCGCCCGGACCTATATCCACTATATAATCCGATTCAGTCATGGTCTCCTCGTCGTGCTCCACCACAATTACAGTGTTTCCCAGATCACGGAGTTTCTTTAAAGTGGCGATCAGCTTCGAGTTATCCCTTTGATGAAGCCCGATACTCGGCTCGTCAAGTATATACAAAACTCCGACAAGCGAGCTTCCTATCTGGGTCGCAAGCCGTATTCTCTGCGCCTCTCCGCCTGAAAGAGTCCCCGCCTTTCTGGTAAGCGTGAGATAATCCAATCCGACGCTTTCAAGAAATCCGAGCCTTGAACGTATTTCCTTGAGTATCTCCTTCGCTATGACCTCCTCCGTGGGAGTAAGTTTCATCGTATTTACAAACGCAAGCGCGTCCGACACCGACATCGAACAGAACTCATGGATATTCAAGCCCCCGACAGTCACCGCAAGCGACATCGGATTCAGCCGCTTTCCCCCGCATACGGGACATATAGCCTCCTCAACAAACTGTTCGTAATATTCCGCCCCCATGCCCATCTGCATCCTCTGCTCTATCATGGGAACTATACCTTCAAATTTTGCCTTTCTCTCACGTCCTTCCCCGCCGAAATACCTTGTTACGTCATAAACCTCATTTCCGGAGCCGTGCAGCAAAACATCATACGCTTTATCCGAAAAATCCTTAATCGGCATGTCGAGAGTAAAGCCGAAACGCTCTCCAACCGCCATGAAAAGCGGACCGTTCCAGCTTTCATCCTCAAGCGATTTGAAGCCGTTTACCGCTATGGCGCCTTCTCTTAACGACAGATTTTTGTCGGGGATGAGCCTGTCCTCCGCGATCCTCCTCATTTCTCCGAGTCCCGCGCAATGAGGACACGCTCCCTGAGGATTGTTGAATGAAAACATCCTCGGCTCAAGCTCCCCTACGGATATTCCATGCTCCTCGCAGGCATACGACTGCGAAAAGCTCATTTCCTCTCCTTGCGACGAATCTTTAGGCAAAGTCACTACAAGCAAATGCCCGTCGGCGGCGTTCAGGGCGTTTTCAACCGAATCCGAAAGCCGCGAACGTATTCCGTCCTTCATGACCAGACGGTCAACCACTATTTCTATCGAATGTTTTTTGTTTTTATCAAGTTTGATCTCCTCGGAAAGATCATACAAGCTGCCATCCACGCGGACTCTGACATATCCGCTCTTTTTGGCGTCCGCGAAAACCTTCTCGTGCATACCCTTCTGTGCCCGCACCACCGGCGCCATTATCATAAACCGCATCCCGGTTTCCAAAGTCATAATACGGTCAATTATCATATCGGTGGTCTGCCGTCTTATTTCCTTGCCGCATACCGGGCAGTGCGGAATTCCTATCCTGGCGTACATCAGTCTTAAGTAGTCGTATATCTCCGTCACGGTGCCCACGGTTGAGCGCGGGTTTCTCGAAGTGGTTTTCTGATCTATGGAAATGGCGGGAGAAAGACCCTCTATGGAATCCACGTCGGGCTTGTCAAGCTGACCCAAAAACATTCTCGCGTATGAAGAAAGCGATTCGACAAACCGGCGGTGTCCCTCGGCATAGATAGTGTCAAAGGCAAGCGAGGATTTGCCCGACCCGGAAAGTCCCGACAGAACCACAAGCTTATCCCTCGGAATAGTTACATCTATGTTTTTAAGATTGTGAACCCTTGCGCCTTTTATTACAATGTTCTGTGTCATATTTATCCTTTCAGTTTTTTGATTTCGTCTCTTATAAACGCCGCTCTTTCAAAGTCAAGCTTTCTCGCGGCGTCTTTCATTTCTCTTGTCATGCTTTCAATAAGCTTTTCCCTATCCTTGGCGCTGAGTTTTTTCTTTGGCGCCTTACCCGAATTGTTTTCCTTTGAGTGAGTTCTTTCCTCGGAGGTACCGATTTCTATAACGTCGCGTATTCCCTTAATTACGGTATGCGGAATTATTCCGTGCTCCTTATTGTAAGCGTCCTGTATCTTGCGTCGTCTCTCCGTCTCCGAAATAGCCTTTTCCATAGACCTCGTAACCGTATCGGCATACATGATGACTTTTCCGTGCTCGTTGCGCGCCGCCCGCCCTATCGTCTGTATCAAAGACCGCTCGGCTCTGAGAAAGCCCTCTTTATCGGCGTCAAGTATGGCGACGAGCGACACTTCCGGAATGTCAAGCCCCTCGCGCAAAAGATTTATTCCCACAAGCACGTCAAATACGCCGAGCCGGAGATCGCGGATTATCGCCATTCTCTCCATGGTATCGACATTGAAATGAATATATCTTACCTTTATCCCGTTGCCCTCAAGATAGTCGGTCAGATCTTCAGCCATTTTCTTTGTAAGTGTGGTGACAAGCACCCTCTCGCCCTTTTGGGTCCGAATCTTTATTTCTCCCATCAGGTCGTCAACCTGGCCCTCAATAGGCCGTATCTCTACCTCGGGGTCTATAAGACCCGTCGGGCGTATGATCTGTTCCACGATCTGCTCGGAATATTCCTCTTCATAGTCGCCCGGAGTCGCGCTCACAAAAACCGCCTGATTGATTTTGCTTTCAAATTCCTCAAAATACAGCGGTCGGTTGTCATATGCCGACGGCAGCCTGAATCCGTAGTCGATCAGATTTTTCTTTCTCGCGGTATCCCCGCCGCTCATTCCCCTGACCTGCGGCAGAGTGACGTGAGATTCATCCACAAACATAATATAATCCTTCGGAAAATAGTCAAGCAAAGTATATGGGACCGAACCCGCGGGTCTTCTCGCGAGAACCCTCGAATAATTTTCGACTCCCGAGCAAAATCCCACTTCTTTGAGCATTTCCATATCATACTTGACTCTTTCGGTTATCCTCTGCGCTTCTATGAGCTTTCCCTGTTCCTCAAACCATTTTGCTCTTGCCTCCATCTCCGCGTATATGTCCTTGATAGCCGCCTCTCTTTTGTCGTCCGAAACGGCATAGTGCGTCGCGGGGTATATCGCCGCGTAAGAAAGTGCCCGCGTAAGTTCTCCGGTCACAATGTTTATTTCGGAAACCCGGTCGATTTCGTCGTCAAAAAACTCAACCCTTATCGCCTTGTCATCCATATTCGCCGGAATTATCTCGACCGTGTCCCCTCTCACTCTGAACGAGTCGCGCACAAGGTTCATATCATTCC
Source organism: uncultured Clostridia bacterium (assembly GCA_944381085.1). Classification (GTDB taxonomy): domain Bacteria; phylum Bacillota; class Clostridia; order Oscillospirales; family CAG-272; genus SVTX01. The sequence continues at coordinate 35,897 of CALWJX010000014.1, forward strand.
GGTTATAACTCACCGCGACAAGCTTTCTTATAAGCTCCTCCCTTGACATCAGCATACCGGGACGGAGCGCGAGCACCAGGCTTTTGTATTCCTCGGGTTCTCCGAGCGAGTAAATGCAGGAAACGCTCGCGACAATTATGACGTCCCTTCTCTCAAACAGCGCGCTTGTCGCCGAATGTCTCAGGCGGTCTATCTCATCGTTTATCAGAGCGTCCTTTTCTATATACATATCCTTGCCCGGTATATACGCCTCAGGCTGATAGTAATCGTAATAAGAGACAAAATACTCTACCGCGTTGTCGGGAAAAAACTCTCGGAATTCCGAGCACAGCTGCGCCGCGAGAGTTTTGTTGTGCGCAAGTATCAGTGTAGGACGGTTCACTCTCGCTATAACATTAGCCATAGTAAAGGTCTTACCCGAACCTGTAACTCCGAGCAAAGTCTGCATACGATCTCCGCTGTTTAAGCCGCAGACGATCTTGTCTATCGCCTCCGGCTGGTCTCCCGTAGGTTTATATTCACTTTTCAGCACAAATCTATCCATAAAAAACTCCGATACAGCTTTTAATCAATTCTATTAAAATCGAAAAAATTTAAATCCCGACTCCGCTCAAACGCGGAAAAGTCACATCCGGCGCCTCGGCTTTTATCCGGTCCGGACTATACCGCAATTACTGTGCGGAACATTTTTCCGCATCGACAGCCAATACCAGCATAAGCGCATATAAGGCGTCCGAAGGATTTTCCACATCTATTACGTATGTATCGGTAAGCCTGAACAGCTCTTTTGAAACCGTGGCTATTCTTACGCCGTCAGCATCGGATATCGTATAATCCCATTCAAAAAAATCTCCCTCCACATGCCAACCGTTGAAGTCAATATTGTACTTCGGTGAGAATAATGAAAATTCTTTTTCTATACATCCGATATATTTGTCACTCATATAAATCTCAAATTTGGGCAGGAATGTAAAAACTCTCTCTTTCACACAACCTACCTCTCTGTCTTCCGCGTCGAAAATTTTCAGGCAGTGTCCCCACGCGAGCTCTCCTTTAACTATATACACCGTATTTTCGGACTCGTCAAATATGTCATAGCTGTCAAACCATGAAAACATTCTCTGTCTGAACAAAAGCTTCATAAATCCGATTTCCTTTCATCTGCCGAATTTTTTCAAAACCGTATAAAAAACAATTTGTTTCTTCCGGTAAAAGCATAAAAAATCCGTGATTTCCGGGCTCTTGCCGTTTTCATCCGCAAGGCAAAAATTCGACATCATAATCAATATACAATATATCACACAAACGCCAAAAAGTCAAGACAGATTGTTTTAACATTATTTGTTCCCGTAGTTTTGTCAATGATGTGAAACTAAAAATAAATAACGGGTTAGGACAAATGCTTTCGCAGACAGACGGTGGGCTATGACCTTTTCAAACGCTTTCAGTGGGAATTTGTATCTACCCGTCAAAAAAATCAAGCGGAGCCGTCCAAGAGAATGAGGACAGTTTAATTTAGTTTTAAACGCAGTTTTATTTTACATTAAACATTTTATTGCAAAACTTTCGAGGCTTAAGCGGGCAGCGCGCGCAATTGTAAGCAAAACACAGCTTTCCGACGACATTATAAAAACAAAAATATACCTCTGCGTCAGGATAACCTTTGCAGAGGTATATTTTACCTATATAATATCCGTTGATATAAACTGAAGTCAAAAGCGCAAACCCGTTTATTTAGAATGATAGATAATTATATGATAGATTTAATTAGCCGAAGCTTTACGTGCCTCAAAACACTTGCTGCAATAAACAGGTCTGTCGTTTGAAGGCTGAAACGTAAGTCTTGCTTCACCGCCGCATTCACTGCAAACCGCGATAAAATACTCTCTTTCGGTTTTTCCGGAATTTTTTTCTTGTCGCGGCATGCCTTGCAGCACTTTGGCTTGTTCATAAAGCCTTTTTCCGCATAAAATTTTTGTTCGCCTGCCGTAAATACAAATTCCTCTCCGCAATCCCTGCAAGTAAGAGTGATATCCTCATACACGGGCTCCGCGGAAGTTTCATTTACGCCTTCAGTCTTAACATCTTCTTCAAACATTTAACTTTTTACCTCGTTTGTTAATGAAAATTGTCCGTCAACTTCGCTTTTACAATTGACGTTATGTAAACCCCAAACGGGATTTTACCTTATCCGATGCGGCTCTAACCGTAAATCACGGCTTTTGTCCGCGTTTGCTCAAAGCCTCTCTGAGCTTTTTCCTGATTCTGTACAGAGCGTTTGAAACCGAACGCACGTCTGTCACTCCCAAAATGCCGGCAATCTCTGAAGCGCGCAGACCGGAAACATACATCCACCAAACCTTACTTTCATAGGGCGACAGATAACTCTGGATCCGTCTTCTCAAATCATTGAAATTTTCTTCCTCGATCAGCTTTTGCACAGGGTCTGCGGAAACCGAGGAACTTTCGTTTCTCTCGGTCATCTCTTCGAGCGACAAAATATTCATACCTTTTCCGCGATTCAACATTCTTATAAAAGAAACAATTCCGTTTTCTATACAGATTTTGGCATAAAGCCCGAACGAGACATTTTTTTCCGAAATATCGTAACTGCAGACGGCATTGCAAAAGCTTATCTCCGCTTCGTCACGCATGTCGGTAATGTCCTGAGACGTCATTCTTTCATTCGTATACTTTCGCACTTCGGAATCTATAAGCGGCCTGTATTTATTCATCAAAGCCTTAATCGCCTCGCTGCTGCCAGACTGTGCCATGCCAATTGTCAGCGCAAGCTCACTCTCCTCCGGCGCTTTGCCCGTTTTACACAAAATAATTTTCTCCTGTCGCTTCAATGCCATCGGAATATCATAATAATACTAAATTCAAAAAATCATAATCCGAGCATAAATCCGTCCAAAAACACGATTGATTTTTTCTGACCATTTTCAAGTATACAATATTATAACATTAAAAATCGCAAAGGTCAACACTTTTTTTTCGCAAATTATTCGTCAAAATCGACACACACAGCGTCGTGTTGTCATGTTTTGCCAAATTATCATATAATATTTTATGCAACTATGTAATTTTTTAACATTACAATGTACAACATAAACATTATATTAAAAAAATGTTTGTTTAAATTGCCATCACGCAAACCAGTTTTTAGTAAATTGATTTTCTGAATAATCGGATTTGGTTGTCAAAATTGCACAAAAATTTTGACGCTTTTTATGAACACCCGCTTTGACGATTTTCGCAGTTTTCTGAAGATGCTTATTCAACAAATATTCCGAACAAACCCAATAATCAGTAAAAAATAAAGTTAATATTTCCCGAGAGCAATGAGAGAATACCCTTGTACACCACTTCAGGATGATCTCTGAAATTATCCTCCATTCTCTGCGCGCGGTTGAATGTATCCACGACAACCTTCGTTTCAAGAATAATCCTGTCTCTTTCAGTAAGCGTACAAACAATGTCAAACATACCGTCGTCTCGCTTCTCTATACGGCATTTTGCCGTAACTCCTCTTTTCTTGAAATCAAGATATCGAAGCGCGCATTCAAGACTCTTGTCAAGCAGCGACGAAAGCACCTCGCTATGAAGTTCCGTAGCTACAACCCTACCCTTTTCGGTCACCATATACATTGGATCCCCGTCGTCGTTTTTGCAGAATTCCTCTATGAGTCCTCCGTCAAGCATTTCATGAAAACACTCCGCGAAATCGAGATACATTACGTAATCATTCTGCATGACTATATCATTAATGGTAATATAATCAAGCGGATAATTTATATTCTGCATAAGATAGAGTACAAATATCTTGACATTCCTTTTACTGCCGACAAGCGACCCCATAAATATTCTCCTTTTTCTTTATTTTTGTAAATATTCATATATAATTTCAACATTTCACACGTTGTCCGAAAAAGCTTTCCCGATAACTGTTTTTATGACTAATACAACAAGCAGACACCGTTATATAGTTTTCCTCACGCATTACATTGATTTGAAAAACAACCCGGACTGCCTGTGCCGTACACAAAGCAAGTAAATATTATTTTTTCGGGTTGTTTACACTGTATGCTTATACATTTTACCATATTTTTAAATTTTTTTCAATAGTAGCAGTTGCAATTTTCGGAAAAATATGTTATAATATATATTATGCGATATTCGGACAAATGACGTGCAAGAGTATTTTGCCGGGTATCGCACGGCAAAATTTTCGGCATTGACTTTATATTTTATTGTAATATCATTGCTTTTATACGCAAATATATGTTTTTTGTATTTAACGGGTTTATAAAACCACCGGAATAAAAAATTCCCGTCGGTCAAAAAAAGTAAAAGGTTAGTTACACGGAGGTCAGTACATGACAAATATCGCTATTCTCGGCTTTGGAGTGGTAGGCTCAGGAGTTGCCGAAGTAATAACAAAAAACAAAGCTTTAATAGAGGAAAAAACGGGAGAAAAAATAAATATCAAATATATCCTCGACCTCAGGGATTTCCCCGGCAGTCCGTTCGAGCATCTTGTGGTTCACGATTTTCAGACAATTCTTCGCGACCCCGAGGTCACTGTAGTCGCAGAAATGATGGGAGGGTCTCACCCCGCGTATGATTTTTCAAAGGCATGTCTTGAAGCCGGCAAAAGCGTCGTGACCTCAAACAAGGAAGTGGTATCGAATTTCGGCGCCGAACTGCTTGAAACCGCCGCAAAAAATAAAACAGCTTATCTCTTTGAGGCAAGCGTCGGAGGCGGAATTCCGATCATACGTCCCATCCTCAATGACCTGTCCTCCAACCGAATAATAAACATAAGCGGAATTCTGAACGGAACCACAAACTATATTCTTACCAAAATGGAAAACGAGGGCGCCGCGTTTGAAGACGTATTGAACGACGCCAAGAAAAAGGGTTATGCCGAAGCCAATCCCACAGCGGACATTGAGGGAATTGACGCGGCAAGAAAGATTGTAATTCTCGCCGCATTGTCGTTCGGCAAGCTCGCCGACCCTTCCAAAATACACACGGAGGGTATTACGGAAATCACGTCTGACGACGTTTCAATCGCCAAAAAAATGGGATACGCCGTAAAGCTGATAGGGTATACATCCGTCATCGACGGAAAAATTCTCTGCATGGTCAGCCCAAGACTTGTCTCACAGGCAAATCCGCTTTCGGGAATTAACGATGTGTTTAACGGAATTCTGGTTTCGGCCGACATGGTAGGAGAGGTTATGTTCTACGGACCCGGAGCCGGCAAGCTGCCGACCGCGAGCGCGGTATGCGCCGACATTGTGGATATAGTCATGCACCGCAAAACTCAGATGAAGCTTCCCGCATGGGAAAAGGCGTCGGAAGACGATTTATTTGAGTTTGAAAAATACCGTTGCCGCAGACTGTTTATTTTCAGGTCTCCGGAAGCTGACAGCGCCGCCGCGGTAAAACAGATTTCGGATGTATTCGGAAGCATAAGCGGGTTTGTGTTTGAAAACGGAAAGACCTGCTTCATATCCGATGAGATGAGCGAAAAAGAAGCGGTTGAGCTTTCAGGCAAATGTCCGCTTGAGCTTATTAAAATGTACAGGCTTCTCTGAGTCCGCGCATTGACTTTTCCGTGCAGAGCGTTTTTTGAAAGGAAATATGCAGATTTGAAAAAGAAAGGGTTTCTCTCCGGATTTCTCGGCACATTGCTGGTGCTTGTCGGCGTGCTTGTCGCCACTGTGCTTACGTCTTTGCTTGCAAATGTCATATTCAGTGTCAGATTTTCCTCCGGAGAGCCGATATGCGCCGTACTCAAGCTGACGCTGTTTGTCATTCTGATATATTTCATATTGCTTGAAGTTATATTCTTCGCGTGGCAGATAAAGCTCGCCAAAAACGACAGCAAAAAATCCGACGAAGCCTCACGGACGAAATCCGAAAAGACTTTCCGGATAGTGTGCGCGTCCTGTCTTTGCGCGATTATTTTATTCGCCGTCATAAATGTCAACACCTACACAGAATACAGAGAAGACGGCATCTCCGAAAAATTCTTTGTCACCACAAAAGAATACGACTGGCAAAACGTACTATATTACTCACTTTCATGCGACAGATACGGTGAGATCGATTTCAATATAAAGATGAAAGACGGAAAAACTTTTGAGCTTCTCAACACCGTCACATCCTGCTCGGATGAGTTTATGGACAAATATGAAAACATGTACGGATACGCCGCGTATCTTGCCTCGGAATTTGAAAGTCAGCCCAATTATATTGAAAAGAGGCTGTCCGGCGTAGATTATATGGAAGATTATTACAAGGAAAGCCACCCCGACGTCTGGAAATATCTTTCGGCAATCATAGGTGAAGAAGAAGTAAATGAAGGCGGAGAGGAACAGACCGGGCAGCAGGAAGAACAAAGTCAAAGAGAGCAGCAGAGTTAACGTCAGGGTCAATAAAGTATTTTAAATTAATTTATAATAAAATAAAAGAATCTTTGTATTACCAAAGCTTGAGGTATGATACGCATGCAAGCGGGCAGATGTACGTACAAAGATTCTTTTTGTTTTCAAACATATATAAACAAAATATTAAAACTTATCAATATCCGCGTCGGAACGGATATCCACAAACACAGAATACCCTTCGCCCTCAAGTCTTTGCTTTTGAAATCCGAGGTTTTTGTTCATTCTCTGAACCAGCACTGTATTGCCTTTCCCTCTCAGGCGCATAGCCTTTTTCTGTATCAAGGCGTAGCTCTCGGCGCTTAATTTTTTATCATACAGCACCGCGGTCTTCGGGGCGCTGTCCTCAGGTCTGAAGCCCTTGTCCATAAGCGCTCCCACAAGTCTTTCAAAACCGATTGAGAATCCGCACGCGGGTGTATTCTGACCGGTAAAATTGCCCACCATGTTGTCATATCTGCCCCCTCCGGCAATGCTCGACCCCTTGAAGTCCTCAGACTTTATTTCAAAAATAACCCCGGTATAATACGACATTCCCCTTACAAGCGTAGGGTCAAATTCAAGACAAAACCCATTGTCCGATATAACGCTTACCGCACGGCATATCTCATTAAGATTCTCAATTACTCCGTCCTCAACAAATCCGTCAAGCGCCCGCGAAAGAAAATCATATCTGTCGGACGAGCTCATCACTCCGTCGAACAGCTCCATATATTTTGAGACACATTCCCGAGCGTAACCCGAATCCGCAAGCTCCTTTTCGATCCCGTCCCTGCCTATCTTGTCAAACTTATCGAGTATAATAAATACCCGGTTGAATTCCTCCTCGTCAAAGCCGGAAGCTCTCGCCATAGCGCTGAGGATACGTCTGTCATTTATCATGACCGTACAGCCTCCGACTCCCACGCTTTTCAGAAAAGCCGAGGTCGCGCAGATAAGCTCTGTTTCGGCGCTGTTTGACGCGTCTCCGAAAATATCTATATCGCACTGGGTAAACTGGCGGTATCTTCCCTTCTGAGGTCTGTCCGCCCTCCAAACCGGACCTATCTGCATCGCCTTGAAGGGAAGCGGAAGATTCGCCGAATTGCCGGCATAATATCTCGAAAGCGGAACGGTGAGGTCATAACGCAGACCTGAATCGACAAGCGAGTCAATATCCGGGTTTTGCGCCGACTCATTAAGCTTTTCTCCCCTTTTGAGTATTTTGAATATCAGTTTTTCATTTTCTCCCCCCTGCTTGCCGGTCAGATTTTCAATATGCTCGACGCAGGGAGTTTCTATCTGAGTAAAGCCGAATGACGAATACGTTTTCTTCAGCTTATTCAGCAGATACTCTCTTATCTCCATTTCGGCGGGAAGTATATCTCTCATTCCTTTTGTCGTTTCCTTGATAAACATCGAAAATAATCCTCTTTTCTGAAAATATCTTTTCCGCCTCAGCGGTAATATACGTAATAAACTATGACCGTCCGTTCTTTTCCGTCATGCTCAAGATCGGGCGCGGTTATTACCACACCGTCCTTTGACAGCAGCTCCCACGCCTGCATCTCTTCAATTTTACACCTCATAAGGACTTCGGAAGAGGCAAATACAAGCAGCTCGTCATTCTTTATATTCAGCCCCCCGCTTCTGCCTATGACTTCATCGACCCCGTCTTTTTTCTCGGTGACATATTTTACATGATGTCCGCAAATCCGCTCAGCCATATCCCATTTAAAACGCTTGCTGTCAGGATTTTTGCTTTTCTTTGAAAATATACCCATCCTTAAACCTCCACGACAGACAGTCTGTCTTCAGATTTAACACAGAGCAAGGAATATGCAAAACCGCTTAAACATTCCTCCGACACCTGAACATGGCGCATTTGCGTCTGCACGGCGTCACCAACTCCTGCCCCAAGAGATCCATATACGCGCTGTTGCATTTCAATTGTCAAGACTTTTGCCCGTCAAAAATTCATATGCGATTTTATATTCACCCGCCGCCTTTTGAGACTCCGGCGAGTCTTTTGTTCTGCGCCTGACACCCCGCAGCAGAATGTTTTTCGGGGTCTGGTCGGGGTCTATAAGTTCTATCGCCGCGGTATCATATCCGTTTGCCTCAAGGTATTTGAGTCTTAACGCGTCTGTAGCGGCGTCACACAGCTTTTGTCTGAGCATTGAATATTCCGAAATAAAACTCAACTCAGGGCACTTTAAAATACGGTTAAGCTCATGGTGACAGCACGGGGTGGACATTATTACGTCCGCCCGAAAGCTTACCGCTTTCTCAAGCACTCTGTCGGTCGCGGTATCACAGGCGTGCAGGGATAAAACCAGATTGACAGGCTCATCCGTCTCATAAAGCCCGATATCGCCCCATATAAATTCGAGACCGTCAAAACCAAGCTTATCTGCCGTTTCGGAGCAATACCCGATAACATCTTCCTTGAGGTCAACTCCGGTCATTTTCACACTTCGTTTTTTTATTACGGAAAAATAATGGTAAACGGCAAAGGAAAGATAGCTTTTGCCGCAGCACAGATCGCATATGCGCAGAGTCCCGTTTTCCGGAAGCTTATCCTCAATATCGCTTATCAATTCAAGAAATCTGTTTATCTGTCGGAATTTAGCCTGTTTTTTATCATAAACACGTCCGTTTTTGTCGCTGACTCCCAAAAGCTTCAGAAACGGCTCCTCTCCGCTCAATATATAATTTTAACGCTTATTGTTTGAGCCCGGAATTATTTTCGCATACTCTGATGCATTACACGGACAATTGTCCGAGCACAAGTTCTGTTCAAGCTTTTTACCGCCTATAACCACGCTGTTGCCCGACTTTGACCTTCTGTACTCACAGTCTCCGGCGGTTGTCATAAGATTAATCTGACAGTAATTGTCTATATATCTGATTACGGCATCAAAATCATTAAGTGAAATATTTTCCTGTCTTGCCTTATTGTCCGAAAAAAAGGTTTCCGCCTGAAGCATATTTTCATTTCCGATTCTCCTTTGGGTCATAACGCATTTTACACAGGCTTTGTCAACCGGCTTTGAAAAAACCGCTTTTTTGAAAAGCAACAGTCCGGACGACTTAAGCAAAAGCTCCGCAATCTGATTCTTCGCGCCGTCATTTATTTTTTCTGCCATGTTTTCTGCTCTTGACATCCTTTCCCGGGTCTATGCTTTTGGGCACATATTTCGGATTTTTCTCACCGCAGTATACGCACTTTTCCCGACTTACCGGAATGATCTGACCGCATCCGGTACATTTTGTAAAATCGGAATCCTTATACTCCCGCGTACTTGTCTCCGGCGGCTTGTTTTCCATGCTTTCTCCGTTATCGCCTTTTTTATGCTTGTCCGTCTTGCGGAATGAAATTTTGGATTCCTTACCCTCAAAAAGTCTTTTGAGGTTTTCTCTGTGCATAAATATCACAAGAAGCGCCGTAAGCACCGCGAAAGCGGGTATAAATCCCCCTTTGTCATCACGACTCTGTAAAAACGCGGTTGAAATCAACGGATAGAGCGCAACGCCCATCACCGACGCGAGAGAAACGTACTTTGTAAATATTACAATAATCGCGAAAATAAACAGCAGTATAACAAAGGTCAAAGGACTGAGCAGCAGGACCACCATAGCCGTACAGGCAACTCCCTTGCCGCCTTTGAATTTATAAAATACCGGAAAAGAATGTCCGAATATCACAAAAAATCCGGCAATCGCGCCTCCGTACTGCAACGTAAGCATGAGCATTCCGAAAATAACCGCTACCGCCGCCTTAAGCAGGTCGCATATCAGTGTTATAACAGCCATTTTTTTGCCGTAAGTGCGCAAAACATTGGTAGTACCCGCGTTTCCGCTGCCGTATGATCTTATATCCTCATGATAAATAAGCTTTGAAAGTATAATTGCGGGATTAATGCTTCCCAAGAGATACGGAATGACAATACAGAGCACGGCGCTCACTACCATGAGCACCATTCTCAGATTGGTACCCGCTCCAATCTGTTCGCAAAACCACGCGTAAATATTCCAGCTAATCCTGACAACCGTATCTTCTCCGCCGCCCTGGACGGTTTCAGCCAATTGTAAAAACATCAAAAAATCCCCATCTTCCCGCCATCGGCTATATCCGCCCGCGGCGTAAAAATATATTAAAGCTTACGGAAATCGCAACACCGGGAAAAGCGTCAAAAAACAACATGCCGTCAAATTACATACCGGGTTGAAATACTCCGAAAAATAAAATGTTGTTACGGTTACTTGTTTTTACCGCGGTCAAGAAGTTTTTCCAGTCTTCTTTTAGCCTCCGCCTTTCTTTTGTCGCGTTCCTCCGGCATAGGCGAAATATCTTCCAGAGTGTCCCCTTTCTCCCGCGCGGCAAAGACGTCTCCCTCGTGCAGATCAAGATCATGAAAAATATCCTTACTTACCGAAAGAACAGTCTCGTCGTCGCATACCAATACCGCAAAATCTCCCTCAAATCTGTCTATTGAATATACCTTTTTCATAGTAATACCTCATGCCGCCTGAACATTAATTTACCGTAACTTTCACGCCGGTATCTTTTATAAGCCTCAGAAAAGCTCCGTCAGTTCCTTTGGACTGTGCGTAAAATTAAAAATGCTTCCGTCGGGTTTTACCCCTATCATATCCTCGATCCGGCAACCGTACCTGCCCTCTATATAAATACCCGGCTCTACCGTCACCACGTTTCCGCGCTCAAGTCTTATATTTTCCGGGACTCTTCTCGCGAAAGAGGGAGATTCATGAATGTACATTCCCACCCCGTGACCGAGACTGTGTCCGAAGCATCCTCGGTAACCGGCATTGTCAATAATATTCCTCGCCACAAGGTCCGCGTCCCTGCAACAAATGCCCTCCCTTATAAAGTCAAGCGCGGCAAGCTGCGCTTCAAGTACCGTCCGATACAGTCTCTTCATCTCGGCGTCAGCCTTTCCCAGAACAACCGTTCTGGTCATGTCCGAACAGTACCCGTCAACCTTAGCGCCGAAATCCATAGTGAAAAAACCCTTTTCCAATCTGACATTTCTCGGCACTCCGTGCGGTCTTGACGACGCGGTCCCACTCACGGCAATGGTTTCAAAGGCAGTGCCCTCCGAGCCGTGTTTTCTCATATAAAATTCAAGCTCCAAAGCGGCGTCAATCTCGGTCATATCCGGCGACAGGACTTCAAGTATATGTTTATACGCCGCGTCGGTTATACTCTGAGCCTTAATTATAGCTTCAAACTCACTCTCATCCTTATATAAGCGCAGCTCATCCGCCATTTCCGACGCGCCGGGTATAAGCTCTTTGTCTCCAAACATTCTTTTGAATCTTTCAAAGTCCGAAAATGAAAGGGTTTTATCCTCAAACGCCACCGAGCGCGCTTCGTTTTCGTCGAGCAGCGAGGCAAGACAAACAGACATGGAGGTGTCCGGCATTATAATTTCAAATTCGTCTTTCGGGACACGCTCTTTCGCCGCTTCGATATAACGGAAATCCGCGAGCAGATACGCTTTGCGTGCGGTTATCAGCACATATCCGTCCGTATAGTCAAGTCCGGAAAGATATCTGATATTAACATTGGAAGAAATGAGCGCCGCGTCCGCTCCGAATAACTTCATTTTTTCCCTGAAACGAGTCAATCTGCCCATAAAAAATCCTTTCCTGACGCCATTCCGCTTCATAAACTAATGGATACTTCGATTATTTTATAAACTATATCAATCCTCGCTGACTCATATAACAATTTTTCATCGCCAATGCGTCCTGCGGCATTGTGCCGTCAGACTCGCAGATAATTCTCGGAGTGAGATTTTCCCTGACAATCGCCTCGATCAGCGGTTCATAATCCGGTCCGTATACCGAATCGGCAAAAGTAAGATGCCGTTTTTCCCCAGCGCTTGTGTATTCAATCTTTGAAAAATGACAATGAAGGTTCTTGGCGACCTCATCTCCGCAGCTCACCGCCACCTTATCAAAAATTTTTCTGTAATCGTCCGCACAGGTAAAAAGTCCTCCCCTTTCCCTCGCGTTCATATGTCCGAAATCAATGACCGGAACATAATGCCTGTCCACCTTGCACTGTTCAATGACCTCATCAAGAGTCCCGAGCTGATTTACCTTTCCCATAGTCTCGATTCCGAGCTTAATATCGGTATCCCCTATTTCTTCAATGACTCTGCCGAGCGTATCGCATGACAGCTTCATAGCCTCATCACGCGATATCTTAGCCGCGCTGCCGCTGTGAATAACAATGGTATCCGCCCCTAAAAGTTGCGCCGCCCACAGAGATTTTTTAATGTATTCGATACTTTTAAGCCTTTTTTCTTCCTCTATTCCCGAAAGAGAAATAAAATAAGGAGTGTGCAAAGACATCAGAATGCCGTATTTCTTCGCTTCTTCTCCGATTTTTGAAAGCGTTTTCTCGCCGGCGGTAATTCCGTTTCCCGCCTCGTACTCATAAGCGTCAAGACCGTACTCCGACAGCCATCGCGGCGCGTCAACCGTAGCTTTTCCGCCTTCCGCGTAAAACAGATCCCCATTGCCTCCGGGGCCGAATTTAGCGCAGTCCATTATAATAAACTCTCTTTCTATTTTTTTTATACTCACGGTTAATCCAGAATGAACAGATCTTCATGCATTCCTCACCATGTATTTTTACATATTTTTTTATATGTTTTACCTCCATGGCGCGTTTGATTCTGAAAAAAGCATTGCTTTTATCTTTTATCGGAGGTACGATAATAGTCACAAGTCCGAGCCGTTTTCCCGCCGCCGCGTCCGTAAGCAGCTGGTCCCCCAGAATCGCCGTGTTTTTTTCATTGCTGCCCATGCGCGACATGGCAAGCCTCAGAGTTTTCGGAAACGGCTTTCCGCTTTTGGCATAAGCGTCAAGCTTCAGCTTTTCATTGAATTTTTCAACTCTGTCACGGTTGTTATTTGAGATAAGCGAGGCTTTTATTCCGTGAGTTTTCAGACTTTCAAACCATTCTATGTTGCTTTTGTCCGGAAAAATCTGCTCATACGGGGCAAGCGTGTTGTCAATATCTATCAGCAAAGCGTCTATTCCTATACTCTTTAAAAATTCCGGCGTCACATCGCCGTAATATCCGAATATATAATCCGGCAGCAAAAGATTACGCATCCAACATCCTCGTAAAATAAAGTTTTCATATTATTATACTACTTTATCTGTCCAAGGTCAATATAAAATTTGTAAAATCCTATTTAATAAACAATCAGGATAATATCGGCGCAAACCGTCAATACTGATATTATCACGAAAAAAATCATAAATTTTTTTAAAAAATGTATGTGCTAAAATGATATGAACCAAAAAGGATAGGAAGATACTCAAAGATATGGTATAATGTAGTCACCACAACG
>CALWJX010000015.1 GCA_944381085.1 uncultured Clostridia bacterium
GGAACAGCTTCGCCGTACAGTTTCATATCGGTATAAATCAACGCAAGAAATATTCCCACGGCTTCATACTCGTCACGCGCGGAACATTCTGACATAAGCTGTCTCAGTATTTTTGCGGCTTTTTTATATTTGTTTTCGTTGTAATACCTTATAGCTGACAGTAGCTTTTTTCTGTAACTTGGCGCGTTTTTAAAGGCGTCTTTTATATTTTCTTTATACTGCAACTCATAAAAACGCAGCGTTTTCCTGCCTCCTTTTTTATAAAAGATACCGATGATCGCCGCCAGAACGGTCAGAATCATTCCAAGAATCTCCAATAAATTTTCCGTAGGGTCGGCATCGTTTGCGACAATATCATAAACATAAAACGCAATAACCGCCACAGCCAACAGTATAAGCACACAAACCACTATCTTTTTTTTCATAACTGCCTCCGCGTTTGCTCGTATATGAATATTTCAACAAAAGATTTTTATTTGCGGAAAATTTGATAAAAAACAGAACCCATACAAAAACGGTATTATTTTTGTTTCGGTTCTGTTTTTTCATATTTAAATTATGTAATACTCACTCTTTCAGAGTCTCAGCCGGAATTATTTTCTTCTGATATTCTTCGCCGACTTTATGGGAGTAACCAACTGTTTCCATACATCGTCGTCGTCATCCTCTTCCACCGGCGGTCTTTTTTCCTCAGTTTTAACCGTTTCGACTTTGGGCGCCGAAGCCGCTTTTATAGTGGAAGCCTTCACCGGTGTAATAGCCGGGTCGGGTGCTCCCATGGGAGCCGTGGTAGTGTACTTTGTATTGCCGTTATCATCTGTTTTTTTCTCAAATCCCGTGGCTATGATAGTTATGCGCATCTCATCCTCCAGCTCATCGTCAAAGCCCACACCCCAGATAATATTGGCGTCGGGATGGGCCTCGTTGGCGATAATGGTGGAAGCGAGATCGACATCCTCAAGTCCGACGTCGGAAGAAACCGTGATACTGATAAGGATACCTCTGGCGCCCTTTATGGACGATTCAAGCAACGGGCTTGAAATAGCCATCTTCGCGGCAAGTTCCGCCTTGTCCTTTCCGGTAGCGCTTCCTATTCCCATGTGCGCGTATCCCGCATTTCTCATTACGGACGAGACATCCGCAAAATCAAGGTTGATAAAGCCGGGAACATTGACAAGTTCCGAAATGCTCTGCACTCCGCGGCGAAGCACGTCGTCTGCCGCCTCAAACGCGTTGGCAAGGGTAATCCGCTGGTCGCTCGTCTCCTTGAGTTTGTCATTGGGAATAACAATCAGAGAATCGACAAACTGGCTCAACTCAGCTATGCCGGCATCGGCATTTTCTTTTCTGACCTTACCCTCAAAGGAAAAAGGTCTTGTCACTATTCCTATGGTAAGTATACCCAGCTCCTGAGCCACGCGCGCCACAACGGGCGCCGCGCCGGTTCCGGTTCCTCCTCCCATTCCCGCGGTTACAAACACCATATCGGTTTCGGTCAGCATAGCTTTAAGGTCATCAAGAGACTCCTCGGCAGCGCGCTTACCTATTTCGGGTTTTGCTCCGGCTCCGCGTCCTCCGGTAAGCTTTTCACCGATTACGAGCTGCGTAGATGCATTTGAACGGTTAAGCGCCTGACGGTCGGTATTAACCGTAATAAATTCAACTCCGCGAATGTTTGACGAAATCATTCTGTTTACCGCGTTATTACCGCCTCCGCCGACGCCGATTACTTTTATATTGGCACCGACATCAATAGTGTCATCATGTTCAAATGTTCCCATGTCTCTAATCCTCCGATTTTATGTATTCCTCTTTATTACAAAAACAGACCCCGACAGAGCCCAGAATACGCTTCAACTCTCAGAAAGTGTCGAAACTCCGCGCAGGTTTAAATTATATATATAATAATACATCATTTAATGCAAAATTGCAATAGCTTTTAAAAAATTTATGAAAAATTAACATTTTTAAATCTCGTTTTTCGCTCCCGCGTCCCATAAAAAGGGGTTATCGCTTTATATCAAAGTCAGTCTATTCGAGATATTCCGAAAAATCCAAAGTCTCGTCAAACCGCGCGACCGCCGCCGAAGGGTCTGTCAGGTCAATCACGCCCTTTTCTATCTGGCTCAGAGTACCCTCGTAAAAAATCTCATCCAAAACCCTGAATTTAATATCAAGGTCTCCGTAACCACCGAATACTATTTTATATTTGGAATCGTATATGACGGTAATATTAAACTTACTGTCAAGTATCACGGCGTCCGTAAGGTCATAATAATTGCTGTTTTTCAGATATTCAAGAAAAACGGTTACATAATCATAATAATCCGGTTTTTTGATTTCATGCACGGTCACGCCCTCGGTATCTGTCTCTTCCACTGTTTTTGTAAATATGAGCCTCTGACCTATATTTGGCTGTTGCACGCTGTCAATCACAAGAAACCGTCCCCCAAGGGCAAAATATTCGCTTTTGCTTTCCCTTGTGTCCAACACGTTGAGTTCGCCGTCAACACCGTAAAATTTGCCGCCGTACTCAATGAAAAACTCATATTCCGTGAACTCTATCTCAATAGTTATACGTCCGTCAAATATTTTTTTGCTGACATTAACTTCGGAAGTAATAGGCAAATTACGTCTTATCGCTCTTTCGATACCAAAAGAGGTTTTTTTAAATATGCTGTCTCCCGGTCCTATTCCCGAAGCCTCGATAATCTCGCTTTCGTTATATACCGACAGATCTCCCGATATCTCAATACTCTTGACCTTGACAGAAAAAAGTACAATTACAAGCGCCGCGAGCAGTATGCAGACGCCGGCAAGACAGGCGAGCAGTCTGACGGTTTTTCTTTTATCCAGCACGGAATGTATTTTATCCGCCGTCTGCCTCAGGCTTTCTCTTGCCTTTTCATCGGGTCTTTTATTGTCCATATCATTCTCCCATGCCGCCGCCGCGGCTCAATACAGATGTTAAAATTCTCGTATTTTGCTATTCAAAAAGTTTTTACGTGAAAGGTTGTATTTATTACAAAGCAGACCGCTGACAAACACTATATCAAAAACAACAGTTTGTTATATATGCCGCCTTTTGAAAAAGGCGGGCGAAAACTCTCCGTCATATTGACAGTGCTGTTACCTTTGTAAGCGAACTGAATACAATTGAAAATTACTTTCGCCCCGCTTACCATTATATCCGACCGTCTGCTTTTACGGGTTTAATTCCGCTTTACCTCAAAAGCTCTTTTATTTTGTCGTAAATAACCTTGTTTGCGTCAGGAGCGGCAAACTTTTTTATGGCGTTGCTCAGTCTGTCGCGTTTCACTTTGTCGTTAAGCAATTCTTCAACCGTGCTTTTAAGTCTGCCCGACCCGAACTCTTTTTCCTGCACAAGACAAGCCGCGCCCGCCGAAGACAGGGCGTAAGCGTTTTTATACTGATGATTCGCGGCTACGTTCGGAGAGGGCACGATAACCGCCGCCTTCCCGTACAGCGCAAGCTCGGAAAGCGTCATGGCCCCCGCTCTCGAAATTACGATATCCGCCTCTTTCATCTTGTCATTCATGTCGTATATATAATCTTTCAAAACAACATTATCTTTTTTATCAAGCTTCTTTTCCGCGAAATATGATTTCATATGCTCATAATCACGCTTGCCCGCGGCATGTAAAAACATCGTATCGGGATATTTGTCCGCAATTTCGGCAAGCATATCCGCGACCGCAATATTGAGATATTCCGCTCCTCTGCTGCCTCCGAAAGACAAGACCGTTCTTGCGAATTTGCTTTTTTCCGTCCGCCTTTGTGCGGATTGAAGCTCTGATACACTCTCGATTACCGGATTACCCACTCTCACAATATTACCGGCGTTTGGCAGCAGTTTCAAGGTCTGTTCAAAATTAACCATCACGCAGCTGACCTCAGGCGCAAGCTTTTTTACCGCTTTACCCGGGATTGCGTTTGACTCGTGAACCACCGTGCATATTTTCTTCTTCACGCCGGCGTTGAGCACGGGAAAGCAGGCAAATCCCCCTGTGCCTATTATAATATCAGGTTTGAATTCTTCAACTATTCTTTTCGCCTGCCCCGCCGATTTCATCAGGTAATACATGGTTTTGATATTTTTGGGATTCCAGATTTTATAGCTGCCGCATATATCGACACGGTAAAGCTTATCGTATCCCGCCCTGTGGACAAGATCTGTCGCCGCGTCGTTTGGCATCGAAGAGCAGACAAACGCTATTTCGCTGTCGGGCTCATATTTTTTTATAGTATTCGCTATGGCTATCGCGGGATTGACATGCCCGGCGGTTCCGCCTCCCGTCATAAGAACTCTCATATAAACAACCCCTTTCCGTACAAAATCATACCGACACGCAAAAAAGCACACAGCGCCCGCAAACTCCGGCTTTGCATACTCCGTATTACGCTCAAAAAAGATTTCATTTCTTTATGTAAGAAAACTTTGATATGTTTAAAATTATACCCATTTCAAATATCTGCAGCATCAGCGCCGTGCCTCCCGAAGAGAAAAACGGAAGCGATATACCGGTATTCGGCATTGAATTGGTTACAACCGCTATATTCAGCAGGGTCTGAAGCGCCACCTTTGTAGTAAGTCCGTAGACCACCAGCGAGCAGAATTTATCCGGAGCCTTGGAGGCTATCTTATACCCTCTCCAAAGAAGAAGTATAAACAGAGTTATCACAATAAGCGCTCCGAAAAGTCCCAGCTCCTCACATACAATAGTAAATATAAAGTCGTTTTGCGGCTGCGATACAAATCCGTATTTCTGCCGGCTGTTTCCGAGTCCCACCCCGAAAAGCCCCCCGGAGCCTATGGCGTAAAGCCCCTGCCAGGTCTGCCACGCCGGACCGCTGGGATCCGCATCCTCAAGGTGCAGCCAGGTGTTGACTCTTTCCTGCGCGTAATCCGAGAAAAACAGAACCGCCAGAACCGCCACTATGCCGACGCCGACAATAATTCCGAGCCATTTTCTGTCGGTCCCTCCGATAAACATTATGGTAAGTCCCAAAAGCCCTATAATGATTATACCGGACAGGTGCTTTTCGAGCATGACGAGCACGCATATGCAGCCTATTGCCAGACCGGGGTACAGCACCCCGTACTTAAAATGGCCGTTGAACCTTTGATTCAGCTCAATGTTCTTTTCGTACTTGGACATTATCAGCGCAAGCAGCATTACGGTAGCCATCTTGCCAAGCTCGGAAGGCTGAATGGTTATCGGCCCTATCTCTATCCACCTCTGCGCCCCGCCGCCTTCGCTTCCGACAAAAAGCACCGCTATGAGGAGTATTACCGAAACGATATAAATCCCTATTCCGAACATCCGCCAGAACCACGGACGGGCAAAGATGACAAATACCGACGTAAAAAGTACGGACGCGACCAGAAAAATCACGTGCCGCTTAAAATAAAACATGCTGTCGCCCATAAAATGGTCCGCGTAATATGAACTTGCGCTGTATGCCATCACCGCTCCGAGCAGTGAAATGGCCAGCACGATGATCATAAAATATATATCCACGCCGGTGCGAAGCATGAGCTTTTCTTTTTGCGGCTCTTCCGTTTTGTGTATAGGCTCGGTAAATACGGGATCATTTACCGTAAGGCTTTTTTCATACTTATTATTTAATTTTTCCGCTGCTCGTCTGACAGAAAAGACGACTTTTTTGTTCTGATTTTTTTCGCTCACAATAACCCCCGCGCCAAACAGGCCTTTTATAATAACCGGCTTTCACCTAAAAATAATTGACAGTGCACCCGAAATACCCCGCAACGCAGCAAAAAACCGAAACGACAAAAAACATTATAACTATTTTTGTCTCGGAAAATCCGAGCTTTTGAAAATGGTGATGAACCGGCGCCATTCTGAAAAGCCTCTTGCCGTGTGTCAATTTATAATAAAGAGTCTGAAGCAGGCTTGACAACATCTCACAGATAAAAACAAGAGATATTATTATATACGGAAGAAGCTGACCCTGAGACACCGCGCATCCCATTATAATACCGCCAATAAACAGAGACCCTGTGTCCCCCATAAATATCTTTGCGGGGTATCTGTTGTATACAAGAAAACCCAGAACGCCCCCAAGCAAAGCCCCCGAAATTACTCCCGTATATCTCCAACCAAGTGTGCATGAGAGCAGAACCGACGTTCCGCTTACAGAAACCGTAATCGAGGAAGCAAGTCCGTCAAGCCCGTCCGTAATATTCGTGCTGTTTACAAATCCCACTATGACAAGAAGGTATACGGGATAGGCAAACCAGCCGAGATACAGAGAAAGGTCGGTAAACGGAATCCTGAATGAAAGGGATAGATTTCCGGTATATGACATTACGACAAGGTATGCTCCCGCGACAAAAAGCTGAAGCAACGACTTTTGTATAGGTGTCAGACCTTCGTTCTGCTTTTTTACAAGCTTAGCGTAATCGTCTATAAAACCTATCATACCGTTGCCGACGCCGAGGCAAAGCGTAAGCGCGGCGGTTATAAGCATCCGGTTGTCTTTCTGTCCCAGGAATCCGAGCATTTCAAGTATAAACCACGCAAGCATAACCAGAAGGATAGACATTATAAAGCATATTCCTCCCATGGTGGGAGTTCCCTGCTTATTCTTGTGCTCCTGCACATATCCGCTTATATTCTGACCAAGCTTTTTTGCCCTGAGTACCGGCAGCACAAAATGCGTTATAATTACAGTTGTCAAAAAAACCGCAAGCGCAACGGCAACGGCTTCAAACCCGATTTCCGCACCGGATGAAAGCCCCAAATTTTCAAAAAGTTCGTTATACAACATCTGACCTTAATCCTTTTTTCGGCATAACAGCGTTAATCATTCCCACAACGCGCCGATTATTTTTTCAAACTCCATCGCTCTGCTTGCTTTAAACAGCACCGCGTCTCCCTCCGACACGGTATTCCTGAGCGCGGACACGATATATTCCAGATCGCTTCCGGTATTGTTTTCCGCACAATACACCGACTTGCTTTCCATACCGCCACTTATCGCTCCGTCCGCGATAAAGCCGGCGAACCTGCCTACCGCAAAAAGCATATCCGCCTTATCCGCAAGATATTCACCTACACTGCGATGCAGATTTTCCGATTCGCGTCCAAGCTCTTTCATATCTCCCAGCACCGCGATCCTTTTTCCCTTGCACGGAATAACCCGCAAAACATCTATCGCCGCACGCATGGACTCGGGCGCCGCATTGTAACAGTCGGCTATTATTGTAACTCCGTTTTTTTCATATATATTCTGTCTGTATCCGACCGGACGGTATTTCAGAAGCCCCGCCCTCATCTCGTCCTCACCGGCGCCCGCAAGATACGCCGCCGCGCAGGCGAACAGCGCGTTGCTCACAAAATGCCTGCCTATCATGGGAATTCTCAGATCTCTTATAATTTTCCCCATGCAGTCAAAGTCAAATATATTTCCCCCGTCGTCAAACCGAATATTGAACGCCTTGAAATCCGCGTCGCCGTCGCCCGTTGCCGAGGCGTAAACTATATTTATATTCTTTTCGAGTATATACCGCGGGAGATTTTTCAGCAACGGCTCGTCGCCGTCAAGCACAAGATACCCGCCGTCTTTGAGCCCGTCGGCGATCTCAAGCTTTGCCTTTGCGATGTTTTCACGGGTTTCCAGGTATTCAAGATGTGAAGTGCCTATATTTATTATCAGGGCAATTTCGGGAGACGCAGCGCGCGACATACTGCTTATCTCTCCGAATCCGCTCATGCCCATTTCAAAGACCGCCAGCTCACTGTCGCCGTCCGCCTCCATCATGGACATAGGCATACCTATCACACTGTTAAAGTTTCCAGCCGTGCAGTACACCTTATATTTTCCCCTGAGAATCGACGCTATAAGCTCTTTTGTGGTTGTCTTTCCTACACTTCCGGTCACGGCGATGCAATTAAGCGGATTTTCGCTTCTGTATCCCTTAGCCGCTTGGGCAAATGCCGCCATTGAATTTTCAACCACGGAAAACGCCGCTTTTTTTCCGCTTATACCCCGCGGCACATATTCGCAAAGAATACAGCGGCAGCCCCGCATAATCGCGTCGGATATGTAGTCATGCCCGTCCACTCTCTCTCCGCGGGTAGCAATAAACATGGTGTCTTCATCGGCTTCACGCGAATCGGTACAAACATATTCAAACTCGCTCCCTAAATTTCCCGTAAAATCGTAAAGCTCTCCGCCACAGTAAAGCGTAAAGCTTGCCATATCCGTTTTTCCGAGTCCCAACTTGATTTTCATTCCGACGATATCCCTTTCCGAATATTTCAATAAGAGGCTAAGCCCCGTCATTCAGCGGAAGACTGTATCTCCCCGCCGAAAATAATTATGCGGCGCCCGCCGTCCGAGATGCGGGGAACATATTGATTCAGTTACAAAAAGTCTAACAGTGATAATCTCTTTTTTTCTTTTCGTAAGCTTCTCTGACAATCTCCTTTTCGCTGAAAGGATGTTTTCCGTTCCTGTCAATTTCATAGGCTTCATGCCCTTTTCCCGCAAGAAGTATTATGTCTCCGCTTTCCGAGTTGTTTATCGCGTACTCTATAGCTTCCTTTCGGTTCACTATGACTGTATAGCAACTCTCTTTATTTATGCCCAGCATTATCTCGGATATAATTTCCGAACTTTCTTCACTCCGGCTGTTATCTGACGTCACTATGACAAAATCAGCCAGATTTGAAGCGATTTGCCCCATAATCTTACGTTTGTATCTGTCCCTCTCTCCGCCGCAGCCGAAAAGCAGAACTATGCGCTGATTTTCTTTTCTGAATCCTCTCGCGGTCTTGAGAAGATTTTCAAGCGCGTCGGGAGTATGCGCATAATCTATGAATACCGAAAAATCGGCTCCGTCTCCAAGCTCTACGGCTTCAAGTCTGCCGCTGACTCCCGCCATCGAAAGCAGCGCGGAAGAAATTATGCCGTCGCGCACACCTATCTCATGTGCGCAAACCGCGGCTTCAAATGAGTTCATAACCGTAAAATTGCCCGGAATAAAGCATCTTATTCGCAATCTCAATTTCCGTGATATTATTTTATACTCAATTCCACGGCTTCCGTCATATCTGATATCCCCGGCGTAATAATCTGCCCTCCTGCCTTCGGCGGAAAGTCTTATTACATCGGCGTCTTTTATTCTGTCGCAAAGTCTTCTGCCGTAGTAATCGTCGCAGTTGACCACGGCTCTTTTGCAGTTTTCAAACAGTTTGCATTTTGCCTCAAAGTATTTCTCCATATTGCCGTGAAAATCAAGATGGTCCTCGCTGAGATTTGTAAATATACCGTATTCAAAAAATATCGGCGAGACCTTTTTCAAAGCGAGCGCGTGAGAAGTGACCTCCATTATCACATATTCCGCTCCGTCCTCTTTCATAACCGAAAGGATTTTATACAGCTCCTCCGGGTCGGGAGTCGTCATATTCGCAAGCCCGTTTGAGGAGCGTATGTCTATTTTTCCGGACGGAGACAAACATTCCACAGTACCTATAAGACCGCACCGAACAGACGCCTTTGTAAGTATCTCGTACAGCATTTTGCCAACTGTGGTCTTTCCGTTCGTACCGGTTATTCCTATTATTTTCATTGAATTCTGCGGATTTCCGTAATATGAGGCGAAAAGTCCCGCCGCGGCTTCCCTGCAATCTTTGACACGTACCACAGGAACAGTTATATTGTCAAGTGTTTTTCCCTCTTTCGCCACAATCGCGGCGGCTCCCCTTTCACAGGCAGCCCGGGCAAACCGATGGCTGTCGGTACGCAACCCGTCAATGCAGATAAAAACATCTCCGTTTTTCACTCTGTCGGATGAGACCGATATTCCGTTTACTTCAACATTTTCGATGTTGTCGGGGCACTCGATTCCGGCGCCCCGGCATAAGTTTTTAAGCAGCATGTAAATCCTCCTGAAAAATCAATTTTAAAAATCAACTTCCGGAAATTTACACGTCTGTTTCAATTCATTAAATTTTTGCCTTATTTTTCATCATTAACCGGGACGGGACAAGCCTAATCCTCGTCGTTGAGGTACCTGAAGGTCACTTCCACGACACTGCCCTTATCCACCTCGGTTCCCGCCGGAGGGTACTGTTCCACCACAACCGCCCCGGTTCCCGACATATAATTTTTTGTTCCCGATATTTTTATGTTCAGCCCGTAGCTCGCAAGCGTTCCGTTTGCCGCGACCGCCGTCATATCCAGAAGATTGGGGACTTTTACCTTTTGCTTCTGCGCCGCCGACTCGTTTGTGGTATAGAAGATTATCTTTGCGGAATCGGGTTCGACCTTGCTGCCCGCGGCGGGAGTCTGAGACAAAACATACTTGCCGTCGCCCACGATCTCAACGTCAAAGCCCTCGGTCTCGGCAAATGTCTTGGCGACCTCAACTCCCCAAAATTCAAGACTCGGGGTCGTAAGCGCCAGTTTTTCAAGTTCCTCATCGGTATACACCGCCTCAACTCCGTAATACGGAAGTATCTCCGCCATGAGATTGCCCACATAAGGCGCCGCCACAACGCTTCCGTACAAGACTCCCTTTGTAGGTTCGTCAACCAGAATTATAGCGGCTAATTGCGGATCGTCCGCGGGCGCGTATGCCACTGTGGAGCATACATATTTTTCATAATCTTCACTGACTTCGTCTTTTTTCTCGGACGTGCCGGTCTTGGCGGCTATCCTGTACCCGGGGACATACGCGTTTTTCGCGCCGCCGTCGGTTGCCACACCTTCTTGCAGTATCTGAGAAATTGTAGTACAGGTGTTTTCACTAACAACCTGTCTTTTTGTTTCGTTTTCATATGAGTATATGACATTTCCCTTGTCGTCGGTCACCTCTTTTATAAGATGAGGCGTCACGAGGTTTCCGCCGTTGGCGACAGCCGATATCGCGGTTATATGCTGTATTGCGGAAATCTTGAAGTTCTGACCGAAAGACGATACCGCAAGGTCAAGCTCTTTAAAATTATTCTCATCGTAAAAAATACTTATTCCTTCGCCGGGAAGATCTATTCCCGTCTTTTCCAGATATCCGAAATTTCTGAAATAATCATAAAATTTCGTCTGACCCACTCTTAACCCCATCATCATAAGCACCGGGTTGCAGGACTGCTGTATTCCCTGCGCGAATGTCAGACTTCCGTGACCCTGAACTTTATGACAGTGTATCTTCTGACCGCTTACCACATAATATCCGGGACAGTTGAAGTGCTCGTTTTCCTTGACAAGATTTTCATCATAAGCCATGGCGGCAGTTATTATTTTAAATGTCGAACCCGGCATATACACCTCGGTAACCGCTTTGTTTGACCAAGTTTCAAGTAAAAGCGACTGCTCAAGAGAGGTATATTCCTCGCTTCCCTCCGCGTATCCGCTTGACGACAGCTCGCTCTTACAGTCCTCGTTAAGTTCCCACGGGTCGTTCAGATCAAAATCCGGATACACCGCCATGGCAAGTATCGCTCCTGTATTGACGTCCATGACAATGCCGGTCGCGCGGTTCTTTCCTCCTGACTCAATATATGCGGTTTTGAGCTGTTCCTCAAGCTCCGCCTGTATAAAAACGTCTATTGTAGTGGTTATATTGTATCCGTCCACCGCCGGTATGTAGCTTTCATACTCATACGGCATTTCATTTCCGAACGAGTCTCTTGCCGTTACATACTTTCCGTCCTCGCCCTTCATATAATCGTTATACTGATATTCAAGTCCGTAAAGTCCGGTCCCGTCGCTGCCGCAAAATCCGAGAACATGCGAGGCGAGATTGTCATAAGGATAATAGCGCTTGCTTGTCGCCTGCAAATATACAAGTCCCTTGTCGTCAAGCCCGGATTCTTCAAGAAACTCCCGTACAAGGTCGGCGTGCTCCTCGGACACGTGCCTCTTAAGCGTTCTGTCACGGTAACGGGTATACGACGCCTGTTTGATTATATCGTCATATGTAAGCTCAAGCTCCTCTATCGAAGAAATCCCGCTCGCAATGATCTGAGCGTAATCCACCCCGTCGCTTTTACTCAGCCTGCTTATAGAAGCCGGATCTATCAAAAGACGGTATGTCGTTATGTTTGTGGCGAGCAACACCCCGTTGGTGTCATATATCTCTCCCCTGTCCGCGCTGACCTTGCTCTCCTGCGATATCTGATCTATGACCTTCTGCTCATATTCGTCAAATTTAAGTGTCTGAATAAGAAAAATACGGATAATAAGCAGTAAAAACACCGCAGTCATAACAGCGCAGATTATTACCGCTCTTTTTAAAACCTTTGTGCTCGGCGTTCCGCCTTCCATATAATATGCCTGTGCCTTTCTTTATTTTTCGGACATACCGTACCGCGAGACGCGGGACGTCTTAATTCAGTTATATTGTATTATATGTTTGTCCGTCGTCAAAGTATTACCATCGGAATGATTTTTTGCGCTTTTGTCAGATTTTTACGAAAACCGAATTCTGTCATACCGTTAATTTATCGGATAATTAAAGCGACGGCCTGTACATGTCGGCATCCTAAAACGATGTCCGCACAGTGTTACGGCCGCCTCTGTCATTACTCTTTTTTTAAACCTATCGCTCTTAGTATTGAAGACAGTGTGGATTCCTTTTTAGGTTTTGCATAGGTCTGTACCTGTTCGGGCAAATCCATTTCAATATATTTGGAGTTGACATACTCTCTGCTGACCATTCCGTAGCTGCCGGTCGCAATTTCCTTTATCATCAGCATGTCGTTTTTTATTTCAAGGTCATTATTCAATTCGTCGCGAATATCCTCAAGACTTGATATTTCATTTTCAAGCTCCGAGACTCTGCTCTGGGCGCGGCTTACCATAACTGAGCTGCAGACTATCATCAACAAAGACAATGTCACAACTGAAAACGATGAAATTATGCCTTTGGGGATACGGCGTTTTTTTCCTTCGACGCGGTTCTCGGCTTTGTCGGCGGGAAACCACTCCCAACCGAAATTTTTAAGCCCCTCTGCGTTTAACCCCGCGCGTAATTTTTTCAGTTTTTCCGACAGCTCCTGCTTTACGGCAAGCCACATTACTTTTTTTGGCGGTATACCTTCAATCTCCGATTTTTCCCTTGCGGCTTTCTCTTCCGCGTCCCTGTACTCGGAAACAGGTCTGGAATAATATTTCGGCAATTTATAATTTCTCAGGTCACGGTAATACGCGGCAAAATCGTCGCTGCTCATATAAGACTTACCGTCAAATCTTCCCGTTCTGTATTTTTTGTCATAAGGCGACACCTTTCCGAACTCTATCTCATATGCCCGCGGCGCCAGCTTTCTTATGCTTTCTTCTTTTTCCGACTGCCTTTTGGCGTCGGCATTGACCTTGGTAGAAATGCCCCTGTTTTTGAAGCGTTCACACAGCATGTCAATGTACACCGAGCTCATATCCGAACCGGACACATATTTTTCCCCGCCGTCAATCGCTCTTACGCCTTCCGCGCTCAACTCTTCATCCTTTTGCAGGATCTTTTTCATTAATAAAGCAGCCTCCTTTCATATAATTTTTTCCGCTATTCTCAGCTTCGCGCTTCTGGAGCGCGGATTGCCAACGATTTCCGTATCTGACGGAAGTATCGGTTTTCTTGTCACAATTTTAATCTGCGGAACTTTTCCGCATATACATACCGGCAATGTCTTTGGACAGGTACAGCCCTCCGCCAATTTTACAAAGCTTTGTTTAACTATTCTGTCCTCAAGGGAATGAAACGTAATTACCGCGACTCTTCCCTTGTCTTTTAAAAGTTTTACCGCCGACCTTATCGCGGGTTCAATAGCGTCAAGTTCACCGTTAACCTCTATCCGTATTGCCTGAAATGTCTTTTTTGCCGGATGGTGCTTTCCGTTTTTCGCTGAGGGCGGCAACGAAGCTTTTATAACATCCACAAGTTCCGCCGTAGTTTCAACAGGCTTTCTCTGACGCCTTCTGACAATTGCCGCCGCTATATACGGAGCAAATCTCTCTTCACCGTATTCATATATTATACGTTTCAGCTCCTCTTGCGAATACGTGTTCACCACTTTATAAGCATCAAGCCCGCTCTGCCTGTCCATTCTCATATCAAGGCGCGCGTCACTGTTGTGAGAAAAGCCTCTGTCAGGGTTGTCAAGCTGATAAGAGGACACGCCGAGGTCCATAAGAATACCGTCGATTTTTTCTATTCCGAGATCCTCACAGATTTCAGCCACCATGGAAAAATTGCTTTTGACAAATGTAATTCTGTCGGAAAATCCGGATAACCGTGATTTAGCCGCTTCAAGCGCGTCGCTGTCCCGGTCTATTGCTATAAGTCTTCCCTTTTCGCCGAGTCTTTTTACAATCTCAAGAGAATGTCCGCCGCCGCCGACAGTCGCGTCCACGTATATTCCCGACGGATTTATATTCAGATTTTCTATACATTCGTCAAGCAAAACGGAACGGTGAGAAAAACTTATTTTTTTATTTTCCAAGATTAATTTCACCTCTCACAGTCCGAATCTTTCAAGTTCGTCACAAATCTCAACGCTGTCCTCACTCTCTATTTCCTTATCGTAAAGCTCGGCAGACCATATTTCGGCATACGTGCTGCATCCCACAACCACAGCCTCGTTTTTTATACAAGCATAATTCAAAAGACTTTCCGGCAAAAGTATACGTCCCTGCGCGTCGGGAGAGAGCTGAGAAGCGTTTCTGTGCAGATATCTGAGTGCTTTTTCAGCGACCTTACGCTCTTGATTCCTGATAGGAGCTATGTATTCTTCCCATCCCGAAAGAGAATAAACTTTAAGTCTCGGTCCCCTTATGTCTCTGGCGACTATAAAACAAGGTCCGAGCTCGTCTCTCAGCTTTGCCGGGACAAATATTCTCTTTTTTGAATCTACACTGTGTCTGAATTCCCCGGTAAGCATCACAATTTCCTTTCATCAAGATAAAA
The DNA here is from genome assembly GCA_944381085.1 of uncultured Clostridia bacterium. Lineage (GTDB taxonomy): Bacteria > Bacillota > Clostridia > Oscillospirales > CAG-272 > SVTX01. The sequence goes on from CALWJX010000015.1 coordinate 14,954, forward strand.
ATCCGCTCCGTAAATTATTGAAGAAGACCCAAACAAAACCGTCTTGTCGTCAGAAAGTCACAAATCTATGGTAATACGCTACATTTCACACCACTTTACACCACTTGCATATAAGTATTATAATATATAAATTCAGATTAATCAAGACTTTTTTCAAAACGCGAATAAAAAATCGTTCAGTTTTTCCTGTATTTTTTTATTTTTTTGTTTCCGCATCTGTCAAATGCGGTTTGTTTTTTCCTGTTTTGAGGTATTACTTGAAATTAATGTTAATTATTTTATTTTATTCCATTTAGTGATATAAAAGACTTTTTCTCTCTCTTATACCTTACGGAAATAAAAATTAAAAATTTAAAATCCGTTCAAACAAGCCATGACCCGACGGCAGACGAGCCAAAAGCGTTATTCGGTTATAAATCAATTGATACATGTATCGTGTCATTGGTTTTCACAACGCACAAAACCCGGAAAACCATAATAAGGTAATTCCGGGTTTTGATATAAAAATCAAGCTGTTTTTGCGTTTCCCGCCTTGAAATCATTTTTCTTGACTCTCACAAACAGTGACAAAAGCGCTTTGCCGTTAAAAGGAATCAAAGGATACAGATAGCTGTGTTTGCCGTTGACTGTACAGTTTGTAGCGATAAGAATCAATATTAAAGCCGAGCCTATGGCAAAGCCCCATACGTTGAACAAAGCGGTCATCACAAGCAACAATATTCTCATAAATTTAAACGCATACCCGAGTTCATAACTTCTCTGAGTGAAATTGGCTATGGCAACGAACGCCATATACAATATAACCTCAGGAATAAGCCAGCCTATATCCACGGCGAAATCGCCGAGTATCAGACCGCCTACCACGGACAGAGAGTTTGAAAGCATGTTGGGTGTATTGAGTGAAGCCATTCTGAGTCCGTCTATAATAAATTCCGCCAGAAGTATCTGCACTATCAGCGGCAGCTTTCCGAGTTCTCTCGGGACAATAAAATCAAGCCAGTGGGGAATAAACTCAGGATTGTTGACAAGCAGGTACCACAAAGGTATCATGAAAAGTGTAAGCCAGAACACCACATGTCGGAGTATTCTTATATAGCTGCCCGTCAGCGGAGGAAAATAAAAGTCGTTTGTCTCCTGCATAAAGTCAAATATAGAAGTAGGCAGCACCATTGCCTCCGGAGAGTTGTCGCATATAACAAGCACACTGCCCTCAAGCAGCTGCGCCGCCGCCGAGTCCGGACGCTCCGTATATCTTATTTTAGGGAACGGATTGTACCACCGTTTTTTAATCAAACACTCCGCAAGGGATTCATGACCGAGCGTAAGAGAATCCGCGTCAATTCCCTCCAATTTGCTCTTCAGTTTTTTTACATATTCCAAATCCGCACGATCCTTCATATAGCAAATAACAATGTCGGTTTTGGAACTTTTTCCTACGTTTATATAGCTCATTGTAAGTTCGGGGTTTCTGATTCGTCTCCTTATCAGCGCCGTGTTGAATATCAAAGTCTCCACAAAGCCGTCTCTCGAGCCTCTCATTACCTTATCGCCCTCCGGCTCACCCGTGTCCCGCGCGGGATAGGTTCTCGCGTCAATAATTATTGCATATTCTCCGAACGCAGAGCCGAGCGCGACCGTTGAACCCGAAAGCACCATCTGAACAACAGTATCTACACTGTCCGTTGTATCTGTTTCTACATACGGCACATGATGCTCGACAAAAATTTCAGCGGCGCTTTTACGAGCTTTTTCGGCTTTATTTGCATTTTCCGGCAAAATGGTCTTAAGCGACAGAAAATAAATCATCAGCTTTTCCATAACGCCGTCTTTCACAAAGCCGTCTATATAATAAAGAGTAAGTTCGTCAGGACCAATCCTTAACACTTTCTTGATCAAATCAAAATTTTCATCCGTATTCAATATCCGGTCAAGCATTCTTACATTTTCCGAATATTCCGAAGTAAATTTCTGCATGTTTGCCCTTTCTTGCCTTTTGTCCGAATTTTTCGGGAAACGGACATCAAGACATGTATATTAAATTTAACTCCTTACATGCGTTAGTTCCGATTGCCGCATAAAATGACCTTTTATAAGACTGCAAATATTTAACTGCCGGTTAAAGTAATATTTTTTAAACAATATATAAATTCAGTCATACTGCTCATCCCGCACGCCTCAAAGTAAGATATGAAAAGAAATCCATAAACATCAATATCCGGGATATCTCTTCAATTATTTGATACCGACGCTAATGCAAATTATTAAACAAGGTACCGTTTTTTTACCGTTTTCTTTCTTAGTATTTTGTTTAAACAAAAAAATAATACGGCTGCATATAAAATATACAGCCGCCATTTTTTATGTCAATTTCCGCAATTTACATTTCTCAACAATTCGTTGATTTTTATACATTAAATTTCTTATGTATTAAACCGCGATAAAAACATTTAAACATGCAAAATCCTTCAATTATTTATCTTTTTTAAGCTCCATAAGTTCCTCAAGAAAATTATTGACGTCGGTAAACTCGCGATAAACCGAGGCAAATCTGACATATGAGACCTGATCTAACTTTTTAAGCTTGTTCATCACCATCTCTCCTATTTCCGTGGTCGTCACCTCAAGCTTAAGCGAATTCTGCAATTCGGATTCTATCTCGTTTACTATTTCATCCGCGTTGACCGGTCTTTTCTGCGTAGCCTTAAGTATGCCTCCAAGCAGTTTGTTTCTGTCAAAAAGTTCTTTTTCCCCACTCTTTTTAATGACAATAAGCTGGACGGTTTCAATCATTTCAAATGTGGTAAATCTCTTCTGGCAATTCAAACATTCCCTCCTGCGTCTTATGCTGTTCCCATCGGAAACGGGACGCGAGTCAATCACCTTGCTTTCGGGATATCCGCACACAGGACACTTCATAAAACTTCTCCAATTCCTTTATAAAAATTATACTCTTGAGGCAATATGCCCACCCAACCCTAAAGACAAAATCCACTGAAATCTTCCATTATCAGCGTTTGTCCGGCAGTCGCCGTGTATCAGGCAGCGCATATCAGGGAGCCTTGCGCAAATTGTGATATACAGCAAGCTAATAATTTTATTGCACCGTATGCAATACAGCAAATATCACAATATTTACATGATTACTTAACGCCGTATATTATACCATATTTTTTATAATTTGTAAATACTTGTTTTTAAAGATTCAACTACAAAAAAAGAATAAATAATTTAATTAAAACGCGCGAGGAGGGATTGCGCCATCCACTGCGCCGCCTTTTGAAAAAGGCAGGCGAAAACTTTCCGCCATTCTGACAGTACCGTTGCCTTTGTCAGAAAATTGAATTAAATAATTTTATTTAAAATTTTTATTGCCTCCGCAATTTTATTTATGTCTGTTCCCGTATAACTCACTATCACGCAATTTCTGTACCGCTCAAGGTAAGAATACATGTAGTCCGAAACAAACGAAAGTCTGAGATCGTTCTCAAGACATTCACCGTATATTTCGGCGTCCGACTTTTTGGTATTCAGTTTTATCAGAAAATGCGTCCCCGCCGCCTGTTCTATAATCGACATATTGCCGGCATTGTACTTATTTACTGTTTCTATTACTTCTTTTCTCTTTTGTCTGTAATAATTTTTCATCCGATTGATGTGCTTGTCAAAATATCCTCCGATTATGAATTTAGCAAGAGCATACTGTTCAAAAGATGAGACGGTACAGGAATAAAAAGACATATCCCGAACAAATTTCTCCATCAGCTCATCGGGTAGAATCATATAGCTTATACGTATGGAAGGGGATATTGTCTGTGAAAAAGTATTCATATATATAACCCTGCCATAACCGTCGATGCTTTTCAACGATGGGATAGGTCTGCCGGAATATCTGAACTCGCTGTCATAATCATCTTCTATAATATACCCGTTATTTTCAAATACATAATGCAAAAGCTCTCTGCGACGGCCTACAGGCATAACGATACCTGTAGGATAATGATGTGACGGCGATATATGTATTATGTCCCCCCCTGCCGATTCAAGTTTTTTCAGCGACATACCGTAACTGTCAACGTCCACGGTATTAAACCTCACTCCGCTTCGTCTGCATATATTTGCGATTTTTTTATATCCGGGATTTTCCATAGCAAAAATTTTTTCTCTTCCAAGCAGCTGAATGATAAGATTATACAAAAATTCCGTGCCCGCTCCGATAATAATTGATTCCGGATCCGCGGAAATCCCGCGGGTTCCGTACAGGTTTTTCGCAATCGCCTCCCTCAACTCCAATACTCCGTTAAACGGTATTCGCCTGAGCAGCTTCGCGTCCTGCTCGGACAGCACTTCTCTCATAAGTTTTGACCACACCGAAAAAGGAAACATGGACGGGTCAGGCGAATTTTGCGATATACTGATTTTTCCGTCCGTGTTTACAGATATAATTTTACTTGTTTTCACGGTGTAATTAAATTTATTGTTTTTATTTAAACTGTTTATTGTATTTCCTCCGATATCCGACGCATAATACCCCTTTCTTTCACACGAAGTTATATATCCCTCGGCTATCAATTGCTCATATGCGTTTTTCACCGTAATAATGCTCACGTGTAAATGTTCCGAAAGACTTCTTTTAGAGGGCAATTTTTCAAACGGTTTTATTTTTCCCGAACAAATATCATTGCGAATATTTAAATACAAAAATTCATACAAAGGTTTATTTTCTCTTTTTTCCAAATCATAAGTTAACATAATATTCCATCTGGTATTATTATTTTTTGTTTTTTTGGATATTTATTTAATATCAAACTGTATTATAATATATTCATGGACAATTGTCAATATACAAATAAATTTTTTCGGGAATTATCATGAACATTCGTCTCCTAAAATGAACGACCATTATGGAGCAATATTAAAAAACCACTGTTACAGCCGCGCTTCTCTGCGCGCTTACATGTGCGGGCACTCCGATAAAAGCTATCGAACATTTGGCAGTAACAAAATAAAATATTACATACATACAAATTGAAAGGAAATCTGACATGAAAAAAATATTAACAATACAGGATATTTCCTGCATAGGGAAATGCTCTCTCACGGTGGCGCTCCCCATAATATCATCTATGGGAATAGAGACCGCAATATTGCCGACAGCGGTTTTATCTACGCACACTCAATTCAAGGGATTCACTTTCCATGATCTTACCGGAGAGATCAAACCCATTTGCGAGCATTGGAAATCTCAAAAAATCGAATTTGACGCAATATATACCGGATATCTGGGCTCATTCGAACAGATAAATCTTGTAAGCGGCATATTTGATGATTTCGGAAAAAACATTCTGAAATTCGTAGACCCCGCAATGGGAGACAACGGGGTGCTTTATACGGGATTTGACCGCGCTTTCGCCCACGAAATGGCAAAGCTGTGCGCCAAAGCGGATATTATAGTTCCGAATCTCACCGAGGCATGCTTCATGCTTGATATCCCTTATATCGACGAAGGATACAGCGAGGATTATGTAAAAGACGTCCTTATAAAGCTTATCGGACTTGGCTGTAAAAAGGCGGTCCTCACCGGAATATGCCTGACCCCCGGCAAGCTCGGCATATACGGCTACAACAGTGAAAATAATGAATTTTTCTCATATGAAAATGACTTTGTCGGAGGAAAATACCACGGAACGGGAGACATCTATTCCTCTGTGTGCGTGGGCGCCCTTCTGAACGGAATGAATCTCCGGAAAGCGTCGGCATTAGCGGCGGACTTTGTATGCGAAAGCATATCGGCGACCGTTAACGACGAAAATCCCATAACATACGGCGTGCACTTTGAAAAAGCCATTCCGGGACTGTGCGAAAGGCTTGCGGCATTCAAATCGGGAAATTAAAAGGCTCTTTTACTCACAAAAAGCAAAATCGCTGTTCCGGCAATCTGTATAATTATTCTTACGGAATATACATACTTAAAATATAGTCCTGATGACATACCCGCCGAGTGTTTCGGAGTTTAAGTTTTATATGAGGGGCTAAGCCCGGTCATTCAGCAATATCTGTGGGATATGTATATCCCCTACCGAAAAAAATCTCCTGTCACCAAACCATGACAGGAGATTTTTAATTGGAGCTGGTGATGCGGCTCGAACGCACGACCTGCTGATTACGAATCAGCTGCACTACCGACTGTGCTACACCAGCATTTTAAAATTTAAATATAAAGAAACCGATTTACAGTACACAAAACCGCCGGTTTCATCGCCTTAATTGATTCAAGACGTAAAAACATATGATACAAATTGTCCCTGCGCTGCGCAAGACCGCGATTTGCAGTACACTCTTCTTTTTTACCGATTTCTTCACACTGCTCTCGTTGATTAAATTATAAACCGGACAGTTTTTCATCAGAAAAACAGCGGCATACAGCTTCGCTGTATGCAAATACAACAAGTTAGAGTATATTTGACCGATCTCTTCACGCTGTATCATTTTGCGGATTCAACTCGGACAGTTTTTCGCCAGAAAAACTGCAGTATACAGCGAAGCTGTATGCAAATACAGCAAGTTAAAGTATATTTGACCGATCTCTTCACGCTGTATCATTTTGCGGATTCAACTCGGACAGTTTTTCGCCAGAAAAACTGCAGTATACAGCGAAGCTGTATGCAAATACAGCAAGTTAAAGTATATTTGTCCGATCGCTTCACGCTGTATCATTTTGCGGATTCAACTCGGACAGTTTCGCATTAGCGAAACTGCTGTATGCAGTACATGTCCTTTTTTAACCGATTTCTTCACACTGCATACATTATATCATAATTTTTCAAAAAATGCAATACCTTTTTTAAAAATAAATAAGGCGCAAATAACCGAGTCTGAATATCGAATAAATGCGCCCTGAAAAAGCATAAAAAATTATATTCCTATATTTCTTTGATTTTTTTCCAATATTCCTCAGCCGCGCTCTCGGTTTTGTTTTTACCGAAGCTGTAGTACTTTCTGTCCTTTAAATCATTAGGAAGATATTGCTGTTTTACATAATGATTCTCATAATCGTGAGGGTATATGTACCCTTTGAACAGCGGACTTTGCAGATGCACCGGAATATCGACTCCCAATCCCGCCGAAACATCCTCAAACGCCGCGTTTACCGCGGCATACGCGGAATTTGACTTCGGAGCGGTGGCAAGCAAAATGGCGGCATTGGCAAGCGGTATTCTTGCCTCCGGCATTCCAAGCTCCTTAGCCGACTCGCAACACGCCCTGACAATTGCCGCCGCCTGAGGGTACGCCAGACCCACATCCTCGGACGCGATGACCTGCAGTCTTCTGCAAACCGAAATCAGATCTCCCGTAGAAAGCATCTTGGCTATGTAAAACACCGCCGCGTCCGGGTCGGATCCCCTTATCGACTTTTGCAGACACCCCAGCATATCATAATGCACGTCGTCATTGAAATTGCCAACGCCATATGAAAACTGCATGGCGTCGTCAACTGTAATTTCACCGTCCGCCGAAAAGTACGCGTTTTCAAAAAGTCCTATCGCCCTTCTGACGTCTCCTCCGGCAAGCTTTGCAATCTTCCGCGCGTCTTCGACGCTGACGGTTTTGGTCTGCGAGCTTTCCTTGTTGAGATAATCAAGCGCGCGGAACAGCATTTTCGCGCATTCCTCCGCCTCCACCGGTCTGAACTCAAAAAGAGAGGAACGTGATATAATCGCGTTATATATATAAAAATGAGGATTTTCGGTGGTTGAGGCGATGAGCGTGACTCTGCCGTCCTCGATATATTCAAGCAAAGCCTGCTGTTGCTTTCGGTTGAAATACTGAATCTCATCTATGTACAAAAGTATGCCGTTTGCCCCAAAAAGATTGGACGAGCTTGCAAGCACCTCTTTCACATCGGACATGGAGGCACTTGTGGCGTTAAATCTGTGAAAGGACATATCCGACATATGAGCAATGACAGAGGCGGCAGTCGTTTTGCCGGTTCCGGGAGGACCGAAAAAAATCATATTGGTTATGCGTCCGCTCATAAGCATACGCCTGATAATTCCCTTTTGCCCGAACAAATGCTTTTGTCCTACTATTTCATCCATTGTTTCGGGTCTTAAAATATCGGCAAGCTGCGCGTTTTTCATCTTCTCATACCTTTCAGAAAATACTTTTGACAAATTTAATTATAACTCAATAGCGTTTTTTTGTCAACACATAAAAAGCCGGAATTAACATATAACAATCAAAATTAAACCTGCCGTGTCGCAAGCCGGCTGCCTCCCGCAACCAAATATTGAATATAGGACGAAAACTATATGATTTTGTTTCATTGCCATTAACAAAAAAACAAATTTACCCTATATATTTATACATTTTGTTGTGGTATAATTGTGTAAAGTATATGGAAGACGTATACATCGCATAAAATGCCGCGCGCTTTCGCGGCAATGTTATACATAAACAAACGAAACCAAGGAAATCAAGGAGATTTACCATGACGAACAGAGAGCGCATAATGAACATTCTGCATTTCAAAGATGCAGACCGATTGCCCGCGGTTCATTTCGGCTATTGGGGCGAACTTCTGCTTGAGTGGGCGGAACAGGGCAAAATATCAAAAGATCTCGCCATAGGAAATTATGACGGAAGTGAAAAAGAAATCGAGCTTGACCGCATTATCGGCTGGGACTGCAACTGGAGCCGTCCCGTCGGATACAACAACGGCTTGTTCCCGCCGTTTGAGCATAAGGTGCTCGAAGTTCTTCCGGACGGAAGTCAGCGTGTCCAAAGTCCTGACGGTCTGATAGAAAGAATAAAACCCGGCACCGTATCGATTCCCTCGGAAGACGATTATCTGCTCAAGGACCGCGAGGCGTTTGAGACGCTTTACAAGCCCAAAATGCAGTTTTTCCCTGAAAGAATAGACCTTGAATATTTCCGCAACTTCAACAATACCCGTCCGCAGGATGTCGCGGTCGGACTTGCGGTCGGAAGCGTGCTCGGAAACATCAGAAATATGACCTCCGTTGTGGGAATGAGTTATCTGATATATGATGAAGACGAGGATCTGTTCGCGGATATTGTAGACACCTATGCGGATATGCAGTACAAATGCCTTGAGGCAGTGCTTCAGACCGGCGCGAAGTTCGATTTTGCGCACTATTGGGAGGATATCTGCTTCAAAAACGGTCCGCTGATCTCCCCCGAGCTGTTTGAAAAATACTGTGCGAAACACTATAAAAAGCGCAACGACCTTTGCCACAAGTACGGAATCGACATCATCTCGCTCGACTGTGACGGAGTCGTTGAAAAGCTTCTTCCCACATGGTTCAACAACGGTGTAAATACAATGTTCCCGATAGAAGTCGGCGTATGGGGAGACCAGTTTGAACCGGCAAGGAAAAAGTTCGGCAACGGTCTGCTCGGAGTCGGAGGTATGGATAAAACCGCGCTGCGTAAGGACAAAGCGGCAGTTGACGCGGAAATCGAACGTATGAAAAGATTGGTTTCTCTCGGAGGATTCATTCCCTGCCCCGACCACCGTCTGATGCCCGGCACAAAATTTGAACTTGTACAGTATTACGCCGAAGAAATAAAGAAAATAAGAATCTGACCGGCAAAGGAGTCATCATGCCACAGGACGCGGAAAGCACCTTGCACAATGAAAACGGCACTTCCAAAAAGCCTGCGCTTTTTCAGAATACCTCCGTCTGCGACTGCGTTTACAGTCCGGAGTTGTCATATTCGCAGCTTCGGGTAAATGAATTTGTGGAAATCACTCTTGTCACGGAGGGAAACGGGATACACCGTATTCTCAACAGCACGTCCGAATGTCGGGCGGGAGATTTATATATTATAAGCGGCGGCGTTTCACACGGATATTTTGCCAAAAGCGCCACCGAACGTCCGACTGTGTTATCGCTTTGCTTCGACGAGAAATTCTGGCTTGAGGGTATCTGGTCTGACTTTGACAGCCCGCACTTCTGCTACGGGGTATTCAAAAACAAAGCCCCTGTTTCATATGCCGTTTTGAATTCCCAGGCTCTAAATGAAGTCAAAAATATTTACAGATTGATAGAAAACGAAGTAACGCATAAAAAACTCGAATGGGAAGAGGCGGTACGCGCGTATCTGACCTTACTGCTCATAACTGTCGGCCGGTATATCAGTATGGAAGACACTGTTCAGCCTATACATATACACCCAAAAGATTGGGTCACGGTCTCCGCCGCAATGCGGGAGGCGCTTGAACGCTGCGGCGACGGCAACATGACTCTGGAATCTATTGCCGCGTCTTTGTATGTAAGTAAATCGCACTTAAGCAGGCTTTTTCAGAAAGCGGTGGGCGAGTCTTTTTTAGACTATGTCCGAAGCATTCGGATAAGCCGTGCGTGCAGTCTGCTTCGCAACACCTCGCTTACAAATCAGGAAATTGTAAATAAATGCGGCATGAAAGACGTTCCGACGTTTTACCGGACTTTCAAAGCAACCATGGGAATGACGCCTTACCAATACCGAATTTCAAACAGGATATTCAAAAACCGGAAAAATGTAAAATCCGGCACGGAAATTCTCTCGGATATTTCGGAAAATCTGCAATCCGGCAAAATCAAAGAGGTTGAATCTCTTGTAAAAGACGCGTTATCAAGTTCAATACCGCCGGCGCGCATCTTAAACGACGGGCTTTTGAGCGGAATGAACCTCTTGGGTGAAAAATTCAAAAACAACGAGGTGTATGTCTCGCAGGTACTCGCGGCGGCGCGCGCCATGAATACCGGCATGGCAATTCTCAAGCCGTACCTTGCCGAAAAAGACACCGCGTACAAAGGGCGGGTCTGTATCGGCACGGTAGAGGGCGATTTGCACGACATCGGTAAAAATCTCGTCAAGATGATGATGGAATGCAAAGGTCTTGAGGTCATTGACCTTGGCACCGACGTCTCCCCCGAAGCTTTCGTAAACGCCGCGATCGAGAAAAACTGCCGTATAATCTGCTGTTCCGCGCTGCTCACAACCACTATGGACGTAATGGAAGAAGTGGTAAAATGCGCCGAAAAAGCAGGAATACGCGACAAAGTAAAGATAATGGTCGGAGGCGCGCCCGTAACTCAGGAATTCTGCGACAAAATAGGGGCTGACTGCTACACCTCCGACGCCGCGAGCGCCGCTGACGCCGCGGTTGAACTTTGTAAAGTATAAGCTTTTATCGTTAAATTCAACTTTTTATCCGCAATCATAATAATATAATAACATACCATAATTTTCAAACAAAAACATAATAAAGGAGTATTTAATCATGAGTATAATCAATGAAATTTCGGAAAATCTTCAGACAGGCAAAGTCAAAGCGGTAAAGGAACTGGTACAGACCGCCATAAACGACGGCATCGACCCCTCAACCATTCTCAACGACGGACTTTTGAGCGGAATGAATGTAATCGGTGAAAAATTCAAAAACAACGAAGTATACGTACCCGAGGTCCTGGTCGCCGCAAGAGCGATGAACGCGGGAGTACAGCTGCTCAAGCCCCTGCTGATCGAAGAAGGAGTTCAGGCAAAAGGACGCGTATGTATAGGTACAGTCCAGGGCGACTTGCACGACATCGGTAAAAACCTCGTCAAGATGATGATGGAGGGCAAAGGAATAGAAGTCATTGACCTTGGCACCGACGTTTCTCCCGAAACCTTCGTAAATACCGCTATAGAAAAGGACTGCCAGATAATCTGCTGTTCCGCTCTGCTCACAACCACCATGGATGTTATGGGAGAAGTCGTAAAATGCGCCGAGAAGGCGGGAATACGCGACAAAGTAAAGATAATGGTCGGAGGTGCGCCCGTAACTCAGGAATTCTGCGACAAGATAGGGGCTGACTGCTATACTTCCGACGCCGCGAGCGCCGCTGACGCCGCAGTTGAACTTTGCCGCAGCGCATCCTGAAAAATTTATAACTTATCGGGTATTTATATGAAAAAAACAGTTGAAAAACTTCTGAAAAATAAAGACAAAACCGTGCCTATTCTTTCATTTCCGTCCACTCAGTGCCTGGGTATAACGGTAAATGAGCTTATATCGTCCTCCGATATGCAGCTCAAAGGAATGATGGCAATCGCGCAAAGATGTAATATCGGAGCGTCCCTGAATATGATGGACCTCTCTGTGGAAGCGGAGTGCTTCGGAGCGAGCATCCGCATATCCGAAAATGAAAACCCCACAGTGGAAAAAGGAATTATAGATGATATTTCCATGGCTTCCGACATAAAAGTTCCAAAGGTAGGTTCGGGAAGGACTTCGATTTTTATTGACGGCGTAAAGAAAGCCAAACAGGAAATTAAAAACATTCCCGTATTCTGCGGCGTTATCGGACCGTATTCGCTCGCGGGAAGACTGTTTGATATGACAGAGCTTATGATGGAGTGCTATGACAGTCCCGACGACGTCAAAATCCTGCTTTCAAAGGTTACTGGGTTTTTGATTGAATATATAAAAGCCTATAAAGAGGTAGGGGCTGACGGCGTTATAATGGCTGAGCCGGCGGCAGGACTTCTGTCTCCGGCCTTGGCGGATGAGTTTTCCATGCCGTATGTCAAAGAAATTTTCGACGCGGTGAACGACGACAATTTTGTGATCTGCTATCATAACTGCGGAAACGCCGTTGTCGATATGGCATCTTCCATCGCGTCTCTCGGCGCGGATGTATATCATTTCGGAAATGCAATTAAGCTCAAGGATATCATTCCTCTTATGCCTGCCGACAGTATAGTTATGGGAAACGTGGACCCTCTGCTCTTCAGAAACGGCACCGAGGACGATGTGAGAAAAAGCGTGCGCAATGTATACGAGGAATGTTCAGGGTATGAAAACTTTATGATTTCCTCTGGCTGCGATATTCCCGCCATGTCAAAATGGGAAAACATCGACGCATACTTTGACGAGGTCAAAAAGCTTTATGTATAAAGTAAAAATAGGCGACGAGGTCATATACGCCGAAGGAGGAGAAATTCTGTCGGATGTGTTGCTGAAGCATAAAAAGCCTGTCGAGCACCCATGCGGCGGCCGCGGTACATGCAAAAAATGCAAAGTAAACGTCAACGGCAAAGAGGAACTTTCCTGCAGATATGTTATAAACTCGGACATAGAGGTTTCACTGTCCGGGACGGAAAATATCATATCGGAAACCGGAGCCGACACCACGGGAAGCATCACAAAAAATCTCTGCTTCGCCCTTGATATCGGCACTACAACCATAGCGCTCGCGTTGGTTTCTCTTGATGAAGGAAAAATTGTTAAAGTCATTACAGGAACAAACCCGCAACGTGCCTTCGGCGCCGATATTATGACAAGAATCTCATACTGCCGCCAAAACTCTCAAAACGAGCTTAACCGCGTGGTAATCGCGGAAATCAACAGACTTATCGGAGAATTCGGTATTGAAAGAATCGACACCATGTACGTGGCGGGCAACGTGACAATGCTTCACCTGTTTTTCAACGTGGACTGTTCATCAATAGGTGTAGCTCCTTACACCCCCGTCTTTCTTGAAAGCAAATCCGCCGATGCAGAAGATATCGGCATCATAGGCGTCGGGAAAGTAATCTCTCTGCCGTCGGTATCTTCTTTCGTCGGCGCGGATATCGTGGCGGGAATGAATTATACCGGATTTCCGTCTGACGGAAAATACAATCTGCTTGTGGACCTTGGAACAAACGCCGAGGTCGTGCTCTTTTCCGAAAACTCCGGATTGGCTACCGCAGCGGCGGCAGGCCCGTGCTTCGAGGGAGCAAATATCTCGTTCGGAATGAGCGCCACAAGCGGCGCGGTATATTCTTTTTCGCTTAAACAAAATCGGGAAAAGGACGTAAAAACCATATCCGACGTTCCGGCAAAAGGCATTTGCGGAACCGGTCTTATTGATATAATCGCCGAGCTTGTCAAAGCAAACATCATAGATGAAACCGGATACATGGAAGACGAAACCTATATTATTTCCGATAACGTCACGCTTTCCCAAGGCGATGTACGGCAGTTTCAGCTTGCCAAGTCCGCGGTTTATTCCGCTATACTCTCACTTATAAAAACCGAAAACATAGCTTTTGAGCAGATAGAAAATATGTACATCTCGGGAGGTTTTTCGGCAAAGATAAACATTGAAAGCGCCGTGACCTGCGGACTTCTCCCCGCTGCCCTCGCCTCAAAGACCGTACCCATAAACAACAGCAGTCTGCTTGGAACCGTGAAATTCGCGCTTGAGCAAAATGACCTGTCGGTTTATACACGCAACACTGAATATGTAGATCTGTCTTCGAGCAGATACTTTTCCGACCTTTTCATAGAAAACATGATGTTTGAAACTCTATAAAATAAAAAAAGCATACTCATATTTTGTCGTAAGCTTTCATTTTCTTTACGGATGAATTTCAAGAAGCGACAATATCGGTATGCTTTTTTATTTCAAATCAGGTAAATTAATATTTCTTCATATCCATAATAAAACAAAATCCAAAAAGTGTTACAAATGTTATAAATTAACATATAGGCACTTTTTTGGTTAATATAATTATTTTTATTATAATATATTTAAAAACAGTATTGAAATTCACACAATAACATGGTATAATTTTAACAAAAGCTAATATCAAAAATAATTTTAGGAGCAAAGAAATGACCGAACGCAAATTAAATGTAAAAAATATTCTTTATAATTGTGTAATGTATGTGTCAATTATAATATCGTCAATATTAATCTGTAAGATATTTGACGCGGGCTTCTTTTTCGGCGAAGAAGAAATGGGAATATCATCAAATATAAAAAACATTATATATATACTGTCATATTGTTTGGTAAACTATACATATACTCACTTTTTTCTGTTATATAACGAATACGCGAGAAAAAAATATTATTCTTCTTTTTCAACCCCTCCCGCCTTTAAGGAAAATTTTAAGTATATTGTAAAATCTCAGGAATATATAATTCAATTATTTTTTACCGTAATTTTAATATTAATCATACCGTTGGATTTTACATCTTTTGGAGAAGACAGAAACATTTCATGGATAATATTCGCGCGCATTATATTATTCGCGGCAAATATAATTATTCTATTTTGCGCCCATATTTCCACATTAACCGATTGGAAAATAGCGCATAAAAACAATGATAACGAAATCGGGAAATTTAAAATAAAAAAATTAATCAAAGCGATTATAATGTCGTTTATCATATATTGCGCGGGATTTTATTTTCTCCCGGTTATATGGGCGCCGATTTATACACTGTTTAATTTTTTAATCAAAGATAACATTGTGTTCGTATTGTGCGCAATTGTCTTGGCAATCATCATAATAGCAGTGTGTGTTTATATTTCGGCTTACAACAAAAGAAAAAAATTTATAAAGCAATTAACAAAAGTCTGCGACGAAAATTCTTTTATTTTAAGTTCGGTAAACGACCCGTATATTTCGCTGCTTCGGGATCGCAAGCCATATAATTTCTCGGTTACGGCTCACGGGAAAACATATGACTGCAAATTACTGTGCGGCTTAAGAAAAAAGTCAACATTGATATTCGGTATGAATGGAGAAGGACTGTGCAAACATACATTTAAAATATTTAAAACTGAAGTTATGCACACATATACTGACTTTACGTATAGTTTTGACAGCTCGAATAAAAAAGTAGTGATTATTACCCCGGCTCCGTCAGATTTGTTCGTCGGCGACAAAGGCAAACAACGAATTTTAGATAACGGAGAGATATTAGGAGAATATTCCGTTTATAAGGCGGAAGGTTTTATCAATGCTTTGGAACGTGATGTTATAGCAAAGAATTAAAAATTTTTATATTTTATACATGACCGTCCAATGCAGACGTTGATTTCGGCAAAATCAAATCACTTAAAAAGCAAAAAAAGACTTGGACGGCAGTACAATGAAGTACGCCGCTCAGGTCTTTTAAGACGTAAATTAAGTTTTCTTTGCCTTTAATCAGGCAACATCAAATAATGTAAAATTATGTCCAATCCGTAAAATACAATTCGGTACAAATGTTATTAAATTATCACCGATTGTTGATGCTGCTTTTCGCTCTCATTCGGCTCATTGCCCTCGCAAGCTTCATCTCTGCCGAACGGCGCTCCTGAAGGCTTTTTTTAAGCAAGAGCGCTTCCTTTGCCTCGACCGCCGCGCGCTCGGCGCGAAGCCTGTCGATTTCCTCGGGTTTTTCAGCGGTCTCTACAAGCACAAGCACTTCATTCTCCTCTATCTTGACCAATCCGGTTGATACTACAAAAACAAATTTTTCGCCGTGCTCATCGCAAAAAGTAAGCTCGCCCGGAACGACCGCCATAATTGTATTCTGATGATGCGCCAGAACGCCGTACTGACCGTCGGTCGCCGGAAATACCATTGATACGCAATTCCCACTGTAAACTTTTTTTTCAGCCGCCAGAATATTCAACACAAAGCCTGCCATGTCCAAACGCACCTCCTTCAATCATTGCTCTTTTATCTGTTCCGCTTTTTTCCGGGCGTCTTCCAACGTACCCACATTGTAAAACGCGATCTCCGGCATATCGTCAACTTCACCTTCGATGATTGCCTTAAAGCCTGCCAGCGTCTCGCTTAAAGGCACAAAAGCGCCGGCAACTCCGGTGAATTTTTCCGCGACAAACATCGGTTGGGAAAGAAAACGCTGAATTTTTCTGGCGCGCGATACTGTAAGTTTATCCTCATCGCTCAGCTCGTCAACGCCCAGAATCGCGATTATATCCTGTAGTTCTTTGTATTTCTGCAAAATCTCCTGCACATTTCTGGCGATACCGTAATGCTCTTCACCCACAATATCCGCTTCCAGAATTCTCGATGTGGACTCAAGCGGATCCACCGCCGGATAAATGCCCTGCTCGGAGATCTTTCGGCTGAGGACTGTCGTGGCGTCCAAATGTGAAAAGGTCGTGGAGGGGGCGGGGTCAGTAAGGTCGTCGGCGGGGACATATATCGCCTGAACCGAGGTTACCGAACCGCTTTTGGTGGACGTGATTCTTTCCTGAAGCGTACCCATTTCCTCCGCCAATGTCGGCTGATATCCCACTGCCGAAGGCATTCTTCCAAGCAGAGTCGAAACCTCGCTTCCCGCCTGAACAAATCTGAATATATTGTCTATAAACAGCAATACGTCCTTATTTTCTCTGTCACGGAAATATTCCGCCATTGTAAGTCCGGACAACGCCGCTCTCATTCTTACGCCCGGTGTCTCGTTCATCTGTCCGAATACCAGCGCGGTCTTGTCAAACACTCCGCTTGCCTTCATTTCGCTCCACAAGTCATTTCCCTCTCTTGAGCGCTCTCCCACTCCGGTAAATATGGAATATCCGCCATGCTTCATGGCGACATTGTGTATAAGCTCCTGAATAAGCACCGTCTTTCCCACTCCGGCGCCTCCGAACAGACCTATCTTACCGCCCTTGGCATAAGGCTCAAGCAGATCGATCACTTTTATTCCTGTCTCAAGCATCTGAACAGAGGGATTCTGGTCTGAAAAATCCGGAGCCTTGCGGTGTATGCTCCATCTTTCCGCGCTTTCGTCTATAGGCTCTCCCCCGTCCACCGGCTCTCCAAGCACATTGAAAAGCCTGCCAAGCGTACATTTGCCCACGGGCACCTCTATAGTATGACCGGTCGCCGTGACCTCCATGCCGCAGCCCAATCCCTCGCTCTCGGCAAGCATGATGCAGCGTACCGTATCTTTACCGATGTGCTGCGCCACTTCCATGGTATATTTTTTGCCCTCGGCTGTCAAAGTAAGCGCCTCTCTGATCTTCGGAAGCTTACCCTCCTCAAATGATACGTCAAGGACCGGCCCCGATATCTTTACGATTTTTCCGGTTGTCATTGAAGTTCACCTCCGGTTCTTTTTTCTTCATGAATTTTATGATATTTCGCACCCGCGGAAATTTCCGTTATTTCCTGAGTTATCTCTCCCTGTCTCATCCTGTGATAATGCACCGAAAGCTCCTCTAAAATTTTCTGAGCGTTTCGGTTGGCGGCGTCCATCGCCACCATACGCGCATTCTGCTCACAGCAAAAACTGTCTGTCAGGGCGCTGTAAATAAATCCCGTAACATAACTGCTCACCATATTCTCCAGTACCTTTTCAACCGACGGAACAAATGAAAACGGCGTATTTACAAGTTTCTCATCAGTCGGAGTATCAAACTGCATATGATGAAACGGCAAGATTCTGGTTGAGCATACGACAGGCTCTCCTCTGCGGGCGTAGTCCGTGTAGATCACATAAATTTTCTTTAATTTATTTTCATTGAAGAGCCCAAGCAACGCATCGGATATTTCCCTTGCGCGATGAAGCGTGGGATTCTGAGCGGTATAGATAAAATTCTGCTCGATGGGAATATTGTGATACTGGCAGTAATGTCTTCCGTATTCACCCACCACAAAAAGCTTCGCGTCGGAATGCTCATGCAACATTCTGACAGTTTCCTTTATTACGTTGTGGTTATACGCGCCGGCAAGTCCCTTGTCCGCCGTTATGACCAGATATGCATAAGTGCCATTTGTAAGATGATCATCCGGGGAAGGATAAAAATACGGACTGTCGATATCTCCCACGGTTCTGAATATTCGCTTTATCTCACCGCGTATCATTCGGAAATACGGCTCGGTACGACTCCAGTCCTCTTTGGCGTGTCTGAGCTTAGAGGAAGATATCAGATACATCGCGTTTGTAATCTTCTGTGTTTCCCTTATTCCGTCAATACGGGCTTTCAGTTCCTTTATCTCAGACATTCAATCACCGTCCCGCTTCGGAACCCTCATAGGTCTCTGCAAATTTTCCGGCTATTTCAATGATACTTGCCCTGTCATCAGCCGAAAGTACACCGGTTTTCTCAATTCTGTCACAGAGCGCGGCATAATTTTTGCGGAAATAATCAAGCATACCGGATACAAAATTATTCATTTCATACGCGTCTATATGCGTAAGCGTCTTGCTCAGCACCGCGACAAGTATTATAACCTGCTCATATTGCGCTCTTGCTTCTCCCTGTCCCTGACGCAGAATCTGCATCAGTCCCTGTCCGAACTCAAGCTGCTTTTTGGTCTCCTCGTCCAGATCGCTCGCAAACTGTGTAAATGTCTTCATCTCCCTGTACTGCGCAAGCTCAAGACGCAGAGTGCCCGCCGCGGATTTCATAGCTTTGGTCTGCGCGTCTCCGCCGACACGAGACACTGAGAGTCCCACGTTCACCGCGGGACGCTGACCGGCGAAAAACAACTCGCTCTCAAGAAATATCTGTCCGTCGGTTATCGAAATTATATTGGTAGGTATATATGCGGAAACATCCCCCGCCTGCGTCTCGACAATTGGCAGTGCGGTCATGCTTCCCCCACCCTTGGCGTCGCTCAGATGCGCCGAACGCTCAAGTAAACGAGAATGAAGATAAAATACGTCACCGGGATAAGCCTCCCGTCCCGGCGAGCGTCCGAGAAGCAGACTTATGGTCCGGTACGCCACGGCGTGTTTGGAAAGGTCGTCGTAAATTATGAGAACGTCCTTGCCCTTATCCATAAAATATTCTCCGATAGAGGTTCCGGCGTACGGGGCTATATACTGCATGGGCGCGGTATCGCTTGCCGACGCGTGAAGCACCACCGTATAATCCATAGCGCCCTTTTCTTTGAGAGTCCGCACAAGATTTGCCACCGAGCTCGACTTCTGACCTATTGAAACATAAACGCAGATAACGTCCTTTCCTTTCTGGTTGAGGATGGTATCGACCGCTATCGAAGTTTTACCGGTCTGACGGTCTCCTATAATCAGCTCTCGCTGTCCCCGCCCTATCGGAAACATGGAATCTATTGCCATTATCCCGGTTTTAAGCGGTACATTGACGGGCTGACGGTCTATGATGGCGGGCGCCGGACGCTCAATCGGAAAATATTCGGAAGCGGCAATTTCACCGTTGCCGTCAATCGGCATTCCGAGCGAATTTATTACCCGTCCGATAAACGCCTCCCCCACCGGAATGCCGGCTCTTTTCCCGGTTCTTACAACTTTACTTGACGAACCGACGCTTCCGTCGTCGTCAAACAATATACATCCGGCTTCGGTCTCACTCAGGTTCTGAACCATTCCTCTGACGCCGCCCTCAAAAAGAAGAATCTCGCCGTATGTGGCGTGCTCAAGGCCGCTGACCGTCGCGATCCCGTCTCCGACAGTCAGGACCGTTCCTACCTGCTGCGCAAGAACTTTCGGCGTCCATGACCGAAGATTTTCTCTGATCAGCGGGATACTGTCTTTCGATTTTGCCGTATCCATGATCATCTGTTTAAGCTGTTCAAAGCGTCCGTCAATACTCCAATCGTAGACGTCAGACCCTATCTCAAGCCTGAATCCGTTTTTATATTTGTCGCTGCTTTCCCAGACCAGCGGGATATTCTCCCCGTACTTTGAGGCAATAAAGTCACAAAAACGCCGCTCCTGTTCAGGGCTCGGAGCCTTGGCGGAATACAATATCGCCGATACGGCGGTTTTGTTTTCACTCATCTGTTTTCGCTCCTTTTGCGCTGTCCAGGAAACTGTCATAAGCGCCCGATGTGCTCTCCATTACCACCTTTTTAGCGGCTTCAACCGCCATCTCGGAGATCTGCGCTGATGCTTCCTGCAATATTTTTTCTTTTTCTCTTTGAGCGTTTGCCTTATTGGCTTCAAGAATCTTCTCTGCCTCTTTTTTCGCATCAGCCAGCGTTTTTTCCGCGGAATCACGCGCCTCCGCCTCTATTTTGCTTCTGACGCCCGCCATTTCCTCGTCAAATCTGACCTGCTTTTCTTCCTGCTCTTTTTTGACCGCATCCGCGTCGGCAAGCTTCCGCTCTGCCTCTCGTTCCATTTCAAGATAATGCTCGCTGCGCTTCTGCATAAACTTCTTGATGGGGCTGTATAAGAGAAAATACAGTACCGCGAAAAGCAAAGTCACATTGAACAAATGCAACAGAATCTGCTGCCAATCAATATTCAACGGCATATTGACTCACCTGCCTTACAGTACAAATATAACCAGAATAGCTATAATCAAAGCGTAAATTATCGCTGTCTCTATAAACACAAGCCCGAGCATCAGCAATGTACGTATTTTCCCCTCCGCTTCGGGCTGACGCGCGATGCCCTCGACAGACTTCGCTATCGCGATCCCCATTCCCAAAGCGCCCGCCGCAGCCGCAAGTCCGACCGCGACCGCAGCCGCCATGGCTTTTCCGGATATGGCATTGTCCTCAGTCTGTTCCTGTGTTTCGGAATTTTCCGCCGCGGTTTCCTCACCCTCCGCGGCAAAACACGGTACCGCAACCGCCGATACAAGCAATGCAACAAGACCTAATACTACAAACAATTTCATTACAGTTTTCATAATTCTTCTCCTTGTCAAACCGAAGCTTTAATCTTTTTGCGCTTAGGCGCGGGTTTTTCGGAAACTTCTCCGTAAAACAGCGCGGTAAGCATTGTAAGCACGTATGCCTGTATAAGGGCGTGTATCAAAGTAAACAGCACCCCTACGACTACCGGCAATACATAGCTTAAGCCAACATAATAATACACAAGCTCTGTAACCAACGCACCGCTGAGCAGCGCGCCGAAAAGCCTGAAGCTCATTGAAATCGGAAGCGAAAAATCCTTGAGTGTCCTTCCGACTCCCTTAAGTCCGTTAGACGTAATACCGCCCGAAAGAATAATCAGATATGACAGGCACCCCATCGTAATCGCCCCGTTTATATCAGAAAGAGGAGCCGGCAGTGCCACGGACATTCCGCTTGTCGTTACCGCCTGAAATCCGAAAAGTTCAAATATCGTGCCGATAAAAATATACGCTCCCGCCATAAAAATATATGCTCCGAGGAACCTGTTCAGATGAGGGCTGCTCCCCTTTGCCATTCTGTCAAAGGTTCCCACCGCTTCCTCAAGTAAAAGCTGAAACTTTCCGGGCACATAACGAAACCTCGGTATCACAAAAATACGGACGATAACCGCAAATGCCGTGATAATACCCGTAACGCAAAACGCCGATATAAGGCCGGGATTTACGTCCTTTATCCCAAACAGGCTGATTTTTGCGGTTTCATGAAGCACCTCATTGCGCATAGTTTCCTGAATCGTCTCTTCCTCGCCCGGGCTCTTCACAATGAAGCTCCCCACAAGAAAAACACAAATCAAAACGGCAAACACCGCAAAGCTTATCCACTTTTGCTTTTTGCTCATATTTTGACCTTTCATCTCCTTTTTATGTACTGCCTCGAATGCGGTCCGAAAAACCGCATTACCGAATCGGTAAAAGTCTACGCAGAGGAAATTTACGAAAAACAAATATCCGGAATAAGCCCGCAAAACAAAAAGCTTTGCAAAGCATTTCCCGGACATTGTTAAATAATTGGACAAGCAGTATTTTTACCATACTTTGTATTGAGTCCCATAAGCTTTGTCCGTATCGGAAAGAACTACCTCATATGTACTTTAACCGAAAACAGAGTATATCACAATTCTGAAAATAATTCAACGCCAAAATGTGAATTTTTTCGTAATTGTTCTTACAAAAACAAATTATAACAATTATGTATAATTGCGCGTTTATATCACGCTCAAATATATTAATATATAACAAAATTTATTTGCAAGGCATTTACATATTCGGTCATAAATAAAGTTTTTAAATATTCGTTTTTTCTCACTCTTACAAATACAGTTTTTTATCCCACTTCTATTGACAACAAAAACAAATCGTGGTATAATGTAATACACTTATATAAGGGGGAAATGCGCTTTGAAAAGATTTTCATTGGCTTTGATTATTATATTATCAATTTTGATGTCAGCTCTTGCCGGCTGCAATACGGCTGCCGAAGAAATGTCAATAGATAAATACAGTTGGGAATTGACCTCAGTCCAGTCAGGTCCTCAAGGCGACATAATCGCGTATAACGCCGAAAATGACGGTTACGCAAGCGCTTATCCCGACGCCAGTCCCGTAAATATATACCTTTCCGCCGGCGACGGTAATTTTGTTCTAACCGACACAACCAACGGCAAAACATACGAGGGCACCTATAAAGTTATAGAAGACAAGCAAGCAAATGTCATTTATGAAATAAATCTGGGTGAGCACAGCGGATACGCCGCCGTCGGAATGACTTCCTTCCATGACGGCTCACAGACGCCCACCCTGAATATTTCAATAAATGATTACGCTCTTAACTTTCACGCTCCCGCCGTATCGGACTGAGTTTACCGAAAAACAACGCCGTTCAGGCAAAAAAATCCAAGACAAAATTGTTTGCCTTGGATTTTTTGCTGTACTCTTATACATGGTTTCCGGGAAAAATCTACACCGTGTCATTTACAATTTTGCCGAGCGCCTCCACGACGTCGCGTTCGGTTTTGAGCTCCATTATTCGATTGGCAATCTCATCTGCCCTCGCTTTGTCCCAACGCGAAATCTCGCGGCGTGTGGATAAAACCGACGATGCCGAAACGCTGAATTCGTCAAGACCGAATGAAATAAGCAACGGTATGAGCATAGGGTCGGCGGCGGCTTCCCCGCACATTCCGACAGGTATACCCGCCCTTTTAGCTTCGCTTATAATATTTTTTATGGTTCTGAGCACCGAAGGCGCGAAAACCGAATAAAGATACGCGACATTGGCGTTTCCGCGGTCCACGGCGAGAGTATATCCGGTCAGATCATTTGTCCCGATGCTGAAAAAATCCGCCTCTCCGGCAAGAATATCGGCAATAATTGCCGCCGACGGAGTTTCAATCATAACTCCCACCTTTAAATCTTTATCATACGGCACAGACTGTTTTTCAAGCTCCCTCATGATATCCTCTACCATTTTCCTTACCTCTCTAAGTTCCTCGACTCCGGTTACAAGAGGAATCATTATCGAAAGCTTTCCGTATCCGCTTGCCCGCACAAGAGCTTTGAGCTGAGTTTTAAAAATCTCCGTATGCTTAAGACAGTACCTTACTGCCCTGAATCCCAGAAAGGGATTTTCCTCCTTGGTCAGACCAAGATACGGTATATCCTTGTCTCCCCCTATATCAAGGGTACGGATTATGACCGGTTTTTCCTTCATGACAAGCAAAACCTTTTTATACGCCTCAAACTGCTCGTTTTCGTCCGGGACGCCGCTTCTGTCCATGAAAAGGAATTCGGTCCTGAACAGTCCTATTCCCTCGCCGTCGTATTTGGCTACCGTCTCCGCGTCGTCGGCTGTACCGATATTACAGAAAAGATCCGCTTTTATTCCGTCCTTGGTGCGTGTCGGCATACCTTTAAAGCGCAGAAGCGCTTTGCGCCGCTCAATGTACTCAATTTTTTTTCGTGTATACAGTTCTTTTTTGTCAGCGTCCGGATTTATGATGACATCCCCCGAATTGCCGTCAGCCACTACAATATCGTCCGATTTTATTTCTTTTGTCGCGTCCGGTGCTCCGAGAACCGCCGGTATTTCCATGGCGCGCGCCAGTATTGCCGCGTGCGAAGTGCCCGAACCGAGCTCGGTAATAATTCCAACCACCTTCTTCCGGTCAATTCCCGCGGTCATTGACGGTGTCAGTTCATGCGCCACAAGTACAGTCCCCTCCTTGAGGTTTGAGACGTCAACCTGCTCTGCTCCGGTAAGTAAACTCAGAATTTCGGTTTTAATATCTCTGACGTCAACAGCTCTCTGTACGGTAAATTCGTCATTTGCGGAGCTTAGCATATCAATAAAAGAATCGCATACCTCCTCAAGCGCTTCCTCCGCGCATTTTCCCTCGTCGATCTTCTTATTTATCTCGGAAAGCATATAAGGGTCTTTCATAATCATCACATGACCGGTTATTATTTCGCTTTCTTTTTCTCCCAAAGTATCTTTTACAGATTTCGCAAGCTCCGTATTCCGATTATAAAAACATTCAAGCGCTTCCGAAAAACGCCTGTGCTCTGTATCGGGATGACATTCTTCTTTTTTTACATAGCTTAAATCCGCTCTCTTTACAACCACGGCATGACCCATACCGTATCCTCCGGATACTCCTATTCCTTTGAGCATATAAAATCCTCCGAATCAAAACCGGCAGTCGAAGCGCAGGGCAAATTGCGAATCGACTGCTTTTTGTTATTTACTCTCCAAATCCGCTTTCCACCATGCTTACAGCCTCATCAAGCGCTTCTTTCTCCTGCTCGCCGCTGCAAACTATTTCTATATCCGTCCCGCATTTGATTCCCGCGGCTATGAGATTCATTATGCTTTTACCGTTGGTTTCGGCGCCGTTGGATTTAATAAACACCTCACAGGAATATTTGCCCATGGCGTTGGCAAAGTTCATTGCCGGGCGCATATGAAAACCCTGCGGGTTTCTCACAGTCAGTTTTTTTGATACCATGATAAATCTCCTTTAACTTTTGACCTTTTTCTTTAACAGTCCCAAGAGCAGCATTCCGACAACAGACCCTATCGCAAGCGACAACAGATACATCGGCCAATTACCTACAACGGCAAATACGAAAATTCCGCCGTGAGGAGCCATTAACGTGCAGTTGAACAGCATGGAAAGTCCGCCCGCCACGCCGGCGCCTACCATACAGGACGGTATTACCCTTAAAGGATCGCTCGCGGCGTAAGGGATAGCGCCCTCGGTGATAAAGCTGAGTCCCATGATATAGTTTACGGGACCGCTCTTTCTCTCTTCCTCGTTAAACCGGTTTCTGAAAAATGTTGTAGCGAGCGCAATGGCTATAGGAGGCACCATACCGCCTATCATCACCGCCGCCATTACATCGTAGTTTCCGGAAGCTATAGCCGCGGTTCCGAAAACATATGCCGCCTTGTTGAACGGACCTCCCATGTCTATCGACATCATGGCTCCGAGAACTATGCCCAGAAGCACCTTGCTCGTATCTCCCATGGAATTGAGCAGATTTGTAAGACCGGTGTTAATATATCCCATAAACGGGTTTACCGCGCACATTATGACCGCGATAAGGCCAAGCCCCACTATAGGGTAGATAAGCACGGGCTTTATTCCCTCAAGCGCCCTCGGAAGCCTGTCGCAGATCTTTCTGACAAACAGCATGAGATATCCGCCCACAAAGCCGGCGAACAACGCTCCGAGAAATCCCGACGGTATATCGCCGCCTACGCTCGCGAATGTCGCTCCGGTAGTTGCAAGGTATCCGCCTACAAAACCCACAAGCAGACCGGGGCGGTCTGCTATGGATTTTCCTATATATCCCGCCAGAATAGGTATCATGAAATTGAACGCCACTCCGCCTATCGTCTTGAAAAACGCGGCGGCGGGAGTGTTTGTACCGAAGTTCGCATCCTGAGGCGCACCCATAATAGTATCAATTAAAAACGCTATGGCAATGAAAATACCGCCGCCCACAACAAACGGAAGCATGTTTGACACGCCGTTCATCAGATGTTTGTAAATTTTACGTCCGAAACTTTCGTCACCGCCGGCGCCTCTGTCCTTTTTTACCCCGCTGTATCTGTACACGGGCGTATCGTCCGAAAGCGCGCGTTTTATCAGATCCTGAGGATTCTTAATTCCCTCCGAAACCTTTACGCTTATAAGCTTTTTTCCGTCAAAACGCTCCATATCGACGCTTTTGTCCGCGGCTATGATTATCGCGTCCGCTTTTTCAATCTCGTCGGCAGTGAGTACGTTTTTAGCCCCTCCGGAACCGTTGGTCTCGGCTTTCAATGGTATTCCGAGGGCCGCTCCGGCCTTTTCAAGCGCCTCAGCCGCCATATAAGTGTGCGCGATACCGGTCGGGCACGCCGTTACCGCCAGCACTCTGTATCCTTGGGTCATACCGCCGCTCTTATCAGCATATTTCTCACTCTCGGCTTTATCAATAGCATCGATAAACTCATCCGCGCTTTTTGCCGCGAGCAGACTGTCACGGAAATCCTTGTCCATCAAAAGTGCCATCAGCCTTGAGAGAACCTCAAGATGAAGATTTCCGTCATTCGGGGCTGCAATCATAAATATAATTTCCGAAGGTTTTCCGTCAAGCGCGCCGTAATCAACGCCTTTAGGCACGGTCACGGCGGCAAGCCCCGGTTTTTTGACCGCGTTCGATTTCGCATGAGGTATCGCGATACCTTCTCCTACCGCGGTGGTTCCCTTTGCTTCACGTGCAAGAATATCAGCTCTGTATACATTTTTGTCGGTTATATTTCCCGCCTTCTCATGAAGACCGATTAGTATATCCAAAATATCTGATTTTGTTCCGGGCTCTATACCGAGAGATATACTCTCTTTACTGAGCAAGTCCGAAATTTTCATTTCGCTTTCCTCCCATATTTCAACATATATTTTTTACTTCACAGCTATTGATTTACAAAAGCAGTAAGTTTAATCCTCCTGTTCCATACATTTATAAATCAGTTTCATATCCGCAATTCCCTCGCAAAACGCTGTAGCGCTGCCTGCCGCCGAGCCGAGTTTCAGAGCGTAATCAAAATCCGCCGTCTTTGAGTAACCCGCGACGAATCCGGCAACCATCGAGTCACCCGAACCCACCGTATTTACGACCTTTCCGGGAAAAGCAGGCATAAAATGCTGTTTTCCGTATTCGTCCAGAAGCAGCGCTCCGTCGGCTCCCATCGAAACAAGCACATTTCGCGCTCCCATTTTCTGCAGCTTTGCCGAATATTCGACCGCATCCGAAACCGAGCTTAAATTTCGGGAAAATATCTCTCCCAGCTCGGACATGTTGGGTTTTATGAGAAACGGACGGTATTTAAGCGCGTTCACCATCAATTCTCCCGCCGCGTCCACCACAAACTCAATCTTCTTTTTGTAAAGGCGCTTCATGATATTTTCATACACGTCATCCGGAAGCGTCGGCGGTATGCTGCCCGCCATAATCAACACGTCCCCGTCGCACAAGCAGTCAAGTTTTTCAAGCAGAAGCGTGTACTCATTTTCGGTTATATCGGGGCCTTTGCCGTTGATATCGGTTTCCCGGTCGGAACGGATTTTAACATTTATACGTGTAAATCCGTTTTCAGGATATACAAAATCACAACCGATTCCCCTGTCCGAAAGTCCCTCTTCGATTGCTTTTCCGGTAAAACCCGCCAAAAAACCCATCGCCACCGATCTAATCCCGAGTTCATTTAAAATCCATGAAACATTTATTCCCTTTCCGCCGAAAAAAAACATATCGCTGCGTGAGCGCAGAATTTTTCCTCCGACAAGTTCATCGACAAAAACCACATAGTCAACTGCGGGATTTAATGTCAATGTATAAATCATACGCGACCCTCCTGTCTGCAACGGGATAAATATTTTTGCATCCCTGTCGTAATAATATATCTTACCTCACAATTTTGCCGTTATAAATCTTTTATTACACATTTACAAGACAATATATTAACTTTTTCATTAATGTAATATCCTCATCAACGGCGGTCTTCGTATTTCTATTGTTATGATTAACTGAAATTCAGTTCAATATGCATTAAATCAGACGTAAAGCCGGTTTTTTTCAAATTCATGAAACAATTCCGAAGAGCTATTGATTAATAATGAGAAATATGGTATAATTGCATATAGCGTAAATAACCGATATGGATGCGGAATACGTGTGGAAAAATCGAAGACAATAAAATACTTAAATTAAAATCAATTACAAGTTACTTGATTTTATTGGACATTATTGCGAAGTTCTCAAATGTCAATATAGAATCCGTCAAAAGCAGGAGCATAGTTTGAAAAACATATTGCACCGCATAAGAATGCAATGCTCACGTGTAAATACAGCCGTTTGCGCCGCCCAAGGACAGAATGGAGGAACTTTAATTATGTTATTCAGACCAAAAGAAAAAGAAATGTGGGATACCACGCTTTACGAAGAAAACGGCACATATCATCTGTTCTACCTCAGTCAGGGAAACATCGGTCACGCAACCACAAGAGATTTTGTGACCTTTGAAGAGCATGAGGACATATGCGGCTTCGGCGGCGAGGGCAGATGGAATCAAACGGGCGTACCGCTGACCGGCTGTCTGCAAAAAGTCGGCGAAAGCTACAAAATGCTTTTGGGCTCGATTGAACCGAAAGAGCATAAGCAGGTCTACGGTCTGTATGAATCCTGCGACCTTTACAATTGGACCGAATATGAAAACAATCCCGTCCTTATGTCAGACGGTATAATTTATGCCAAAACGGTTTCTCCGCGCGACGGCAACATGTTCACCGCCTGGCGCGACCCGTTGGTTTACGAGGAAAAAGACGGTTGGT
The DNA here is from genome assembly GCA_944381085.1 of uncultured Clostridia bacterium. GTDB lineage: Bacteria > Bacillota > Clostridia > Oscillospirales > CAG-272 > SVTX01. The sequence goes on from CALWJX010000015.1 coordinate 44,251, forward strand.
ACTATATATGCATGTGTGCCAGAACCCCTCGGTTTGACCACAGCACTACGGGCGCCTTGGTGGCAAACCTTCGTACCCGTGACTTTAAAAGCTTTGAATATCTGCCGCCGCTTGACAATGTGGGCGACAAGGTAAAATATGCCGAATGCCCCGACTGCTTCACACTCGACGGACATCGATACATTACCTTTCTGGACCATTCCTGGGGCGGAACTCGTGTGCATACTTCCACCCGCAGCGACACGGCAGGAACATATTATAAAGTATACAACGAAAATACCCGCCGGTTTGAGTGGCTGCCCGACTGCCTTTTGATAGGCGCCTCCGGCGACCGGCAGTGTTCTTGGGCTGCCAGAAGCACTATGGCGGAGGGCAAACGACTGCTTTATCACCATATCACCGCCAAAAGAGTGGGCTTTGCCTTTCCGAAAGAAGTAAAAGCCGATTCCGACGGCAGTCTGTCTTTGATGTATTTCGATAAGATGGACAATTTGCTCGGCGAAAGCGCGCGATTGACAAACATCGGCGTGGAAAACGATTTGGGCGTCTGGAGTAAAAAAGACAATCTTTATGAAGGTCTTTGCCTCGGATGGGGCAGCGCGCTGACAGTTTGCGAAAACGAGACCGACATATGCGTTTCGGTGACAACTTCCATGGAAAAAGGCGCGCGCGCCGGCGTGGCTCTGCGGGTAAACGAAAAAGACCCCGAATATGAAAACGGAATTTGCGTTTATTTTGACTATGAAAAGCAACAAATATGCATGGAAGAGCTTGGATATCGCAAATTTGAAGGCTACGGTCATTTTCACTTCGACGTGGTAAACGGCGGCACCGTGCGAAACCCTGACTTTAAACATATGAAATTGGAATACGGTAAAAGCTATGAACTCAAAATTTTTGCCAGAAACGAATTTTACGAGGTTTACGTGAATAACGTCTGGGTCATGACCAAAGCCTATGAGGAAGTTAAAACAAGCGGCAAAGTACAGCTTTTCACCGAACGCGCCAAGGCAGACTTTATAGTGTCGGTCAATCGGCTCCTCGGCACTCTAAACTGACATTCCTGACTCATGATTTAAAAAAATATTTACTACATAAATATAATTTAAACAGTGTAAAATCGGGCAAATATATAAAAAGGGGGCTGCGATATGAAATACAAAAGATTTGAAAATACCATTATCGCAAGAATCGATAAAGGAGAAGAAATACTTGAGCAAATAAAGGAAATCGCGCTGAAAGAGCAAATAAAACTCGCAAGCGTTCAGGCGCTCGGGGCTACAAACGATTTTACGGTCGGTGTTTATGACCCCGAGGAAAAAAAGTACACGTCCAACGGGTTCAAGGGTAATTTTGAAATCGTATCACTGACGGGAACAATAAATACGTTAGATGACAATTTTTATTGTCATTTACATATGAGCGCCGGAAATGAGAAAGGCGAGGTGTTCGGCGGACACCTGAATCAGGCCTATGTAAGCGCCACCTGCGAATTGGTCATTAACATTATAAACGGAAGCATTGACAGATATTTCGACAAACAGGTCGGTCTGAACGTGTTTAAGCTATAAGGCATTTGTGCCATGAGTTAAAACTATTGCCGTCTTTCCGCCAAAACGCACAAATTAACCTTACATCAAAATTATTGATTACTATGCTTATTGTAGAGGTTGTCAGATAAAAAATCCGCGGAAAACCGGCTCAATCAGAATAATATATTTTTTGAAGCGAGCAAATAATGCAAAAGCTTACAAACATTCTTGTATGCGCTTTAGACAAAAGTGTGAAGGAGCAAAAGTCCGCTGCCCGAAAGGTGTGGTGGATATGCGCTTTTTTATAAAAAAGGTAAAACAGGAGGACAAGAAAATGCGTAAAAATTTCGGAGTAAAACCTTTGGTTTATCCAATGCCGGTGTATATCATCGCGACCTATGACGAAAACGGCGTTCCCGACGCCATGAACGCGGCTTGGGGTGGAGTCAGCGAGGAAAATGAGATATCGGTCTGCATCAGCGCCGGTCATAAAACCACCAAAAATCTGATTGCGCGCGAAGCGTTTACAATCAGTATGGCGACCGCCGATTATGTGGCGGAATGTGATTATCTCGGAATAGTATCGGGCAACAAGGTAGACAATAAGCTTGAAAAATGCGGCTTTCACGTCGTAAAAAGCGAATTTGTCGACGCCCCTATAATCACGGAGCTTCCCATGGCGATAGAATGTAAACTGAAAAGCTACGATAAGGACACCTGCCGTCTTGTGGGAGAGATAATCAACGTATGCGCCGACGAAAGCATACTTACGGACGGAAAAATCGACCCTATGAAGCTCCGCCCCATAACCTTTGACAGCGCAAACAACGCTTATCATGTCATCGGCGAAAAGGTCGGTCAGGCTTTCTCGGACGGAAAAAAGATTAAATAATGTAAATTGAATAAAAAAGATTGCGAGGCAAACCTGTGTTTAACCTTCGCAATCTTTTATTTTGTCCAAATATTAATATTATAATGAGTTTAATCTGACCGTCATATATTTTATCAGGGCTGTGACAGCGAAAAAGTGACATTAACTTCCCCGTCCCCGAACGCTGACAGCAATTCTTCCCTTGATGCGTTTTCAATCTTTCCCAATCTTGTAAAGCTCCATGTGTTCGTATCATAATAAACCGTAATCTGATTTCCCTGATACAGGATAACATCACCCGGTTCTGTGGTTATCCGAGTGTCGTTGCGGGGCAGACTGAAGCCGAGTTGTCCTACCTTTTCAAAATTGCCGTAATCATGCATGAAAACCGTCACGTCGCCATCCGCAAGTTTTTCTTTAAATTTCAACGCGCTTGAATTGTCCGCGAAATAAGCCTTGAATGTGACCTGTCCCGCGGTCATATAAAATACATTTTCTTCAATCATGTCCTCTCCCGTTTCAGACTCGTTGACGTCCGTCTCCTTTTCCGTATATGTCTCATTAAAAATAACTTTATCAGACGCGGACCCATCTTTTTCGATATTGCCCGGATTTTCGCATGACCCAAAAAATATCAGACAGACAACCGAAGTTAAAGCCAATATAACCGATTTCAGATTCTTCATAAAAAATAACCTCAGATTTTCGTATTAAACCCTTCCCTTACGGCGAAGCCCATAATTACGCCGGGATATTGCCGCACTATTTTGCGCGTTTTAAGTTTAAATATGTACCTTTAAATCTAAGCTCTGTCTCCCATATGTTTTCCCGAGCAGACAATGATTTCGCCCTTATACCTGTCGTCTTCACGTATTATCTCTCCTACAGCCGGGACGCAAATTTTTCCCGACAGCGGATTTTTAATGCTGATCACCGGAGTGCTTACAGTCGCTTCAACCTCGGATTTTTCAAAACACAAGTCGGCGTCTGTCATCTCACAATTTACAAGTCTGAGATTTTTACAGTAGCAAAGCGGCTGAGTTCCGATTATTTTACAGTTTTCAAGTGTCAGATTATCCGAATACCATCCAAGATACTCGCCCTTGACAACACTGTTCCTGACCGTGACATTTTCCGCGTGCCAGAAAGCATCCTTTGTATCAAAATTGCAATTTTCAAAGACCGCGTTTTTTATATACTGAAAAGAGTACTTTCCGACAAAATTCACATCCGTGAATTCAAGATTTTCCGAGCGCATCATAAAATACTCGCTCTCGGCGTTTGTTCTCTCCATATTAATGTTTCTGACCGACCAGCCGAATTCGGGAGATATGATATCGCAGTCATATATCTCAACGTCCGAACACTCTCTCAGCGCCTTTATACCGTGCATCTGTACATTTTTAATTTCTATATTGTCAGAATACCAGAGCGCCGCGCGGCATGATTCCGTCATTTCGGAATTTTGCATTTTAAGACCGTGTACATGCCACAGCGGATATCTCAGATTAAAATAACAATTCTCAACAGTGATATCAGAACATTCCTTTAAAGCGCTTTCCCCGTCAGCGGGTCCGTCAAAAGCACAGTGTCTCACTGTAAGCCCGTGACTTTCGTACAATGCCCGCTCTTGGTCAAAAGTTTTGTTTTCTATTGTATTCATATATTAACATGCAGCGATCTAATTTATCGCATATTTCCTTTCTTAATGATCTTAAATATTTTAATGTAGTCTGATTTTTTTACATATAATTCTTTTCTATCTGAAACACCAGATAGTCCAGGCAGTCTATCGACCTTTGGCTCTCATGATATTTCTCAAGCAAATCTTCTCTGTGTTCAGCAAGCAGTCTGAGCGCCTGTTTTACCCTGCCGTTGTCCATTTCGTCGGTAAACTTACGTATCAATTCTTCTTCGCAATCCGCGTCCTTGAGATTCTGAACTATTTTGTCTCTGTCGCAGTTTTTTATCATAAATCTTTTCTCCGAAAATACAAATCTTTATATGGCATACATATTAAACGTATTTTTCCCCGTTTTTATTATACAACAAATCGGATAAAATAGCAAATGCCTATTTTCAATAATATATAATGCTTGACAGGCATTAATAAGTGTGATATAATGCATACAGCGTAAAGAAGTCAAAAGAGTAATATTTTCTCCGCTGTATGCCGCAGTTTTGCATCGGCAAAACTGTCCGGGTTGTATCTTTATTTTATTATACAGCGTAAAGAAATCAAAAGAGTAATATTTTCTCCGCTGTATGCCGCAGTTTTGCATCGGCAAAACTGTCCGGGTTGTATCTTTATTTTATTATA
>CALWJX010000016.1 GCA_944381085.1 uncultured Clostridia bacterium
CCGCCGTGTACCGAACGGTACGCACGGTGGTGTGAGAGGTCGGCTACTCAATTAATGGGTAGCCTCCTACTCGATTTAATAATTGAGATGTACGTTGCTTAAGAGGAGGAGATACAGTCTCCCACAGAAATAATTGAATGTTTATTGTGTCGGAGACAAAGGCAACCGCGTGTGATATGCCTCTGTTATAAATCGGTGCAAATGATTTTAGTTTGCGTTGTCGGGTTTATCGCGTCTGATAAAGTAACAGGTGTCCACAATAACATTTCCAAACTCATCGGGCGTGGTAAACCGGGGGCACTGATAACGCTCGAAAAACCAGAATGCTCCGTTATCGTCTGTTATCATTTCCATGCCATGGTCAGCCAGACGGGGACAGATCACATCTTCACGCCCGTACAGTTCTCCGCAGGCTTCATTGCCGTAAACCCAAACCACGCCGATGTCGGAGGCGGAAAAGTCCACATGATCCAAGCCTTCGGGTATATCAGTATCGGATTTTGTGAACATCCCGATCCAATATTGAAAGGGTTCGCCATCCCTGTAGCGCATGAGTCCGATTGTAGCGCCGCTGTCCTCGAAGAATTCATTCTTTCCGGCAGATGCTTCGATTTTATCGAACAATCCGCTTTCAAAGGCCTCTGCCCATTTTGCCCCGAAGTTGCCGTTTACACGGTCGCTGTCGCCGTAACGTATGCCGATAAAACGAACGGCGGGCAGTTTTTGCCTGTAAATTCGTTTGATTTCCATGTTTTTCTCCTTTAAGTAAATATTATTTTACTTTTTTTGAAAGATTGTCAATCCAAAGAACAATTAAATACATTTTTTACGAGAGAGCAACGTGAAAATTTAACTTTTCAGCGTCGAGTGTATATGAACTGTACGGGTGAATTTTCTGAAAAGCCGAATGTTTTTTGTTTCGGCTTCATTATTTGACCGAAAGTTTTTCGGGAGAATTATATTAACCCTCAGTTTTAAATATTTTTCCCAGTTCTTCAAAAGGGTCAATATTCGCTATATTCGCAGGCATTATTCTGATTGAAAAATAAAATTCTTTTTCATCGAATCTCCATTTTTCATTGAGCTCGGGTCCGCAGGAATTTGAGCCTATACCGTTTTGTCTGTAGTCGAGATTTATTACAGTATCCGACAGAGGGACAAGCTCATAGTCGTGAGCGGTTTCGGTGAGCTGCTTGGGGGTAAAGTGAGAGCAGTTAAAGCTGAAATCCGAGTTTATCCTGGAGAATAACAGTCCGTGTCCGTTTAGGTCGCATACACACGCCCATTTCGTATCCGCGTGAGCCATATTTTCCTGAGGGCGGATATAGTGTTCAAAATGATTTGACACTGTTGTTTCAAACAAGCCCTGATATGACGCGTGACGTTTGTCTATATAGCTTTCGACGGGACCCCTTCCGAAGTATGAAAGCTTTTCACAGCCCTCAGGCATGTTGAACTGAAATCCGAAGCGGGGAAGCATAGGGAGGTTTTCTCGTACAGAGACATGACAGTCTAACGTAAATCCACCTTCCGCGAAAAATCTGTATGTTACATTCAGCTTCAATATGGGAGGAATCGCAAAAGATACAAGGGACAGGGAGCATGTCACGTTGATATATGCTTTGTTAACCTCGGCAATGCCGCAAGAATAGCATTTTACGTCGGTTTTGTCAAAACCGGAGTTCATCCATTGATATTTTATATTTCTGTCGTTGTCGGTAGGAGCTCTCCATATTACCGGTGTGATCGGTGTTGAGAGCATTTCTTTACCGCTGTCTGTTATTGAGGTTATAAGACCGCTGATTTTGTCGATTGTATATGAGGTATTTGAGGTGTTTATTGTTATCTTATTGCCGTTGTCGTTCGCGTATATCGAGCAGTAAGGTGAAAGCCAAGCCGACATTTCTTTTTTATTGTGTTCTTCGCACAGGGCAATCTGTTCAAATCCGACTTCATAGCCGCATTTGCTCCATGGGGTATCGCGGTTCTGAATCATTGAGACGTACAGGTAAACATACCCGCCGTGAGAAGCCGCGTCTTTCAGGTCAAGTTGAAATTCCCCGGATTCTTGAGGTAAAATGCCAGGCGCCGAAATAATGCCTTGCTTTACGGTTTTTCCGTTTCTTTGGATTTTCCAGATCAGGTCAAGGTCGGAAAGCGACTTAAAATATCTCAGGTTTTTAACCGAGAGCTTTCCGTCATCGCAAAGTGAAACAGAGAAAGGTTTTATAATGTTTTTATATTCGAGCAGTCCGGTGTGAGGCCGGCGGTCGGGGTATACAAGACCGTCTACGCAGAAGTTGCCGTCGTTTTGTATATTGCCGCAGTCTCCGCCGTAAATATACTGCGGGTCAGCATATATGTTTTTTCCCGTAGCTACCGAGTGGTCGGTAAACTCCCACACACAGCCGCCGAAAAATCCGTCATGCTTATATATGAGGTCCCAATATTCCTTAAGACATCCGGGACCGTTTCCCATAGCGTGTGAATATTCGCACAGGAAAAGCGGCTTTGTGTAAACGCTTCGGTTAAAGTAATCGTCTTCTATTGACTTTGGCGAGGGGTACATGCGGCTTTCGATATCGATATAGTCGCATTCGAGCGAGCTACCTATTTCGGCGTCGCTTTTATCCTTTAATTCTCCGTAAAGTTTGTCATTCTGCCTTCTCGACGCGTCTTCGCTATGCACGATACATCCCGGCATACGGCTGTGGAAATAATCCGCCATTGCCCGATGGTTTCTGCCCATGCCGGATTCATTGCCTACCGACCACATGATGACGCAGGGGTGATTTTTATCGCGCTCAAACATTCTGCGTGCTCTGTCAAGGTAAGCCTCTGTCCATTCCTCACTGTCGGTCAGCAAGTCCCAATTGCCGGCTACTGCGCATCCGTGAGTTTCTATATCTGTTTCATCCACAACATAAAAACCCAGCTTGTCACACATACAGAGGAAGCGCGGATCGTTGGGGTAGTGGCTTGTGCGGATGGTATTTATGTTGTGACGTTTCATGATATACAAATCTTCAAGCATATGGTAAGGGGGAGTAGCGCTTCCGAGAATCGGGTGACTGTCATGCCGGTTTACTCCCTTTGCCTTTACCTTTTGACCGTTGATGTAGAGAACATTTCCGATTATTTCGACTTTTCTGAATCCTACGAAAAGGCAGATATGCTCATTTCCGCAGTTTACAATGAGGGAATACAGCTGAGGGTCTTCATCACTCCACAAATCGGGATTGCTTACAAGGAAATCTATTTTGCCCTCGCCGTCGATTTCTGTATGCCCGGATTCGATTAGCATTCCGTTGGGGCGGATAAGCTTATAATCAATCACGGCTTTTCCGTTCAGCTTTATATATGTGGGGCAATCTCCGTTCCGAAAATCCTCGCTGAGCACCGGACGTGAATATATATCGGTTATGTGTATTTTTTCACGCAGCAGGAGATATACTTCTCTGAAAATTCCGGAAAGTCTTATTTTGTCCTGGTCTTCAAGGTATGTACCGTCGCACCATTTAAGCACAAGGACTTTGACGGTATTGATTCCTTCCCGAAGAAAACCCGATATATCAAGTTCGCTTGTCATGTGACTGACCTGACTGTAGCCCGCGAACCTGTCATTGACAAAGAGATAAAAGCAGGAATCGACGCCCTCAAAATTAATGTAGATACTCTTTTTCAGCATATCAGGGTGAATATAAATATTTCGCATGTAAAGACCGCAGGGATTTTTGTCCGGGACATAAGGAGGATCCGCAGGAATAGGATATGGTGTATTGACATATTGAGGTGTGTCATATCCCTTGTTCAGATTGCATTGCCAGCTCATCGGGACCGTAATTTTGTCTGAATCCGCACATCCGGGTGAATATGATTCCATATCGTTGACATCCGATAATGAGGGAAAATACCTGAAATCCCATTCGCCGCATAGGGAAATAAAGTTTACGCTGTTTCCGCGTATATCGCTCAAGGCGGCTTCTTCGCTCTGATAAGGGATGAAATAAGCCCGCGGTTCCTCACATCCCACATGAAGGACAGAGGGTGACAAGTGATAATCGTATTTGAAGTTCATTTTTTTGCATAAGGGGAAATATGCCCCCACCTTTCTTTATACTTGAATTTCGGTTTATGTCTGTATGCTAATTTTAGCATATTTTATTTATATAGTCAAGCGGAATTGCATTGGGTTTTATGTACAAATTATTGGTTGCGTTTTTGTGGATTGTGACGGTTTTGATTTTTTTGAGAAAAAATTTCAGAAACCGGTTTACAAACCGTTCAAATAATGCTATACTAATTTAAATTTGAAAACCACAAATTATTTATTTTTCATGTCTATTTGAGCTGCCCGAAGGCAGCATGGGAGATCATTATGGGAATTTGCAATAAACTCTTGTAATAATGAATTATTCACAGGAGGTTATAATATGAGAAAAACAATTGATAATGAGGATCATATCATAAATGAACTGACAAATTTTATTTTGACCGAATACGGTATTGAAGTCCGCGAAGTCACGCCTGCAGAGCGCGGTTTTTATGGGGAGACTTAGCGCGTACATACAGAAAACGGACAGTATTTTCTAAAGATTGATTACCTGAAAAATCGCAAAAACGACTATCGGAACAGTCTTGACGTAATTGAGTATATGACAGACAGCGGCATTTCTTTTATCCCGAAAATAATAAAAACGAAACGCGAAACGACTTACGGTGAATTTAACGGCGGAATGGCGGCGGTCTTTGAATATGTACGAGGACAGCATCTTGAGCAATGTTCAATAGAGCAGTTATTCGGGCGTCTTTCAAAGATATATAAACTGAAAACCGATGAAATCTCTCTGAAAGCGGAAAACTTCGGGGCGGATACAATTGATACCTTCCACATCTTGAAAAACAGCGACGGGTTGCCCCGTGAATTTTTGCAGTTCATTGACAAAAAAGCGTTCATTATATCCGGATATGAAGAACGGCTCAGATATTTTTCCGCGAAATGCCGTGAAGATAAGTATGTTTTTCATATTACACACGGTGACGCCGGAGGAAACTGTATTTTAAATGACGGTGATATTTATATTGTTGACTGGGATTCCGTTATGCTTGCGCCGATTGAGCGCGACGCATGGGTATATATGAATGACAAACGTCAGCTTGATATAATATATTCGGTTCTTGCGGAAAATCATGTGGATTATATACCGTGTCAAAATCTGCTTTGTTATTATTGCTATTATTTCTTTTTTTATTATCTTGACGAATATCTGAAAATGATTTTATGTACGGAAAACTCGGAACATATAAAAGAGACGGCAAGGAACATGTCCGAGTATCTTGAGGACAGCTGGATATACCGGAGGTTAGACATTGCGGATAAAATCAGGTGACGGCGTAAAATGTCTGTGAATATACAAATTCTTCCGGACACTGTTGTACATTTTTAAAATTTATAAGGAGGCAATACTGTTGAGACTTGATAAGTTTTTGACAGACGCGGGAGTCGCGACCAGAACAGAGGCGGCAAGGGCGGCAAGAGAGGGAAAAATCAGTGTAAACAATATTATAATCAGAAAATCGGGTACTCATGTGGACCCTGTCTGCGATAAGATTATTTACTGTGGAAATGTCGTAACATATCGTGAGTTCACATATATAATGCTGAATAAGCCCGAAGGCTATGTAAGCTCAACCGATGATCCTAAATCCCCCAATGTCCTGATGCTGCTGCCCGAAAGACTGCGCAGGATAGGACTTTTTCCGTGCGGGCGTCTTGATAAAAATACCGTGGGTCTTTTGTTGCTTACAAACAACGGTCCGCTGTCTCACAAGCTGTTGGCTCCCAAAAATCATGTTGAGAAAAAATACCGTTTCCGAGTTTCCGACGTGTTGTCCGCGGAGGATATAGACAGACTTGAGTCGGGGGTGGATATAGGCGGATATGTTACCGCGCCGTGCAGACTTGAAATGACGGGAGAAAATGAGGGGTTTATTTCCATTACCGAGGGGAAGTATCATCAGATAAAACTTATGATGTCGGCGGTCGGAACGCACATAACCTTTCTCGAAAGGGTTTCGTTCGGTCCTATTGAGCTTGACAATTCACTTGAGAGAGGAAGCTGGCGCTACCTGAGTGAAAATGAGCAGAGTCTTATCGAAAATGCTATGCGTTGATAAAGAAATGCGACGACGGATCTGATTCGCGTTATTTTTAAAGTCGCGGATCAATTAAGATAAATTTATACAACCAATGCCGCGCAGCGGCGGAAAGGAATAATTATATTATGAAAAAAACAAACAGATTTCCCATTTGTTATTGGTGCGGAATACCGCATAAATTTCTGCACACACCGGACGGCAAAATAGACCGCAGCCGTGTGGAGGAAATGAAAGAAGCGGGTATAAATCTTATTGATTCGATGTATTCTCCCGAGGAAAACAAGGAAATGCTGAAGATAGCCGAGGAACTTGGGCTTGATGTTATCGTTTATGACAGCAGGATATCCGACGCAATAAAAAATCCCGACAGAAGAAGAGAGCTGCTGTTTGCGGTTGCAGGCGACTACAAGGATTATCCCGCACTGTTTTCGTATCATATTGTTGACGAGCCTTCAAGCGCTATGTTTGAAACTCTTGCCGATATCAGAAAGATTCTGGGTGAGGCAGACCCGGAGCATGAAGCATACATTAATCTTTTCCCGAATTATGCCTCTCCGGAGCAGCTCGGAAACGCCACATATGCGGAGCACATAGAGGAATATATCAAAACGGTTAGTCCCGAAATAGTAAGCTACGACCACTATCACTTTATAAAGGGAGAGCCGGTGCCGCATCCCGAAATTGAGGATGAAAGGGAGCGGATGATTTTCGAGTCTGCTTGCTCAAAGGTTGAAAGAGCCGGGTTTTTCGACAATTTTGAAATCGTGAGGGAAATTTGTCTTAAATACAATGTTCCGTATATGATAATCGTGCTTGTGGTCGAACACGGACCGTACAGGAATCTGAGCGAGGCGGAAATACGCTGGGAAGTATTTCAGTCGCTCGCGTACGGAACCGAAAGAATGTGTTATTTCACATATTGGACTCCCGGTGTTGACAACACGGACAGCGACAGCTATTGGCATTGGAAAAACGGCATGATATCCAAAGACGGCGAAAGAACCGAGCATTACTACATGATCAAGGAAATAAACGCCGAACTTTCAAAGATGGGCGATGCGCTCATGAATAAAAAGAGCATTGGCGTATTCCACACTAACAGCGCCCCCGAAACCAAAACAAAACTTTTTGACGGCTTCGGAGCGGTGAAAGCCATACGCGGAGATGATATGACGGTCGGATTTTTTGAGGGAGGATACGCGGTCTTTGCGAACAAGAGCTACGAAAAAGAGTGCAGCGCCGACATTTTCACGGAAAGCATGATTGAGATTTTTGATACCGAATCCTCTGAGTGGATAACGGTTGAGTCGGTCGACGGCAAATATTCGCTTTCTCTCGATCCCGGCGACGGATTGCTGGTTCATTTTCTTGAAAAGATCAAAATTTAAATTTTGTGTGAAAAATCCGGGGTTACTGTGCCTGAAAGGTAAAGAATCATGCTTAAGATAATTGAAAACTCGGGAACCGATTACGTGCTGTCCGTGCCTTCTGATGTTTACGAGAGCAACAGGGAAGATATTGTATATCTGCAAAGGGTGTTGGTTGAGAAATACGGTGTAAGTACGCATGTTTCTTCAGAGGGAAAGCATAAAATCGGGTTTGTTCGGGAGGGCGACTCTCTTGATTACAGTATATCCGTAAATGAAGAAACCGGCGATATTACCGTAAAAGCGGGTAGCACGGAGGCAATGAAAGCCGCGATATTGAGATTTATAACTCAATATTGCACAAATGACGGTGAGATACTTGAAATATCCGCGGACGATAACGTAAAGTACAGTTACTTTACCGAAAAGATTGATAACGGTAAATATCTGTCATACCGTGGAGGAAGGAAAACCGCGCTTGCGCCCTCTGACAGTTCCGGGGAGCTTATGACCCCGGATTGGCTTGACAGCCTGGTTATGGTCGAACTCAGGACAGATATTGCTTCCATAGGCGGAGGGTTCAGAGAGTCATACGACCTGATAGATTTCTATGCCCGGACCGGCGTCAACGGTCTGTGGCTTGCGCCGATATATAAAAGAGGGCCGGAAGGCAACGGATACGGCAATTTCGGTCTGCAAAGCCTCGAGCCGGATTTGACCGGAACGGATGATGACGGGCAGGGTTGGCAGACGGTCAGGGATTTTATTGATTATGCCCATTCAAAAGGTATATATATTTTTCTGGATATTATCAGCTGGGGAACCATGAATGACGCTCCGCTTAAATCCGAACATCCCGATTGGTTTGACGGAAGCGCGTGGGGAAACGCGGCGTTCAACTGGAAAAATGACGAGTTTAAAGAATGGTATATTTCAAATGCCGTCGCGAATATCGAAAAGACCGGAGCCGACGGATACCGGTGCGACTGCGAGCCTTTTACCGCAGGATACGGGGTTTTTGCCGAGATTAGAAAGCGTCTGAGCGACAAGGGGATATACATCGTGATAATGAGCGAAGAGGGCGGTCTTCGCAAAAATTCATTTGATTTGGAACAGGACGGCGTTCTTGATTACGGTTCGATGACCAGAGGTCAGCTGTACGAAAATCCCGTTAATTTCTTTACGGACGGTTATCTTAATATCGTGGACGCCTCGAGGAACGGATATGGGCTGGGAGCCTCGGATTTGCAGGCAGACCCGAAAAAACGGGGAACATACAGGTATTATTCGAACTGCATAACAAACCATGACTATGTGGGAAGAAATGTGAACGGCAACAGGTTGAAGATAGGTTACGCCGCTGTTTTTGCTCCGTATATACCAATATGGTTTATGGGGGACGAATTCGGCGCCGAATGTGAAGGTAAAATTCTATACAATGAATATGTCGATTATTCGGTTATTATGACAGACCCGCAGAAGGCTTATTTCTATGAAGATGTCAAAATGATGCTGGCGATAAGGAGAAAGTACAGCGATATATTTGAGTATTTTCCGATGTCTCATAACGATACAAATATATGTAAAGTGGAGGCGGACGGACTTAACGGTCTTCAGAATTACGCTAGATACAGAAATAACAGGGCGATTATAGTGCTTGCCAACAATGACTGTGAAAGCACGGGAGTCTGCCGTGTCAGAGTGCCTTATGAAGAATGCGGCATTTCCGGATACTCAGATTATGAGATTACCGATTTGCTGACGGGAAAGGTAATTTATCAGGGAGAGTATCAGTATGCAGAGTGGTTTTCAACGATTGTTCCTTATCTCAGATGCGGGGTATATTTGGTTGAAGGCAAAAAATAAATTATTTTCGGAGCGTCGCTTATTTTCCGAAAATTGTAACCGTGCGATAACAATCAGGTAAAATTTATTTGATATAATTTAATGTTGTATTCAAAATCAGCGTAAAAAACTCAAGGAGAACTAATGGATATTATCAAAACACTTGCGGAGGAATTCAAATTAAAGGAGGAGCAGGTAAGAAAGACGGTTGAACTTATCGACGGCGGAGACACGATACCTTTTATCGCGCGTTACCGCAAGGAGGTCACCGGAAGTCTTGACGACGCTGTTCTCAGAGATTTGTTTGACAGGCTTGAATATCTTCGCAATATAGAAAAGAGAAAAGAGGAAGTCAAAGCTCTTATAGACGCGCAGGGAAAGCTTACTCCCGAAATTGAAAACGCGATATTAAACGCGAAGACGATAACCGAGGTGGACGATATATACCGCCCGTACAGACCCAAAAGAAAAACAAGGGCGTCGGTTGCGCGTGAAAAAGGTCTGGAAAATCTGGCTCTGCTGATAATGGAGCAGAGAAAAGAGTACAGCCCGTCAATAGAGGAGGAAGCACTCCTGTATGTCAGTGAGGAAAAGGGAGTAGCCGATGAAAAGGAAGCGCTTTCTGGAGCGTGCGATATTATTGCCGAAGATGTATCCGACAATGCGGAATACCGCAAAGCGGTGCGCGAGCTTACCTTTGAACACGGAGCGCTCAATGTGGAGAAAGCCAAAGACGAGGATTCTGTTTATTCCCAATATTATGAGTACAGCGAACCCATAAAAAAGATCCCGCCTCACAGAATTCTTGCCGTGAACCGCGGGGAGAAAGAAGAATTTTTAAAGGTATCGGTAACCGTATCTCCCGATATTGTTTTGAATTATCTGCTCAATTGTGTTGTGACCGAGCCGTGCAGCCCTGCGTATAAATATATTACCGCGGCGGTAGTGGACAGTTACGAAAGGCTTATAGCGCCGTCTATAGAGCGTGAAATAAGGAACGATTTGTTTGATAACGCTTCTGAGGGGGCAATTAAGGTTTTCGCGGATAATCTCGGACATTTGCTTATGCAGTCTCCGCTTAAGGGCAAGACCGTGCTCGGATTTGACCCGGGATATGTCAACGGCTGTAAGCTCGCGGTGGTTGATAAAACCGGCAAAGTGCTTGACACGGCGGTTATATACCCGACAAAGCCGAAGTCCAGAACCGAGGAAGCCGCAAGAGTGCTGAAAAATCTGATTAAAAAGCATAAGGTTGATGTAATCGCCATAGGCAACGGAACCGCTTCGAGAGAAAGCGAGATTTTTGTGTCGGACGTCCTCAAAACCATACCGGAGTGCGACTGTAAATACATAATCGTCAGCGAGGCGGGGGCTTCGGTGTATTCGGCGTCAAAGCTCGCGACCGAGGAATTTCCGGATTTTGACGTAATGCAAAGATCCGCGGTATCAATCGCGCGAAGACTTCAGGACCCTTTGGCAGAGCTTGTGAAAATCGATCCGAAGTCAATCGGGGTAGGGCAGTATCAGCATGATATGAAGCCGGCAAGACTTGACAGCGCTTTGAGCGGAGTTGTGGAAGACTGCGTCAATTCAGTCGGCGTCGATGTGAATACGGCGTCATATTCGCTTCTTTCATATATTTCGGGAATCAATATGACAAGCGCGAAAAATATTGTAAAATATCGTGAGGAAAACGGAGAGTTTACCTCGCGCGCCGAGATCAAAAAAGTCCCGCGTATAGGGGATAAGGCGTTTGAGCAGTGCGCGGGATTTTTAAGGGTGCCGGGTTCAAGTGAAATACTTGACAATACCGGAGTTCACCCCGAGTCTTATGCCGCCGCCAAAGCATTGCTTGAAATGTTCGGATATACCGATGAGGATGTCAGACACGGCAATCTTAAAGATCTGCGCAAAGACGTGAACAAAAAGGGAATCGGGAAGGTGTGTACCGAGCTACAGATCGGAGAACCGACGCTTAAGGATATAATCGAGGAGCTTGAAAAGCCGGGACGCGACGTCCGCGACACTCTGCCTCCCCCGGTGTTGCGCGAAGACGTGCTTGAAATGGAGGATCTGAAGCCCGATATGATTCTCACCGGAACGGTGCGCAATGTTATTGATTTCGGCGCTTTTGTGGATATCGGCGTACATCAGGACGGTCTTGTGCACATATCGCAGATTTGCGACCGGTATATAAAACATCCCGCGGAGGTGTTGTCTGTAGGAGATGTCGTAAAGGTGAAGGTGCTGAGCGTTGATATCGCGAAAAAGCGAATAGCTCTTACAATGAAAATATAGAATTTTAATATATTAAAATTATAAATGCTTAAAATCACTTTTTCAACACAAAACAATAATTCTGTTTGTAAGTTGTGTACAAACAGTTTGCGTGAATTTTGGGCAAAAAGTCTCTTTAATTTTTGAGTTTTTTTTGGTAGAATATTAATGTTAAAATTAAGGTTCATATTGCATAAACCAATATATTATACTTAGGAGGAATTTTAAATGGCAAGTTTGTCTCTCAGACATATTTATAAGAAATATCCGGGCGGCGTTACCGCCGTGTCGGACTTTAACCTTGAAATTAAGGATAAGGAATTCATAGTCCTTGTAGGACCTTCCGGATGCGGAAAGTCAACAACACTGCGTATGATAGCCGGACTTGAGGAGATCACCGAGGGAGAGCTTTTCATAGGCGACCAGCTCGTCAATGACGTGGCGCCCAAGGACAGAAAAATAGCGATGGTGTTCCAGAACTACGCGCTTTATCCTCATATGACGGTTTCGGAAAATATGGCGTTCGGACTTAAGCTCAGCAAAACTCCGAAGGAAGAAATCAAAAGACGTGTTGAGGAAGCGGCAAGAATACTTGATATTACACACCTTCTTGACAGAAAGCCGAAGGCTCTCTCCGGAGGTCAGAAACAGCGTGTCGCGCTCGGACGTGCGATAGTCCGTAACCCTAAGGTCTTCCTTCTTGACGAGCCGCTTTCAAACCTTGACGCAAAGCTCCGTGCGACCATGAGAACCGAGCTCACAAAGCTTCACAACAGAGTCGGAACGACATTTGTATACGTTACCCACGACCAGGTAGAGGCTATGACCATGGCGACAAGAATTGTCGTTATGAAAGACGGACTTATCCAGCAGGTCGATACTCCTCAGAATCTTTATGATAATCCCGTCAATATGTTCGTCGCGGGCTTTATCGGTACTCCTCCGATGAACTTCATTAACGGAACGCTTGTAAAGAAGGGCGAGGATGTTTACTTTGAGTTTGAGAACAATATGATAAAGGTTCCCGCTGAAAAGGCAAACAATCCCGCGCTTAAGGACTATATAGGTCAGGAGGTTGTTGTAGGTATAAGACCTGAGAGCATTCATGACCAGCCTGCACAGCTGGCGGCTCTTGAGGACAGCACGATTGACGCTTATGTAGATGTCACAGAGCTTATGGGCGCCGAGATCTATCTTTACCTCACTGTCGGAGAAACAAATCTTACCGCGCGTGTATCCGCAAGGTCAACATCCCGAGCAGGAGATACCATCAAGATTGCGTTTGATACCGCGAGAATGCATATATTTGATAAGGACACCGAAAAGTGCATAGTTCACTGATATTCGGTAAGATATAATATAATTATATAATAAAGGTTGTTGCTGTCAGTTGACGGCGGCAGCCTTTTTTATTCACATTTTGTTTTTTATTGTACAAAGTTTTTTTGCATAAAGACACTTTGTCCTTCATATACTTTAGCGATGATATAAAACTAAGCCGCCGTTCGGGCGGTAGGGAGGATTCTTTATGGCAGAACATTCAATTTATAAGGACATTGCACAAAGAACTGGCGGCGACATTTATATAGGCGTCGTGGGCCCGGTAAGAACCGGAAAATCAACATTTATCAAAAGATTTATGGAGGCGCTTGTTCTTCCGAATATTGACGAAGGATATTCAAGAGAAAGAGCGCGCGATGAAATGCCGCAGTCAGCGGCGGGTAAAACGGTAATGACTACCGAGCCTAAATTTATTCCGGATGAAGCGGTGACGATAAGTATTGACGGATGCGCTACATTAAAGGTCAAAATGATTGATTGTGTGGGATATATAGTACCTGAAGCGTTGGGAACCATTGAGAACGGTCAGCCCCGCATGGTGAGAACGCCGTGGAGGGAAGAGCCGATGCCGTTTGTGGAAGCGGCGGAAATGGGAACATACAAAGTCATAACCGAGCACTCTACTATTGGTATGCTGATAACTACCGACGGTACAATTGGGGACATTCAGAGAGAGAGTTATGTCGAGGCTGAAGAGAGAATTGTCAATGAACTTAAGAGCTTGGGCAAGCCTTTCGCGATGATTCTGAATTCGGCTCATCCTACAAGCGAGAGCGCGGTCTCTTTGGCTTACGAACTTGAGGCGAAGTATGAGGTTCCGGTCGCGCTTGTATCATGCATAGATTTGGATGCCGAGGATATAAGACATATACTTGAATTGGTTCTGCATGAAT
Organism: uncultured Clostridia bacterium; assembly: GCA_944381085.1. Taxonomy (GTDB): domain Bacteria; phylum Bacillota; class Clostridia; order Oscillospirales; family CAG-272; genus SVTX01. The sequence goes on from CALWJX010000016.1 coordinate 13,883, forward strand.
TTCCGGTCAGCGAAGTCAGGATCTCCATGCCCGAATGGACAACGGCGCTTGAGCCGGGACACAAGATTAAAACATCACTTTTGTCAAGTATCAAAAAATGCGCAGACCGTGTACATAAGACCGGTGATCTTAAAGACGCGTTTTCGGATCTTTCCGATAATGAATATATAAAGAACTCCAATATTGACGAAATTGACCTGGGAACCGGATGCGCTAAGATTTCGGTCACAATGGCAGACAAACTTTACTATTCGGTAATCAGTGAACTGACCGGATTTGATATTGACGGGGAGGAAGAGCTGATTGCACTGCTTAAAAATCTTGCCGGAATGAAAGCGAGATATGACAGAGTGGCTCAGGCGCTCGATGAAGCGGAGGAAAACGGATACGGAATAGTAATGCCGGATATATCGGATCTCAGTCTTGATGATCCCGAAATCGTAAAACAACCCGGCGGCTACGGGGTTAAGCTCCGTGCTTCTGCCCAGTCGATCCATATGATAAGGGCGAATATCGAAACCGAAATTAATCCGATTGTAGGAACAGAGCAGCAGTCCGAGGACCTTGTCAAGTATATGCTCAAGGAGTTTGAAGAAGACCCTCAGCGCATATGGGAGTCCAATATGTTCGGAAAGACTCTTTATGAACTTGTCAACGAAGGACTTCACTCCAAACTCGAACACATGCCCGATTCTTCCCGCAAGAAACTTTCCGAGACTCTTGAACGCATTATTAATGAGGGAAGCGGAGGACTTATCTGTATAATTCTTTAAGAAAATAAAGTAAAAACCCCGGCGGTATTTCCGCCGGGGAAGAGAGAGTTATTAACTGTTTAAATACTTGCGCTGCGGTTGATTTGAGCAGATGAAATATCTGACACCAATTTTATATCAGCGCCGAGGGAAGCGAATTTTTCGGTTATTTTATAGTATCCGCGTTCAATTTTGTCTATTTCAAGAAGCTCGGAAGTACCCTCGCTTGCAAGAGCTGCTATCACCATTGCGGCTCCGGCACGAAGATCTCTGCAGACCAGAGGCGCGCCGGTCATGGGAGAGCCTCCTCTGATAATGGAATGGTTGGCGCTTACTTTAATATCCGCGCCCATTTTAGCCAGTTCATCTGTATATTGAAAGCGATTATCGAAAACCTGTTCGTGAATGTCAGACGCGCCTTCCGCAAAGCAAAGCATGGCGGAGAACTGCGGCTGCATGTCTGTGGCAAATCCCGGATAAGGACCTGTTGTAAGAGAAATTCCCTTAAGCTTACCGGTGCTTTCCACGGTTATGTAATCACTCCCGGTAATAATATTTACGCCGGCTTCTTCAAGCTTGATTGAAATAGCCTCAAGGTGCTTGGGTATGACGTTTCTTACCGTTACTTTGCCTCCTGTGGCGGCTACCGCCGCCATATACGTGCCCGCTTCAATCATATCGGGAATGATAGAATAACGACAGCCGTGGAGTTTGGAAACGCCCTTGATTTTAATAACCGAAGTTCCGGCTCCTATGATATTGGCGCCACATGCGTTGAGAAATACCGCAAGGTCTACAATGTGAGGCTCACGGGCGGCGTTGTCTATAATCGTGACTCCGTCGGCGAGGACGGAAGCGAGAATAGTGTTCACTGTAGCGCCTACGGAAACCTTGTCAAAGAATATGGAATTTCCTTTAAGGTAGGAGTCTGTCGTAATCTCGATTCTTCCGTTTCTGTGCGAGCAGTGAGCGCCCAGCGCTTCGAACGCCTTCATGTGCAAATCAAGAGGGCGGGGACCTATACTGCATCCTCCGGGCGAATAAACACTCGATTTTCCGAATCTGCCAAGCTCCGCGCCGAGTATGTATGATGAACCGCGCAGCTTTGACGCCAACTCGTTCGGAGAGGAACCGGGAATGATATTTCTGCAATTTATCTGAACGGAGTTTTTGGTGAGCATTTTTACATCCGCTCCCATGGAAGAGAGAATCATAAGCAAAGTTTCGATGTCACTGATAGGAGGGATATTGTCAATAATGCAGGTCTCCTTGTTGAGAATACAGGCGCAAATAACAGGAAGGGCGGCGTTTTTCATTCCGCTTATAGAAACATTGCCGTATAGCGGATTTCCTCCGCTGATAATAATTTTATCCATGATGTATACCTCCGTTCCGTCCTTGGGGCGGTTAAAATCAGACTTTTGTTTTTATGCAGTGCAATTTTTCTTAAAGCGGTGTATATAAATTTCTCGTTTTAAAACTTTTAGGCATTGTCCTTTTAAGGTTATATTTGATAAGTCCGGATAAGCGGTCTTATTATGCTGTTCAAAGCCGTATGTACGATTATTCTTTATCCGCTTGGTTTTAAAATATTTGGGATGCTTTGCCGTTTTACGGTGTCGCATCACGGTGTATATATTATATCATAAAGTGTGTAAAAAGTAAATACAGTGCCTGCATAATTTATAATTTGTTTACAATATTTTACATAAAACATTGTCGAATTATATAATTCATGTCGTATATATAAATTGGAATATTTGTGCTTTGTGCGTCTATATAATGGTTGATTATTAAATAAAAATGAATATATCGAGCATTTATAAATATAATATTAATTAATAATGAAATCAAATTTATAATTAATGTCATATATAAATTTATCATAATACTACGACATTATAAAGGGTTTTAGAAATAAAAAATCATCTCACAGAAAGTATATTCCGTGAGATGATTTTTTGTTAATTTGTCGAAAGCGCACGTTGAATTAAAATTAAATAAGCTCTTATTTAATTGATTATATTTTCGCTTTTGAGATATGCTACAGTGAGATCGACCACCATACCGTAGCTCTTGCTCCCCTCTGTTCCCTGGAGCTTGAGATAGGTATCGTTGACTGTGTTTGAAACCTTGCTTGATACCGAGTGACGGTATTTTTCAAAAAACTTGTTATATGCCGCCTGCTCGCTTATTATCTCATCGTTCAGGTGAGCTCTTGCTTCGTAATACAGCTCCTTGTCCGCGCTGTATAACGCGTTTGCCACATATTCATAAATATTAAGATAAGCAGAATATCTTATATATTTGTCGTCCGAGCGTATACAGACAAGAAACGCTATCATGTTGGCCTCATCCTCGCGCGCTATACCGCGTTGATGCGCAAGCTCGTGCGCGGCTGTGTATGGGATGGTATAGTCCGGAAACGCGATATTGACGTTTGCCTCTCCGGTGAAGAAAGAATACACTCCCGTGATGTGTGTATATGACATTGCGTCACTGAGCATTACCGGTTTTAGCTTTGAACTGAAATTGTTTATGAAGTCATAATCCTTGCAAAAAGAATCATATGCCTCAATCAGCTTTTTATTCATTTCGTCAAAGCTGTAAGGCATAACGGATGAGCCGGACGTATCGATGTTGAGACTTTCCGCCTCTTTGGCAGCCATGTCGGCAAGATAAACCGCCGCGTCGTACAATTCCTGAGCCCCTATTTCTTTTTGCTCAAGTCCGAGTTTGTCTTCAAGCGAAGAACCCTTGTAGCCCGCGGCAAAATTCAGTACAAAGGTTGAAAGAAGGATACTCAGCACGGCGACAAGATTTATTACCGAAATCCATGTGGTTTTCCAGGTCATACACCTGTTTTTCAGAATATACCGGATTAGCAGTACAAAAATCAAGGGCAGCAATATTATTGCCATCTCCGCTATGGAAAACGGAAGAATACCCGAAATATAAGCGAAGGCTGTACGAAAGACCGAGCTTATGTGAATATTGAAGAAATCGGCAAAATTTTGATTGACACATATTATTATATATAAAATCAGACACACCGCGGCGATTGAAAAAGAAATTATGGCGAAAAGCGATACGCGCTCATACTTGGGATTAACCGGAGCCCAGTTTGATCTTTCTTCGGCGGAAAGACTGGCGTATTCCGAGGGCGATATGGTTTCTCTGTCGGAAAAAGGGTGAATGTTCAGATCTTTTTCCGAAGATTGATTTTTCTTAAGTTTTTTAAACATAGAAATATTCCTTTCTTTTGCTTACAATACCTAACGATTCAATGTCGGTTTGCGTTATTTGAACCTTTTTGCGGTATGTCAACACGTAAATCCTCTGTGAAATTTTCTGTTTTCTGTCCGGTTATTTTAAAAAACAGCTCTTCCATATCAGACGGAGTGGCGGCGTGGAATGTTTTAAGCTGCTTTGACAGCGGCATCGGTACGGTTATGGCTGCGGCGTGAAGAGCGTGCCTTGATATCAACGGAGAAGCTTTTCCGTACAGCTCGTCGCCAAAAATGGGATGTCCTATAGAGGAAAAATGTACTCTCAGCTGATGGGTGCGGCCGGTTTCGGGTAAAACATCGACAAGAGTTATGCCGTTTCCGGAGTACAGCACCTTGTATTTTGTAATTGCCCGCGTTGCTCCCGGTATTTCGGGTCCGCATACGGTTCTTGTGATAATGCTGTCGGATTCTCTTTTTATATAGTCGTCTATGGTAATTATATGTCCGTCAAGCGGAAGCTCTCCCGAAAGAACAGCCAGATATCGCTTGGTTATTTGTTTATTTGTAAATGCGCCGTAAAGCTGAGAAGCGGCCATTCTGTTTTTGGAAATCAGAACCACCCCGCTGGTATTTCTGTCCAGCCTTCCGGCAGCCCTGAAAACAAACGGGGTGTGGCGCTGTGAAAATATATACGCAAGCGCGTTTGCAAGCGTATCGTCCGTATGCCCGTGTGACGGGTGAGTCGGCATATCGGGAGGTTTGTTTACGGCGATAAGATTTTCGTCTTCATAAATAATTTCTATAGGTATATCGACCGGTTTGATATTGTGATTTATGCTGTCGATGTTGTCTTCTTCTTTTATTGTCAACACCTCTCCCGCACCGAGAATATAACGCACTGTCACCTGCGCTCCGTTTACCGTGATTCCGTTTGGAATGTTTTTAAGCGAGGAAATATTTCCCGAAGATAAGCCTACCGAGTTTTTTAAATATGACAGAACGCTTTTGCCCGCCTGCAATTCTGAAATGATAAATTTCATAAATATTTTCTGTTTTCCTTCCCATTTTTAATTTATAATAACAGAACGGCATTTTTTTATCGGGCAGAACAAGTCGTGATAGCCGCCTTGTCTGAGACGATGTTAGTATTTTCGTAAACAGTAAATTATATCATCTGTTCTTGGTCAGTCCCGTCATTGGTTTCTTATTTTGAAGATCAGCCCGAATCCGCTCTGAAGATACACGGATTTCCTTATACGTCCCATCATCCATTTTGCTTCCTTTGAAAACCAAATCTTCTCCTTCCCGACGGGCAAACTCAATGTCTTGGTACAGAGAAAAGTCCGGATCGATGAGAGTGCGCATATCCAACCACTGTTCTGCCGGCTGAGGTAAAAAAGGTTCGGAAAAGTCCAAAACAATAGTGGAGTAAGGACAGCCCCATATGCAGCCTGAGACGATCAACATATTTCCGACAGAGTCATACTCTGTTAGCGTCCATATGAAAACCTCATCTGCTTCTTGTCCATCTTTTGGGTGTACTTGGGATGGAATATAGTGCATTTCACGTCCGCTTTCCAATTCCAAGACACTGTATCCGTAGAGTTCAATATGAAATATCAGGTAGTGGTATCCGTTTTTGTGGAGGAACAATGAACAGAAGTTTATACTGCCGTCCAGGTTGCGCCAAGAATAATGTACTCTACCTTTGCTGTCAAGAAGTTTATTTTCACTGACGCTCAAGTTTAAATTGCCATTTTGGGTATATGATTCGGAACGGACAGAAAATCCATCACTCAGGGTTAAGTCTTCATCTTGGACGGGGCATCTGTTTTCCTGTGCGAACAGTGGGTCATACATACTGCGCCAGTCGCGGTATCGTTGCTCATATGCGATGTTCATAGTCTCTGCTCTCCTTAAGAGGATATAGAACTTTTTTTATAGGGCTCGGTCGAGACGCTTGTCATGTTTAACAATGTAATACAGATTTCATTTTTTCTGAACTTTGTTATTTTAGATGTGTTTCAACTTATCTGTTTGGTCGTTTTTTGAATCTATACCCTATAATTACATTATATCACTATTTATTGCCGGTATTGAGAATATTCTGTGACGATAATTAAAATTATCGGGCAAATAAGAATGTTGGGTTATATTTTATTCTGTACAGAAATATAATTATATCGATAAAGCAATTTAAATTTAAGGTACGGAGGAATTAAAACTATGAAAAGCATATTTCGTTTCGGGTGTGCGGTTCTGTCTGCCGCTTTATTGATAGCGGGATTATGCGTATCCGCATTCGCCGCCGACGAATCGGATGAAGACAGAAACCCTGTTCTGTATGCGGGAGAATTGTCTGAGGACATGATAGAAGACAAAACGGTAAAGGTATCTTATGGGCTTGATGTAATCGCGGCGAATTCCGGAATGGCTGTCGCGGGAATAAGCGGAGAAGCTTTGAATTTTTCCGCCGACAGATTCGCCTGCGCGATGAATCTCGCGAAAATTGATTATATAACCATTACAAAATTGCCTGAAGCAGTTTGCGGTTCTCTTTACCTTGGGTCAACGGGAGTAGAAGAGGGGCAGAAAATCAGTGCCCAGAATCTCTCTCAGATGACGTATGAAGAGGCAAGATCGGGAGTGGGAAAAGAAACTTCATTTAAATTTACCGTAAATGACAGTGCGTATGAGATAGAATGTTCGGTGTTTATGCTGAAAGAAATGAACTACTCGCCTACCGTAAGTCTTGCGTCGTATGCCTCTCTGAACCTACAGACATACAGGGGAATAAAGGCAACCGGTGTACTAAGCGCATATGACCCGGAGGGTGACGAACTTACATATGAAATTACAAAATATCCGGAGAACGGCTATATAACGCTTACGGATAAGAATCTCGGAACATACGTATATACTCCGAGTGATTCATATACCGGAAAAGACAGCTTTGAATATGTGGCGAGAGACAAATACGGGAACTACAGCGCGTCGGCGAAAGTAAGCCTTGACGTTTCGTCTCCCTCGACATCCGCGGTATACAGCGATCTTGAGAACAGCGACATATATAATTATGCGATTACCATGACAGAATTGGGCGCGATGAACGGAGTGCTTGTAGGAGATAACTATTACTTTGAACCCGACAGGGAAGTGACGAGGGCGGACTTTCTTGTTACAACTATGAAGGCTTTGGGAATAAAGAATATTCCCGACGTGGAAAAAACAGAATTTTACGATGACGATGAAATAAGTCCGGAGAAAAAGGGCTATGTGGCGCTTGCGTATTCGATGGGATACATCAGCGGGATAAAGCAGGACGGTGAAGTTTATTTTAAACCCGATGAAAATATCAAACTCAGTGAAGCCGCGGTCATCATAAGCAACATTATAGGATATGCGGACGCCAAAGTAACGCCGGTATTTGCGGATGAGGATGAGATTCCGGATTGGTCAAGCAAAGCCGTTTACTCAATACATGCGCTCGGTATACTTGAAGCGTCGGACGGAGTTTGCGGTGTGTCAGAGAATATAACCCGCGGTGATATGGCTAAATTGCTGGCTAAATCGGTTTTTGTTATTTCAAAATAAGACACATAAAAATTTAAAAAAAATCATTGACAAAACCTTTCGGTTATTGTATAATAAACAATAAGCAACACTGTCTGTTCACAAATTGTTGCGAGCAGACGGTGTTTATTATTTAATAATCCGATATCTGTAATTCATATTGCCATTTAAACATAACGTCTTTGGAAGAATTGTTTATATTGTGATTATTATATACTGACGAAAGGAAAAGGTGTTATGAAGACGAAAATCAAGCGAGCGTTTCCTTTGTTTTTGGCGGCGCTTACATTAACCGCGACGGTGTCATCCGCGATTGTCGCGGTCATGGCGGAGGACGAAAGTCCGGGTGACTCCCAGAATGTTACAAGTACGGTTGTGCCGGAAGACAGTCTTTTTAATTCAAATAAGGCTATGCCCGATACATGGGTGTTTACCGACGGACTCGGAAGAACCTCGGTTACAAATGCCGACGTGGGAGATGTCAGGGAAGACAAGACGGTAATTATGTTTTACTGGGACTGGCATGACGAACTCGGACGACAGGGTTGCGTAAACACTACGGAGTTTTTGAAGCTTTATCCCGAGGCTAAAAATGATTACAATCATGAGGCGTGGAAGGGCACCGGCCACTATTGTTTCTGGAATGAGCCTATATACGGCTTTTACAGAACAAGCGACGAATGGGTTCTGCGCCGTCAGGCTGAAATGCTTGCCAACGCGGGTGTAGACGCCGTATTTAACGATAATACGAACGGCTCTTTTGCTTGGCAGTCAGGTTATACCGCAATGTATGAGGAATGGACAAAGGCTCTGGCTGACGGTGTTGCGGTTCCTAAAATATCTTATGTGTTGCCTTTCGGAGCAACCGACGGAGGTATTTCCCAGATTCAGGATTTGTATGACGATATTTACAAGGATGGCAAATATAAGGATCTCTGGTTTTATTGGGATGACAAGCCCATGCTGATGGGTTATATAACCAACGATCTTTCAACTGAAGTAAGAACATTTTTCTCGTGGAGGAACGGTCAGGCGGCTTATGTTATGAATAATACCGCGCTCAAACAATGGGGATGGCTGTCTACATATCCTCAGGCGTTGTATTACAGTACCGGAAAAGACAGAAGAGACGGAATAGTTGAACAGATGTCTGTCGGCGTTGCGGTAAACCATAGTTATGTGACTAATGAAATCACCGCAATGAACGGCGAAAATGTCATGGGACGTTCGTATACCTCGGAATATCCGGACAGATATGACAAGGAAGAAAATTCTTCGCTGTGGGGATACAATTTCTCCGAACAGTTTGATTATGCTCTTGAAATCGACCCCAAGGTTGTATTTATTACCGGGTACAACGAATGGCACGCGTGGAGACAGCCATCTCCTTGGGGCGGACCTAACAGCCTTGTCAACAACGCGCTTGTAGACCAGTTTGACAATGAATTCAGCCGTGATATAGAACCTACGAAGGGTGAACTGAAAGACCACTATTATTACCTTATGGTAAACTATGTGCGCAAATATAAAGGCTGTAACCCGATTCCTGAGCCGACATTGCAGAAAACGATTGACATAAACGGCGATATTTCACAATGGGAAGATGTAGGTCCCTATTTCGCGTCATATATCGGAAACACCGGTGACAGAGACCATGAGGGCTACGACGGTTATTATTACACCGAGACCTCAGGCAGAAACGATATAATAGGAGCGCAGGTGGCAAGAGACGACGAATATGTATACTTCAACATAGAGTGCGCGGAGGATATAACCCCCTACACGGATAAACTGTGGATGACTCTGTATATAGACTCAGACCAGGAAAATCAGGGATGGGAAACCTTTGACTATGTAGTGAATAAATCCGCGGCAAGCGCGAGCACTGCTGTGCTTGAGAAATTTACCGGAGAGGGATATAACTCGGAGAAGGTAGCGGACGTCGAATATAAAGTGACCGGCAGATATATGGTTGTCAAGATATCAAAAGCCTCGCTCGGACTTGAAGGAAACGATTATACCATAAACTTCTCCTGCACCGACAATGTCCATGACGAAGGCAATTACGACGTCTTCTCGGGCGATATTATGGATTTCTATATTTCCGGCGACGTGGCTCCCGGCGCGAGATTCAAATACAGCTATATCAGTACTCAGGATAATTCGGTTGAGACTCTTCCCGAAACAGACCCGCCGGCAACGGAACCCCAAACGGAAGCTCCCGGGACCGAAGCTCCGCAAACTGATTCTTCAACCGATGACGGCTCTGAAAACAGCGAAGGCTGTAAGTCCGTATTCGGCGGAACTACGGTCGCGCTTGTTTCGGTTATGGTCGGCGCCGCAATGTTTGTGACAAAGAAAAAAAGAATTTAATATGAAGATACAAAGAATCGGCAACAGTTGTTTATAATGAAAAACTGTAAAATGATTTTTGTATAATTAAGTTTTTCAAATATAATTATTTATCCGTCTGATCAAAATTTCATTTTGATTTCTGACAGTTTTTGGCAACATCCCGTCGTCATATAAGGTGACGGGATGTTTTTTGCGTTTTATTATATATTTGTTGCTGAGTTCAATCAAAAAATCATTAAAACAACCAAATTCGACAAAATATATTGACTTTATAATTTGGTTTTGATATAATAATTTAAAGTAAAAGTATATTGGAGGTATGCCTATGAAAAAATTGATATTTTTACTTTTTACTTTTGTGATTATATTTATGTTAAGCTGTTGTAACGGCGCTCAGGGAATGAACGGAAAAGAGTCGGGTGACCCCCAAGAGAAGGCAACGGAAAAGGAAAATCCGATGACCGATTTTGAGTTCAGAGATAATGAGGACGGCGGAATTTCGATTACCAATTATGTCGGAACAGCCACGGAGGTTGTGATTCCATCCAAGATAAACGGTAAAGATGTTACAGAAATTTCATATGACGCTTTTATGGGAAATACATCGATTACTTATGTTCGGGTTCCCGATACAGTATCTATTATAAATTCGTGTGCATTTCAAAAGTGCACGAGTCTCAAAAAGGTAATTCTTTCAAATTCTTTGACCACAATAGGAGGTGTTGCGTTTGCTGACTGTACAAGTCTTTCTGAAATTATTCTTCCGAGCTCATTAACCATTATAAGACAAGAGGCGTTTGCAAATTGTACATCATTGAAGCATATCAATATTCCTGCCGGGTTAACTGATTGTTATATGGCATTTAAGAACTCCGGTCTTGAAACAGTAAAAATTGAAAACGGAACAGAAGAAATTTTGTACATGATGTTTGCTTCCGCGTCAAACCTTAAAGAAGTAGAATTGCCCGAGACAGTGAAAACAATTGATAATGGAGCGTTTGGAGAATGCTATAACTTGGAAAAGGTAATATTAAATGAAGGATTGATTAAAATAGATAAAAGTGTTTTCAGCCGATGTACAAGTTTGACAGAAATTGTTATTCCGAGCACGGTTGAAGTAGTATCGGAAATATCTTTTCTCGGCTGTGATAATTTAGAGAAAATTAAATTCAGCGGAAACGCACCGGAGAATTATTTAACTGCAGAACCTCACGATCATTTTACTTCTTCATTTCCTGAGTATACTATTTGTTACCATGAAGGAGCACAGGGCTTTACCTCTCCCGAATGGTATGGATATAAAACCGAGGTTTGGTAATTTATAATACGGATTTGTAGCTTTTAGATGATATACAATACAGGAAAAAAGGCTGCATCATATGCTTTTGCTTAAGCATATGATGCAGCCGTTCTTTTAGCTTAAATCCTCAATTAAACCGGCAAGCTCTTCGTTTGATGTTGTTATAATACCATGTGTCAGTTGCTCTCTGTCCTGAGCGGACAGGGAAGAAACAGCGGTATTTATCGTCTTCATGAGATTGCCTCTCTCATCAAAAACTCCGATAATGCCGTTATATTCCTTTAAAATATAAACGGTTTTTTCACCGGAACCTTGATTATCGCCGCCGTTATCAATTGAATTTTCAAAGGAATCAATTGAATTTTCAAAGGAATCAATTGAATTATTAACTGAATCCAAACTTGCGTTTATATCGGAAAAGCGATTATTCAGGTCATTGTACATGTTGTAAAGTCTGTCGTAGATTTCATTAAAATGCGAAACCGCGAAAGCCAGGATGCCAATAAGAACAAAGGAAGTCAAAGAGATAATCAACAGCGAATAAAAAGCGCCTTTTGATATTTTCATAATAACTCCGTTCCGCCATATAAATGGCTTATAAATATGTGTTTTGATAAAATAAGCAAATAAAACAGGATTGCACGAACAATTTATCCAATAAACATCATTAATAATAATTTTTACATTAATTATGATTGCCACATTTGTGTGATATATTCGCGTTTGCGGGAAAAAATAAAATTGAGAAATGTGACGTTTCAGGCTTTAAAAAGCTTTTTGGACATTTACAACAAATTTTGAGGCACAAGATCGGGGTTATCATGAAAAAATTTATTAAATCAGTCTCAATTATAATTACCGCTCTGATGGTTGTTATGACCGTAGCGGTTAGCGGGGCATTCTATTATCTTTATAAATATTCAGACAGTAAGGTCGATGAAATTCTGCTTGAACATAATAACAGCTCCGCGGGAACTCTTCTGTATTATTATGATTTTACCGACAGAAAGAACAGAATAGGAGAGGAAAAACCGCTGCCGGGTGAGCATTTCAAAGGAAGCATCAGGTATAAATACGCTTCGTATTCTGAAATGCCGGAAAATCTTGTCAATGCGTTCATAGCGGTGGAAGACAAAAATTTTTACAGGCATGACGGCGTTGATTTTCCGAGAACATTAAAGGCAGGATTAAACTATATAATGAAATTTTCATCAAGTTTCGGCGCTTCGACCATTACGCAGCAGCTTGTGAAAAACCTTACGGGAAATGATGAGATCACCGTTACAAGAAAGATTAAGGAAATATTTTCGGCAATGGACCTCGAAAGACGTTGCGATAAAACGGAAATACTTGAAATGTATCTGAACATTATAAATCTTTCGGAAGGATGCAGAGGAGTTGGGGCGGCAGCCGAATATTATTTTTCCAAAGACCTGTCACAGCTTTCTCTGCAGGAGGCCGCGTGTATTGCCGCCATTACAAACAATCCCTCAAAATACAACCCTATTACGCATCCCGAAAACAATATATACAGGAGAAATCTGATTTTAAAGTGTATGCTGGAACAGGGATATATAACCGAGTCAGAATATGAAGAAGCCAAAAACAGCGACTTATCTCTGAATACGAAGAAAGATAAAGAAAGCAATGTAAATTCATGGTATGTCGATATGGTTGCCGAGGATGTAATACGCGACCTGTGTCAGAAATACAATATGAATAAAGACGCCGCGTCAATTATGCTGTATACGGGCGGATTAAAGATATATACCGCCATAGACCCGGAAATACAAGAAATTCTTGACGATTATTATTCGGATACCTCTAACTTTCCTATTGAACCAAATAAAAGCATTTCGCCTCAATCGTCTATGATAGTAATAGACCCTTATACCGGAGACATTTTGGGCGTCGCGGGCGCCATAGGAAAAAAACAGGCAAACAGAATACAGAATTATGCTACGGATACGCGCAGACCGCCGGGGTCCGCGATAAAACCGTTGTCTGTTTACGCTCCCGCGTTTGAGAGAAAGCTTATAAAGTGGTCGTCCATAATAGAGGATTCCCCGATAACAGACTTAAAGTCAGGCAGACCTTGGCCGGCAAACTCAAATAAAACTTATGTGGGAGACGTAGATATTCAATATGCCGTCAGCAATTCTTTAAATACCGTAGCGGTTAAGGTCCTGCATATGGTAGGAGATAAGAATTCATTTGATTTTTTGAAAAACACGCTTGGTATGACAAGTCTGATTTCACCGGAAAAAAACAGCACAGGGGACTGCGGAGACGCCGCTCTCGCGTTGGGACAGCCAAACTATGGTGTTACTCTCAGAGAACTTGTGGGAGCCTACAGTATTTTTGAAGACGGGGTATACAGCTCTACACGTTCTTATTATAAGGTTACTGACAGCGAAGGAAATATTTTACTGCAAAACGAGCCGGTGCAAAATGTTGTACTTTCACGGGAAAACGCCGCTATAATGACCAAACTTCTCGAGTCTGTTGTCGATTCGGGAACGGCAAGAGGGCAGATATCCCTTGATTCGGTAACGGACGTAGCCGGAAAGACGGGCACGACGCAGGATAATTGTGACAGACTGTTTGTAGGATATACTCCCGAGCTTTTGTCCGGAGTCTGGTTTGGCTATGATTATCCGGAGTCCCTTTCTTCTTTTGGAAGAAATCAGGCGGTTCGCATATGGGACGATGTGATGAATAAGATTTTTGAATCGGGTTGTTACGGTACTTCGGTTAAACATTTTTCTACACCGGACAGTATTTATAAACTGACATACAACCGAAAAACCGGAGAATATCCGAGCATCGATGACGATAAAAGGCAAATAACCGATGGTTGGTTTTGCGACGATTAATCGGTATTAATCATAAAAAAAACACAGTCATCATATATTAAAATATATATTATTGCGTGAAAACAAAGAAGCCTGCTTTTTTTCACGCAATAACTTATACCCGTATAATTTATCAGTTTTGCGAAAATTTTTAATGGGGGATATACATATGAAAAAAAAGATTTCTGCCGCGACCGGGAAAAACAACAACACAATATCTTTAATATGCGGAATATTATACACTGTCCTCGCGGTTATTATAAGACTGTTCAATAAAAATCCATATGAGGTCCTGCATCGGATTGATACCGGAAATATTATGCTGCCTTTATGGATTTTCAATATTTTTTCATTTGCAATGTGCTTTCTTTCCGGTTTCGCCGCGGGAATTATCATTCATGATATCCTGAGCGGGAAATCCGGCGGAAGAAAAGAAATCAAAGCGTATCAGGGCGGCTTGCTGTTTCTTACAGTAATTTTTTTGTCGCTTGTCTGGTATTCTGTATTTTTTGGCAGCGAGGCTTTATTTATAGCGTTTTTAATTTCATTGTTATCACTGTGTTTGTCTGTAGCCGTTACATATCTCTGGTCTTTTACAAATCTTAAATCCACTTTAATGATGGCGGTTTATTCTGTCTGGATGTTCTATATTTTTTTGCTTAATTTATTTATTATATTCAACAATTAATAATGTTTAACCTGCATTTTATAAACATTTAAAATTTTAAAATCAAAATATACAAATAAGTATTGACAAATGAGTAATGATGTAGTATAATTTATACACACAAAAATTTTTGGAGGAATTTTAAACCATGAAAATTTTGAAAGTTATATCTTCTGTGTTGGTGGCGGTTATGCTCGCATGTACTTTCATCTCCTGTAACAACGGTAAAGGAAATGAAGAGGGAACCTCGGGTGAGAGTGTATCCGATATTTCGGTCACGGTGTCCTTAAAGATCAAGGATAAGGACGGGAAAATAATTGAAGAAGCTGTGGATTATGTGTATACGGGTCCAAAGGCTACCGTCTTTAACATCCTTGAAGATTACTGTACTATCGAAAAAGGTATCGAGTTTGTTGCGGAAAACGGCACAGTGAAGACTATAGGTGAATACAGCGCTGACAGTGAATATTACTGGGCTTTCTGGAAAGGAACCGCGAATGACGGCTCTGTAGTTGATAATCAGACAATGAGCGAGTTTGAAATCGCCGACGGCGAGGGATTCACGGTATTCCTCAGACCGCTTGCGGGTGACTGATATTTATAAAATTAAAAACCACTTGCTGCAGCTTGTGCACAGGTCCGTTTTTTACGGACGTGCGGGTAGGCTCAAGCAAGTGGTTTTTTGCGTGTAAATGTCAGTCATTATAAAATATTTCTTTTGACGTATTGATTTTAAATTTAAGAAATGGTATAATGTACAGGTGGTAAATTACCGTTTGTCAGACTTCTTCGCAATTGTAAATAGTTTGATATATTTGATATAAATGAGAGACAGAGGGCAATTATATGTTTAACCGAAAGAAATTTATAATTATTGTAAGAATATTGCTTTCAATAATGATAATTGCAAATATGGCTGTAATTTTCGCCTTTTCCGCGGAAAACGGGGAAGAATCCGGGAAGAGAAGTGACGGGGTGATTGAAAGTCTGGCAGGGCTGATAATAAAAAATTATGACAATCTTACCGCAGACGAAAAGGAAAACATAACAGGCATACTTGCAACACCTGTTCGCAAGGCTGCGCATATGATAGAATATGCCGCGCTTTCATTCCTGTGCTCTGCTCTTGTATATACGTTTACCGAAAAGGTTGTTTTAAATATAAGTATTCCGATTATATTCTCGTTTTTATATGCGATGACGGATGAGCTTATACACCAGAGGATGACCGCGGGCAGAGCCGGACAATTCACGGACGTCTGTATAGATACCGTGGGAGCGGCGATGGGGACCATGTTCTTTTTGTTTATCGCGTCTCTGATAAAAAAAGAATAAATTTGGCTTGTTTAAAATCATCAAACTCTGAAAACCGAAAATACTGAATTTTTTCCTGTCAAGGCACTTGAACTACAATTTTTTGATGTTCTGTGCCAAAGTTGCAATAAACAGAAAAATAATTATAGATAAATTTACAGTTTGGTGCTATAATGATGCCTAACCTTACAAAACCGCCTTATACGGAAATACAAAGAGATATGCGACTTTATATGTAGAACCCTTATTTTAAGCCATTTTTGCGGATGGTTTATAAACATTTACGAAAGGTATAAAGGGATTTCCGTATATAAAATCAATAAAAAATAAATAAGGAAGAAATCAGATGAAAATCACAAGCTTTGAAATATATGCCGACATCCCAGGAATTGATGTCAAAGCGGCGGTGGTCGCCGACCTTCACTCACATGACGGCACAGAAGTATTGAGGGCTATAGAGTCAATCTCACCGGATATTATATTATCTCCGGGAGATATGCTTGAACGTCTTGACGGAGGGGATGACGAAAGAAATGCAAAAGGATTGGAATTTTTAAATTTTGCGTCAAAGCTTGCGCCTTATTATTATTCTTTTGGGAATCATGAATTGTGCGGAGCACACAGCGAAACCAAGCAAATTCCGAAAAACGGGCAACGAATCAGCAGGGAAAATATGGATAAAATAAAGGGAAGCGGCGTGCATTTGCTGTGGGATTCTTACGAAGAATACATCAGTTTTGACATCTCGGATTTCAATGTAGGTCAGAATAAAATATATATCGGAGGTCTTGTTTCCGGACGGTGCCGGGAGGATAATATGCCCGATTTAAACTTCGCAAAAAAATTTTCACTTCTGAAAGGATATAAAATATTGTTGTGTCATCATCCGGAATACTATCCAAAATATCTGAAAGACCTTGATATAGACCTGATAATTTCCGGACACGCGCACGGTGGTCAATGGCGAATATTCGGCAGAGGCGTGTATGCGCCGGATCAGGGTCTGTTTCCCAAATATACCTCGGGACTGTATGACAACAGACTGCTTGTAAGCCGCGGAACATGCAATAACGCGGGATTAATCCCAAGATTATTCAATCCATGTGAGGTTTTAAGTGTGCATATTTGTTCGGCAAAATAAATTGTTTTGATGGACAACAAACCTGTAATCGTAAAAACCGATATCCATAAGAAAATTCGATTTTTATTAATTATCAGCAACGGGGGAACGAAACTGACCCCTATACATAATTATACAAAATCAAAATTTTGTATAATTCAGGGCATAAAAAACAGCAGAAATAAGGATTTTAAGGTTTTTAAGTACCATTTATCAATAATTCGGTAAATACAGTTACAGTCTCCAATTATTCAAACAACTAAAGTTTAATTTAATTTTCAGAGAAAATATTCGGAGAAAAAATGAAATTAATCCAGAAACCTGATCTCAGTATATTTACTTGCGAACCAAAGCGGGTACACTTTTATACAATCGGCGGCTGGCAAGTATCAAAAAACGCTTGTCTGATAGGCGGAACTCTGCAAAATCCATTCCGCAGCGACAGCTTAGGGCTTGTAACCATGATAAAATTCATTTCCGAAAAAGGAGTTGGACATAAAGAAGATTTTGAAAATTCAGATATTTTTCTGGAGTTGGGCGAAGACAGCTATGGTAAATTTATCTTAGAAAAAAGTTTAAACTCGGTAACTTATCTTTGCTTTTTTGTGTCTTCAGTCTCACTTCTATATTGTAATAATTGTAACGCTAAAAAAATATCCAGATTTTTTTTGATTCCACTTGACATTCGGTAAAAAGTGGTATATAATGGTATAAAGCGGTATATAATGGTATTCACAGGCGTGTCAAGAGCTGATTTTTAAAAATAGAAAGGATGAGGTTATTATGCAACAGAAAACAAATTTGTTCCCGGTTGAAAGAAGAAAAAAAATTTTGGAAATTGTTGAAAAAGAAGGAAGAATCACTGTGGCTGATATTCAACGAATTTTTCTTGTTGGATATGAAACTGCCAAGAAAGATTTGGCAATGCTTGAAAACGATAATAAACTTAAACGTGTTCATGGTGGTGCTATATCACTAAATGAGAATAGTGATTCTTGAATCCATTTTTGCTTTTGAAAATTCAGATTTTTTTCTGGAGTTGGGCGAAGGACAGCTATGGTAAAATTTATCTTAGAAAAAAGTTTAAATTCTAAAAATTTTTTAACTTATTTGTTTTTTAATTGCGGGATTGTTCTTATTTACTTTTCTAATCTTTTTAGTTTATGGGCAAAATAAAAATGCGCCGTATCAAAATAAATTTACGGCGCATTAACTTATTAAAACTTATTAAAAAATGTAAACAAAAGGATTGATTATAATGATTACCGAAACAAATATGCTGAATGAACAGGACATTTTGCGAGAAATTGAAACCGGGGCCAAGGTGTTTGTTGAGTTTTATGCGGATCGCTGTCCTCACTGCAAAGCCATGGAAAAAATACTTGATAAAATATCGCAAAACAATAATAAAGCGTGCCAGATAATCAAGGTCAATGTTGACAATATGCCCTCAATAGCTCAAAAATATTCCGTAAGAAGCATCCCGACTTTTATTTTGTTCAAAGACGGGATTGCGGTATCAAAAAAAGTGGGTCAAACAACGCAAGACGTCGTTGAAAACATGATATCCGGTTAATATTCTTATAAATATCATGATACCCAATTATAGCCAGATCAATGTTTAACTGATTTCTGCTTTGATACAGTGAATTACTAAACTTCTGCTTTTGATTTTATTTCAACCTTGCTTTTGGTTCCTATATCGGTTTGAGCCGGATTGTCCAAAAGCTTTCCCGTATAATCAAAACGGGAACCATGACAAGGACAGTCCCAACTCAAATCGTCCGGGTTCCATTCAAGACGGCATCCGAGATGTGGGCATTTTGTGTCAACCGCGTAATATTCATCGCCGCTTTCACGATATAAACCTATATTTTCACCGTTTAAGGTAACTGTCATACCCTGACCCACAGGTATTTTTTCCACGGTTTCCTGAGGAACGGTGAAATTTTCTTTTGCAATTCCCTTTACCGCTTCTTTTCCTTCTTTAAGCAAAGTGGGTATATCCTGCATTGAAAATCTTGAAGTATCGAATACGGGATATCTGTATTTTTTATCATTTATTAACCCGGTTATTATTTCGGCTGCCACCATAGAGGAGCTCATACCCCATTTCATAAACCCCGTGGCGCAATACCAACCCTCCGGGGCGTTTTGCGAATATCGCCCTATATAAGGAATACTGTCAAGAGTAATGCAGTCCTGTGCCGACCACTCTCCGATAACCTTACTGTCCGAGTAAAGTTCGGAAGCTATACTTTTGAGAGAATCGTATACGCCGCCGTTTTTATTATATCCGGTCCGGTGCTTGCCGCCGCCGAGAAGCAAAATATCCTCGCCGTTCAATTCGCATGATCGGAAAGACAAAGTGTCATGAATATCGTTATCATTTTCTTTAGGTGAAATACAAAGGTACATATTTTCAAGTTTTTTCGCTTTTTTTAAAGCCAGCACATATGACCTTTCTCTGTGCATTCTCGCAAAGTACATTCCGTGTGAATTTATAAACGGAAAATTTGTACAGAATATAATATTTTCAGCCGACGCTGTAAATTTATCATTATCTTTTACTTCTTCTGCGTTTTCTGACGAGACTACTACATGTATAATACCCTTTTCAACTGATATAACATTGCTCTTTTCATAAATTTTTACGTTTTCAGGCATATTTTCAAGAATTCCCGATATAAATTCAATCGGATCGAAGCAGGCTTGACTTTTGAGTTTTACCGCGCCGTCCACATCAAAAGGAAGCTCTGTCCGCTGCGTAAATTCGGCGTCCATTCCCAAAGAAACACATGCTTCAGCCTCTTTTTCCATCCTTTCCTTTTCGTGAAGAGAATATATATATGAGTCGCAACGTCTGAAACCGCATTCTATTTTAAGCTCATTTATTATTTCCGAGTACTTGTTTACGGCGTCAATATTGGCTTTGGCATATTGAGCCGCTTTTTCTTTTCCCAAATCGTTTATAAAGTTATAATATACGCATCCGTGTTGTGCGGTTATTTTTGCGGTAGTGCGGCAGCTCTGACCCGAAAAAATTCTGTCTTTTTCAAGCAGTATCACTTCTCTGCCCGATTTTCCGAGTAAGTATGCCGTCAGGACCCCGCACATACCTCCGCCTATTACTATTGTGTCGGCATAAATGTTTTCTTTCAGCGAGTCAAATTTTTTCAGCTTTTTTTCCCTGTTCCATATAGATTCCATCTGTACTACCCCGTTAATTTATTTATAAAAAAGGTCAATACCGCTTTAATGACAAATGTTATATGTCATATACAAGTATTGACAAAATGACAATAAATTATTCTTATTAAAAAGCGATAAACAAACGGAATAAGCGCGACACTCTTTATACTAATTTATTACACCATAACCTTTAAGATGTTCCTCAAGCATTTCCACGGCGCTTGCCACAAGGTCCGGACACGGACGCTTTTTGTAGTATTCGGGAGTGCGTTCTTCCGGAACTGCGCCGTCTGTATGCTCGACACCCTTGAGCAGATCACGACAGATTAATGAACCGTTTTTATTTTTAAATTCATCGGCAAGCATGTGAATTTTAGCGTATAACTCGGTTTTTGATTTTTTCGCGTCCGGAGATGAGTATCCCAATGTCAGTCCTTCAATAAGCAAAATGCCGGAAAAAGTGCCGCACACTTCCCTGAGTCTTCCCATTCCTCCGCCAAAGCATGAAGCCATTTTAAGAAGAGTTTCCTTATCCACATTCACTATATCCGCAAAGGCGAGCGCTACCGACTGTGAACAATTATAACCCTCCAGAAAATAATTTTTTCCTTTAACAGCCCTGTCTGACATTTAAAATTCCTCCGTTTTTTATTTATTTTACATTTACTCTTTAAGCTACATACCCAATATCAATAAACATCAACAAAATGCAGTATTGACGCTGTCGCTAAAAAAAGCGACAGCGTCTTAAACAGATAAAATACACTTTTCCGTAAACTTTACAAAGTCATTGTATCGTTTACCTTTGTTCTTTATTCTTATATACTTTACGTACAGACATAATAATCAATACAATCACTACAGACAGTATAAGTATCAACCCCGCGCCGTAAGAAATAACCGATGAGCATCCGCCGGAGGATAGAGACAGATTATCATTGTCAACAGTATCTTCCTCTGCCTTATCATTATTGCCCGCGGACGATTCGTTGTTCTGGACATTACCGTCCGAAGACGTATCGGACGGATCGGAAACCGAATCATCCGAAACCGCGCCGTCTGATTCAAATTCCGGTTCAAGCGGAGACTCCGGAACAACTTCGGGCTGCTGTACAGCACTTTCATTGTAATAAAAAACAATTTTCTGTATCGCGATCTTCTGTCCGGTCTGAGAGAAAGCAGACAGATATAAAGTTCCGTTGAAATCTATACCGCTCAGGTCAATTTCCGCGGTTCTGAAATCACTGTATCCGTTTTTGCCGTCGGAAATTTCAGTGTAAGCGATACTGTCGGTCAGGTTGTATTTATTGTCACTTGACAAGCCGAAATCCGAGTCCGAAGTCTTAAACCCTAATATAGATTTTAGACCGTATTTATCCGAATCAAAGGTTGACGCCGAGCTGTAGAATATAACCGCCTTGTCAATATTAGCAAGGTTAAAGGTACCTATGTTGAGAACGGACGAAGCCGAGCATATAAACAAAGGCGATGAAAATCCGGTCTGTCTGAAAGTGTATACATCCGCGTCATCATTGAAAAAAGAGGTATTTACAGTATAGGTTCTGTTTTCATTGTCGATTGAGTTCTCGTTGTTTACAACAAGTCTTATTTGAGCGACACCGTTAAACGCGCCTTTGGAATTGGTAGCGTTGATTATAATTGTATGTACCCCGTCCGACAATGAAGAAATATCAATTTCGCCTTTAAAACCTATCTTATTTTTGTCGTTCGCATTTGCGTAACCGGGATATTTGTCAAGTACATCATCTCTTGATACCGTAGTGAGCGCGTATTTTTTGTTTGAGTAATCTATTGAATATGTAAAATTCTCAATTCCGAGTGTGCTTAACGACCATCCGGATATGTTGATTGTTTTTTTGCCGTTGGAAAATATCGTCGCCATAACCTTTGAATCGGTATAGTCCATATCAACTCCGTCGAGGTGGTTTACGGTACTTGACGTTTTGGAAATCAGGCACCACCAGTCTACTTTCATCTTTGCAATACTGCCCGAAAGCTGCCTTGCGGTAAGCCATGTGCCTTTGGCGGCGGTTTTTCTTGAACTGCTTGCCGCGGAATCATACACAAGAAAGCTGTTGTTTGAGCGGTCATACTCCACAATGGCTACAAAATGTCCCGGAACGTGCGCCACAGACACGCCTCCTTTTTCCAGGTGAGTTTTCAGCTCTTCATTGTTTACGGTAGCGTCTTTACCCGCGTTTGTCACCTTGAAGCCGTAATCTGAATTGTATTTTTTGTGCACATTACTGTAAAGCACCCATCTCCAGGTTCCCATGCCCGACGGAAGATTAAAGGCGTTAGCTTTATGCGCCCACTGCGCGGTCTCCACAGGGTCGAGCATATTTCCCGTAAGATAGTTTACCGCGTTGACAAGCGCGAATATGCCGCATCCGGTCTCTCCGAGTGTTTTTCCCCCGACTATTGTATCCGCCCAATGCGGGTCGGTCTGCTGATATGTATCCGGCGGTATTATTTGTGTCGAATTGTCTTTTGCCGACGCCGGCAGAATAAATATGCTCAACATCAATGAGATGACAGATATTATCGATATTATTTTCACTTTGGTTTTATGCATTATGTAATTTCAATCCTTCCTTCTTTTCTTGTAATTTACGGTTTTATCCTGTATTATGTTCGGAATGGGTTTTCCGGTTGATGCATTTATTCTATCACAAAATTGTGATAATTTCAACAGATTTTTTCAAAAAAATCACATAATCGTCAATGTATATTCCGTAAATTCAGTAAATATATATCTATGTTAGTATATTCGGGAAGAAAATTGTATATTAATTTTTGTTATTTTATTAACAATTTTATTGATTACAAAATTTGTAAAACCAAAAACGAATAAAAATTATCCGGCGTGAACTATTGTGAACTCATGTGAAAATTATGAAATATGCCGTTCAGAATTCATTTTTTTTTGCGCCAAAAACATATTTATCCATTTTTGAAAACCCTTTTTATTGCTTCAAGATAACCGTAGCCGTAAAGGTCATCCGGTTCCAGATAGCTTGTCTCGGTCCACTCATTCCAGGAATTAACCGTTATCAGAGGAGCCGGCAAATCATGCGTATCCACATACGCTTTTGCCTCTCTTAAGGCTTTTTCTAAATTATCCGGAGTATTGTTCTTGACAATGCCGGGTCTGAATCCGTAAAATCTGGGGTTATTGTCCCATCCGCACGATATATGAGGAAAATACGGAATACTGCTTTCTCTGTCAATTTTTTCCCATTCGGCTTTTACATCTTTGATTATCTCGTTATAATCACGGTCAATATTTACAAAGTGGACAAACTGATAATGTGTGAAGCTGTCAACACCAAGCTTTTTCATCACTTCGTCCTGATTCTCAACCGTATTTCCGTCAACACCGCTCAGATTCACAATATTGTTGACTCTTCCGGTAAACTGAAGGTGCAGATCTTTGAATCCCATGGAAACAACGTATTTTCTGAAGTTTTCAAGCGCTCTTGCCGCCTCGTCAATACCGCCCATTCCGTCAATGAATGTGGAGAGCTCATATATCATAAAGACCGGGCAGTCGTTTATTTTATAATAATTTTCTTTTGTGAAATATTTATTTGCAAGGCGCTCATACATGATTTTAAACCCGTTTGCGTCAATTCCGCCTTGCCAGATAACGGTGTCCCCCACATCGGAATCCGAAAGGTTCTTATTCCAGAGATGCACCGCGTCATGATTTGCCCACATTATGTAAAACTTCATTTTGCCGTTGTTTTTGGCTTTCAGAAAACCGTCGTTAAGACAGTTTTCCAAAAACGGACGCCGATCGTACCAATACCAGTCGTAAATAAATACATTTACCCCGTGGTCAACCGCGGCGTCTATTTCCATTTCCATAACATACGGGTCAGCCTCGTTTACGTATCCCCAAAGCGGTTTACGCGGCCAATTGTGTCCCGGAAATTTACTTGTCGCGTTTTTAACGCTTTGCCATTCCCCGAATCCCTCTTGCCAGAACATTCTGCTTCTCGGCTCATCTCCGGTGTAAGACGGCCAAACAAACGCCGCTATATCATAATTTTTCACCTCAATATTTCCTCCTTACCATTCAGTAATCGGTAAACTTTAATCTGAGAAGTCTTTATTTTCTCACTTGAGATGATTATAACAAAAAAGTATTTAAAAGTCAATTCATATTTTTTACAGTTTTTATTTTTTATCGTCGGATCAAAAACCGATTGATGGTATTAAATATTTCATTCATCCGCACATATACAAACAAACGAGCGCAAAAATATTAGCTTAAAGACAGACTTCAGAAAAATTCAAATATTTCGGCTCAGTGCATTTTTCATTTCCCGAACATATTTACCTATATGTTCGGGAGAATTTTTTCCGTATTTTTCTATCAGCTTCACAATTGCCGAACCTACAATCACTCCGTCGGAGATTTCCGAAATTTTACCCGCCTGTTCCGGTGTGGATATACCGAAACCTATCGCGCAGGGTATATTTGTATTCTGTCTTACGGTTTTAACGATGGATTCAAGGTCGGTTTTTATTTCACTTCTTGCGCCCGTGACACCGAGACTTGAAACAATGTATATAAAGCCTTCGGCTTCTTTCGCAATCATGGCAATTCGGTTTTCCGAAGTCGGGGCTATGAGGGATATCAAGTCTATATCGTATTTCCGACAAATCGGCAAAAACTCGTCTTTTTCCTCAAACGGCAAATCGGGCAGTATAAGTCCGTCTATTTCAATATCTTTGCAGGTTGATATAAAATCTTCCGCGCCGTAAGAAAAAACCACATTTGCGTATGTCATAAAAACCATGGGGATTTTTACAAGTTTTCTGATTTCTTTTACAAAGGCGAATATCCTGTCTGTGGTGACTCCTCCGCTCAACGCGCGCAGATTGGCTCCCTGAATGACGGGCCCCTCCGCGGTAGGGTCAGAAAACGGGATGCCGAGTTCAATAAGGTCAGCCCCGTTTTGCGCCGCTTCAATTACCGCCGCCGCGGTAGTATCAAGGTCCGGGTCTCCGCAGGTAATAAATGCGATAAACGCCTTGCCGTTTTCAAATGCATTTGCGATTTTACTCATGAATATCCTCCCCTCTGTAACGTGCAATTGCCGCGCAGTCTTTGTCTCCTCTGCCGGATATGGTTATCACAATAATCCTGTCCTTGTTCATCGTCGGCGCAAGCTTTATGGCGTGCGCGACGGCGTGTGCCGATTCGATAGCCGGAATTATTCCCTCGGTCTTTGCCAGATATTCAAACGCATTTACGGCTTCTTCATCGGTTATCGGAACATATTCGGCTCTGCCTATGTCGTGCAGATAAGCATGCTCAGGTCCCACACCCGGATAATCAAGGCCCGCGGAAATAGAATATACGGGCGCTATTTGTCCGTATTTATCCTGGCAAAAATAAGACTTCATTCCGTGAAATATACCGAGTTTGCCTGTGGCGATTGTCGCGGCCGTCTCAAAAGTGTCAACGCCTCTGCCCGCCGCTTCGCATCCGATAAGCCTCACTTCTTTATCTTCTATGAAATGATAAAAGCTGCCTATTGCGTTTGAGCCTCCGCCCACACAGGCAATGACGGCGTCCGGCAATCTGCCTTCCTTAGAGAGTATCTGCTCTTTGATCTCTTTGGAAATAACCGCCTGAAAGTCACGTACAATAGTGGGAAACGGGTGTGGTCCCATTACAGAGCCGAGACAGTAATGGGTGTCGCTTATTCGGGACGTCCACTCACGCATGGCCTCGGAAACGGCGTCCTTTAAGGTAGCCGTGCCCGTTTTTACGGGTATGACCTCAGAGCCAAGCAAACGCATACGATATACATTGAGCGCCTGTCTGACAGTGTCCTCCTGCCCCATGAAAACCATACATTCCATGTCCATAAGCGCGGCCGCGGTGGCTGTGGCTACTCCGTGCTGACCTGCTCCGGTTTCTGCAATAAGCCGTGTTTTTCCCATTTTCTTCGCCAGTAGCGCCTGACCGAGGACATTGTTTATCTTATGAGCTCCCGTATGATTCAGATCTTCCCGTTTTAGATAAATCTTAGCTCCTCCGAGGTCTCTTGACATTTTTTCGGCATAATACAGTCTTGACGGTCTTCCGGCGTATTCGTTCAAAAGCTCGGTCAGTTCCCTGTTGAATTCAGGATCTTTTTTATAGTGGTTATAAGCTTCCTCAAGTTCTATAACCGCGTTCATTAAGGTTTCGGGAATATACTGTCCGCCATGTATCCCGAAACGTCCGTTAGGATTCGTCATTTTAATTCTTCCTTTCTCACGGCAGCGACAAACGCTGCCATTTTGTTTATATCTTTAAAACGTTGTGTCTCAATGGACGAACTGACGTCCACGGCAAAGGGTTTATAATTCCGGATTACTTCACCTACATTGTCGGAATCAAGCCCGCCGGCAAGAAAATATTGTCTTTTTACGTGTTTTTGCAATGTCCAGTCAAAGGTTGTACCGCTTCCGGCTCCCGAATCGAGCAAAATATAATCGGCATTGCTCTCATTGGAACGTATCGCGTCATTTGCGTTTCTGATTTTAAACGCCTTTATCAGCGGCTTATCGGTCAGCTTTTTTAAATTGCCGATATAGTCCTCATCCTCGTTTCCGTGGAGCTGTGCCATGTCTATTACACCGCTGTTTAGCAGCGATGCGACATTATCCGCGCGTTCATCGACAAAAACACCTACCGCGGTAATATCGGTGGCAAGTAATTTCCTGAGCTTAAACGCGGTTTCGGGACTGACATATCTATGGCTTTTCCGTGAGAAAACAAAGCCTATATAATCGGGTTTCAGTTGATTGGCCGCTTCAATATCATAAGGATGAAAAAGCCCGCAAAGTTTTATCTTTGTCATGTTACACCTCTTAATTGCGCAAGCATGGATTTTTTATCAGACGCTCGCATAAGTGTTTCGCCTATCAATACCGCGTCGGCTCCGATATTGCGAAGTTTTGAAATATCATCTTTACTTCGAACTCCGCTTTCCGAAACGAACAATATATCTTCAGGTATCATTTTCCGAAGATTGGCACTGGTATCGGTGTCAACCGTAAAGTCTTTAAGATTTCGGTTATTTACTCCGATAATCCGCGCTCCGGCTCTTAGAGCCATTTTTACTTCGTCTTCATTGTGGGCTTCCACCAAAGCCGACATTCCGAGGGTATCGCAGATTTCAATGTGTCTCTTTATTTGCATCTCATCCGAAATTGCGCAGATAAGCAAGACCGCGGAAGCGCCGAGCAGCTTTGATTCGTAAATCATATATTCGTCAACCGTAAAATCCTTGCGCAGGCAAGGAATAGATACGGCGTCCGCAATTTTGGAAAGATACTCGTCACTGCCTAAAAACCATTTCGGCTCGGTAAGTACGGATATGCAGTCCGCGCCCGCGTCCTCGTAATCCTTAGCGATTTGCAAATACGGAAAATCCGGAGAAATTATCCCTTTGGACGGAGAGGCTTTTTTACATTCGCAGATAAAAGAGATGTCCGGTTTATTAATGGCGGTTTCAAAATCAAAATTTCCCATGGTAAGAGACATTGACCGATATCTGATTTCTTCAAGCGTAAATTTTTCCTTTGCCTGCTTCACTCGTTCTTTAGCGTGTTCGGCAAGCCTGTCGAGAATAGTCATGCCGTCTCCTCCGGACTGTTGCTCAATTCAATCAGTCTGTTCAGTACTTCAAGCGCTTTTCCGGAATCTATGATTTCCGCCGCAAGCGATATACCTTCTTTAATATTTTTTGCCTTGCCTCCGATATAAAGCGAGGCTCCCGCGTTCATCAGAACCGCGTCTCTTTTGTGTCCTTTCTCGCCGCTCAGTATCGCAAGTGTAATCCTCGCGTTTTCCTGCGGCGTACCGCCCTTGAGGTCTTCTCTTGAACAACGCGCAAATCCAAAATCTTCAGGTGTTATAACAGTGGATTTAAACCAACCGTCCCGTATCTCGCATACCTTAGTCGGAGCGCTCATGGAAATTTCGTCGAGTTTATCCTGCCCGTAAACCACCATGCCGCGTTTAACTCCGAGATTGACCAACAC
Source organism: uncultured Clostridia bacterium (assembly GCA_944381085.1). GTDB lineage: Bacteria > Bacillota > Clostridia > Oscillospirales > CAG-272 > SVTX01. The sequence continues at coordinate 42,314 of CALWJX010000016.1, forward strand.
CTGTGCCAAAGGCTCCACAAGGTAGTCGTCATATACTCCGAGAAGCTGCATTGAGGGAGTTCCGGGATTTGTCAGAGGACCGAGAATATTGAACACGGTTCGAAATCCGAGTTCTTTGCGAATGGCACCGACGTACTTCATTGAGGTATGATATTTCTGCGCAAAAAAGAAACACATTCCGACCTTTTTCAAAAGTTCGACACATTTTCCCGGACTTTGCATGATATTAACCCCGAGTGCTTCGAGACAGTCCGCCGTTCCGCACTGAGAAGAAGCGGCTCTGTTACCGTGCTTCGCGACCTTCATGCCTCCCGCGGCCGCCACAAGCGCGGAGGTCGTGGAAATATTGAAACTGTGCGCATTGTCCCCACCTGTACCCACAATCTCAAAAAGCTCCATATCAGTCTCCACTTTAGTGGCATGCGCTCTCATTGCGGCGGCGCAACCCGCAATCTCATCTGTCGTCTCAGTCCTAGCGCTTTTGGTTGAAAGCGCCGCGAGAAAAGCCGCGTTCTGGGTCGGTGTGGTCTGACCGCTCATTATCTCGTTCATTACCGTGAATGCCTCGTCGTACGTGAGGTCTTTTTTATTTACTATCTTTACTATCGCGTCTTTAATCATTGATTATAACCCCCTTATAAAATTTCTCAATATGGTTTTTCCGTCCGGCGTCATAATGGATTCGGGATGAAACTGTACGCCGAAAACCGAAAAATCTTTATGCTGCACTCCCATTATCTCACCGTCGTCGGTAATCGCGGTTACTTTCAGACAATCCGGAATGGTATCAGGGTCTGCGGCAAGTGAATGATATCTTGCTACGGGAATTACCGGCGGACAATTTTCAAATATCGGACAATCCGGAAAAAGTTTAATCTCCGACTGTTTTCCGTGCATCAACTTTTTGGCATATGTTATCGTAGCCCCGTAAGCCGCGCAAATTGCCTGATGCCCGAGGCAAACGCCGAGTATGGGAATATCTTTGCCGATAGTTTTAATCACATCAATTATTATTCCCGCGTCCTCGGGTCTGCCGGGTCCCGGGGAAAGAATAATGCGCTCAGGCGCAAGCTGCTTAATCTCTCCTACAGTCATTTCATCATTGCGGATGACTTTGACGGAAGGATGTAATTCTCCTGTTAGCTGATAAAGGTTATATGAAAAGCTGTCATAGTTATCAATAAGCAAAATCATAATAATTAATCCCCCTGCTTTCAACTTTCGGACTCAAAAAGATGATAAAAAAGTTTTTACTCATCGGCATGTTCTGCCTGCATTAAAGCGTCAATTACCGCCCGTGCTTTATTCAGACACTCCTCAAACTCTTTCTGAGGCACGGAATCGGCGACGATTCCCGCACCGCTCCGCACAAATACTTTTCCGTTTTTCTTGTACGCGATTCGAATCGCGATACAGGTATCCATATTTCCGGTGAAATCAATGTACCCTATGGCTCCGCCGTAAATACCTCGTTTGTTATTTTCAAGTTCTCCGATAAGCTGACATGCCCGTATTTTGGGAGCGCCCGACAATGTTCCCGCCGGAAGCACCGCTTCTATAGCGTCAAGAGCGTCACAGTCATCCCGGATCTCGCCGCGTATAGTAGAGCCTATGTGCATCACGTGCGAGTAACGCTCGACGGAATGAAGCTTTTCGACCTGTACGGTTGAAAACTTACTGATTTTACCGAGATCATTTCGTCCGAGGTCTACCAGCATATTGTGCTCCGCAAGCTCCTTTTCATCGCTGAGTAATTCGGCTTGAAGGGCGTTGTCCTCCTCTTCGGTTTTTCCGCGAGGTCTGGTTCCCGCGAGCGGAAAGGTGTGAAGAATACCGTTTTCAAGCTTGACAAGTGTTTCGGGCGAAGCACCCGCTACCTCCACATCGGTACCCGAAAAATAAAACATGTACGGCGACGGATTAATAGTTCGCAGAATACGGTAGGTATTCAACAGACTTCCTTCAAACGGGGCGCTGAGACGGTTTGATAATACTATCTGGAATATATCCCCCTCATGTATATGACGCTTTGCTTTTTCAACCATAGAGCAATAGCCGTCCTTATCAAACAATTGCGAAATTTCTCCGGTAATATGTCCCAAAGCCTCATCTTTCTTTTCTCCCGTTCTGATAAGACGCGCAAGGTTCTTAAGTTCCATAACCGCTTTATTATAACCGGTTTCAGGTTCATCAAGCTGCATATTTACCATTAAAATAATTTTTTGACTGTAATTGTCAAAAGCAATGACCTTATCAAAAAGCATCAGGTCAACATCCTTGAATTCTTCGTTGTCCACTGTGTCACGGCGAACCGTCGGTTCGCTGTATGAAAGGTAGTCATACGAGAAATATCCTACCAATCCTCCCGTAAAAGACGGAAGATAATCAAAACGGGGACTTTTATACTCGGAAAGTATCTGACGAATATTTTCCGAGGGATTCTGCGTTCTGAATTTAATGTTGCCTACCTTCATCTCGCCGTTTATACAGGTAATCTCTAGCTTCGGATCAAATCCGAGAAATGTGTAACGTCCCCACTTTTCATTTTCTGCGACTGACTCAAGCATATAGCAATGAGTTGATACATTTTTCAGAATTTTAATTGTTTCGATCGGTGTTATAAAATCGGACAGTATTTCACAGCTGACAGGCAATACCCTGTATTTGCCGGTATTTGCAATCGCAATTACTTCTTCCTGACTCGGTACAAATTTCATATTTCTCGCCTCCGGATAAATTTAAAAATAAACAAAAAACGCCCTGACAGAAAAAACTCTGTCAAGGACGAATAATAAATATTATCCGCGGTACCACCTTGATTTACATCCTAAAAGATGTACGCTCAGCAGAATACAAACATATTCCCGGCAATTTACGTATGCCCTAACGTCGCAGAATACTCGGAAAATCCCTTTGACTGCGCCCTCCGCGGTCCATTTGCCAAACAGTTTCTAACCCGACTCTCAGCGACACGGGCTCTCTGTGTAGTCTTGATTGACGTTATCTCCGCTTCAACGGTTTATGATATTACAGTATATCACCAAAATCAACAAATGTCAATAGATTTTTTGAAATTTTTCCGCATTTTTTCGGACACATCATATTCCGATGAATCCGCTTTTTTTATTGAGCGGCGTTTCTATTGACAAATAAATTAAAAAATGTTAGAATGATTTATAATACATAAAAAAGTATAAATCAATTCCGGAGGTAAAATATCTTGAAAATAGTTTCTTATCAACACCAATACAAACAGTCTTTTATAGATTTGAATCTTGCCTGGTTGAACAAATATTTCGTCGTGGAGCCTCAGGATACGGAAATGCTTGAGGGAGTGGAGGATTTGATAAAAAACGGCGCTGAGGTTTATTTTGCGGTAGAAGACAATACTGCTATCGCGACATGCATGATATTGCCGAGAGGCAACGGCGTGTGGGAAATCTGCAAGCTCGCAACCGATGAAAGATATCAGGGCAAAGGCGCCGGAAAGGCTGTACTTCAAGCCTGTATGAACTACGCAAAAAACAAAGGCGCCCAAAAAATCATGATTGTTTCCAATCGCGTTTTAGGCGCGGCAATGCATCTTTACGCCAAAATGGGATTTGTAGAGGTGCCTATCGACAACATGGAATATGACAGAGTAAACATACAGCTTGAGCTTAAAGTCTGATACAGACAGCTGTAATGAAATCTTAAAATTAACACTAAAAAAATAATATTCTGTCGGTCAAGCTGAATTGCGGATAATGTCTTTCATTCGGTTTTTACAATACCGATAATGTCCTTTTCCGTAATCCGGTAATCGTCAATCTCTTTGTTGTTATCGCCCTTTGTAAAGTATACTTTATCGAAATCATTTTCTGTTCGGATATCTGCGATTCTGTGAACGGTCAATGATTTTTCCCAGTGTTTGTATAATATTAAATCTCCGATCTGCAATTCGTTTTTCACCGGGTAAACATAAATCTTCTGACCTCTCCTCAATGTAGGATACATGCTGTTGCTCATAACAATGGCGGGTATTTTTTCACATATATTATTTTCCAATTTCAATCTTGATAATGTGTATATAATTTCATTTTTTTCGTTCATTGCGACTTTTCCTTGTACTTACGGCAGAAAAAACTCAGATTCACATAACTTCAGAAAATGTAAATTTTACTGTTATCTGTCAGAATTTAAACCGAGAATGAATTATTCATAATTCAGTTCTCTTATTTTCAATTGCGCGCTTTCCCCTCTGTATTTTTCCGCCTGAAGATTGAACACGTATTTATATTTTCCATCGTATTGCATTAGTTCTTCATGTGTTCCCTGTTCTTTTACTATTCCGTTTTCCATGAAAAATATTTTATCCGAATTGATTGTGGCAGACAGTCTGTGCGAAATCATCAAAGAAATTTTCCCTTCGGTATTTTTGATCAGATTTTCATATAAATGATGTTCGGATTCAACGTCGAGCGCCGAGGACGGTTCGTCGAGTATAAAAATTTTTGAATTTTTGTTCGCAAATATTCTTGACAGCGCAAGCTTTTGTGCCTCACCTCCGGATAACAAAACACCGTTTTCATCAAATTCCCTTGTATATTCGCTGTTTATTCCTTTTTCCTCGGAAATAATCCTATCATATATCCCCGCCTCTTTCATCGCTTCAATCACAAGCTTTTCATCCTCAATATTTTCAATCGGTCTGCCTAACACATTGACGCAAACCGGAACGGCAAACAAAGAAAAATCCTGGAACATTGTGACGAACAGATTTCTGTATTCGTTCAGATTAAAGTTTTTTATATCTGTTCCGTTAAGAGTTATACAGCCCGAGGTCGGATCGTACAGCCTCAACACCAATTTTATCAATGTAGATTTTCCGGCTCCGTTATGACCTACAAAAGCCACTTTTTCATTTGAATTTATCGTAATATTTATGTCTTGCAGCACATATTCACTCTCTTCGTTATATCGAAAATATACATTGTGAAATTGTATACTGCCTATTTCAGAAGGAATCGGCTGATATTTTTCAGGGGTCTTAATCTTCGGCTCATAGTTCAATATAAATCTCAGATTGTCGATATACAAGCTTGATTTTTTCATCTGTGAGTAATTGTAAGAAAATCCGCTCAGAGTATTGGCGACCCCTTTCATCGATTCCCAAAGCGCCGTTACACTTCCTATTGTAATCGCGCCCGCCAAGCATCTTACAGCCAAATAGGTCAACGGAAGGATTATCTCTGTAATACAGGTTATTATCATTTTGGTCGCGGAGTAAAAATAAAGCTTTTTGGTTTTTGAAGTGAATATGTCCTGAGCCATGCTCATATATTTTGAAAAATTTGCTTTTAAATATTCAGATATGTTAGGATATAAGCGCAAATCTTTCGCAACCGCACGCGAAAAGAAAGTGCTTTTGCAATAGTTCATATAACGGTTATACGGCGTCAGTTCCATATCCCGGTCATAAATGGCTTTATTGCTTCTGTTAACAAAAATCAAGTTTGAAATCATCAAGAGTATTGCCAAACCAAAGACAATAGGCTCCCACGCAATAATCATTGACATTAAGCCTATAATTGATATGACAGAATATACAACTGAACTCATTCCGTCTAAAACTTCAAATGTCCTTTGAGATGTTTCCGCTAAAGCCTCTGTATATTTGTCGTAAAATTCCGTGTTATCAAAACAATACATATCAATGGAAACCGATTTTTTCATTATATCTTCGGTCAGCGCCCGGTTTATCGCGTATGAAGCTTTCGGAAATTCAAATTGATAAACATAGTTGAATAATAATTCATGGAGTTTAACAGCCAAAGCGTAAAGCACTATAATAATTATTATGGTCCACAAATTCTCACCGGATGTCAATGAATCGATAAATAACTTAAGCAGCCATATTTCCCCCAAATTCATGATACTGTTTATAGCCGACATGCCGATATTGATGAAAATATAGCTCTTACGTGACCGCCAAAGATAACCTATTATAAAAAAATTATTTTTTATGATGTGTTTACAATTTTTTAACATTTGTTTTATTCCTTAATTGTTAAGATAAGCGAGCACACTGTTAATCGTAAATCAAAAATCATGATTTATCAAGTTAATAAAATGTTTTTGTTTCAGCAGAAATGAACTTTTTATAAAGCCTGATATTAAGGATACCAAAAAACAAGGTCATTCGGTTAGACGACCTTGTTTTTTGGTTAGTGGGAGAACATAGTTTTATAAAATCGTTAGTGCTATGAGACATCCCGTTTTAAATTATTTTATCTTGTCTTTTTCTTTTTTACAAATCCAAACGCACTGCCGATGATCAACGATATAGCAATTCCGCTTGCACCCATAACCGATTTGCATCCGCTCTCTTCGGGAGCTTCGGTCTGTGAGCCCGAAGTTTCGGAAGGCTGGGACTCTGTCTCGCCTTCGGTAGTTTCGTCAGTGTCGGTTTCACTTTCGCCGGTGGCGTTAGATTCAGTGCTGATATAGCTGTACTTGAATCTGGCGCCGGGAGCCACGTCGCCGGAAATATAGAAATCCATAATATCGCCCGAGAAGACGTCGTAATTGCCTTCGTCATG
>CALWJX010000017.1 GCA_944381085.1 uncultured Clostridia bacterium
GTACATTCTGCTTGCAAAACTTTTGCCTTTTCTTAAAGAAAGTTTCACTACTGCTTGACGCTTACGGGCTTCTTGTGCTATAATATTCATGGGAAGTTCCTCTCTGATATGTTAATGTGCGTTGTGGTGACTACATTATACCATATCTTTGAGGATCTTCCTTTCCTTTTTGGTTCATATCATTTTAGCACATACAGGATTGACAATTTTTCGGCTTTTTAACTTTTGCGAAGTTTTATAATTATGAAAAAATTAAAAATATACCTTATTGTCTCGGCATGGGACCTATGCCGAGGGATATTCCGTTGAGCAGGTTTTCATAACAGGTGTCGTTTGACACAATCATTCTCGCGCCTTCTATATGTATATAACGGAGCGAGGCAAAATTATAGGAAGAAAGAGGTCTGTCAAGCGCGTCGTTTGTGTGCGCGCACACAAGGGTATCTCCTCCTTCAAATCCGCAAATAATCAGAGTATGATAAAAATCCCCTGATTCATTGGCAAGTTGTACGACGTCTCCTTCTATTGCCTTTGTACTGTCCACTTCAAAGCCGTAGGGCCCGATTCCTTGGTTTTCGGTTATGAAAAGAGGGGTGCCGGTCAGAAAATCGTATAAATATTCAACATCTGTCCATGCCGGAGCTCTGTTGTCCGAATTAATAAAGTACCAGCCGAAATCGGGAGTAAAATTCATTGTGCAGCAGCCGGCGTAAATGCATTGTGAAACGAAATTTGTACAGTCTCCTCCTCTCCCGGCAAAGTCAAAAAAAAGCGGGTTGCGTGACAAAGCCCATTTTTTCGCGTATTCGACCGCTCTGTTACGGTTATATTCTTTGTAAACAAACATATTGATACCTCGTGCCGATATCGGCGTTTAAATTACTTTTTGTAAAAAATCTGCCGTTAATAAATGTATGCGTTTTTTACCGACAGTGTTACCTTTTGCGATTGAATAAAAAAGACGGCGGCAGGTTAATAATAATAACAATCACGACCGTAAGCTTTTTCTTTTTGGCGTTTCCGGTCGGACACACCGCTGATTTGCGGATATAATCTTTGGAAAGGTATGGTATTTTTATGGCGACGGATTTTCAGAACAGCCAGACAAAACTCAATCTTCTGCGAGCTTTCGCGGGAGAAAGTCAGGCGCGAAACAGATATACAATCGCGGCGTCCCAAGCAAAGAACGATAAATTGCATGTGATTCAGGCGGTTTTTCTGTTTACCGCGGGACAGGAAAAGGAACATGCGGAGATTTTTTATAATCATTTGGCTTCATGCGCGGGACAGAATATAAAAATTGACGGGGGATATCCGATTGATATTGCCGACTCGATAGTGAAGCTACTGCGCTTTGCACAGCATAATGAATATGAAGAACACGATGATGTATATCAGAATTTCGGACAGGTCGCGAAATCAGAGGGATTTGACGCGGTCGCGAATTCATTTTTCAAGATCGCGGAGATTGAAAAGACACACGGAGACAGGTTCAAGAGATTTGCCGATCTGCTTGAACAAAACAAGCTTTTTGTATCCGATGTGGAATGCAAATGGATGTGTCTTAACTGCGGCTATACATTTGAGGGATTGGCGGCGCCCGAAATGTGCCCGGTGTGCAGACATGACAAGGGTTATTTCATAAGGGCGGACCTTTATCCAGTTGTGGAAAACTGATTAATATTTTTGATATTAATAAAGCTTATCGTTCTTTTTAGCGCGAACAGTTCGGAACGGCGGTAACTCGGATATACAATTTTAAGTGAGGCCTGACGCGGCACAGCGCGCGCAGGTCTCCGATTTTTTTCTGTCCGGATAAAATAAATGTCCGGCGCGGTAATATTCTCCGAAAGACATGCATATGCTTTATTGAAAAATCAGACCGCCGATATGCGGTAATTTGGAGGAAGGATATGGAGAAATACAACAGCTACGCCGAACAGGGGGCATTTATACAGATTCCCGTATGCGATAAAGTCATAACACAGGAACTGTCAGGAGATTTTACATTGCCCGACTACCAGCCGGAAATCAAAAGATTGCTTCGCATAACAGCATCTGTTTTGCCCGCGTCAGGTTATTTCGGAACATCCGACGCGGAGTTTTCGGGGAATATTGACTATTATGTGCTTTATACGGGGAGCGACAATGAGGTTTATTGCGCGCCGCTTACAGCCGAGTACAGCGTCAGCGTTCCGATAGATTGCGACGACATGGGCGCCGGATTTGAGGGCAGCGCTCATATAGTTTCGGATTCGGTAAGCGGAAGAGTGGTGGCTCCCAGAAAATTAAGTATACGCTGCCGTCTGAAAACAAACGCGCACATATACAGTATAGTGCCCCTCGGCGGAGATTTCGGAAGCGACGTGGACCCCGCGGCGGTCGAGAAGCTGAACGGAGAGGTGAATGCCGCGCGTATCTATCGTGCCACGGGTGAAATAATGCGGCTCAACGATGAAATAATTCCCGATTCGCGTTCGGCAGACATAAGGGTAATATGTGCTGAGGGAAAGGTTATGATAAATGAGGTAAACTCAAATGCCGGAGAAGTAAACTGCCGCGGCGACGTACATATGAAGGTAATGATGAGCAAGGAAAATGGCAGCGAACCGTACAGTGTTGTCAGAAAAATGCCTTTCTCTCAGAATATTCCGATTGAGGGCGTAAGCTTTGACTGCAACGCTTATGCCAGCGGAACCGTCAGCGAGCTGAGTGTCAGTGTTGAAGAGGGAAGAATAAGCATTGACGCCGGTGTAATAATACAGGCGGAAGCTCAGAAAAACGAAAATATCGGGTATGTAAAGGATATGTATTCGACGGTCTGCGATACCGAATGTGAATACAGGCAGCTGGGCGTTCCTGTAGCTAAGGGAAGCTTTAACGGAAACTTTACATTGAGTGATTCGCTTTCACTTGAAGAGGCAGGAATCAATCCCGCCTCGGGGATTGTGGATTGCACGGGAACGGCGTATGTTGAAGATTGCGCTCATGAGAAGGGCAAATGCGTAATTTCCGGCAAGGGTAAATTCAACCTTATTCTTGAGCGCGACAATGAATATTCGACGAATGAAATTGAGTTTCCGTTTAAATATGAGCTTGATTGTCCTGAAGGGACCGTCGGAACCGACTGCAGAGCCGATGTGATATCTTGCAGGGCAAGATTGGACGGCGAGAGGATAGGAATTGACGCCGAGATAGCGATATGCGGACGGAATTTCGGTATCGAAAACATTTCGGCGCTCACGGCGGTGCATTTCGGAGAACAGCTTAAAGGCTCATGCGGAGAATATGTCATTTGTTTCCCGGCTAAGGACGATACTCTGTGGAGCGTGGCTCAGAGATATCGCACCCATATTTCCTCACTTATAGACGCAAATCAGCTTTCGGATAACTGTTCTCCGGATGCTCCGGCGTCTTTGGAGGGAATAAACTATCTTATAATCTGAATGTTTTTGACGAATAACCGCAATGAAAGGACTTGTGTCGTTGTGACCCCAAGTCCTTTTTCTGTTTACGGTTTTTCATGGTATAAGATCTTTGTTTGCAGGTCAGCCGGCAAACAGCAGCATTGCCAGCAGAAGAATGAGTTCTCCGTCAGGTTCCTTCTCGTTGTTGCCCGACAAATACACCATGAGCATAATACCCATAATCAGCAGTTCTTCGCTTCCTATACCGTGACCGAACGGAAAATTGTTTTTCAGAGCGCCGGGAGGCAGTATTGATGAGAACAAACTTCCTTTCCTTTCGCACCGTTCGCATTTGTTGTCGGGTATAGGAAGCGTCGAGAGGACAGGTTGGGATATTTCGTCCGGCCGGTCGGGCTCGTTTACACTTACTTCGGCGGTATTTTCAAAGGTCATTTCATCGGAAGTATTCTCTGAAGATTCTTCAGACGAGGAAACTTCATCTTCCGCTGATATCGGGTTGCTTGGATAATCTGCTTTATTTGTATCAATACGATGATTTTCAGGTCTGTCGGAACGCATGGTATTTTTATCGGGAGACATGCGTTCGGAAGCGGGATTTTTTCCCTGCGGGTGGGTCGGGTAAAACCCCGGACCGCTTTTGAACATACTTCCTCCGTAGTTTTCGGGAATTTTTATTTTCGGTTCTTCTCTTGACGGCGGTCTTGTGTACATTATATCATATCCCTTTCCTAAAATTACTTTTCTAAAGCGTCTTGAGTATGTCTCCCAAACGACTCAGTTTAATAATATAATCAATGGCGTTCTGACGTTCCGCCCCAAGATACGGCTTCATTGCGCACAAAAGAGCGGCACGGCTGTCGTAATCGTTTTTTTTGCTCGGCGGCGGTGCCGCGGGCTGTGGGTTTTGCTGCGCAAAGGTCTGGGCGGATGCGTTTGTATCTGTGTTTCCCGTCTGATGTGAGGAACCGCCAAGCCCGCTCATCAGAGGACCTAACGCCGACAAAATCTGAGGAAGTTTTGAGATAAGCTCAGGATTGGATAGCAGGGAAGAAAGTATATCCCCGGTTGAGGAGTTTTTTTGCTCTGACTGTTGATTTTGCTTGTTTTCCCCGTTGCCGGATGCCTGCGCGGAATCGTTGCCCCGACCTGACATTATTTTTCCCAATAGGTCAAACAGAAAATCACCGCCTTGACCTTCGCCGATTTTGTCCGACTGCTCACCGCGGTTGTCCGCGTTTAAGTTAATGTCGTTCATATTTGCCTCCGGCATAATATATAACCGTCCTTTCTTAAAATATTTTTAATGTAAATCAGAAATTGCGCTTGCCTTCCTTATAGCTTTTAATGAGTTCTCCGGCGCGTTCTATATCTTTGTCGGTAGCCGCTGAGAGCGCGGAACGCAGACCGTTAAGGTCTTTGGGACTTATATTGACATTACTGATGTCAATTCCCGAATTTGCCGCGAGCCTTTTTATCATTGCCGCGAGTTTATCGTCATCCAGCATCAGAAGCATGTCAAGAGTTTTTTTATCTATTGTCATGCAGTATATATTCCTCCAATCTTTTGACTGTTATAAAGATAAAGGTCTTTATGACTCTTTTCAATGGCAGTTTATGCTGAAAGTAAAAAAATGTGCATGTGCTTATAGACAAACGGGATTTAAAATGATATAATAATAGTGTGTATATGAAAAATAAGCAAGCCGAAAACAAAAAGGGTAAAGTTTGTTTCAAACAGGATTATGAAAGGAACGGTCATATAGATGGAATTTCTTGTATTGTCTGATTCGCACGGAAATCCAGAAAGACTTACGGATATATATAAAAGGCAGATTAAAAAGCCCGACGGAATATTTTTTCTGGGAGACGGATTGCGTGACCTTGACTTGTGCGATTTTTCCGATACTCCGGTATATTGCGTCAGGGGAAACTGTGATTTTTTTTCGTTTGATATTGACCGGGAGGCAAAAGACGAAAGAATTGAGGAAGTGTGCGGATATAAAGTTATGTTGACTCACGGACATTTGTACGGGGTAAAACATTCTTTGGGAAAAATTCTGCACAGCGCCGCCCAAAAAGGCGCGGATATTTTGCTTTTCGGACATACTCACATACCTTATGAACATGTTTACACTCCGGAACGCGGGGAAATCGCGGGGCTGCAAAAAACTCTTTATGTCATGAATCCCGGCGCTGTCGGAGGATATGTATGCTCGTTCGGATGTATCGGCATTTCGGACGGCGGTAAGATACTCCTTTCACACGGCGCTTTGTAAAAATGGAAAAATAAAAAACCGCAGGGGTAAACCCTGCGGCGGGAAGATTTCTTTAATCAGGCTTCGTCAGATGCACTGACGGCTTCGGCTTCCTGTGCGTTTTCAGCGGCTTCTGCATTTGCGAGCGCGTCTTCGTAAGCGGCGATTACAGCCGATTCGAGAATGCTTCTGAACTGAGCGTTGATGGGATGTACTATATCGCGGTAAGTGTCGTCGGGGTTTTTGCGGCTGGGCATAACGATAAAGAATTTATCGCGCGCATTGATGACTTTGATGTCATGAACTGCCAACTGGCTGTCAAATGTGACCGAAACAATTGCCTTCATAGGACCTTCATCGAAAAGCTTTCTCACTTTAATATCTGTTATCTGCATGTTTTTTACCTCCGTTGTTTTTTCAGCAGTTTCTTTACTTACCGTTAAGCCGAGATGTCAGCGACGGTATTATTGAGACATATGGAAATATTTGTTTTGCCTCATGCTATTATTATAAATGTCTTTTGTGAAGACTATTCAAATATAATTGGTTTTTTTTGTGAAATGGTAAATTTTAATTGTAAACAATATAACAACAAACATTAACTGTCGTTAATATAAATTTGTAGAAAAAAGGAGATGGATAACTTGTCGACGCCAAATACACATTACGGAGCGCAGAGAATTGATACTGTTATAAAAAACTGCAAAAATAAAACCGTATTTTTTTCGGGCGCGGGAGGAGTAATGATGTCCTCGCTCGCGCTTCTCACAAAGAAAATGGGTTATTTGGTAAAGGGCTCGGACAGGAGTCGCACTGAAATCACAGAGGAGCTTGAAAATTCCGGAATTGAAATCTCATACTGTCATTCAAGAGACAATATAGACGAGAATTGCGGCGCGCTTGTATATACGGTGGCAATCTCGGACGACAATCCCGAATACTTGAGGGCGGGGGAACTCGGAATACCGCGCATATCCCGGGCGGATTATCTGGGATATATAATGACGGGATATAAAAACCGCATAGGCATTGCGGGTATGCATGGCAAGAGCACCACAACTTCAATGTGCGCCCAGATATTTCTTGACGCCGCGAAGGCTCGCATAGCTGGGGAACCGACGATAATTTCCGGAGCGGCTTACGGACCCATGGGAGGAGCCTATTATATAGGAAGCAATGAAAATTTTATATTTGAGGCGTGCGAGTATATGGACAGCTTTCTGGATTTCAACCCGACTGTCGCCGTATTGCTCAATGCCGAAATGGAGCATGTGGATTATTTCAAAAGTCTGGACCAGATCGTGAATTCTTTTTCAAAATACGCGTCTCTGACGGGAAGCGGGGGGTATGCAGTCGCGAATGCCGATGACCGCAATATAATGAGGTCGGTAAATGGATATTGCGGAAAGCTTATTACGTTCGGAATAAAGAACGAATGTGACTTCAGGGCGGCCGATATTGAAACGGCGCGCGGTCTTCCGGCGTTTGATATGTTATACGGGAATGAAAAAGTCTTCCGTGTTCAGCTTCCGGTGTGCGGAGAGCACAATATTTACAACGCTTTGGCGTCCGCGGCGGCGGCTTATGTCTGCGGAATTGATTTTGAGAGTATACGTAAGGGACTTGAGTCCTTCGCGGGAACTAAAAGACGCATGGAGTACAAGGGAAAGATTAAAGGGGCGGATGTCTGGGATGATTACGGTCATCACCCTACGGAGGTTGGGGCTACGCTCGCGGGTGCGAGGCAAATGTGCCCCGGAAGACTTATCTGTGTTTTTCAGCCCCATACATACAGCAGAACCGCGGCGCTAAGGGATAAATTCAAATCGGCGTTTGAACCCTGCGATATTGTATTGCTGTGCGATATCTACGCCGCGAGAGAGGAAAATATATACGGCATAAGCTCCGAAGGTCTCGCCTCGGTTGTGGGTGAAAAGGCGGTTTACGCAAAGGACATCAAATCCTGCGCAAAGACTCTTGAATCAATAGTGAGAGAGGGCGACACGGTCGTTATAATGGGAGCGGGGGATATATATAACATTTATAAAGAGCTTGATCTTGAAAATTAAATAAAAATTTTGTTGGATATACACAAATTCATTACGCAATTTTTGTGCGTATATCTGAAAATCATAAATATATATTGACATTTTTAATAATATATAGTAAAATAAGTTATAACATTATCCGACATTTTCCGAGCTTTTATCAAATGCGCAAAGGAGATGTGTTTATGAAAAAATCAGTCGGAAAAAACGAGCTTATTTTACTTTTGGCGGTCTTGACGTTTATGGCGCTTGCTTTGTCCTCATGCGCGGACCCTTACGGTAAAACCGGTGACAACGAAAATGGTCGGGTCGGCAATGACCCGAAAGTGTCTGACAGCGAAACAAAGCCTCCCATGCCCACCGACGGCGTTATCGGATATTGGGTGACTCCTCAGGGAAATGACGCAATTTACTTTGACAAAGACGGCACCTGCATTATGTATGAGACATTCTCAGCCGATCTGTATGAGGAATACTGGGTTTATCAATGGTCTTATCTGAATGAGGATAATATACGCTTTGAAGCGGAAATCGATGGTGAACTGCTTTTTGAAGACGAGAAATTTGAAATAGTGGGCAATGTTCTTCATATGTACGATGATACGACATTTGTATATTACAAAGAGAGCAAACCCGAGATCTGCTATTACGATACTTTTTTATATAACACGGATTCAATCAGATATTCATCATACTGGCATTGCGACAGTGAGGACGCGGATATATATGTACACATTTCCGACGCGGACATATGTTTCTTTCCCATGTACGAAAATCAATTTTTCTATGTTGCCGATGAATATGTGTTAAAGCTTGACCGCGCGGACTCTGATTATGCGAGATTTACTCTGTCGAACGGTCAGGAGTTTATTCTGACGGTTGAGAATGACAGGCTGATTATAAAGAATGACAGTGAAATGTACGGGTTTACGGAAATAAGCGACGCCGAGTTTGAGGTGATTCGGGAAATGTATCTGAACAAAGATAAAATACCTCTTTCCACCGAAACCGATGAGATGGGCAGTGTTATCGATGAAAACGGGAATATAATTACCGAAGATACAGATTGGAGCTATGAGGAGTACACGGAGCCGGCGACAGACTATTGATTTTAGAAGCTGTATTTGTAATTGATATTGAAATCTCCCCGACGTTTTTTATAACGTGCGGGGAGATCGTTTTATATAACCGAATTAAGATGTCTTGGGCGCCGCCTGATTTTTTCGGTGAGGAGAAGTCTCCCGCCGAAAATGTTAAATCATGGTGCTTTGCCCATATTGAAAAGCGCAACCAAAGACAGAGATTATTTGGTATTTGTCGGGTAAACTCATTTAAAGGTAGGGAAGAGACGGACCCGACGGACGGTCGCCCATTGATATGAGCAAATTAAGTCCGATTTCACGGCTGCGCAGCACCGCTGTCTTTACCGCCTCCGCGTCTCCGCAGAAAGCGATTATAACTTCGTTTGAGTGGCTGGTACCGCGGGAGGGCGTCATATATTTTGTTACCGAAATACTCGCGGACTTAAGCGCGTAGTCCGCCATTACAAGACCTATCGCTGCGGGAGAACCCGCGGCAAATCCGAATGCCTTTCCCGGCGGCGTGCCGAATGCTTTATTCAGGGCCTCGCTTGCGCTTGCGGAATACGCGAATTCAAGATGTCCTGCGGAATTTATGTAGACCTCTCCGGCGTTTCTTTTTATAAGCCTGAGCGAGGTCTCAACCGCGTTGCGCACATCGTCCGCGTCCTTTCCGCCTATTACAATATAATTTCCGTGACCGCCCCAGCCCTTTGTATCCCGTGGAAATTCAATTGATATGATTTCCGTGTTGGAATTTTTCAGCGCGTCGTCAACGGCGCATATCTGACCCGCCGCCCCGGTGCGTGAGCTGAGAATGCCGAGGGCAGAAATACGGTCCGGAAGTGACATCTCGCGGCGCAGAGCATAATCCACCCCGGGAATGGTCAGTCCTATCGTGTCGAGTACCGTCATGCCTACAAATTCGGGCAGAGAGCAGTTTTTAGGGTTAAAATTATCCATTTGTATCCAATATCCGAATTAGTTTATTTTTGATAAATATCCTTTTTACCGTCTAATAAATTAAGATGTTTTGGCAGCCGCCTGATTTTTTCGTTGAGGAGATACAATCTCCCGCCGAAAACATTGAATGACGGGACTTAGCCCATATTGCATTGCTTGCTTCTTCCTGCTATTTATATGTCCACATTTTTCATGTATTCCTTGCCGTGAACCGCGATGAACTGTTTTCTTGCAGGGAGATTATCTCCGAGCAGCGTGTCGAATATCTCCTCGGTCTTTTTTGCGTCGGCGGGAGTGACCGCTATAAGCCGCCTTGTAGCCGGGCTCATTGTCGTCAGCGACATCATGTCGGCGTCGTTTTCGCCGAGTCCCTTTGAACGCTGAATCGTATACTTTTTGCTTCCGAGCGATTTCAGAATATCGGTTTTTTCAAATTCATCATATGCGAAATAGGTTTTGTCTTTTGCGGTAATTTCAAACAGAGGAGTCTCCGCGATGAATACCCGCTTTTCCTTCAGGAGAGTGGGAAGCAGACGGTAGAACATCGTAAGCAGCAGTGTTCTTATCTGAAACCCATCCTCGTCGGCGTCGGTACATATGATGATTTTTGACCATTTCAGCGAATCAAGGTCAAAGGGGAGAATGTCTCCCTTTACTTTGCCGTCGATTTCCACACCGCAGCCGATTACTTTAAGCAGGTCTGTGATAATGTCGTTTTTGAATATTTTGCCGTAATCGGCTTTAAGGCAGTTCAGCGTTTTTCCCCTTACAGGAATAATTGCCTGCATTTCCGCGTTTCTGGCAAGCTTGCAGGAAGTAAGCGCCGAATCGCCTTCCACAATGTAAAGCTCGCGGACATTAGGGTCTTTTGAACGGCAGTTTACAAACTTTTCCACGCGGTTGGCAATGTCTATCGAGCCTGAAAGCTTTTTCTTGATATTAAGCCTCGCGGTCTCGGCAGACTCACGGCTTCGTTTGTTTACAAGCACTTGGTTCGCCATTATTTCGGCTTCCATCGGATGCTCGGTAAAGTATATTTCAAGGTTGGAACGCAGAAATTCGTTCATCGCCTCGTAAATAAACGTATTTGTTATAGCCTTTTTGGTCTGGTTTTCATATGATGTTACCGTGGAGAAGCTGTTGCTTACCAGCACAAGGCAGTCGGCGATGTCGGCAAATGTTATTTTGGCTTCGTTTTTGGCGTATTTGCCGGTCGCTTTGATATATTTGTCCAAGGCAAACGTAAAAGCGCTCTTGACGGCGCGGTCGGGAGAACCTCCGTATTCAAGAAAGCTTGAATTATGATAATATTCCAATGTGCTCAGAGTGTTTGAAATGCAAAAGGATATGTCCGCTTTAAGCTTGTAATCTTCTTTGTCGTCTCTGTCACGGCCGTGCGTTTCAAGATGCCAGAGCACGGGAGAAGTAAGAGAGGTGTCGCCTACAAGCTCTTTGATATAATCTGAGATACCGTTTTCATACAGATATTTGTCTTCGGAGAAGGTTTTATCCTGATTTTCGGCTTTCAGCACAAAGGATATGCCGGCGTTTACCACCGACTGCCTTCGCAGAGTTTCTTTTATGCTGTCGGCTGTAATGTTGATATCGGTAAAGACCTCGCGGTCGGGTTTCCAGTGAATTACGGTTCCGGTGCGCTTTTCGTTTTTATCAAGAAGTCTTTCCTCAAGTTCTCCGGTAACCGGCTCGCCTTTTTTGAACGCGATGTGACGTTCGTATACTCCGTCATATGAATAAACATCCATAAATTCCGAGCTGTATTGCGTGGCGCACGCGCCAAGCCCGTTGAGTCCGAGTGAATATTCGTACGCCGAGGATGAATTGTTGTTGTCATATTTTCCTCCGGCATAAAGTTCGCAGTATATAAGGTCCCAGTTCCAGCGCCCCTCTTTTTCGTTATATCCGAGCGGCACGCCTCTTCCGTGGTCGTCCACGGTTATGCTGTGGTCGAGATAAAGCGTGGTTATAATTTCGTTTCCGTGACCCTCTCTGGCTTCGTCCACCGCGTTGGAAAGAATCTCAAAGTAAGAATGCTCGCAGCCCTCAAGTCCGTCAGAACCGAAAATGACTGCCGGACGTTTGCGGACACGGTCCGCGCCTTTTAAGGCGCGTATGCTTCTGTCGTCATATTGTTGTGACTGAGTTTTATGCGCGCCGGCTGATTTACCCGTCATTTTGTCATTTGACTTGTCGGTTGACTTTTCATTCGACTTGTCAATTGACTTCGGTTTTGCGTTTGTTTTATCATTCTGGCTTTCCTTTTTTGGCATTGAGCTGTCTCCGTTTTATTATCATTTAATCTGTTTTATTTTAATTTATGTGTTTAAAAAATATCGTTACATTATATTATAACAGATTTTTTTATTTTTGAAAAGGGGTAAAATCTACTTTTTGAAAATATTTTGCGATTTGAGGAAAAATTTTTCATAATCTCTTGAAAGATTTATTTAAATATTATATAATATAATACAGAAATCGGCGCGGCAGAATCTTTGCCGTCGGATTTCGGGAGGAATTGTTTTGAACAGTGCAGTATTATCGGAAAAATACAAGGGAAAAAATTGCGATGTGCTTGGTTTCGGCAAATCAAACCGTCCGCTTGTCGGCTTGCTTCGCGACGCCGGCGCCCATGTAACGGTCAGGGATAAAAACGCCGCGGTTACCGACGGTGAAGAAGCGGCGGATTATATGCGTGACGGGATCAGATTCGTTACCGGAGAAGGTTATCTTGAAGGAATAACCGGAGATTTTATATTTCGCTCTCCGGGAATCAGACCCGACGAGCCCGGTATACTTGAAGCGATTGAGCGGGGGGCGGCGCTCGACAGTGAGATGGAGCTGTTTTTCGAGTTGGCGGAAATTCCGGTTTTCGGAATAACCGGCTCTGACGGCAAGACCACTACCACAACGCTTTCATATCTTTTTCTTGAAGCCGAGGCGGTGAAACAAAAAAGAGGTAAATGTTATGTGGGCGGAAATATCGGACAGCCTCTTTTGCCGAATGTTTTTCGGATGGGGGAGGGCGACAGCGCCGTGGTTGAGCTCTCCAGCTTTCAGCTCATGACTATGAAAAAGTCTCCTTTCAGGGCGGTTATAACAAATATAACGCCCAATCATCTCAATTGGCATACCGACATGGACGAATATATAGCCGCCAAGTGCAATATATTCATGCACAAGCCGGCGTCATTGCTTGTAACCAATGCCGAAAATGGCATTACATATGAAATCGCCAGAAATACCGACGTGCCGGTTATTTATTTTTCGTCAAAGCGCAATTCATACTCTTCGATAGTTCCGCCTTATAAATCCGGCTGTAAGGCTATATATGAGGACGGCGGCGTTATCTGGATAGAGGATTCTGACGGGCGCGAGGAAATAATGAAATCTTCCGACATTTTGATTCCGGGAAGACATAATGTGGAAAATTATATGGCGGCAATCGGGCTTACCTATGGGTATGTGTCAAAGGAGATATATTCTCAGGTCGCAAGAAGCTTTAAGGGAGTGAGGCACAGACTTGAGCTTATCCGCGAGCTTGACGGAATAAAATATTACAACAGCTCAATAGATTCAAGTCCTACCAGAACCGCGGCGGCGATCGGCGCGCTTGATTGCAAGCCCGTCGTAATCTGCGGGGGGTATGATAAAAATATACCCTTTGACACTCTGGCGGACACTCTCTGCAAAAAAGCAAAGGCGGTTGTGCTCACAGGCGCCACTGCGGATAAGATTTTAAGGGAGATTGAAAACTGTCCCTCGTATGATTCGGAAAATCTTGAGGTAGAGCTTGTGCGGGATTTTGAAGCGGCGGTTAAGACGGCAAGAAGTCTTGCGAGTAAGGGGGACGTCGTGCTTTTGTCTCCGGCGTGCGCGAGCTTCGACGCGTTTTCTGATTTTGAGGAGCGCGGGGATTTTTTCAGAAAAATCGTGCAATCATTCTGATATAAATTAATTTGTCCGTAAAAAAAGGAAAGGTATGGTAAATTAAATGGAGTTTAAACAATTGCTTGTATCGTTGTCGTCGCTAATGTCTGTAAGCGGCAGCGAGAGATACAGCGCGCAAAAGCTCAATATCCTTATCGGGGATGTGTTTGACGAGTTTTATACTGACGATGTGGGAAATCATGTGTTTATAAAAAGGTGCGGCAGGGAAAACGCTCCGAAAATCATGGTTGACTGTCACTTCGACGAGATAGGTATGTTTGTTACCTCGATAAAGGAGGGCGGTTTTGTGACCGTGGAACCGGTCGGCGGTGTTGATTCAAGACTTCTTCAGTCGGGAGAGGTGATTATATACGGGGAGAAGGAGATATACGGGGTATTTGCCTCCACACCGCCTCATCTTATTTCGGATTCGGACGCAAACAAGCTTAAGCCTGTGAATGAATTGCTGATAGATACGGGATATTCAAAAGAAGAGCTTGAGCAGATAGTTCAGATAGGGACGCCCGTAGGATACCGTCCGGTATATACCGAGCTTTTAAACGGCAGAATTGCCGGAAAGGGCTTTGACGACAAGGCGTGCGGCGCGTGCGCGGTTCAGGGGATAGCCAATGTTGAAAGGTCAGAGCTTGCGGGAGATGTCTACTTTGTATTTACGACCCGTGAAGAATGCGGAATGGTAGGCGGTGCGACCGGCGCGTACGGAACAGACCCGGATTATGCTTTGGTAATGGACGTCACACACGCGTGGATACCCGAAATGAACAGGGAAAAATGGGGATACTGCGGGAGCGGAGTTTCTCTGTCCGTGTCCGCGGTGACAAACCGGCGCCTTACGAAAATGTCACAGAAGCTTTGCCGCGATAAAGAGATAAATTATACGGTTCAGGCAGAGCCCGGAAACACCGGAACCGACGCAAATAAGATAGGCACCGCAAGATTCGGCATACCGTCGGTACTTGCGAGTCTGCCGCTTAAAAACATGCATTCCGCAAATGAGGTTCTGGCTCTTGAGGACTGTGAGGCGCTCATAAGATTTGTGTCGGAATTTATAAAGTCAGAGGAAATAGCGGAGGTATTTGCGAGATGAGAAAATATTATTCTACAGAGCTTTTGCAGCAGCTTTCCATAGCGTTCGGTCCCTCGGGATGCGAGAACAATGTATCTGAGCTTATAATTTCGCAGATAGACAATGTCTGCGACGCGTACTGCACCGACAGAGTGGGAAATGTTATAGCCAAAATATGCGGAAAGGGAATAGATTACAACGAAGAGGATCCCGTCAAGGTAATGGTCAGCGCGCATATGGACGAGGTCGGCTTTATGGTCACGGATATAACCGAGGACGGATATCTGAAATTTTCCACTCTCGGCGGTATAAATCCGAGAGTTATGTGCGGCAGAAATGTTGAGGTGGGCGATGAGAACGGCAGAGTAAAAGGAGTTGTGGCGACAAAGGCGATACATATGCAGACCTCCGACGAGAAAGGCAAGGTTATCGGAATCGATAAAATGTACATCGATATCGGAGCCGTAGACCGTGAAGACGCGAAAAAGTATGTCTCTGTGGGAGACGTCGGCACTTTTGATTCGGATTTTGTGAGGTTCGGAAAGGACGGCTGCAAGCTGAAGGGCAAGGCGCTGGACGACAGGCTTGGCTGTGCCGCCATGATTGAGGTCATGAGAGAGATAAAAAACGGCGATAAGGAACTGCCGTATGACGTGTATTTTTGCTTTACCTGCTGTGAGGAGATAGGCATTTCGGGAGCGGCGGTTGCCTCTCAGAGCATAGAACCGGATATAGCCATTGTGCTTGAGGCTACGGCGGTTTCGGACATAGCGGATGTTCCAGATGACCTGAAGGTGGCTGCTCAGGGCGAGGGCGGAGCGATATCGTTTATGGATAACGGAACCGTTTACGACAGGCAGTTTGTTTCCCTGGCTATGAAGATTGCCGAAAATAAAGGAATAAAAGCGCAGATCAAAAGTTATGTTTCGGGAGCCAACGACGCGTCCCATATTCAAAGAAGCGGTAAGGGAACTAAGGTTTTGGCAATATCCGCGCCCGCGCGGTACATCCACAGCGCCTCATGCGTTGTGGACGCGGAGGACTATGAGTCGGTCAAGAGTCTTGTATACGCGTTGATTTCGGACGGTAAAATCTGAAACTCAAAAATAAAAACCGGAATTAATTATAAAACGGAAAGGATAATGAAAAATGCTTAATATACTGAAAAATCTCATTTCGTCGTCCGGCGTTTCGGGCAGGGAAAAGTCGGTCTCCGATAAAATTCTCACATACATTGCCCCTCTTTGCGATAAGGTCTGGGAGGATTCCATGGGAAATCTTATCGCGTATAAAAGAGGCGGAGGCATTGACAGAAAAAAAATAATGCTGTGCTCGAATATGGATGAGACAGGCTTTATGGTCACATCGGTAAATGAAAACGGAAATATAAAGGTCGCTCCCGTGGGAGAGATAAATTATGTGTCCTCCGCGTATGGATTCGTGGTTTCCGAAAACGGTGTGCGCGGCGTGATAGTACCTGAGAATACCGCCGCTTCAACAGAGCTTAAAGCCGGAAATGTATACATAGATATCGGCGTAAAAGACAAAAAGGAAGCGCAGAAAAAAGTCTCGGTCGGAGATTTCTTTGTCTGCGAGCCGACGGTAAATAAAGTAGGCAGGAAAATTTGCGGCAGACCCATGGATAACCGTGTGGGATGCGCCATACTTATCAGTCTTGCCGAGAAAATATCCGAGAGCGGGTGTCCCAACGACATATATTTTGTGTTTACTACACAGGAGCAGGTCGGTATGCGAGGAGCGAAAGCCGCCGCATACGCAATTGAGCCCGACTGCGGACTTGTCATAGACGTCACATGCGCTTCCGAGGGCGCGGGAGTATGCGTTTCCGGGGAAGGCGCGGCGATTAAAATAAAGGACAGGTCGGTTGTCTGCGACAGATCTGTTTTTGAGAAGCTTATGACTTTGGCAAAGGACAATTCGGTAAAATACCAGTGTGAGATATCTTCCAAGGGCAGTACCGACGCGTCCGCGCTTATGATTTCAAAAGCCGGAGTAAAAGCGGGGGCTGTCTCCGTGCCGGCCAAATACATGCACAGCAATGTCGAAATGATTGATATGAACGACTGCGACGCGTGTCTTAATCTTGCCGAACTGTTTGTAATGAACTATTGATACTTTATATTTTAATTTAACGAAAAATGTAACCTGTTTTGATTTTCGTGTTCATTCAAACGGTTGAAAGGAATTTGAATTTTAAATGATATTTTCTGATAAAATAACCGCGTTGGCGGCGCAGGCGGAAAAAGAGCTTTCAGGCATTTACCGCGATATTGATGAATTGTCCTTTTTCAATACGTCGCGGATAATGGACGCTTTTTCCGAGTATCGTGTTTCAAGCACGATGTTTGACGGGACCAGCGGATACGGCTACGACGACAGAGGGAGAGAAACGCTTGATCTGATCTGGGCGCGTGTTTTCGGGGCGGAGGCTGCGTTTGTGCGTCACGGTATTGTCAACGGAACCCAGGCGCTGACTATCGGTCTTTTCGGACTGTTGCGCCCGGGAGATCTGATGTGTTCGGTTGCCGGAAAACCTTACGATACTTTGGAAGAAGTCATCGGGATTTCGGGAGAGCGGGGAAACGGTTCGCTTGCCGATTTCGGTGTGGGATACCGCCAGATTGAGCTTAATTCCGATGGAACGCTTGATTTTGAAGCAATCGGAAGTCTGCTCAGATATGAAAAAGACAAAAATAAACCGGTGAAAGTGATTTTTGTGCAGCGTTCAAAGGGATATCTCAACCGCAGAACCTTAACGGTGGAGGAGATTGGTAAGCTTGCGGGATTTGTAAAAAGCATATCTCCCGAAACCTATGTCGTGGTTGACAACTGTTACGGCGAGTTCACCGAAAAGTGTGAGCCGTCCGCGCTCGGCGCCGATATGGTCATCGGCTCGCTGATTAAAAATCCCGGAGGCGGAATGGCGGAATGCGGCGGATATATCGCGGGAAGCGCCAGAGCGGTTGAGCTTGCCTCTTACAGACTTACGTCGGTGGGATGCGGACTTGAGGTGGGTGCGACTCTCGGTCAGAATAAAAATCTTTACAAGGGGTTGTTCTACGCGCCGCATACAACCGCTCAGGCGCTTAAAACCGCTCATTTTGCCGCGTATATGTTCGGGGCCTTGGGTTATAACGTATCTCCTCTCTGGAATGAAAAAAGGTCGGATATCATTCAGACAGTGATAACCGGTTCTCCCGAGCTATTGTGCGCGTTTTGCAGAGGAATACAGAAAGGCTCTCCCGTTGACTCATATGTAACCCCCGAGCCTTGGGCAATGCCCGGATATAACGATCAGGTAATTATGGCGGCGGGGGCGTTCACTCAAGGGTCTTCAATCGAGCTTTCCGCCGACGGACCCTTGAGAGAACCCTATACCGTATATTTTCAGGGCGGTCTTACGTATGAGAGCGGCAAAATAGGAATTATGTCCGCCGCGGAAGCGGTGCTTAAGGGCTGATAAAATGATTGATAAAGATATTCATGTCATTAAATATTTACAAAATACTCTTGATGTTAATAAGGGTATAATGTACAATAGTAAAATAACCGTATGACAGTCAGAATTGTCTTAAGGTTAATGCCGTTTATCGGACAAGCTTTTGCGGATAATGTGAATTGGATTAAATCCGCTTTGGATTAAATCCGCTTTGGATTAAATCCGCTTGTTAATTGCCGCATATTGATCAATACCCGGAAAACGAGGTAAAAAAATGTCAAAAAAAATCAAAAGCATATTATGCTTTGCAGTAATCTCCATAATGCTTACGACCGCGATGTCTTCCTGCTCGGTTTCGGATGTGCCGGAGGGATATCAGCTGATAGCCTGCGCCGGGGACAAGTTTCGGCTGTATGTTCCGACTCAGGGCTGGATGCCGAATACCTCAAGCGGGATAACCGGAGCGTATTATTCCATGGCGGAAAATTCGTCGGTGAGTGTGTATGTCGCTGATGACGCGGGCGATTTGTCGGTAGCCGATTACTGGGAAAAGTGCAACGAAAAATACTCGCTTGAGCTCGACGGATACGAATATAACGCCAAACCTGAAAATATTATTCTCGGCGGAGAACAGGCGATAAAGTATGTATATACAGCGAAGCTGAATATCGACGGCGAGGATGTCGGTTACAAATTCATGCAGGTTATGGCGAGGCACGACGGAGAGATGTATATCCTGCTTTACAGTTCTCCCGAGGAGTATTATGACAATCATATTGAGGTGTTTGAGGGAGCTGAAAATGACGACGGGGAATATGAGGGAATAATACCGTATTTCAGATTTGACGAGCCGTATTATCCGGAGGATGAGGCGGAATATTCAGACAAGGTTGAATGTCCTGAGGGTATGAAACTTATCTCTACAAACGAAAGACCGTACCGGTTTTTTGTCCCGGAAAATTGGATAATCGACAACCGCACACAGGTTTCTTCGGCGTATTTTTCCGAGGAGGACAGGTCAAATGTCACCCTTCAGGGTCAGATGTCGGACAAGGACGGAATAAGCGTACAGGATTACTTTGACGAGTGTGAGGAGAAGTATAAAAAACTTTTTGACAGCTATACCTTTGTTTCGCGCGGCGATACAAAAATGGGTGAGAACAATGCCGTTAAATATATCTATACGGTGCAGACCGGCGGACAAAAGTACAGAGTAATGCAGTGCATCTGTGTAAAAGGTGCGATGTTTTATATACTCACATATACCGCGCTCGACGCTGACTTTGACAGCCATATGGCGGATGTTGAAAAAATGATTGAGAATTTTGAAATCAGATAAATTTTTCGGCGTGAATACAATTCTCCGCAAAGGATTGTCTTTCACGCCAAAATCTTTTTTACTTAAATCAGAAAGGAATTATTCAAAAATTATGATATATCTTGACAACAGCGCGACTACCGAAATCTGCGAGGCTTCAAAAGAAAAAATGCGTCAGGCTTTTGAAAATTTTGCCAATCCGTCCTCAAGACACTTTGCCGGAATCAGAGCGAGAGAATCGGTAGAGAGTGCGAGGGAGTGTGTATTCAAAGCGTTAGGCGTAAGAAATGCCGGAAGCGACAGGCTGATATTTACTTCCTGCGGCACGGAGTCGAACAATACGGCAATTTTCGGCAGCGTATTTTCAAAGAAAAGAAAAGACGGCGACAGGATAATAAGCACAGACTCCGAACACCCGTCGGTGGAGAACGCGCTGAAGGTTCTGGAGAAACAGGGCTTTGAGGTAATAAGACTGTCTACACGCGGCGGTGTGCTCGATTATGAACAGTTTGAACATGCGTTGAATGACCGTGTTATACTTGTTACGCTTATGATGGTAAACAATGAGACCGGAGCCTATTATGACGTAGGCAGATTTTTTTCGGAGGCAAAGAGAAAAAATCCCGATACCGTAACGCATTGTGACGCGGTACAGGGCTTTCTGAAATGCCGTTTTGCCCCGCGTAAGATTTGCGCCGACCTTGTAAGCATCAGCGCTCATAAGGTGCATGGACCCAAGGGCGTCGGAGCGCTTTACATCTCCGGGGATTTAATTAAGCGCAGACTGATAACTCCGTATTTGCACGGAGGCGGACAGGAGGGGGAATTGCGTTCCGGCACCGAAAATACGGTGGGTATAGCCGGATTTTTCGGAGCGGTCGAAAACTTCGAGGAACATTTGGACGCGGATATTCAAAAAATCACGGCGCTGCGGGACCTTTGCGCCGGGCTTTCCGAGCTTTCCGGAGCAAGGGTAAATAAGCCCGAGGGCGAATGGGCGCCTCATATTGTCAGCATTACGCTTCCGGATATTAAAAGCGAGACCATGCTGAATTTTTTGTCAATGAAGGATATATGCGTGTCGGCGGGTTCGGCGTGTTCATCCCATTCAAAACATCTGTCCGCATCACTCCTCGGTTTCGGACTCGGCGAAAGGGATGCAGACTGTACTTTGAGAATAAGTCTGAGCGAAAACAACACCTCGGAGCAGATATACGAGTTTGCGGACGCGTTAAAAGAAGGAATAGACAGGCTTGTGAGAATCAGAAAATAAAAAGTCCTACGGTTTCATGTTCTGTAAAGACAGTCGGAGGATGCGTTACCGTTCGGTTGCCGTTCGTTACCGTTCGGTTGCGATTTTGTTGCCGATAAAATATATGGCGAATTTTTCATGATATTGATGTAAAAAGCGAAGTCAAGTGCGTTTTGCGCGGAAAAATGTAAAAAATAATGGTTTTATAACTGTCCGGATTTGATTTTTGATTCGGACAGTTTTGTTTTGACATTAATGAGTCTTTTTATTTGAGTGAAAAGTATATATTATGTGCGCTTGGAGATAATAATAAATACCATTAATGCCTGATTGCCCGATTTAAAACCGAGGCTTATGATGTTTATTTCATACAGGCGTTTAACCGCCAACGGAGGTAAAAAATTTATTATGACTACAAAACCACAGATTATAAAATGCTTTGCGCGTGAAATACTTGATTCAAGAGGAAATCCCACTGTAGAAGCGAGCGTGATGCTGTCGGACGGCACTGTCGGCGTGGCAAGCGTGCCCTCAGGCGCTTCGACCGGTATATATGAGGCGTCGGAAAAAAGAGACGGGGACAAAAACAGGTACCGCGGTCTCGGAGTTCTCGAAGCCGTAGGAAATGTCTGCAGAAATATATCGCCCGCGCTTGTCGGCGTATATGCTACCGAACAAAATGAGGCGGACAGGATAATGTGCGCTCTTGACGGCAGTGAAAACAAGGCAAACATAGGCGCCAACGCGATACTCGCGGTATCTCTGAGCATAGCAAGGGCATGTGCTAACAGCTACAAAATGCCGCTTTTCCGTTATCTCGGCGGAATAGAGGCGACAAGACTACCCATTCCTATGATGAATATACTGAACGGCGGAGCTCACGCGTCAAATAACATTGAAATTCAGGAATTTATGATAGTTCCGGCGGGAGCACCCTCATTTGCGGACGCTTTGCGCATGGGCAGTGAGATATACCATGTGCTCGGAAATATATTGAAAAAAGAGGGAAGAGCCACCACGGTGGGAGACGAGGGAGGATTTGCTCCGAATCTTGAGTCGGACGAAGAGGCAATACGGTATATATGCCGTGCGATTGAGGAAGCGGGCTACAGCAACGAACAGGTTAAAATCGCGCTCGACGTCGCGGCGTCCGAATGGTATTGTGAAGACAGCGGAATGTATGAGCTGAAAAAGAGAGGGTCAAAACTCAGCAGAGACGAGGTTATAGCCAATATTACAAGACTGTGTACAATGTATCCGATAATTTCGGTAGAGGACCCGCTTGACCAACGTGATTTTGAGGGATGGTCAAAGCTTACCGCCGAAATCGGAAACAAATGCATGTTGGTGGGGGACGATCTTTTTGTTACCAATCCGAAGCGACTCAGAGAAGGCATTGAAAAAGATTCCGCAAACGCCATACTTGTAAAGCCGAATCAGATAGGAACTCTGTCGGAGGTTTGTGAAGTGGTAGGCATCGCGAAGTCCTCCGGATACAATTATATCCTTTCGCACCGTTCCGGAGAGACCGAAGATACGACCATCGCGGATATCGCGGTCGGACTGAACGCTCCATTTATCAAGTCAGGCGCGCCCTGCCGTACCGACCGCGTCGCAAAATATAACCGATTGCTGAGAATAGAGGCGTCTTTGGGTAAAAACGCAAGATATGGTTTCAATAAGGGAAATTCCTCATCTGTTACAAAAACCTACTGCGGTGAAGACTGATTAAACTTATGTTGAAAAAGATCGGCTGTCTCAAATGCAAAACACAGAGCGTTTGAGGCAGTTTTTTTTGTACGCGGTGAAAATTTATTTATATTCTTATTGACTTTTAATATAAACAATGTTATAATTGTGCGGTAAGCCGTCTTTTTACATAAATTTAAACACTGAAAATGTTAAGATTTTTCAGACATTTTGTGGCTTTAAATTCGCGCCTTAACGAAAAAATATCGCCGGCACGGCGAAAGAGAGGAAAAGTAACTAATATGAACGGATATTGGATAAGCACTTGCAAACGTCCCGACGACACTCATTTTTACCTGTTTAAAAAGGATTTCCTTCTTGATTTTGAGGCTGAAAACTTTGAAATCAAAATTTGCGCGGACACAAGATACCGACTTTATATAAACGGTATTCATGTATGCGAGGGTCCTTGTCAGGGCGGCGAGGATGTTACATACTATGAAAAGTTAAACGCGGCAAAATATCTGAAAGCGGGTCTCAATACGATTGAAGTAAAAGTATTGCATGTCGCGAACGGTGAATTTATATCGGTTTATCGCAGGGAAAGGCCGGCGCTTTGGTTTTGCGGCACGGTGAGCGGAAAGGACGGGGCTTTGTCCGTGATATCGGACAAAAGCTGGAGCTGCGATATGGTTGATTCGGTAGCTTTTCACGCCTGTCCCGGGTTGCACAGCTCAATTCCGCCGTTTGAGGACGTCAAAGAGAATTTTGTATTGTCGCGCGAAGAAATCCGCGAAATGTATGAGCCGCATCCCGAATCCTCATGTATAAATTTGTTCGGACTCGGAGAGCCTTATATGTTAAAGGAGCGTCCGATTCCGCTGCTTCACCCCGAAGCCGCAAAAGAGATGAAGGAGATAAAGAGGTATTCGTCGGACGGAAAAACCGTAATTGAGTTTGACGCCAGGGAATATGTTACCGCGTATGTCGATTTTTGTTACAGCTCGGATAAAGGTAACAGAATAAACGTGATTTACGCGGAATGTTATACCTCGTTTGACGGCAACGGAAATGCGTGCAAGACGATAAGGGACAACACGGACGGCGTGCTTGTCGGAGCGTGGGACACTCTTTGCGCAAACGGAGAAAAGCAGAATTATTCTCCTTTCTGGTACCGTTCTTTCAGGTACATAAAGGTGGAGACCGAGGGAGAATTTCTTGATTTTAAGATTTATGCGTCAAGATTTGTCTATCCGTTTGCCGGGTGCGCTGAGTCCGGAGGAGTCGGAAGCTTTGAATCGAGCGATGAGATATTTAACAGGATGTGGAAAGTGAGCCTTAATACGGTCGATTGCTCGTCGCACGAGATGTTTGTGGACTGCCCTTATTATGAGCAGCAGCAGTATGCCATGGACGGAGGGCTTGAGGCTCTGTTCGCGTTCCGCATGACCAATAATCCCGCGCTTCAGAAAAAAATTATTGTGGACATGGCTCAGTCGCAGCTTCCGGACGGAATGATACAGGCTAATTATCCTTCTGTCGGCTGTCAGGTCATACCTTCATTTTCCCTGTATTGGGTCATGATGCTCAGAGAATATCTCAGATATACCGGTGACGTCGGATTTGTGAAAAGTATGAGCGGGATAGCGGACAGAGTATTGCAGGGATTTGACGACCTTATAGGAGAGGACGGGCTTATAGGACCGACGCATTACTGGCCCTTTGTTGACTGGGTTCCGTCATGGCCGGTCGGTGTGCCCAACGGAGGCAGGGATAAGCCGATTACAGTATACAGTATGATTTACGCCGCGGCGCTTGATATGCAGTCGGAAGTGTGTCTGGCCTGCGGCAGAACGGGGCTTGCGAAAGAATACGGCGAGAGAAAGGAACGTATGCTGGCGGCGGTAAATAATCTGTGCTTTGACCGCAACCGCGGCATGTATACAGATGTTTTGGGTATATCCGAATTCAGCGAGCATACCGCGCTTTGGGCAGTGCTTTCGGGAGCGGTTTCGGGGGATGAGGCGGGAGAACTCATCGATCGGGTTTTCGCTGTTTCCGGAGTGTCAAAATGCACTTTTTCAATGAATTACTACATGTTCCGCGCGCTTGAGAAAGCAGGACGCTATGAGAAGTACAGCGACAGAGTTTTCGAGGGCTGGAGGCATATGCTTGATTTGCATTGTACCACATGGTGTGAAAACCCGGACAGCCCGAGAAGCGAGTGCCACGGCTGGAGCAGCGCGCCGATATATGAGTTTTCGGCAATGATGCTCGGCGTATTTCCCGAAAAGGACGGTTTTTTAAAGGTCAGAATCAAACCGCTTTATATGGGCGTTGAAAGCGCGGGCGGAAGAGTACCGATGCCGGGCGGATATATCGATGTTTCCAGGGTTTATAAAAACGGAAAATTTGAATTGAACGTAGCTTCGTCAAAAAAGATTGACGTACAGATAATTTTGCCCGATGAAAGCCGAAAAGAATATCAGCAGACCGATAAAATAAGCATATCCTCAACCTGTTAAGTCCGCCAATGCTGCGGGTCGGAAACCAAATAAAAAAGGCTGTTGCAAATACACCGGGAAATGGTGTGAGCAACAGCCCGTTTTTTATTGCTTGATGACAGTACGATTGCCGCGTATATCCGGCAATAGCTTACAGATTCAACTCGACCGCCTCGCCAAAAGGCAGTGAATATATGAAAATCTTGTCGGGAGCTTTCCCGAAGATATCTTTTACGGCTCTGCGGTACTGCAAAAGCTGATTTTTATGCTTTGTCGAAAGGTTTGATTTCAAAAGTTCAATGTCATTTTTTTCGGAGTCGGTTATTCTGTCGCTTTTGTAGTCGCAGATATAAAGAGAGCCGTCCGGGTTGATGAGAATCAGATCTATCGACCCCTGTATGTATATTTTCTTTCCGTGTACAAGCTCTTTAATTTCAGGTTTGGCGGTAAATTCCTCGGCGTTCCGGAAGAAACCGAATCTGAATTCCTTCTTTATTTCCGAGGCGTTTCGTATTAACCGAAAAAAACCGCTTTTGAAAAACTTTTCGATTTGTCCCCGGTTGATTATATCCGCGCTTCTGCGGGTAATATATTTTTGTTCTGTAAGCCTCAATATTTCATTTTCAAAGCCGTTTTTTTCCGCGTTTTCAAAGTCGCAGTATTGTAAAAACAGATGCGCGGCGCTTCCTTTCTCGGTCGCCGTCGGCTTTTGATTGGCGGACAACAGACTCTCAAAGTCGGGATTTGAGGAACGCATAAGTTCGATTCTGGAGCTGAGCGCCTGCGCGCTGATGGATTTATAACCGTCGCGCTCTGAATTTTTTTGCCCGTCGTAGTCCTCGAACGGTATAAAAACACTGTTGTCAAGCATGTCTGGGGAGGCCTTTGACGCGGCTGCCTTAGACGGTACGTCGAGCAGAAATTTTTCACGTTTATTCGCAATATTTGCTTCTTTCAATAAACGCGAATATTTCAGAGCGTTTTCATCGGAGCGTTTAATAAGCTTTTCGGCGCTGTCGTAAATAAGCGGGTCGCACAGCCTGTTCTCGCCTTTGGTAAAAACATTTATATTGTAAGGTCTGTCATTATCGCACTGAAAGTTTGATATGGCGGATATGATCCAGGATATATAGTCCGAGTGATTCAGAAGCGCAAAAGGAGAGTTTGCGTCGGTTTCGATACCGTCTTTGAAATTTACATAGCTTTTTGAGAGTGACGCGCTTATATATAGCCTCTCTCTTGCTCTTGTCAGCGCCACATAAAGTATTCTCATTTCCTCCTCGGCGTTTCGCAAATCAAGCTTTTGCTTTACCGCTTCATAAAGCGCTGTGGTTTTATATGCGGTTCCGTCATTGTCCTTTTTGGGCAATTTTGCCGCGAAGGTTAACGAGCGG
The DNA here is from genome assembly GCA_944381085.1 of uncultured Clostridia bacterium. Taxonomy (GTDB): domain Bacteria; phylum Bacillota; class Clostridia; order Oscillospirales; family CAG-272; genus SVTX01. Next base: position 26,423 of record CALWJX010000017.1, read on the forward strand.
TCAAAGATGATACCGCTGTTTTTTCGCTGCGAATTGAATCTTTTCCCGAAACCGTAGAGAAAGCAGGTGTTGAACTCAAGCCCTTTGGATTTGTGAATTGTCATTACGGTAACCGCGTTGCGCGTGCTTATTTCAGGCTCGGCGGAATTTTGCGTTGACATAATAAGCCTTTTAAAATATTTGAGAAAGCCGAAAAGCCCGTTCCATGAATTCCGCACATATTTGCAGGCGCAGTCGTACATGTATATAAAAGCACGGCTTTCGCACAGCTTTGAAAACTCAGGCATTGAAGCTATAAGCTTTAAGAACAGGTCCGCGGCAAGCTTGCGGGAATCCGAGCGGAGCTTTTCAAGTGTGTTTACGAAGGAGGCGCATCTGAAGGAGAGAATTGTGGAGAGCGGATCGGTCTCGCTTGCTTTTCCGTATTTTACTACCGCGTCGAAAAGTGAATCTGATTTGTCCGCTTTTTGTCTTACGGTTATTATTTCTTCCAGCGACATGTACGGCATACCTTTGAAAGCGTTTGAAGTAAGCAACGCGCACAGGGAGGTATCGTTGTGCGGATTGTCTGTAGATTCAAGCAGACTTACAAGCGTTTTCATATCCTCACCGTCAAACAGCTCCGAATTTTCAGCTATTACATAGTCGATTCTGAGTTTTTTCAGCGCTTCGAACAGCGGCTTCGGACTGCTTTTGTCTCTCACAAGCACAGTGATATCGGAGGCTTTTATGGGCTTGTTGTCAGCCTTTATTCCCGAACGCAGCAGGTTTGCGATTTCGTTTGCGGTAACTATTGCCTCGTCGCTGACAGCATCTTCTTCACTTTGCGGATCCTCTTCGTTATTTTCATTATCCGATATTGCGGATTCCGAAGGCTTTTTTTGTATAATATTTATGTTGACCTTGGGAGAAATATAGTTTTCATAGGGTAAAGCCTTTGAAAACACGAGGTCGTCGGCTTTCGTGTAACCGATGTTTCCGCCGCAAAGCGTAAACATGTGCGAACAGACAAGATTTGTGAATTTAATAATGTTTTCATCGCATCTGAAATTGTCGGACATGAAAACCGAGCGTCCGCCGTGTTCGTCTCCGGTATATGTTTCCTGAGATAGGTATGTCGGAAATTTTTTTCTGTAGCCGGCGAAAATATCCGGTTCGGCGTCTCTGAAGCCATATATGCTTTGTTTTATGTCTCCCACCATAAAACGGTGATTTCTGCCTATGAGCTCGAATATACGGTCCTGAATTTCGTTTACATCCTGATATTCGTCAATATAGACCTCGTCAAAGCTGTTATAAAGGTTGTCTGCGGCGTCGCTCGGAGAGCCGTCTTCATTTTGGAGTATTTTAAGCATATACCTGGGCATATCGGAAAATTCGCATACCCCTTTTGCCCTTTTTTCTTCGCCGTAAAGCCTGTCAAAGCGGTCAAGCAGGGAATACAGCAGCATACAGTATTCGGAGCTTTTTTTAAAGTCATTTTTTATTTCTTCTTCGTCAAAATTCAGAAACGCCTTTCCCGCTTCATTTATCAGTTTGTTTAATTTGCTCCTGGTATTTTTTATATATTCCGAAAGATTACTTTTATCATTGCTTTTCAGCGCGGTGATTTTTACGGTTTTGCAATTTATGAAAGCGTCCTTTGCCTGAGCATATCCTGAGTTTGTCTTAATTATAAGTGTACGGCACCTTTCCGCGTCGCTTTGAAGTACGGGAAGATATTTTTCGCGCAAAAGTTCATTATCCGAAGCTTTTTCGGAAAGGCTTTCAAATATGTCCGAGCAGTTTTTGTACAGGGAAATAAGGTACCCGGAAACAAATTTTCCGACGTATGTAAGAAAAAACTCCTTTTGTGAGTCGTCTTCCAGTTTTTGCGCGGCGTCTTTGAGCTGATTTACTCCTCTCGGAGAGGTTATCAGTTTTGAATACAATTCAAAAAGGTTTGAATAAATATCTTGAGCGTCACGTGTCCCGGAGAAGATTGTCAACAGCTCGGTGAAGTCGTTGGAATAGCCGAGCGGCGTCAGTCTGAGGTCAGAGCATACATCATATTTTTCAAAAAAACCGTCAAGAACATTCGCTAAAATCTGTTCTCTTGTTTCTTCAAGCTCCGCGCTGTCCGCAAGCCGGGGAGTTGAGGTAAATCCAAGCTTTTCAAAGTTTGCCCTTACAGGTTCCGTGAAAAATGAGTCTATGGTGCTGATTTTGGCATTGCCCAGCATAATAAGCTGTTTTTGAAGCCTTGAATCTGACGGGTGCTCCGCTATCGCGCGGGACAGCGCGGAGGATATTCTTATTTTCAGCTCGGCGGCGGCGGCGCGTGTGAATGTAACTATCAAAGTACGCGATATGTCGGCGCAATTCTCGCCGTCTCCGATGATTGATTTTATTATTCTTTGAGTCAAAGTAAAGGTTTTTCCCGAACCCGCCGCGGCGCTGACCAGTATTGTGGAACCCGCGGCGGATATGGCGTCTTTTTGAGATTTGGTAAATTCCATAAATCAATCTCCTGTCTGTACGGCTATCTTTTTATACACGCCGACGAACATCCCGAACGAATTTTGCAGAATTTGCAGTTGTCCTCCGACGGGCGTCTGGGGGCTTTTCCGGCGTAAATATCTCTTGCCACCGAAGAGACGGTATGGCGCAGGGTGTTTTCTAATTCCGACATCTCATCAGTGCTTACAAGCGGACTGCCCTTGAAAGTATTTTCCTTTGTAAGAGTAATGCCGGCAAGAATATCGGGGTCAAGACGCGCGCTAGACGCCCGGATTAAATTCTCGTTGTTTAATATAAAACCGCTTCTGGCGGGCGTGATTTTTCCGTCTTTTTCGGACGCGGAGAGGTAAAGAGCCGCCGAGGGACGAATTATTCTGCCCTTGGTCAAATTAAGAAAATATCCGCTGTTTTCCGCCGACGCAACGGTAAACAGATATGCCGGAAGCTGCAGGTCTTTGCCGTTTGAGATTTCGTTTATTTTAAAGCTCTTACTGCCGGTTTTGTAGTCCGTTATCCGCAGGTATACCTCGTTTCCGTCGTCATAGTAGTCGATTCTGTCAACCGTACCGCACAGGCAGACCGCGGCGGACTGCTCATCGTATGGGTCGGTTTTGATCTCAAGCGGTTTAAGCCTGCTCTCGGAACGGTCGGTTATCTTTTCTTCAAATGCCGCGATTCTGAACATTGAATCCGAGAACTCGTCAAGTATACTCTTTGCCATTATGAAAGTGAGGTCGCGCAGCCGTGAAAACCGATAGAGCAGTGAAGGGGAAAGCATACATCCTATATTTGAAACATAATTATTTGTAAGTCTGTTTAAAATTTCCTCGGCGGTATCTTTGTCGGTTTGTCTCAGAGTCCCGTCGGGCAGGCGCAATTCGGAGATGAATTTTTCAAGCACGTAGTGAATGTAAGACCCCGAGTCCGCATAACCCACATTGTTGTGTTTCTGCTCGCGCAGATTCAGTATAAACTCTCCCCAGAATCTGTACGGACATTCGGCAAAAGCGGAGATTGTGGTTTTACTCAGGACTATACGGTTTCCGAATAACATTCTTACCTGCGCGGGATCTATATCGTTCAGGTTTTTGGCGTTTTTTTCGCCCGTGCTTTCGGATTTTCCGATGTCCAAGCGGTTTTCGGCGTCCAAGGCGTCTTTTACCGCCCGGGCGTCAAACAGTTCTTCCTTTATATAAGGGAACAGAAATTTTATTCTGTTCCATGCCCATGAAGGATACTTTATATTTCCCTCAATACCGGACGAACAGCAGGTTATAATCAGCTTTTCGGAGGGACGGGTAAAAGCTCTGTATACATAAAAAAGCTCGTCCGATGTTATTTTGCTTTCACGGGATGACAGTACTATGCCGTACTCTTCAAGTTTTTGCTTTTCATCTTCGCGTAGGACAGAATTTTCCGAGAACGAAGCGGGAAATTCTCCCTCGCACATGCCGGGAGTAAAAACCAGCTTGATATTCTCAATTCTTAAGGTTGAAGCCGAACCTATCGTTACACAGTCGCCTACGGAGGGAACAGAGCCTATGTCGGTATTTGAGAGAAGTATTTCGATGACCGAGCGGAATTCGTCGACCGTTATTCTGATATCGGAAAGCATTGTGCCGATGTCGGTCAGCGCGGAAATTATATAATCATATATGCGTATAAGCTCACCCGCCTCTCGGGCATTGTTTAACGACAGCTCAAATTCGGCAAGAGAGGAGAGCTGTTCCGCCATCCGGGTTTCTTTTAAATATGAATACAGCGCGAAGCACATATTCAGCGGGTTTCCCTCAGATGAGTTGAGCGCGGCCGAGAGCTTCTGAAGCGGCGGAATTACCGAGGCGCGTACTTTATTTGCCGAATTGAGTATATCCTCTCCTCTCCGGCTTCTCTGAGTTGTATACCCGTCGGGATTCATGCTCCACGCGCTTTCGCAAAACAGAGAGCCGCTTATGTTCCATGTGACGCAATAATCTTCAAACAGGTCGCAGTCGCGTGAGGAGATGTCGCACAATCCGGTCTTTACAAGTGTAAGTACGTCTTCAAGCCTGTAGTTATATGAAATACACTTAAGCGAGCTTAATATAAACCTTGCCGCCGGCGTAAGGGAAAGGTCTGTGCGTTCAGAGTAGAAAAAAGGAATGTTGTGTTTGTCAAACACGGCATTTAAAATACCCTTGCGTGATTCCGCGTCTCTGGGTATTACCGCGATTTCCGAAAACAAATATCCGTTTTCCCGAGCTTCAAGTATTCTCAGCGCCATATATTCCGCTTCTTCATATTCGTTTTTGCATACGGCAAGTTCTATTCCGCCTCTGTCCTTTTCGGATATTTCCGGAACGGAATTTTCCGAGACGGTAAAATCCCACAGGGTTTCTTCAAGTTTTTTGAGTTCCGCACTTTTCTGACGGTGGTTTTCGCCGAGCACAGTGTCGCGGGTTTCAATATTGTCCTTATGCGCAAATGAAGTGAGTTTTTTTACCGTTTGGGTGATGCTCTCGGTATATATCGAGTGAAATCCCCTCATTGGGAGGGACGCCGAGAAAATCACCTTGTCCGCGCTTTTGATTATATGACGGAGAACCGAAAGCTCAACGCCGGTAAAGTCGGTAAAAGAGTCGATGAATACCTGCTTGCCTTTAAAAAAATCATGCTCCGCCAAGGTGTCTGAAAGTCTTGAGAGAATGTCTCCTGACGCTCCGTCCCCGAAAATTTGTTCCAAGGATCTGTTGTAATTTGAATATATGAGTACAATGTCGTGTATTTTTTTTGAAAAATCCGAATTTTCCGAGTCGGAAAGCGCGTTTTCCAGCATTTCGGGAGTAATCGAATTAACTCTGAGTTCTTCCGTCAGAGAAAGCATCATTTCACAGAGCTTTTTATCGATTCTCCCGCAGGAGTATTCGAGCAGCAGAGTTGAAATTTCGTGCAGATTCCGCCACATGATAAGTCTTTTTGCCCCGGAGCTTATATCGCTTTTGACAAGACCCCCGTATTCACCGAATACTATTTCGGCAAGCCTTGTAAAACTGACGGTTTCAAAGTAAAGTGCGGAGCATGGAGGAAGTGACGCGAGCATATATTCGCTTATGTAAACCTGCTGCTCCGGAACAATCAGATATGTTTTTTTTCGTTCCGCTATGTTTTTTTCGATTTCTTTTATTATGTATGTGGTTTTGCCGCTTCCGGGTTTTCCGAACAGAAATTCAATCATTTGATCTCCTTTCCGAATGAATATTGGAATTTCCTTCCTCATAAATTTTAAGGTTGCGAAGTAAGACTTCCTTTTTTCTCCAAGAATAAGCTCTTTCTTTGAACTCATCGTCCGGCATATTTTCAATCATACCGTAAGTCAGAAACGGAGTGAGGTTCTCGTTAAAGAAAGGAATCGGGGAATAAATCGTGCCGTTTTTTATCGCCGCGGCGGTATACGGGCACACTGTCTGACATATATCGCATCCCCATACGGAGCCGTATTTCAATAAAAAAGCTTTATCGGAAGCGTCAAGCTCGCCTTTTCTCTGAGTGACCTCGGACAGACATGCCCCGCGGCCTTCATTTACAGGGCAGGCAAGCTTGCATTTACCGCAGGAGGGACAACGGCGTATTTGTTGTTCGGTAAAATGCCGTTCGGGATAATCGGTTATTATTTCTCCGAGAAAGACGAAGGAAGAGTATTCTTCCGTGATTAACAGTCCGTTGTCTCCGATAATGCCGATTCCCGCGAGCGCCGCGGCGTTTACCTCGCTTACCGGAGAAGAATCGGCAAATCCGTAAAATTTATACTCCGGACAATTATTGTGTAAAAACGGAAGAATTTCGTCAAAAATTTTTTTGAAAAACAGGTGATAGTCTTTGGCAACGGCGTATGCCGATATGTTTTTCTTGCCGGTACGGCAGAGATAGGGTACCGCGAATATATAAACCGTTTTCATCCGCGAGATATCTTCACCGAGCTTGTACGGCCTTACTGTTTTGCAGGAGGAAAAAGGAACCGCTCCGAATTTTAAAATGTTTTTTTCGTTCAAAAGTTTTTTTAAGCTTGAAAATATATCCAAAATTACCTCCGTACCGCTTTTATTCGATCTTTTCTTTAATTATAACAGATATTTAACTTAAAAACAAGAAGCATTTCAATAATTCAATGACTTTTTATTTTGTCGTCATTAAACGGTCACAAACAATGATTATAATTTAGACATAAAAGGATTTAAAATCCAAAAAACGGAGGTGTTCTTGTATGAATGATTTTGATAAAGACAACAACATCGGACGTGACAATGATTTGAACATAAACAATGACATAAATGACAGCGCCGATTCCGGGAGGAATACGGATAAAAAGGATTTCGGAACTGCCGATAACTATTCGTCGGGTTATAAAGTAGGAGAAAACGGCGAATACTCTTATGTGTACAGACCGAAAAACGAAGAGCCAAAAAGAAAGAAAAAGGGAAAAGCCAAATATGTCGTAATCTCTGTCTGCGCGGTCATTCTGTGCTTCGCGCTGACTGTCGGAGCGTTTGCCATAGGAAAGTATTCCGCCGGGCTGTCGGGCAATGATTCCGAAAGCGGGTCGGGGGATAATTTATCGGACAATATGGTAAATTTTGAGTCGGAGAGCGGCGGCGGAGAAAGTACCCTGCACAATCCCGACATAAATATAAATAAATCCGATTCAATCAAAGATGACGGCAGCAAACAGACCAGCGCGGGTCAGGCGTACAATACCGTTACACAGGTCTGGGAAGCGGTATCGGACAGCGTGGTGGAAATAACTACGGAAATAGTGCAGAACAGTTCGTGGATGGGACAGTATGTGACCACCGGAGCCGGAAGCGGAGTCATTATTGAAAAAACCGGCTATATAGTTACGAATAACCATGTGATTGAAGGGGCAAATACCGTAAAGGTAAGGCTGGCGGACGGCAGTGAATACGAGGCAAGTCTTGTGGGCACCGACGAGCAGAGCGACATAGCGGTTATAAAAATCGATCCGGGTGAAAAGGAACTTACCGTGGCAAGCCTCGGATGCAGCGCCGATCTTGTAGTCGGTGAGAGCGTAATAGCTATAGGAAATCCGCTCGGCTCGCTCGGCGGAACGGTAACGACCGGTATTATCAGCGCTACCGAAAGGAATATAACGGTTGACGGAGAGGAAATGGTCCTGCTTCAGACAAACGCCGCAATAAATCCCGGCAATTCCGGAGGCGGATTGTTTAATATGGCGGGACAGCTGATAGGCGTTGTCAATGCCAAAGCGTCGGGAGACGATGTTGAAGGCTTGGGATTTGCGATTCCTATTGATTCGGCTTATGAAATAATTACCGAACTTATTCATTACGGATATGTAAGGGGAGTGGTTGACTGCGGACTTTCTCTTTACGACGTGACAAACTCTCAGGTTGCGATGGCGTATTTCGGTACAAGAAGTGTCGGCGTATTTGTGGTTGAGTCAAAATATTCCGATGAATTTCAGTATGGTGACAGAATAGTCGCAGTTGGCGGTGTTGAGGTTACTTCTTCTGACGGAGTTAAAGCCGCGCTTAAAGATTATCAGGTTGGAGACGGCGTGATATTTACTGTTGTAAGAAACGGAAATTATCAGGAAATAAGTCTGGTGCTCAAAGAATATGTTCCGGAAAACGTGAACTTCACGGAGTAAATAAAAACAGTAATACGATCGTCGGTATCGGAAGGATATCATAAAAAAATACCGAACGTCAAACGCGAAAGGCTAAAAGAATCCGAAAAACAAACATTAGGAAAGGAAAAGACGCTCTATGTACCAGATTTTAGTTGTGGACGACGAAGCAAGGATTCGTTCTATCATTAAAAAGTACGCGGAATTTGAAGGACATAATGTAACCGAGGCCGGCGACGGCATGGAAGCGGTAAGGCTTTGCCGTAAGGAAAACTTTGACATCATTATTATGGATATAATGATGCCCGAGCTTGACGGTTTTTCTGCCTGCCGTGAAATCAGAAAAATATCTCAGACTCCGATAATAATGCTTTCGGCGCGCGGTGAGGAGTACGATAAAATCAACGGGTTTGAACTCGGGATAGATGATTATGTCGTAAAGCCGTTTTCTCCGAAAGAGCTTATGCTCAGAATTGAAGCGGTTATGAAGCGCGTAAATCACGACAGCTCAAAGGATATAAACGGCAAAAAGCAAAATGTTGTTATCGAGCTTGACGGCGGCGGACTTAAAGCCGATGTAACCGCAAGACTCGTGTATATACACGGGGAAAGGGTTGAAATGTCACCCAAGGAATATGACCTTTTCTTTTACATGCTCGAGAACCGCAATATAGCTCTTTCAAGGGAAAAGCTTATCAGTGAGGTATGGGGATACGATTTTTACGGCGACGCGAGAACCTTGGACACACATATAAAGCTTTTGCGCAAAAGTTTGGGAGAATACAGCCGGTATATCGTTACGCTCAGGGGAGTAGGGTACCGCTTTGAGGGGCAATAAAAATGGATTCTATGTCTGAAAAGATACAGTCTGAAAAAAAGCATAGCCGCCGTGAGATGGGAATCTCATGGCGGTTGTTTGGAATGTTGCTGATTTTTATTGTGGTCATGCTGCTTATAATCTGGATCTTTCAGGTCGTACTTTTAAACAAATTCTACGAGCAGTCCAAAATGGAGGAGTTTGAAATAACCAATGAGGCGATAGTTTCATCTCTCGGGGACGAGTTGCTTCTTGAGAGAACCGTGTTTTCTTATTCCATAAAGTTTGACGAATGCATTCGTGTATTCGAAGTAAAAGACGGTGTGGCCACACAGATAAAAAGCGCGGATATAAACGCCGGATGTGTGATACATCATATTTCGGCAGATGAGTTGTCCTCCCTGTATTCAAAGGCAAAACAGAACGGCGGCAGATATATTAAAAAGGTGTCGATTCCGGCAAAAGCGGAAAGTTCGGAAATGGGAACTATTTTTATTTCCATTGAGCAGCTTGATAACGGAGAAGAGTATGTTATAATGCTTAATTCGGAATTTGCGCCTTTGAACGCGACGGTCAGCACTCTTGAAAGACAATTCGGCTGGATCGCATGTATTTTACTTTTGGGGGCGGTTGTGTTGGTTATAATAATTTCAAGAACTATCTGCGCTCCGATGGAAAAAATGAGCGCTTCCGCAAAGCTGCTGGCTAAGGGCGATTATAACGCGAAATTCAGCGGCGGAGGATACCGTGAGTCACAGGAACTCGCGGACGCCCTCAACTATGCTTCCGAAGAGCTGAAAAAGACCAACAATCTGCAAAAAGAGCTTGTTGCCAATATTTCCCACGACCTGAGAACTCCTCTTACCATGATAAAAGGATACAGTGAGGTCATGCGGGATATACCGGAGGAAAACACGCCTGAAAACGTACAGGTGATTATCGACGAAACAGAGCGCCTTACCTCGCTTGTAAATGATATGCTCGACCTTTCAAAGCTCAGAGCCGGAACCAGAAAACCTGAAAAAAGTGAGTTCAATCTCACCGAGACCGTAAGAGAGGTCATGAACCGCTATGGAAAACTGACCGAAAAAGACGGATACAATATCTCCTTTTCGGCGGACAGAGATGTGTTTATAAACGCCGATAAGACGATGATATTACAGGTTGTTTACAATCTGATAAACAACGCCATAAATTATACGGGAGAAGATAAAACAGTAAGGGTTACTCAAAGTGTCAGTGACAATAAAGTAAGGATATCGGTCAGCGATACCGGCGTGGGTATTTCACCGGAGGATCTTCCGCTTATCTGGGACAGATATTATAAGGTGGATAAAGTTCACAGAAGGGCAATGGTCGGAACCGGACTCGGTCTGTCTATAGTTAAAGGTATACTTGAAGCTCATGACGCTTATTACGGCGTGGAGAGCAAGCTTGGGGAAGGCTCGACTTTCTGGTTTGAAATAAAACTTGCAAAGTGACAGGCGGCGGTTCAAATTACGGCGGTCAAAGATTTTTTGAAATTTTGTTTTGTCAATATGCATTTTTTGAAAACTCTCTTGATTTTCAGACGAAAATGTATTAAAATATAAATAAATTAAAATGTCTTGCCACTTGATTTTTTCGGTTGGGATGTTTCTGTTCCACTGAAATGTTGATGTTTAGCATCTTATAGAAAATAAGTATATTTATACTGAAAGTTGAATTTAGTGCGGGTTGACTGTGAAAACTATTGTAGAAAAATTTTTGAAATGTCCTGTATGCGGCTTTGGCATGTATGTATCGGACGACGGTAAAAGCGTATATTGCCTGGGGGAAAGAAAGCATTGCTTTGATTTTTCCTCCGAGGGATATCTTTCGCTTAATCCACGAGGAAGCGGTGACACAAAGGAGTCGGTAAAGTCAAGAAAAGCGTTTCTGGAAAAGAACTATTTTCAGACCGCAGCGCGGAAAATCGCGGATATGGTGGGGTTGTATGTAAAGGACTGCAATTTTCTTGTAGACGCGGGGTGCGGTGAAGGGTATTATACAAATCTGTTATCGGATTTATCCGAATATACTTTCGGAGTGGATTTGTCTAAATACGCATGTGGTTATGCCGCGAAAAAAGCCCGTGCCGATAAAAAACAAAATCTGCTTTATGCCACCTCAAGTGTTTTTGACCTCCCGCTTATGAGCGGACGCTGTGACTGTATCGTCAATATATTCGCTCCATGTGCGGAGGAGGAATTTTGCCGTGTACTTGACCGCGGGGGGGTTCTTGTCGTCGCGGGCGCGGGTAAAAACCACTTGCTCGGCTTAAAGGAGGTCATATATGAAAATCCTTACGTCAATACGGAAAGGGCGGATTTGCCCAAAAATATGCTGTTGATTGAGAAGGTAAACTTATCATATGATATTTGTCTTCGGGACAATGCCGATATCATTGACCTTTTTTCCATGACGCCATATTATTGGAGAACGTCCGAGAAAGACAAAACCAAACTTGATAAACTTGAAAAACTGAATACGGCGGTTGAGTTTGAAATAAGTATATATAAAAAACAGACTTAATAACTTAAATAAGGGGCAAATCTCCGTCATTCAAGCGGCGCCGGTCGCCTCTAAGAGGCAGGGGACATATTAATTTATTCATAAAAGAGATCAACAGTCAAATGAAAGGACATATATAAATGAAATTCTCACTTTGCATACCCATGTATAATGAAATATCCATAATAAGAGATACGGCGCGTACACTGTCCGACTATATGCAGAAAAATTTTGAAGACTACGAGATAATTTTCTCAAATGACGGTTCACGCGACGGATGCGATAGAGCGGTGGAGGAGATGAATCTGCCGTGCGTATCGGTTATCGGATACCCGGACAACAGAGGAAAGGGGTATGCCGTAAGAAAAGCGATGCTTGCCGCGAAAGGCGATATCGTAATGTTCACTGACGCAGACCTTGCGTACGGAACCGATGTAATCAAAAGGGTATACGACACTTTTGCGCAAAACCCGGACGCGGATATGGTAATAGGTTCGAGAAATCTCTCAAAAGACGGGTATGAAGGATATACGGCAATCCGCAGGATTGCTTCAAAAGCATATATCAAAGTGCTTTGCATAGTCGGCGGCTTCAGACTTTCGGATTCTCAGTGCGGCTGTAAGGCGTTCCGGGCAGACGCGGTGAAGAAGATTTTTCCCAAGTGCGAGGTGGACAGATTCGCGTTTGACTTTGAGTGTATACTCTGGGCGGTGAAATACGGAATGAAAATTGTTGAGATGCCGGTCAAGATTATAAATCACAGGGAATCGACTATTCATATGTTCAGAGACACGTTGAAAATGCTTAAGGACCTGATGTCCATGCGAAAAAGGATAAAAAAAGCGGAAGTATAAAAAGTTAAATATATCAATAATTTGTATTGGATTCAATAAAAAACCGTAGATACCGTTTAAGCCGAATTGCTTAAAACAGGGTTTGCGGTTTTTTGTTGTATGGGTTAATTTGTACAAAATTAACGTATGCGGATTGTGAAAAAAGCGGAAAATAAATTGATTGTACAAATGTACTTGACTATTCTGCATTTTGTGCTATAATTTAATTAAAGCGATCAACAATAATAAAATTTACGACGATTTGCCGAACCGGAGATATGGAGGTACATTATGAAAAAATCAATAATAATCATGGTATTGATTTTGGCGTTGCTCGGAAGCTCGGCGGCGTGCAATACATCGGGAAGCGGCAATACCGACACTGAAAAATCGGAAACCGGAAGCGAATATAAAGGAGAGGAATCTCCGGGGGAAGATAATTCATCCGGAAATGACTTTGACTTTATTTTTGAAAACAAAGAAAAAATACTATATTCAAACGGAGCTACACACGCGTCCGAAGTTGAGAATATGACGTTGCGCAACAATCCGGAGGAGATAAATCTTTCAATGACTTCCGGAGGTGAGATGAAAGATCTCAAAAAGCCTCAAAAAGAGATATTCATAAACGGAGAAAATATTGTATTAAACTATGATTCCAGCGATGTATATGAAAAAGAGACTCCTTTGCCGCTTATCAATGAAATATACGGAGAAGATATATATAAGGATGAAAACGGAAATACTTATGTTTACTACATAGGTACGGACAGACTAAAACAATTTTTCAAAACCGACAGAAAAGAGATAGACACAAGCGGCAAACAGGCTGTCAGCGCCGCAGAGGCTGAAAATATTGCTTTGCAGATGGTGAGTGATTATTCAAAAGTAGACTATCTGGATATGTATCAAAAAAGTTATTTTGAAGAGGATGATGAAAACTATCATATCAATTACACATTATACATCTGCGGCTATGAAACACAAGAAAAAGTGTCAATGAGTATTAATAAATACGGTGATCTTTTGTATTATTATTCATCAAATCTGGGAATATACGAATATTATATCAACAATATCACGGAAGAGGACATAATAAATGCGGAAATAGATATACTGACCTGCTATCCGATCGCATCGAAGCTTCAGTATGTTCAATATATCATTTCAATGGGAGATGACGGATATCTTTATCTATCAATGGAAGGATTTATATATCCGCAGGATGAGACCGATGTGAGTGGAAATGTCATAAAACCCTCAAACGGTATAGTGAATGTATGCATTTTTTACGCCAGAATTATACCCGGAAGCAATTAACGCTTTATGAAAACAGCCCGCCCGAAACTCAACGTCCGGGCGGGAAAAATAATTTTACAAATGTACTTGACTGTTCTGAAATTTGTGCTATAATTTAATTAAAGCTGTCAACAATATTAAAATTTCGACGATTTGTCGAACCGGAGATATGGAGGTACATTATGAAAAAATCAATAATAATCATAGCATTGATTTTGGCGTTGCTCGGAAGCTCGGCGGCGTGCAATACATCGGGAAGCGGCAATACCGACACTGAAAAACCGGAAACCGGAAGCGAATATAAAGGAGAGGAATCTCCGGGGGAAGATAATTCATCCGGAAATGACTTTGACTTTATTTTTGAAAACAAAGAAAAAATACTATATTCAAACGGAGCTACACACGCGTCCGAAGTTGAGAATATGACGTTGCGCAACAATCCGGAGGAGATAAATCTTTCAATGACTTCCGGAGGTGAGATGAAAGATCTCAAAAAGCCTCAAAAAGAGATATTCATAAACGGAGAAAATATTGTATTAAACTATGATTCCAGCGATGTATATGAAAAAGAGACTCCTTTGCCGCTTATAAATGAAATATACGGAGAAGATATATATAATGATGAAAACGGAAATACTTATACTTACTATATAGGTACGGACAGACTAAAACAATTTTTCAAAACCGACAGAAAAGAGATAGATACAAGCGGTAAACAGGCTGTCAGCGCCGCAGAGGCTGAAAATATTGTGTTGGATATGGTATCTGAATATTCAGACGTAGATTATTTAAACAAATATGAAAGAAGCTATTTCAAGGAAACAGAAGAGAGTTACTCAATCGGTTATACCTTATATATATGCGGGTACAAAACGCAGGAGAAAGTAACAGTTAGAATAAACAAATATGGTGACCTTTTGTACTACTCTTCTTCAAATCTTGGAATTTATGAATACTATTTCAACAATATCACAGAGGAGGACATAATAAATGCGGAAATAGATATACTGACCTGCTATCCGATCGCGTCAAAGCTTCAGTATGTTCAATATACCATATCCATGGGAGATGACGGATATCTTTATCTATCAATGGAAGGATTTATATATCCGCAGGATGAGACCGATGTGAGCGGAAACGTCGTAAAACCCTCAAACGGTATAGTGAATGTATGCATTTTTTACGCCAGAATTATACCCGGAAGCAATTAACGCTATATGAAAACATCCCGCCCGAAACTCAACGTCCGGGCGGGTTATTATTGTTTATGTTTATTATCAGTCTACGGTAGTGATCTCTTCGGTGCTGAAATATTTATCGTCTGATGATATGTAAAAGTCTCCCTCAACATACTTTCCTTTATAGTGAATCTTGTACCAGCCGCTTTCGGTATTTTCAGCGATGACCGAGATTTTCTCACCCTTTACAAGGTAAGCCATTATTTCGCCGTCGGTAGAGGGAATCAGTCTGACAATAAGGCTCTCTGTATTGAGATAAAGTGTTTTTTCCACAGCGGTGAATCCCGCGTCAGGGTCTTTCATTGTCGTGAGATACAGTGATTTCATATAGCATGTCTTGCCCTCAAACTCTATGCGGCTCCATTCACCGTCGGTGCTTATTCCGGTTCTCTTAAGCTCCGTGCCGTTTTCAACACTCTTGACAATGGTAGAATCATTGACAACCGTGTCGCTTCTGACGTTGACAGCGCCTGTTGAGGAAATGACGTAAACCGTTTCGTTCCTGTCCTCAAAGGTATAGACCTTTGTGCCTTCTTCCGTTTCCGATGTGGTGCTTTCATTCTCGCTTATCGTGCCTGTTTCGGAGGCAGACTCACCGTTACCGCCGGTTGTCTGATCGATAACAATTCTATCGCCGGTGGTCGAACCTTCTTCTCCTTCGTTCTCTCCGTTATTGCAAGCGTAAAGTGACGCCGACATAACAAGCAGGGCAGAGAGAATAATAATAAATTTTTTCATGTTTCCTCCTCTTATTTAACATCTTTTTTTGATATGACCGATAATTCGGAAAATTATCAATGATTGAATTTTTATAAGTAAATTATAGCATAAAACCGTTTTTTTGTCAATAATAAAAACCATAGATTATATTATTTTTTTATGACATTATTTGGCTTGTTTTTGCTTTGAATGTCAGCGTTTTGCAAAATTCAAAAAGCAATAATACAATAAAAGAGAACATTTGTCACAGACTGTATTTTTTGGTGGTTTTGGCGCGTATTATTATATGTTTTGGGATTCGCTTGGTTTCGGAATAAAAAATGGACATGGTTAAATCATAGTCAGATTTATAAAAAATTTTCTTTGTTATCGAATCTATATAAAAATATATTAAAATATCGACATTAAATTGGTATTATCTATTGACAAGTCAGGAAAAATTATGTATAATAAATATATCGGAATTTTTATTTTAAGTAAAGGATGGTACACGAAAATGCTTCATGTAAATAAGAAAAAATCGGAAAACATTTTAAAAATCGTCGTTATCGCGGCAATTGTTGCAAGCGTAGTCGCGGCAGTCGTTACCGCTCTTGTTATTTGGAAAAAGAAGAAAAAGGGTTGCTGCTGCTCGGATGAAGACATTGACAATTTGATTGACGAAAAGCTGAATGAAAATGAAGCGGATGAATCCGAAAGCGAGGAAACACAGTCGGAATGTTGCGACTGCGCGTCGGAAGAGGAATCTGAGAAAGCCGCCGAATAATAGCCGTTTGATGTTGAAGGATATGCATCTGTCATGTCCTTCATATTTCTTGAAAAATAAAAGTATATAATTCGTTTGCCGTCAGTTTTTTAATTAATCAAGATTAATAATAGTTGCTGTCGTGTCCTGACAGTAACGGAATGGAGCTGTATTTATGAAAAAATCGTATACTGTTATAATTGCTTCGGTTTGCGCAATATGCGCGGTTACCGGGGCTGCAGCAACCTATTTTTTGATTTCAAAAAGGAACAGGTGCAGAGAAAAATCAAAAAACGAAGAGATAAAAGAAACCTTGCGCAGCTTCTTTGAAAAAAATTTTTCAGGCAAAAAACACCGCCCGGAGCAAGAAAAAAGTAAAAATGAAGACGACGCTGAAATTGAGAACAACGAACGCGCAATCGTAAAAGATAACTCAAACGAATGTAAGTCAGACGAATGTAAGTCAGACACATGTGAAAATACAGTCACGGAGTCAATTTTGCCCGAAAGTGATTCAAAGACCGAAATTTTGGAAATCGGCAAAGAAAATTCCGAAGAAAATTCATCTCTTCAAACCGAGCTTGCAGATGATAAAAATGAAACGACTGTTTTGAAAAAGAAAAAATCCGGAGGACGGGGCAGGAAAAAAGGCAGAGGAGCAAGGACTTCCGATCCTGAAGAGACTAAAGAAAACGATATTACGCAGATTACTGCCGACTGAAGCCAAACTATAAGGTCATCCCGAAAATTTTTCAAACGAAAGGCGTCTTATTTTTATGATAATATCTGTTCTTGAAGCGGCGACACTCGGAAAAGACCTGGACCTTACTCCGTTTGCCGAGTTCGGCGAGCTTAAAACTTTTGACAACATATCGCCGGAAGACGAAAAAGAAATAATATCTGAAAGCGATATTATAGTCATAAACAAAATTAAGATAGGTGAACATAATCTTAAAGACGTAAAACGTCTGAAGCTTATATGCGAAATGGCGACAGGTTATGACAACATAGATCTGGAAAGCTGCAAGAAAAGAGGAATAGCCGTGTGCAACGTGGTCGGGTATTCCGCAAACAGTGTCGCGCAGATAACTCTCTGTATGGTTCTGAGTCTTTTTTCACATATCGAAGAATACAGAAAATCGGTATATGACGGGAAATACAATCGTGAGGGAATTCCGAATATTCTCACCCCCGTTTATCACGAGATATTCGGTAAAACATGGGGAATTATCGGATACGGGAATATAGGAAAGCAGGTCGCCAATGTCGCCAAAGCGCTTGGATGCAATATTCTCATAAACAAAAGGACTCCGGTACCCGATATCAACTGTACGGATTTGGATACACTTTGCCGTAATTCGGATATCATCTCGGTTCACACGCCTCTTACTCCGCAGACAAAAGGATTTATCAGCCGCGAAAGAATAGCCATGATGAAAAAAGACGCTATATTTATAAACGTGGCCCGCGGCGCGGTTGCCGATGAGGCGGCGTTGGCGGAGGCTGTTCTTGAGGACAGACTCGGCGGCATAGGAATTGATGTGTACGCCAAAGAACCCTTTGGCGCAGACCATCCTTTCGCGAAAATATCCGGCAGACCGAATGTATATCTGACTCCCCATATGGCATGGGGCGCATATGAGGCAAGGGCAAGGTGCCGCGATGAGGCTATTGAAAATATAAGGGCGTTTTTGTCCGGCGAAAGACGCAACAGGGTTGACTGCTGACTTAATACGCAAATACAGCGAGGAAAAACAAATGAAATACACAAGAATTTGCTGCGGAAACACCGCGGATCCCGCTATTCTCGTCGAAAACGGCAAATATTACCTGACGGTATCGTCATTCAGGTCATTTCCCGGACTTAAAATTTATGAATCGGAAAATCTGACCGAATGGAAAAAAATAAACGCCGCGGTATTTGATAATATATCCGATATATGGGCGCCCGATATATGTAAAATAGGCGACAGATATTTCATTTATTTTCCGGATTCAAGCGGAAACATATATGCCGTATATACCGACAATTTATATTCACAGTGGAGCTCCCCCATATTGCTCGGCTCGGTCGGAATGATAGATCCCGGATTTGCGCGTGACGTCAAAAGCGGTCAGAACTGGCTGTTTTTCAGCGGAGGATATGCCGTTCCGCTTTCAAAAGACGGTCTGTCGTTTGCCGGGGAATCCAAAATGGTTTATGAGCCGTGGAAAATCCCGGACGAGTGGGATGTAGAGGGGGTTTGCTGCGAAGGTCCGAAGCTTTTTTACCGCGACGGTTATTACTATCTGACGTTGGCGGAAGGGGGAACGGCGGGACCCGCCACCTCTCATATGGCGGTTATGTTCCGTTCAGAATGTCTGACAGACGGATGGGAGCCTTCGCCGTACAATCCGGTTTTACATACATGCAGTCCAAAAGACCGTTGGTGGTCTGTGGGACACGCGACGCCGTTTGAAGCGACTGACGGCAGTTGGAAGTTGATTTTCCACGGATATGAAAAAGGGCACTATAATGAGGGAAGACAAATTCTGATTTGCAACGCGGTATGGGAAAACGGGTGGCTTAAAGCCGTAGCTTCGGAAAACGCGGATATAATGCCTCAGGACAGGGAGTATGTATTCGCGGATACAAAAGCCGAAAAATTGTGGACTGATTTTTCCTTTTTCGGCTCTTTTGACTCAAATCGGCTCAAAATAACGCGGAATGGTCTTGAATTAAACGGTATGGGAGAATCGGTTCGCGACAGTTGCCCGCTTTTAATAAACGAGACCGCGGGTGACTTTGAAATTCTCGCGCAGTTTGTCGATATCGAAAATCAGGGTGAATTCGGTCTTACGTTCTTTTATAATGAAAACTGCAATGCCGGCATATGTCTGAAAAACAGTTATGTCAATACATTTTGTCTTGGAGGATATCGCGGATACAAAAAAATAAGCTCGGATGTGCTTTATCTCAAAATCATAAAACACGATGACGTGCTGACATATTATTTTTCCGAAGACGGACTGCGGTTTACAAAAACCGAAACAAGCGACGAGGTATCCGGATTTCATCACAATGTTTTCAAAGGATTCCTCTCGCTTGCCCCCGGAATTTACGCGACCGGCGGCTGCACTGCCAAATGTAAAAAATTAATACTTAAATTTATATAATTCATATTTAAAAACCTAAAACAGGTAAAGAATAACCGTGGGAAATTGAGCGGGTTTTCTTTGCCTGTTTTCTTAAAACTTGTTTTGAAAATTTTTTGAATCTTTATTTTCAGATGCGACGCATACATTGGTTTTCCTGTACATAAAGGTGAAAGGCCTTTTATTAAGAAGGAGGTTCATGCATGACAGACAACGAGATAATAAAGTTATACTGGGAACGCTCCGAAAAAGCTATAGAAGAAACCGAGAAAGCCTACGGACGGTATTTTAATTATATTGCCCGTAAAGTAGTCTGTAACGATGAAGACGCAAAGGAGATTGTAAACGACACATATCTTAAAGCGTGGAACAATATTCCTCCCGAACGTCCGAACAATCTCAAGGCTTTTCTCGGAAGAATCACCCGTCAGCTTTCAATCAATCGTCTTGAACTGAATACCGCAAAAAAACGCGCTTCGGGACAGTATTTAATAGTACTTGAGGAGCTTGAGGGATGTATACCCGACGGTGACGACGGCTCGGATTTAAATGAAACGATTGCTTTGCGATGCGCGATCAACGGATTTTTGCGGTCTTTGCCCGCGGAATCAAGACGAGTATTTATAAGACGTTATTGGCACATGTATTCGATCTCCGAAATAGCAAAAGACTTTTCCATGAGTGAAAGCAAAGTCAAATCCATGCTTATGCGACTCAGGGAAAAGCTAAAAAAATATCTTGAACAGGAAGGATTCAGTGTATGAAAAGCCGGAATATATTGGACTCAATAGGATACATTGACGATGATATGATAGAAGACGCCGAACGGAACTTTCGTAAGCGCGGAAAATCAGTATGGTTGAAATGTGTTTGCGCGGCGGTTTTTCTCTTGTTGATCGCGGCTGCCGCATTTGCGGTAGTACCCATGTTTATACGTTCGGATCCTGAAAATAACGGTGTTTATTGGGTAGACGACAGACCGAGAAACGATAACGGAATTGTCGCGGAGGAATCGGCTATAGAATGGCCTTGGAATTGTATGGAAGTGTGCGAGCAATTTCCGGAAATCAGCTATAACGGGGCAGTTTATACCTCAAGGACCGGTTATACGGGAGAGGACATATCAGAAGATCTTACAGGAAGAAAAATAGGCGAGGGAACCGCGCTTGGGTATGATGCCTACGGTAATGAAGAACATTATATCGGATTTGAGGTTTATGAGATAAAAAAGGTTGACAGTGAAAGATTTGTCGCGGTAAAATATGACGGATATGATAAATATTACGTCTTTTTAAGGCATGAAACAACTTCTGCCCAAACACTCGGAGATTTTATCGGTTCTATCAATTTCAGTGAATATTGCAAACTGACAGACGTATATTACAAACCGGATCATAAAGATGAGCTTCACTATGCTTTAAGCGAGGCAGACGGCGCCGAGGTATGGCGGATGATTGCCGAATACCCGGACGCAAAGCTTTTATCATATCCTGAAAACTTTGACGGACAGAAGGCTGTGTCTTTCGCTTTGAATTCCGAAGCGTTGGGAGCATATAATCTGTCACTGTCGGTATATGATAACGGATATATACTCACTAATATTGAGAACTACGGATACTGTTTCTATATCGGCGCCGAGGGGGCGGATGAAATTATAAATTATGTGCTCGCTCACAAGACCGATTCTCCCGGGGAAAAAGAATCTGAATTTTTGATAGGCACGGTTACCGAAATAGGAGACGATTATATTAAGGTTGACGATACTGTCATGATGAAAAATCCCGACGACGGAATAGAGTTTACCGTATACGCAAACCATACCCGGATAAAAAGATACATTGTAAGCGGATTTCTCAAAGTAGGGCAGACGGTGGTGATCGAGCACGGCGGAATATATTCGGACGAACCTACAATTGTCAGGACCGCGACGTCTCTGTATGAAGCATATATAACCGGCGACGGCGAAGCAATAATTCCGGAATAATGTTATCGGCGGGTACACATATAAAAAGTGCCCGCCCTTTACAAGGTATGCTTGGAAAGTTAGATTGCACTGTGTACGATAATTACGTGATGTTTGAAACTGACAGACTCGGAACTTTCATCGTTTGTGTGCCCGGTGTAGCTTTCGTAATGCCGATGTGGGGTTATGCGATAATCTCAGTTGTCGGTTTTCTTATTATTTCCGGGGTAATTACGCTTATGATTGTTAAAAGAAAAAACGGAAAAAAGCGTAGGCCGATATGAGGTTTTTGTTTTCTCATATTTTTCTCTCCTTAGATATAGAAAAGCATAGGATTCTTCAAAGTCCATTTTAGACGTACACTAAAGTGATTTCGTCAGACTGCGGAAAGGTCGGTTTTTAAAAAGTCAGTGCGGGGAGGAGAGTGTAATGCCCTCCTCGCACGCCGCGGCGGGTTAACATTAATTGTATTTTAAAATGCCGAGCAAAATCTTTTTCAAAATAATTTTATAAGTCGAAAAAAATCTCTTGACAAAAATCAGATTTTGTGATATACTATTCAAGTATTTGAAATCAAATATTTTGTCGGGGTGTGGCACAGTTTGGTAGTGCGCTTGGTTCGGGACCAAGAGGCCGTGGGTTCGAATCCCGCCACTCCGACCATCGGCAGTGTCGTCTCCCGATTTTGGGTGTCGTCACTGTTTTTTACTGTTTCCGCAAAAGCGTGAGCGCTCAGGCGTAGGAGATATTCCACCGAGCGATAAACACAAGAATATTAACGGGACGGTATGGATGAATTTTTTCTTTATTTTGGTTCTATTGTAAGCACTACACATATTGAAAAAATAAATTTCAAAAATCTGTGTTGTAAATAGATATGACCCAAAAAGTCTGAAAATAATAAAGATATGGTTATATACGCGTCAGGAAG
>CALWJX010000018.1 GCA_944381085.1 uncultured Clostridia bacterium
CTTTATCTGTATGCCGCCTTCATACCTTATTCCGTTGGTCCTCGGGTCGCTTCCGTCGGTAGTGTAGTATATCTGATATCCGTCTGGGGCGGACAGCGTAAGCGAAAAAGCATCCCCGTAAACTCCGCCCGACCTTGAAAACTTCACCTCGGTAAAGTCGGAATTTATATATGTGTTCACGTCCCCCGCCGAGGTCTTGGGGGTTATCTTTTCAAGCTCGGCGCTGCCCGACTTTGTCAGATTGACAAGATGATATCCCGATTCCTTTTCAAGGCAGGTACGCACGATCACCTTGTTTTTCGTCAGGTCGTCCACGGTGTAAATATCGACGTCAGGGACAATGGAAGCGCGCACATATGAATATATATCCTCGCCCTCAAACTCGCCTCCCGGGGTAATATCGGCGCCCGTGCGCCCTAAAACAAGCTCAAACTCCTTGTTGTCCGGATTTATATTCCACTCAAGGTCGTACTGCTCTACCCTCATTATCTCGTAATTGCTGTCGTAGCCGTCGCAGGAAGCGCACTTTATCAGCAGATATTCCCCGCCTCCGATGGTAACGCCGATAAAGTCAAATCTTGAAAACGACTTTCCCTCTCCGTAATACAGCGACACGCCGTCGAGCAGAATATCCCTGTCAAGCAGATTGTATATCTCAATATAGCCGCAGTTCATGGGCGCGTCCGGATTGCCGCCCGGAGCGTATACCTTGGAAATTATAAGCGCGTCACCCGCCTCGCTGTCAGGCTCGGGTATATTGCCGTCCCAATGCGGCGTGCTCTGCCCTTCCGAACCGTTGCCCGTTCCCTCCGTATTTCCGGACTCCGAAAAGCTTTCCGAGCCATTCGGGCTTTTGTGCTTTCCGATATTGCAGGAAGCAAGAAGCAAAATCAGTACGGCGGAAACAAATATAAAACAAAGCCTTCCGTATTTTCCGCCGTATCGGCGGTGTTCACGGCGCATACCGTCGCCCGCTATCTGTCTGGACCTCATATGTATATACACTCCTTTCGGACATTTTACC
The DNA here is from genome assembly GCA_944381085.1 of uncultured Clostridia bacterium. GTDB lineage: Bacteria > Bacillota > Clostridia > Oscillospirales > CAG-272 > SVTX01. The sequence continues at coordinate 1,025 of CALWJX010000018.1, forward strand.
GGATATATTACATGTATTTTACATGTGTATAATATGTATTATACAATTATATCTTACCGCGCGAAAAAAGTAATGTACACAATGACATATTTTTGTAAATTTTTTTCTTTAGGAAAATTTTCCGCCTTCATTTAAATCATTTCGTTGACAATAAGGCGGAAAGGTGATATAATGTATACAGCATAATTGTATACAGCGGAAGCTGTTATGCTACGGTTTTGCCTTGCAAAACTGTTCGAAATTCTGTTGTCGTATGTTATTGAGTTTACAAACCCGGAGGTAGAGTAATGATAGGAAAAATTCCGCACATTGTGCAATATCAAGGATCAAAACGGATTTTAGCTCCCCGGATTTTACAATATATGCCTATTAAATTTGATCGACTGTTAGAGCCTTTTTCCGGCATGGCTGCAATCAGTATCGCGGCGGCTTACGACAACAGGACGGACGCTTATGTGATCAACGATATTAACTCGCCGTTAATTGAAATGCTTCGGGAAGCCGTTGAACATCCTCAAAACCTGATTGACAGTTATACCGACTTGTGGTCAGAGCAGTTTTCTTACGGAGAAAATCATGTTCAGCATTATTATGATGTGCGGGAGAGGTTCAATAACAATCAAGAGACGCCGGCAAATATGCTGTATCTCTTGGCAAGATGCGTTAAGGGCGCCGTGAGGTATGGAAAATCAGGAAATTTCAATCAGTCGCCCGATAAACGCAGACACGGAACAAATCCAAAGACATTAGCAGCCAATGTATATGAAATCTCAGGATTATTAAAAGGCAAGGCAGAGTTTATGTGTCGTGATTATCATGATATACTGGAAATGGCAAAGCCGGGTGATTTAGTCTATATGGATCCGCCGTACCAAGGCGTAACAAACGCTCGGGACAGCAGATATTTGTCGGGCGTCTCATTCGATGATTTTACAGAGTCATTGAAGATTCTTAATCGTAAGGGAATAGATTACCTTATCAGCTATGACGGCAAATGCGGCAAAAAAGAATATGGAACGGAGCTTCCGGAAAATTTGCATTGCAGAAAAATACTGCTTAATGCCGGGCGCTCAAGTCAGGCAACATTATTAGGAAAAGACGAAACCACTTTTGAGGCTTTATATATCAGTGAAACATTGATATCACATTGTGATGAAATTCCGCGACAGTTGTCTTTGTTGGAGGTAGCCATATGAACGACTATCCTAAGGAATTCCTCGACTTGTTGGATAGTGTAACGGCAAAAAGACCACGCACTGTAATACAGCATATTCTGAAACACGGATATATCACATCCCAAGAGCTGAAAGATTTATATGGATATAATCATCCTCCGCGTGCGATAAGAGATGTTCGTGAATACGGCATACCGCTGATAACATACAGGGTTCTGGGGTCTGAGGGGCGAAAGATCGCGGCGTATAAATTCGGCGATCCGGAAGATATTGACAATGCTCTGTCGAAAGCATCCGGGCGAACTGTTCTGTCCAAAGCATTGAAACGTGCGCTTATAGAGAAATACGGAGCGAGATGCTTTATATATCTTGAAAAAACGGAAGAGTCAAAACTTCAGGTTGACCACCGTGTACCTTATGAAATCGGCGGAGAGCACGATGAAACCGATACAGACTGTTTTATGTTACTCAGCCCTTCGGCAAACCGCGCAAAATCATGGACATGCGAGCATTGTAAGAACTGGGAAATTAAAGATGCCGATTTTTGCATGAGATGCTTTTGGGCTCATCCTGAGAACTACGACCATGTCGCGGGAAAACCGGAAAAAATGGTTACCGTTATCTTCTCGGGAAAAGAAATTGATGATTACAATAAGTTAATAAGCCTTTCGGGAGAAAAGACAGCGCAGGAAACAATAAAAAAGATACTGCATGAGCATCTTAAGTAAATACTTATCTGACATATTTTTGGGTAATCAATTTCAAGCATATACATATATAAAAAAGCCGGAAACTCCCCGGTTTTTTTATTTATAAGCATTTCTTGCGAAACATTTTTTTCCCTACCGGAATATTTATGTAATTTTTTTATAACGTGCTCTTTATCAACATTATTCGTCGTAAAAAGTGTAATTAATTTCACAAAATTCGTTGCATTTTTTGTAATTATCCGCGCATCATCGGCTTTATGAACATGGATAAACTGTCAACTGCAGAACAGACATAACAGAAATCATGTCTGTTCCCCCAAATCGCGAATTACTTTTAATCGACCGGAAAAATTTCCGGTCATTTTATTTACTAACATTTTCCGAGACGATAAAGTTTAATTGTCCACAATAAAAAAACACCCAATACGCCTTTTAAAATCAGAACATATTGGGAAATCTTGTCATTCACTTAAAAGAAAAACGTAAACTTACCTAGCCTCATTATTCAAACATGGAAAATAAAATGAACATATACTCGACGCGTTTACAACACATTCCAAAACCGTTGAGTTTAAAAACGGTTTCATCCAGCCTTTTCTCATAGCTACTCCTTTATCTGCATTTAATATTTCGGCTATATTTATATAAAAGTTTTATAACCGTATCAAAATATTTATTGTCTATACTGTAAAAAACCGTTTTTCCCTCGCTTCTTGATTTAATAACGCCAAAACGCATAAGCATCATCAAATGATGGTATGCGGTGGAACCAGTAAAATTAAATCTCTGCTCCAGGTCCTTACAGCTTACCTCGCCCTTTTCAAGTATAAAATCCAATATGTTTACGCGATTTAATTCAGACACGGCGGAACCGAACTCATGCAGCTTTATTATTTTTTTTGTTTTCTTGACCGCCTGAATTCCTCCGACATAGCCGTCTCCCAAGATAAAAACAAAGCTTTTTTCAAGATTTATTATATTAATATGCTCTGTGTTCAACAAACAAAACGTGACGTATAAGTTCTTATCCTCGTTTTCCTCAAAGTTAATAGCGGAGTACGGAGAAAGCTGTTTCATCACATCTTCTACGTTTAAAGAATTATACGCGTCAAGAATACGCGAATAATTTTTTTCGTAATATTCGCTCAGAATCATATCCTTGACCGTTAGCTCATATTGCAGCTTTTGTATGTAAAAAGAAGGATTTATAAACAACTCATAAAGCCGTAATTTTTCGCTGTCCGTATAATCCGAGTTTTTTATAACTTCATACACATTTCTTTTTGATTCCATGCACCGGGAAATTTCGTCCTCGGTCAGATAATAAAAATAATATTCAATTATATTTTTCAGCAGAGATTCCTGGTCAAGAATAGCCTCGTGTATAAGATGAATATCATAATCTGTAACAAAACGCTCGGCATATCTATCAAAATATCGAGATGTAAAAAAACATCTGCCGTTTGATAAAGCATGAAAGAAAATATACAATTCATCCGAAATGGGTTCAAACTGTTTCAGAATTTCATCAAAATAGCTTGCCTTTTCTTCTTCACTCTTATCTTCCGAAGAAAGAGTATTACAAGTAAAGTTTTTCTTACAATACTCTTTATTGAAGTTCAAAAAAAATATAAAGAAGAGATCTTCAATATACCCCGGATTTTTCATCAGCTTTATCCTTGACATTTTTCACTTCTCCACTGGTAAACTTTATGTTTTTAACATTATAGCATTTAAAAAAAATCGTGTCAATAGCACAAAGAGATTTCAAAAATAAATTTAAAAAACCGTTATGGATAAAAGGCTTCAGATTACGGTCTCATTTATGAATTTTCTGTTAATTGCCGTATTTTTATAAAGTTCACAATATCAATGTAAGAAAGACGCGCTATTATTAAATTATTTTGTCCCGGTACTGTCTTTCTCGGAAAGTTTCGTTACATTGTTTATATCCGATCCGTAAAAATCATATAGTTTTTCCAGACTTTCCATAAACTCGCTGTCGTTTAGCATATCATTAACGGAAAGATCCGGACACCCGGCGTCGGCGTCACCGTTCCGACGTGTCATCCAAAAATATTTATACAGCATTTTGACTGTTTCATGGATTAAAAATTTCTTTTCGAGCAAATCCTTCTCAATAATATCTCCCGGGCGGACGACAAGCTCGTATGGGCGCAATTCCAAGCCATTACTGAGTTTTTCAAGCTTACTCACCCTGAAATCAACTGAAAAATTCTCAATCTTACTTAAAGATTTCTGAGAAATCTCCGTAAGGTCCGACACATCATTCTGAGACATGTGAAACGTAATTCGGTGTTCATATAAATTTGTCGCTATATCCAAGAGTATCAAAATTTTTACCTCCGTATCAGGTCTATTATATGAGAAGATATTCTGTCGAATATTCTCAATTTTTATATCTCACGACTATTATAATGTAAAATCGCATTAAATTCAATGTCGCAAAGGTTATAATCCTACAAAGGCAAAAAAATTTATTGTTTTTTTGACGAAAAAGGGTATATTTCGCTTGTTTTTATTAATTTTAACATTATTTATCTAAAATTTATGTTGAAATAGCTCCGGCTTTTGAGAATTTCTCATTTTTATATCATAAACATTAAAACAAAAGCAAAAAAAGCCTTCCCAAAAGGGTGGGAAGGCAAAAAATCACGCTCAGACGACAAATTTTACGAAATAAATTTATTCATTTAAAAATCTTAAACAGTTCATAAATGAACATATTGTAAAATTTTATGAGCATAAAATCGAGTGAACAAATCGTTAATAAACAGTTGCGAAATGTCCTTTTATATGTTTCAGATTTTTTTCTTCTTCATCACGATAATCATACCCGGCACAAGTGAAACCGCCAATACGGAAATTCCCGCTACAGATTTACAGCCGCTTGTCTCCGCGTTGCCCGTGGTTTCGCTTCCGCTCTCGCTTTCCGAAGCGGTTCCCTGCCCGGTCTGCGCCGCGGTCCCTGTCTCGGTTTCCGGATCTCCTATCGTCACAACAAAGTCGGGCGCAAATCTGAGCACGGTGGGTATTCCGTTCTGTTCACGGCTTACGGACAAAGAATGATTTCCGTCCTCAAGCTGTAACTTATCTATAGTAATAACTCCGTTATCGTCTGTCGTATACTCGGCGGTCTTGCCGTCCCCGTAGCCCCAAACGACGGTCATACCGGCGACGGGATTTTCATTGACGCTCGGATTTCCGCTGTCATCATACACGGTATCCTTGCTTGTAAACTTAATTTTGCCGTTTTCAATATCCGAGGTATCGATCTGCGGGAACTGCATTCCGGTCATATACTCGTCGCTGTAATAAAGCACGATGTCTTTTGTATCGGCGGTCAGCTTGCAGTCTCCCATCCCGACAGTCGGCGACTCGCCGTCCACACGGTACATCCAACCGTCCCAGCCGCTCTCGGTAAGCGCGCTGCCGTCGTCGTTCACGGCGGTAATATAACCTTGGTCAAGTCCCGTAATGGTTATATCCTCGCTTGCCTCATCGACAGCCGCGAAAACAGAAAGAACACTGTCTCCGACATTTGCCTCATATGTACCGTAGTACAGATTCTCGGTAATGCCCTCAATACGGACGCTTACCGTCACCTTTTGCCCGTTTGCTTCCTCTGCTCCCGCTACCGCGGCAAACGCCCCCGCGACCAGCGTTAAGCAAAGGAAAAGTACGGCGCACTTTGCGATTCTTTTCATTTTAAGAATCCTCCTTTTTGAATTTGACCCGCGCGCTTTGCTCTCAATTGTATAATATCCGGCAAATCACCGCGGCGAGCGACCCGACTTGAGGATATTTGCAGATCAGACGAGACGTAAAGACGTGTTACATATAAAGATGTGTTTACACGTAAAACGTGTCAGGTCTGCAAAATCTGTCCTGATACGGTAATGGCTGTTGCGACGGATTCACACCGTCTTCCCCCAGTTCCGCGGCCGCGCAAGCCTCGTATATTATATCACCTATATCTCTTTGTGTCAATATATGTTTCAATAAATACCTCAGACGTTTTTTACGCGACGAAAAATCCCGTATACTACATTCGGCGGGACGTTTGTCTTAAGCCGTCCGACTGAAATCAGTCGGGCGCTCCGATTTTTACGGGGCGCCCGGCGTTCGTTTTTAAGGACACGTTCTTTTAATTATTTGCTGTTTTTAATTGCAGTTGTTGCAATTGCCTTTTTTAAAGACATTATTGCCACAGCCCTTGTCAAAACTCGGGTTGAAAGCATAGAAATTCTTGGAGTCGAGGTGGTCCTGCGTAATTCTTAAAGCGTCGCAGAATCTCTGATAATGCACGATCTCTCTTTCTCTCAGGAATTTAATGGGTTCTTTGATGTCCGGATCGTCAACAAGTCTCAGGATGTTGTCATAGGTTACACGCGCTTTTTGCTCCGCCGCAAGGTCTTCGTTGAGGTCGGCTATCGTGTCTCCCTTGACGCCGACATATTTCATATCGAACGGGACGCCCGAAGCCGCGACAGGATATATACCCGCGGTATGGTCTACAAAATATGTGGCAAAAGGCGATTTTGCCACTTCCTCCTCGTTAAGGTTGCTTGTAAGCTGATACAGAATAGCCGCTATCATTTCAAGATGCGCCAGCTCTTCCGTACCTACATCGGTCAGAATACCGATAACCTCATCGTAAGGCATTGCGTATCTCTGATGAAGATAGCGCATTGAAGCTGCCAGCTCGCCGTCGGCCCCGCCAAGCTGAGATATGATGATCTGAGCGGCGCGCGGGTCCGGATTCTTTATCTTTACCGGAAACTGAAGTTTTTTATCATAATTCCACATATACAAATTCCTCCGATTGATTATCTGTTTGCTTCAAGTTCCCATGGCCAGGGACTTTTAATCCAGTTCCACTCGCGCTCGCTGTCGTTTCCGTAAGCGGTGAGCGGACCGCATGCCGCCTGATATTTCGCGACAAGCTCTTCTTTCATTTTTCTCAGTTTATGGTAATATTCAAGCGCTTCTGTCGAGCACGGATAAACATCGAGAAAAAGGATCGTTTCCACAAGTGAAAAATCTATTTTCCTGATTTTGTCAAGCAACGAGGCGCAGTCGCCCTGAGAATTGTTGCAGCCGCAGCCGCAACCGCCTCTTTCGTTTCTTTCCGACCTGTCCATTCTGTTCGCTCTTTCCATTCTGTCCATTCTTTCCATAACTTACCCCTTTCTGCAATTGCAGTCGCTGCCTTCAAAGGGAAGGTCAAGCTCCGAGAACATTGTTCCTCTTGAGAGGGCGGTGTCTTCTTTATATATATTTCTCCAAATCTGATATGGAGCGTATGCCATAGCGAGAGGATATTCATACAGTCCCCACCCCAGAGAAGAACATCCCTTGTTTTTACCCTCACAGCCGCAGGAATTTTCAAGGTTCTGCATCCTTGCCTCCCTGCTTTCGGGATTTGACATCCTTACGTCCCTGTTTTCGGGGTTTGACATTCTGTTTCTGTTATCTGCGGGTGAAAAATCGCCTATTGCAGCCGCGTTTGTCATTACACTGTGTGAAACTCCCGGAACACGACGCCGAAGACCGTCATATTGCCCGAATCTTTCATTGTACATAAATTTACCTCCGTTTCCGCGTTTGCGGATATTTCTCATATCTTTTGAGTCTTTGTGCCTGACAATGCCGCTTTGCTTTCTCCGACGGTGTATTGCTTTAGCAGCAACAGAACAGTAACGGGCGGAGAGGGTCTTGGCATTATCATTATTACTATATGTCGGAAAATCGAAAAATGTCACATAAAGACGATTGCTTCTCTCAATTTGTTGCTAATGCAGCTTGCCGCAAATACAACTTGTTGCTAATGAAATTTGTCGATAATTAAACTTGTTTGCGCAGCGATATTAAACTTTCGTAAAATGTATTGACAAAAAGCGATGTTTGATATATAATTAAAGTGCTGTGAGTCTATAACAGAGTCATACACGCAATTTATACGGCCACTCAACGGGTCTATACCGAAAAACCCATGAGTAATATCGGACGGACAGCCGGGGCCGCTGCCGATTGACGGGAATCACCGTCGTTATTGATTGAGTTAAAAGCTCAAATTTTATAAGTTGGTTACTTTATAACCCAATGCGTAATTTGCGCAGACTTGTGAAACGGTCAATAAAGAGTAGTAAAAGTTTATTGCTATATAGACTCTGTAAAAACCTATCATGTTACATTATTAAAGGTTTTGCATGGATAATCCTTGCTTTTTTCGCCGGGATTGTTTTGCGGTACAGTACAGCCAATCGTCAAACCTGATAATCGTTTAACGGCACAAGTCGCGTAATAACGGCGTGTGCCGTTTTGTTTTTGAGGTGTGAAAATGAAGAAATCAGATCAAAACAGAGCGCCTATTTATGAGGCGCTGCAAAGATTCAGGGAAATGAGGGTCGTGCCGTTCGACGTTCCGGGACACAAGCACGGAAGAGGCAATCCCGAACTGACGGCGTTCCTCGGAGAACAATGTGTAAGCATCGACGTCAACAGCATGAAGCCTCTTGACAATCTCTGTCATCCGGTATCGGTCATACGGGACGCCGAGATGCTTGCCGCCGACGCCTTCGGCGCCGCGCACGCTTTTTTGATGGTTGGAGGAACCACAAGCTCGGTTCAGAGCATGGTGCTTTCTACCTGCAAGCGGGGAGACAAAATAATACTGCCGAGAAATGTCCACAGAAGCGTGATAAACGCGTTGGTACTCTGCGGCGCCGTGCCGGTTTACGTAAATCCCGAGGTAGATACAAGGCTCGGAATTTCACTCGGTATGCAGAGAGAACAGGTCGCCAAAGCGATATCGGACAACCCGGACGCCGTCGCCGTACTCGTCAACAATCCCACATATTACGGAATCTGTTCGGATCTGCGCGCCATAGTGAAAATGGCGCACGACGCCGGTATGCTTTGTCTTGCCGACGAAGCGCACGGCACGCACTTTTATTTCGGCGAAAACATGCCGGTATCCGCCATGGCGGCTGGCGCGGATATGGCGTCGGTCTCCATGCACAAAAGCGGCGGAAGTCTCACCCAATCCAGTCTGCTTTTAACCGGGGAAAATATCAACGCGGGCTATGTACGACAGATAATCAATCTGACGCAGACCACATCCGGCAGCTACCTTTTGATGTCAAGTCTCGATATCAGCCGCCGGAATCTCGCTCTCAGAGGAAAAAAGGTCTTCTCAAGAGTGGTGGAAATGGCGGAGTACGCCAGAGAGGAGATAAACGCCATAGGGGGCTATTACGCCTTCGGGAAAGAACTTGTCAACGGCAATTCCATTAACGATTTTGACCCGACAAAGCTGAGTGTGCACACAAGAGATATCGGACTTGCGGGAATTGAGGTATACGACATATTGCGCGACGATTACGACATACAGATAGAATTCGGAGATATAGGAAACATTCTCGCGTACCTTTCGATGGGAGACAGACCGCAGGAGCTCGAACGCCTTGTGAGCGCCCTTGCCGAAATACGCCGCCGTTATCAGAAGGACCCGAACGGTCTTCTGTCTCAGGAATACATCGCCCCCGAGGTCGTGGCGAGCCCGCAGGAGGCGTTTTACGCAAACAAAAAGAGTCTGCCGATAGAACAAAGCGTGGGCTGCGTCTGTTCGGAATTCGTCATGTGCTACCCTCCGGGCATTCCGATACTTGCCCCCGGCGAGCGCATTACCAAGGAAATACTTGACTACATTGAATACGCAAAAATCAAAGGATGCTCCATGACGGGCCCCGAAGACCCCGACATCCTGAAAATCAATGTCCTGGCGTAGAAATAACCATACACATATACGTCCGCAACAAAAAGAATAAATAAATCAAGATAATAATTGTCATACATAAAGGAAGGATTGCGCACATGGAAATCTGGTTCAGCGAATTTCATGCCCCCGACGTCAAGCACAGCATACGGGTCAACCGCCATCTGTATTCGGAAATGAGCGATTACCAAAGAATAGATATATTCGACACCCCGGAGTTCGGGAGAGTTCTGACTCTTGACGGAAATGTAGTACTCACCGAACGCGACGAATTTATATACGACGAAATGATTACCCACATCCCCATGGCGGTTCATCCCGATATCCAAGACGTGCTTGTGATAGGCGCGGGAGACGGAGGGGTCGTAAAGGAGCTGGCAAGGTATGACTGCATAAAGCGCATAGACCTTGTGGAAATGGACCCGATGGTTCTTGAGGCTTGTCGGATATATCTGCCGGAAAACGCCAGCAAGCTCGACGACTTCCGTGTCAATATCTATTTTGACAATGCTCTGCGTTTCATACGCAGATGCAAGGACGAGTACGACCTTATCATAGTCGACTCAACAGACCCGTTCGGACCGTCCGAGGGATATTTTACCCGGGAGTTTTACGGTATCTGCTACAACGCGCTGCATGACGACGGAATCATGGTGAATCAGCAAGGAAGTCCCTTTTTCAAGCATGACGCAGAAGCGATGCAGAGAAGTCATCAGAGGATAGTAAAGCTCTTCCCTGTCAGCCGCGTATATCAGGCGCATATTCCCACATACGCCGCCGGCTATTGGCTTTTCGGATTTTCAAGCAAAAAATATCACCCGATAAACGATCTTGACGCACGACGTTGGGAAAGTCTCGGACTTGACACACAATATTACACGACCAAACTGCACGTCGGCGCGTTTTATCTGCCCGCGTTTCTTGAAAAAATGCTCATGGAGGTGGAAAAATGATTGAAAAAAACACCGAATCCTTTATTGGCTGCGAGAGCGGCTACGAGGATTCAAAAATAGTTCTGTTCGGAGCGCCCTTCGACTCCACTACAAGCTTTCGCCCCGGAGCGCGCTTCGGTTCATCAGCAATAAGGCACGAAAGTTTCGGGCTTGAGACATACAGTCCGTATCAGGACAAAGACCTTACGGACTGCCGGGTTTTTGACTGCGGTGACCTTGAGCTCTGTTTCGGTTCGGCAAAGTCGGCGCTTGACGACATAAAAAGCCGCGCGGAAGAAATTCTCAGCGACGGCAAGCTTCCGGTTTTAATCGGCGGAGAACATCTTGTGACGCTTGGAACGGTAAGGGCTGCCTACCCGAAGTACCCCGACATGCACATAATTCACTTTGACGCTCACGCGGATTTGCGGGACGATTATCTCGGCGCGAAACTTAGCCACGCCGCCGTAATCCGCCGGTGTCACGACATTCTCGGAGACGGCAGGATACATCAGTTCTGTATAAGAAGCGGAGATAAAACCGAGTTTGAATTCGCGAAAAAACACACCGACATGCACAGATTTGACTTTGACGGTCTTGAAAGTATTTGCCGTGAACTTAAAAGTAAACACACTCCGGTATATTTAACAATTGACCTTGACTGCCTTGACCCGTCAGTCTTCTGCGGCACCGGTACTCCAGAGGCGGGGGGAGTAAGTTTTACGCGGCTGCTTGAAGCTATCCTTACGGTCGCGCAAACAAATATTATCGGCGCCGATATAAACGAGCTTGCCCCCATGCTTGACACCAGCGGAGCCTCAACCGCAGTTGCCTGCAAAATACTGAGAGAACTGATTTTAGCATTATATAAATAAAAAAGGAGTATTAAAATGAGCAGAGTATTAGTTATCGGCTGCGGCGGAGTCGCCGCTGTGGCTATAAGAAAATGTTGTCAGGCAAGCGAAATCTTTACCGACCTTTGCATAGCCAGCCGCACCGTTTCAAAATGCGAAGCGCTTGCAAAATCACTTGAATCAAAAACCAAGACAAAAATAACCACCGCGAAGGTCAATGCGGACAATGTAGAGGAGGTCATAGAGCTTATCAATTCCTACAAGCCCGACCTTGTTATGAATATAGCGCTTCCCTATCAGGACCTTACCATAATGGACGCCTGCCTTGCCTGCGGCGTCAACTATATGGACACCGCAAACTATGAGCCCGAAGATACAGACAACCCCGAATGGAGGGCTATATATGAAAAACGCTGCAAGGAATCCGGATTTTCGGCATACTTTGATTACAGCTGGCAGTGGGCATACCGGGATAAATTCAAAAACGCGGGGCTTACCGCCCTGCTCGGATGCGGCTTCGACCCCGGTGTGACACAGGCTTACTGCGCTTACGCCAAAAAGCATGAATTCGATACCATAGACACCATCGATATTCTTGACTGCAACGGCGGCGACCACGGATATCCGTTTGCGACCAACTTCAATCCGGAAGTAAATCTCCGCGAGGTCTCCGCGCCGGGAAGCTATTGGGAAAACGGGCATTGGGTAGAAATCCCCGCCATGAGCATAAAGCGCGAATACAATTTTGACTCTGTGGGACAGAAGGATATGTATCTTCTCCATCACGAGGAGATAGAGTCGCTGGCGCTTAATATTCCCGAAGTCAGGAGAATACGCTTTTTTATGACCTTCGGTCAAAGCTATCTTACGCACATGAAATGCCTTGAAGATGTAGGTATGCTCTCAACCACGCCGATTAATTTTGAAGGTCACGAAATCGTTCCGATAAAGTTTTTAAAAGCACTGCTGCCCGACCCCGCAAGCCTCGGTCCCCGCACACACGGAAAAACCAATATCGGTTGTATCTTTACCGGAAAAAAAGACGGAAAGGACAAGTCTTATTACATTTACAACGTATGCGACCATCAGGAGTGCTACAAAGAGGTTGAAAGTCAGGCGATAAGCTATACGACCGGCGTGCCCGCGATGTGCGGCGCAATGATGTTGCTTACCGGAAAGTGGAACAAAGCCGGCGTATTCAACGTCGAGGAATTTGACCCCGACCCGTTCCTTGACGCTCTCGAAAAATACGGTCTTCCCAAAAAAGAAAGCCGCGACCCCGTTTTGGTTGAGTGATGAATATGAGAACAGACAACAGACCGGCGTTTTCTTCCCTTAAAGGCAAGTCGCCTGAGGAGATATTCGGGGCGCTGCCCACTCCATGTTATGTCATAGACGAGTCCGCGCTCATTCATAACTGCAAAATACTGAAATCGGTTATGAATAATACCGGATGTAAAATTCTGCTCGCGCAAAAGGCGTTTTCCAACTTTGATTTTTATCCCTTGCTTTCGGAATATCTCTCCGGTACGGAAGCAAGCGGACTTTTTGAAGCGAGACTCGGAAAGGAAAAAATGCCTTCCGGCGAGGTGCATGTATTTTGCGGGGCGTACAGGGAAAAAGATTTTGACGAGCTGCAAAAGTACGCGGACCATATTGTTTTCAATTCTCCCGGACAGCTGAAAAAATTCGGTGCAAAAGCCAAAATAAACGGTAAAAGCATAGGACTGCGAATCAACCCCGAATGTTCTACCCAAAACGGTCACGAGATATATGACCCGTGCGCTCCCGGCAGCCGGCTCGGCACGACACGCGAGCAATGGGACCGGAATATGACCCCCGAGCTACTTTACATGCTCGACGGAATTCACTTTCATACCCTCTGCGAGCAGAATTCCGACGCGCTTAAAACAACTCTTGAGGTAGTTGAAGAAAAATTCGGAGATGTTCTACCTAAAATGAAATGGCTGAATATGGGTGGCGGACATCATATTACAAAATCCGGATATGATATTGAAACACTTGAGAAATGTATCATTTATGCGCGGGAAAAATGGGGAGTTCAGGTTTATCTTGAACCCGGCGAGGCGGTGGCGCTGAACGCGGGTTATCTTGTGACACGTGTGCTTGACGTGGTAGAAAACAGCGGAATAAAAACCGCCGTAACAGACGCGAGCGCCTCGTGTCATATGCCGGACGTCATCGAAATGCCATACACTCCCCCGCTGTTCGGCGCGGATAATGATAACCTTAAGGGTGAAATTTACCGCATCGGAGGACCTACCTGCCTGTCCGGAGATTTGGTCGGCGAGTATTCCTTTGATTCCCCGCCCCGTGAAAACGACATTCTGGTTTTCGGAGATATGGCTATATATACTACCTGCAAAAACAACACCTTTAACGGAATGCCTCTGCCCGATATCTGGAAGCTGACAGCCGACGGTAAATTAATCAAACTCACCTGTTTCGGTTACAACGATTTTGAAAGCCGACTCGGACAATGTTTTTGAATTGTACAATTTTCCCGTAAATTTTTTTAAATATTTACTATAAAAAAATCACAGCCCCAAACGGAAAACGGCTCGCCTGTTTTCCTTCGGGGCTTTTTTGCGTCTTGCGACGTATGTCAAAATCGATCATTATATTAACATTAATATATTTAAGCATAAAATATTTTAATAAATACCGCCATTTCGGTTTTAAAATAACCCGCAAAATTACAAAGAAAGGAGACTTTCGTTATACGAAAGTTCAGATAAAAATCATGCCCGGCAACATACCTTTTAAATCCTCTCTCCCCTCACTTATATCGGTCTTGCGCGGCAAGCCTCAGGCATACGCCTACATTGAAGGCGACCCCTCAATCCATCCGGATCTGTCCGGCACGGTACGGTTTTATCAGACAAAATCCGGCGTTATTCTCTATGCCGAAGTTATGGGTCTCCCTGCTCCGGACAATGCCTGCGCCGACCCGATATTCGGATTCCACATTCACGAAGGCACCTCCTGTGAAGGAAGCGAGGACGACCCTTTCTCGGCTTCCATGTCTCACTATAATCCGGACAACTGCGAACATCCTTATCATGCCGGAGACCTGCCCCCACTGTTCGGAAATAACGGTTTTGCGCTGAGTCTGTTTCTGACAAACCGCTTTACCGTCAATGAAATAACAGGAAAAACAATAATCATTCACTCACATCCCGATGACTTCACCACTCAGCCCTCCGGAAACTCAGGAACTAAAATCGCTTGTGGGGTTGTTAAAAAGTTTTTTTAAAATGTGATTACCAAACATAAAATGAGACCGACATTTATCCGCTTTTTCTTTTTATCAATTTCAGGGAAGACTATCACTTATCATGACAACATTGAACCATATGCGAAACCTGACGAAAAATATCAGCCTACAATGTCTTAATCTCTTCTGAATATGTCTCTCGTATATACCTTGTTCGCTACATCATCAAGGCAAGTATAATGCTGCCACAAAACATTACAGCGGGTATTATGAGAGTGACCAATAATTGTTTTTACGCCACAGGACTTTGCGACCCTTGCATCCATGGTCATACTCGCACTGTTTTGATGTATGTGAACAATTTCATATTTATTTTCTGATATTATCTTTTTTAGCGCACGCATATAGGAAAACGGATTTCGGCTTCTTGAAGGACACCTGTGGATTACCCCCCCGATTGATAATTTCATCATCATAGCGTTGCTTACTCTGGGAGCAAGAAATAAAATCAAATTGCACTTGGTTTGTATCAATATGACGATAATAATTCATCACAACCGCTTCTACGCCTGCATATCCTAAAGAGCCTACTACTTGCAATACTCGAATCATAAATTTACCCCATTCACACATACACTTTGGTCAAAGCGGCTGTAAACTGCACCGTCTCTTGCCGCCTTGTCTTGATATACCAACTTCTCGCCACTCAGCATTTTCAATACGGCTTTGGCGCTATCCGCACCTGCCTTAATACTTAACGGCGCACCGCCGCCAAAACGAGGATTGATTTCTATGTAGTAATTATCTCCGGTCTTTTCATCCTGGATAAGCTGAACAGTAATCTGACCACAAGGCTTATAGTCTGCAACCAATTTCAGCATTTCGGCAATCATGGTACTTCATTACAGTTTTTTATATTTTCGGGTGCTTTTTCAAATGACAAAGCCTTAAAGAGCCGAAAAACTTTCAGACGAAAACCCTTTGCCGTGAACATTGAACCTTTTCAAAGCGCAAAAAAAGCGGCGCAGAACAAATGTTGTCTGCCACCGCTTTGCGGAACATATAAACTTGTTGTACTTTTTCAAAAACACCTCTTCAAACGAAAGTGCCTTGATTCTGTATGGAGCTTTTTATTATCGGAAATTTCAGGATTCAAATATACCTGAAAACCTCATTATCACTTTGAAAACTGATTTGCTTTGCCGAGGAAGTTTTTCAGAAGTTCACTTTTAGGATTATTAAACAATTCCTCCGATGTTCCCGACTCCTCAATCACTCCGTTTGCCATGAATATAATTCTGTCGGCGACGTTTCTGGCGAACTCCATCTCATGAGTAACAACTATCATGGTGGTATCACCCGATTTAAGAGAACGGATCACATTAAGCACTTCTCCGGTAAGCTCAGGGTCAAGGGCGCTGGTAGGTTCGTCAAAGCACAGGATATCGGGAGTAAGTGACAGTGCGCGAGCTATAGCCGCGCGCTGCTGCTGCCCTCCGGAAAGCTGACACGGGTAAAAGTCGGCTTTGCTCGAAAGTCCGACTCTTTCAAGCAACGCGCGCGCGTTTTGCTCGGTATCGTTCATTATCTTTGTCCGCTTCTCACGGAAAACAAGCTTGTTGATTTTTTTCTCTTTCAGCTCAGCCTTCAGCTCGGAACGCTGCAGAAGTCTGGCGGCAAGCACAAGATTCTGAAGTACGGTATATTGAGGAAAAAGATTGAACGACTGAAAAACAAGACCGAAATGCAAACGGCGCTGGCGTATTTCACTTTCGCTCAGCCTTTTTTCATTTGAATCAAAATACGGCTGACCGTTTACGGTAATCGAGCCTCCGTCCGGCACCTCAAGGTAATTCATACATCTCAACAGAGTTGTCTTTCCGCTTCCGGAAGATCCGATTATCGCGAGCACCTCTCCTTTTTCAAGTGTAAAGCTGATACCCTTCAGTACCTCTGTACTTCCAAAGCTTTTTGTTATATTTTTCACTTCAAGAATCGACATGATCATCCTTTCGTTTCCGGCAGACAAGCCGGTTGCGGAAATCCAAATTTACTTGCCATGGAATAACTTCCGGAAACATCTGTCATATTTTATAATAACTTTGCTTTTTCTCCAGATACCCGAAAAGCAGGGTAAGCACTCCGACAAAAACAAGATAAAATACGGCGGTATAGAAAAGAGGCCAGATAATTGCCTTGTCTGCGAAAAACTCCGCCTTTTTGGTTATCTCAATAACCGAAATCACACGCGCGAGAGCGGTATCCTTGACGAGGGTAATAATTTCATTGCCCATCGGAGGAATTATGCGCTTTATGACCTGCTGCAAAGTAACATGTGTAAATATCTGACGGCGCGTCATGCCCAAAACAAGCCCCGCCTCGGTCTGTCCGTGAGGAACCGCTTCGATGCCGGCTCGGTAAATCTCCGAAAAGTAGCAGGCATAATTAATCACAAACGCGACAAGCGCCGACGGGAAGCGGTCAAGAAAGGTTATGCCGAAAAATCCCGGAACATAGAAAACTATGAATATCTGAAGCATCAGCGGAACTCCGCGGACTATCCAGACTATTACCTTGAAAAAATACTTCACCGGAGAAAATTTCGACATAGTCCCGAAAGATACCAGAAGTCCGAGCGGAATGGCAAAGATCAAGGTCAGGATAAACAGCTGACAGGTAACCGCGAACCCGGAGAGAAGTTCAAGTGTTACTTCGGTAAAGCTCATTATGTATTGTCCTTAAGCGCGAGAATTTCTTCCGAAAGCGGAACGCCGTATTTTTCCGAAAGCTCTTCAAGCTTGCCTGATTTAACGATTTTTTCGAGCGCTTCGTTTACCTTAGCGGTAAATGAGCTTCCCTTGCGAAAGCCTATTCCGTAATCCTCAAGCGCGTCCTTAACCTCAATGGCTACAACGGTATCGGTAAAATCCCCTTTGCCGCATTTTTCGTTGGCAAGCAGAACATCCACCACTATAAAATCTACTCTTCCGGCTTTAAGCTCGGTAAAAGCGTCGTTCTGAGCGTCCTTGACCACGAGATCCGAGGTAATGGTCTTCGCGTATTCCTCGCCCGCGGAGCCTCCTTCTACGGCGCATTTTTTATCCTTCAGCTGGTCTGCGGAAGTATAAAGCGGATTGCCTTCGGCGTCAAGCTTTGTCACAATGCACTGGAAGTTATTGGCGTAAGGTATGGAAAAATCCACTTTTTCACTTCTTGCGACACCGTCATCCGACCCGTTTGAGGTGAATCCGTTCCAAAGGCAGTCCACTTTGCCTGCCTCAAGTTCCATATACTTTTTTGACCATGTAATCACCTGAAATTCCACTTCTACTCCGAGTTCATCCGCAACAAGCTGTGCGAGCTCGGTGTCAAAACCGGTAAAATTTCCGTTTTCGTCATTATAGTTCATAGGCTCAAACAGAGTACATCCGACTATAAATTTACCGTCTTTCTGAATATTTTCCCAGTCATTTTCAGGATCGGGGGCGGAACAGGAAGAAAACGCCAGCACACCAAAACATGTAAGGGCTGCCAGCAATAACGATAAAAGCTTTTTCATATTATGAAAACTCCTTTCTTGCATACGACAAGAATAAAAATGTTTATTCCGGCTTTTGGGGATACCGAAGCTGTTGCGAATGTCCCTGAAAAGCGTGGACAACTGTTATTATATCAGATAAATCGCGATATGTCAAGTGTTTAACAAATTAAAATGTTAAAATATTAAAATGTTAAAATGCGTTTACCTTAACAATATTCGCAAGTATAAGGTTAAATTTAAATAATTACAGTTTTTATAACACAAATTTAACATTTTCACGGTGGCAGATATTACAAAAATTTTATATAATTAAATAAATATTTGGAAAATAATGTTGTAAAATATAGTGTAATTTTATATTCATAAATATTTACGCTGAAAAAACTGAATTATTGCTTTTATAACTTCCACCGTCTTTCGGGCGGGAGTCGCTTGATTTTTTTCATCGGAGAGATACAATCTTCCTCGGAAAACATTTAATGTCTTGGCTTTGCCCCATATTGAATGTAAAAAATTAGCTTATTCAAAGAATTTATACATGGTATAGAACCGGTGGCGAAAGAGGTATCCTAATAAATGAAAGCAATAAAACACGGATATTTTCCAAACGACACAAACGCGGCACAATCTGCCGGGAAAGGTCTATTAAAATGAAACAGGCAATCATTGACATAGGATCAAACTCCATGCGTCTTACGCTGTATGAAATAGACGAGCAATATTTCAAGATTCTTTTCAGAGAAAAGGTCATGGCGGGACTCGCGGGCTATGTTGAAAAAGGAGTACTTACAAAAGAAGGAATCGAATGCGCATACCGCGGGCTTTCGGAATTCAAAGAGACGCTTGATTCTTTAAACATCGAAAACACCGCCGTATTCGCGACCGCCTCACTGAGAAATATTGTAAATACGGACGAAGCCATAGCGTCGCTTGAATCATCTACAGGGTATAAAATTGAAGTAATCAGCGGAGAGGAAGAAGCAATGTACGGCTATTTCGGCGCTATGCACGAGCATAAAATAGCAGACGGAGCCATTGTGGATATAGGTGGAGCCAGCACGGAAATTGTCACACTCAAGGAAGGGCGACCGACAACCGCCACAAGCCACGGCATCGGTTCTCTGAGCCTTTATCGTGAATGTGTCAAAAATATTCTTCCCGGAAAAGGCTCATTTACACGACTGCAAAACAAAATAGAAGAACGACTGAATAAAAATACGCTTACGGACTTTGGCAATGAATTAACCTTGCTGTGCGTGGGAGGTACGGCGCGCGCCGTAATGGCTATTGCCCGAAAAATATATTCTCTTCCGGATGATTGCAATGAGATAACCGGACATCAATTTAAAAAAATATGTTCCCTGCTTTTCAAGGCTGACAGGAACGCGGCAAATATAATTCTTAAAACCGAGCCGGACAGAATACACACTCTTATTCCGGGACTGATGATTCTGTGTCGGATATTCGATATACTTGGCTGCGATAAAATAATTGTAAGCAGATACGGCGTAAGGGAGGGCTATCTGTGTCAAAAAATTCTCAAAAACGACAAGAACTATACGCTTATACACAAAACCGGGAATTAAGTTGGCTGAGATTCAATCAGCGGGTCTTGGAAGAGGCAAACGAAAAGAACAATCCGCCGATTGAGCGTCTGAAATTCATTTCTATTTTCTCAAGCAACCTTGATGAATTTTTCATGGTCAGAGTCGGCAGTCTTTTCGATATTTCCATGATATCTCCGGATGAAACCGACAACAAAACCGGAATGACGTCGTCCGAGCAGTTGGACAAAATATACAATGCCATACCCGGGCTTATGAAGCTTAAAACACAGATATATGAATCCGTCTCGGAAGAACTGAAAAAATACGGCGTCTGCGACATGTCTTTTTCCGAGCTTAACTCAAAAGAGCAAAAACTGATCCATCAATATTTCAAGTCAAGCGTATTGCCGATTATTTCACCTATAATTATCGGCAACCGTCACCCCGTGCCCCATCTGGTAAACAAAGCGCTTTATGTAACCGCTCTTATACGCGACAACAAAGGAAAAAGCGCGATTGGACTTATTCCTATAACCGATGCGCTGCCCGCGTATGTCAAAATTCCGGATACCGAACTTCGGTACATGCGAATAGAAAATATTATTCTCCAATGGATACCAAAGCTTTTCGGCGCGTATTCCGTAGAGGAATCATGTATAATCAGTGTAACACGCAACGCCGATATCAGCTTTGACAGCGACAAATTTGAGGACGGAGAAGAAGACTTCAGAAGTCGTGTGACAAAACTTCTGAAAAAACGCGACAGGCTCTCAGTGGTACGCCTTGAAATCGACAGAAATATTTCCGACGCTTTTCTTACGGGCATTACAAATATGGTGCATGTTGAAAAACGACAGATATACATTGATCCATGCCCGTTGAATATGAAATATGTATACCGCCTGCCCTCCGAACTTTCGGCCTCCAAAAAACAGGCGCTGCTTTATACTCCATACAAGCCAAGATGGCCGGAAGACATAAATCCGTCGTACAGTATAATAGACCAGATACGTCAAAAAGACAAACTGCTGTTCTATCCGTTCGATTCGGTTGACCCTTTTATACGTCTTCTCAACGAAGCCGCCCAAAGACCTGATGTAATTTCTATAAAAATAACCATATACAGGCTGGCGTCATCTTCAAAAATCGCGCGCGCGTTGTGCAGAGCGGCGGAAAACGGCAAAGAGGTCATCGTTCTGATGGAGCTGCGCGCAAGATTTGACGAAGCCAACAACATATCGTGGTCGAAACTCCTTGAAGAGGCGGGATGCCAGGTTATATACGGAATTGAAGATTTTAAATGCCACAGTAAAATATGTCTCATTACAATGAGAAACAAAAACAGGCTCAGCTATATCACACAAATCGGAACCGGAAACTACAACGAAAAAACGAACACTATGTACACCGACCTGAGTCTGATGACCTCGTCCGAAGAAATCGGAGAAGACGGCACGGCGTTTTTTCAGAATATGCTTATCAATAATCTGAAAGGCGAATACAAGCGGTTGCTCGTGTCTCCCATGGGTATAAAAAAAGCGGTGTGCGAGCTGATAGACGAACAGATAAAAAAAGGCGCCGAGGGATATATATGCATTAAGGCAAACTCAATTACAGAGCGTGAGGTCATTGACAAGCTGAAAGAGGCGTCCTGCGCCGGAGTGGAAATTCAGCTTATCATACGTGGTATCTGCTGTATATTGCCGGGCGTTCCTACCTATACCGACCGTATTTTCGTAACAAGCATAGTCGGGAGGTATCTTGAACATGCCAGAATATATTGCTTCGGAAAGGGAAACGACGCAAAGCTTTATATATCCTCGGCAGACCTGATGACCAGAAATCTCAACCGAAGGGTCGAAATCGCGTGTCCGGTATATGACAATGAAATAAGAGAACAGCTATTATGGATACTGTCCTGTCAGCTAAAGGACACTGCAAAAGCAAGCTTCATGATGTCGGACGGAATATATGTCAGAAAGGAAAGTCAGGCGCCCGTTCCCTTTTCAAGTCAACAGCAGTTTATGGAATCGTCCCTGCACAAATCAACGCAGTACACCCCACCAAAAGAAAATTTCCTCAAAAGGACGCTGTCATCTCTGGGAAATATATTCAAATCGGATAAATCGCAATAAAAGATATGAAATTACTCATAATAAATACAGATATTTTATTTTACAATATACATCGGTTTTAAATTTTTTTCAATATCTATCCGCTGCTGAAGATATTGTAAAAATAAATAAAGCTCAATGAAAGGAGAGCATTGTATGTTCTACAAAAGCGTTGTGGTAGACTATTCGCCCAAAGCAAAAAAAATGGCTGCCGCCATAGAGGAAAAAGCCAACGAAATGGAAAAGGCGGGCTATGAACTTGTCACTATGGCTATAACAGGTTCATCAAAAGCAATTCTTGTATTCAAGACAGACTCGATAATCGAACCGGAGCCTGAAAAGATTTCCGGCGAAGAGACCGAGGACGAAGAAGACGAAGAAGATTAAAATTTAAGTTTTCCGGATAATCTCCCGTGACTGTATTAAAAGTCACGGGAGATTTTTATCTGCCTCCCAAAATAAAATCCGTTTTCGGTCAACAGCCTTTTGTAAAAACGCGCCTTCGGACAACAGCGCGTCGGTCATAATAAGCACTAACTAATCCCTATCTATATTTTATTTCGTTTGTCTGTAATTTTCTTTTCCCGATCAATCACTTAAACTTATTTTTCGGCATATTTTATTATAAAAGATTTTTAATAAATCCAAAAGCGAAAGGAAAAAAGCGAATGAACAATGAATTAACCTCCCCGGAACTTACCGGAACGGGATATATAATCGTAAACGTAACAACCGCAAATCAGGCAATCCCCATTGAGGGCGCTTCGGTATATGTATACGAGTATTTTCCTCAGCAAAGCGAAGGAGATCCCGGAGAACTTATCACTGTGGAAACAACCAATTCATCCGGAGCGACAAAAAGAATCGCTCTTCCCGCCCCCGACCGCTCGATCTCTCTTTCTCCGGGCATAAAAAAAGCTTATCAGACTTACAACATTGACGTGCAAAAAGACGGTTATTATAATCAATCATACATAAACGTACCGGTATTCGACTCTATTACCGCCATTCAGAATGTCGACCTTATTCCTTTGTCCACCAACGGAAGATCCGACGGTATACGCAACGACAATATAATATACTATGAAAACGAAAACCCTTCTCTTTAATGCCATATATAAATATAGTAAGTGAGGAAATATATGCCAACGACACCATACATACCGGAATATATAACGGTTCATCTCGGTCCTCCAGATTCGGACGCTCCGAATGTAACCGTACCTTTTGCAGAATACATAGCAAACGTAGCATCAAGCGAAATATATCCCACGTGGCCCGAAAGCGCGATACGCGCGAATATATACGCCCAGATATCTTTTGCGCTCAATCGTATTTTCACCGAGTATTACCGCTCGCGCGGATATGATTTTGACATAACAAACTCAACCGCAATAGATCAGGCATATGTTGAAGGAAGAGATATTTTTTCAAACATAAATCAAATAGTTCTTGATATTTTCAACGATTACTTAGTGCGTCAGGGAAATGTAGAACCGCTTTATGCTCAATACTGCGACGGTATAAACACTGTATGCGAGGGTTTGTCCCAGTGGGGTACGGTAGGTCTTGCCGAACAGGGCTATACGCCGTATGAAATCCTCACAACATATTACGGAGACAACATAAATATAGTTCAGGACGCTCCGGTCATGGGGCTTACCGCAAGTGTGCCTGAATATCCGTTGCGGCTCGGAAGCGTGGGAGATGACGTCCGCACGGCGCAGATAAGACTTAACAGAGTGTCCGACAACTACCCCGCTATTCCGAAAATAGCTCCGCCATACGGAATATTTTCATACGATACCGAAGACGCGGTAAAAAAGTTTCAGGAAATATTCAATCTCGACGTTGACGGAATAATCGGCAAATCTACCTGGTACACGCTTCAGAATATTTACGGCAGCGTAAAAAAACTGAATGAACTCAATTCTGAGGGAATCAGTCTTGAAGAGGTAATACAGCAATTTCCCGAAGTATTGAGAGAGGGCAACACCAGCCCCGGAGTGAGCGCGTTGCAGTATTATCTGAATTACCTTTCAAATTTTTATGACAATATTCCCTCCATCGCGGTTGACGGAATTTTCGGTCCGGCAACCCGTGAGGCTGTATTGGCGGCTCAGAACACATTCGGGTTGCCTGCAGACGGTATTGTGGGAGAGGACACATGGAACGCCATATACAACGCTTATCTCGGAATTTTCAACACAATTCCCATTAAATTCACCGAAGGCAACACCATTCCGTTTCCCGGAGTATTTTTGCGTGTAGGTATTGAATCCGAGGACGTTCGGGTGCTTCAGGAATATATCAACTACATATCACAGTTTTACAACGAGATACCGTCTCTGACTCCTACAGGATACTTCGGAAGCCGCACAAATGAAGCGGTAATGGCGCTTCAGCGGCTCTTCGGAACTGAACCGTCCGGCATTGTAGGTCCAATTACATGGGACAATATTGCAGGTCTTTACAGCGACCTGTATAACGGTTCACGTCTCAATGAAGGTCAGTATCCGGGATATGAGTTAGGTCAATAGATCTCCGTGATCATTTTCAATTAAAGGGCTAAGACCTGTCGTTCAATGCTTTCAGCGGGAAACTTCCCCGCTGAAAAAAGCGGCGAACATCCTAATTTGGTTATATTAAGCATATTTGCGTATTTCCGAGTTTTTCCAATATTCAAAACGGAGCGAAAATTATGAACTACAGACACAATGAAAAAGAAGCAATTGCCATGATTCAGAAATATTTAAGGCAATTATCATATCACGACCCGCAAATTCCAAATGTCGCGATAGACGGCATATGGGAAAACAATACTTCTCACGCCGTCAGAAATTTTCAGCGAAAGTATGAACTACCGCAGACCGGAACGGTTGATTTCAACACATGGGAACTTCTAAAACAAAAATACGATGAATCAATAGATAAACACTCTCCGATAGTAAGAATAGAATTTTTCCCCGTTAATCCGGAAAATTATTCATTCGGGATCGGCAATGAAGGCTGGCAGATAGGAGTCTTACAGCACATTATAGGAGAACTCTCAAAAAGCTATCCGTTTGATGCCGTCGAAATCAATGAAAAATATGATCTGCCCACATCAAACGCGATTATGGACTTTCAGAAAATACACGGTATAACACCGACCGGCAGGGTCGACAGAAATACATGGAACAATCTCGCCAACTCTTACAATATAATGCACTATAATACCGTTGAATAACTATGACAAAAACGCCCGAATTATTCCTGCAAAAACAGGTAAAGACGGGCGTTTTTCATTTATTTTTTTATCAATCCTTAAAGTTTATTTTCCGAACAGATAATCTCTGACCGAGATTGCCGAATTGACATTCATGTTTACTCTTGCGTAAAACAACCGGGTGCTTTTAAGAAAATCGGCTATATTCTCCGAAAAAATATCATACTGTTCTGTCCTTGCGGGGTATACAGTCTGCTTGGAAACAAGCGAAGCGGCGTCTTTTGCGCTTATCTTACATACGGACGCTTTTTCCGCCCTGTCCAGAAAACACACCGAGTCTATCGGAGCACATAAATTGTCTCCAAGTCCCTCCTTGCCTCTCCACGGCGTTCCGTAGCCGACATATTTATCGCCGAGCTTTTTCACAAGCGGCTTGTCCCCGTTGATAAATAAGACTTCATTTCCGAAACATTCCTTCCAAAGTCTTATGTGTGTGGTCTTCCCGACTCCACGCCCGGCTATAAACAAAACCCCCTGACCCCGGTATGAAATAAGCGCGCCGTGCAGAAGGAAAACACCGTACTCGGTAAGCCCGGCACACGCTTTGCGGTAAGCAAGTATTCTCTCCGCCACAGCCTCACTGACCGGCATACCGCAGTTTTTCATATAAGTCTCTGTTTCATCGGGATAAACCTTAACCCGGAACAGAGGCGCTTCCCGCGTAAGCCAATCGCGGCAGTATTCATACAAGTGGCCGTATCTGTTGTCAAATTCCACGCACATACCGGCAAGTTTAACCGTGAACATTACAATTTCCCTTTCTGACTTAATTAAAACAAATTTAAAACTGCCGGCAACCGGTTTAGACCGGCGCCGACGGAATTTAAAATTTATCTATATTGGTCTTTATATATTTCATCATCTTTTTCTGAAGATAAGTCTTGTTGTTATTCAAAAAAGCAGAGGTTTTTGTATAGTCGCCCGCCGCGTTTTTATGAAGCTGGCGAAAGACCTTTCCAAGCTCCGTATCACCGCTTGAAGCAAGCGCGTCCTCGACAGACACGATAATATCGTCGCCGGCGTCAAGATAATACTGCCACATTGTACTGCTCGCGCGGTCTACCAGATCATAAATCATTTTATAAGCCGCAAGCGGTCTGAAAATATCCTCTTCTCCGAACAGGTCGCCGTCGCTTCCTATTATATCCTCCGTCCACATTTCTTTGGCGTTGGACGCGATATGGCTCATAAAATATGTCATTTTCTTGTTTACATGCTCAAACGTAAGACTTTCAACAGGCATATTTGTCCCCGTCGCGGTATCGTACAGGAAAAAGTTTGGTTGGGATTTTGACGGCAATGTCGTTATGAAATAAATGCAGACACAGCCAAGCAGAATCATGACCACCGATATAAGTATAAACAAAACTTTAATCAATCCCTCGCTGTTTCCGGCGCCGAATATCATAACGAGTATACCGCCGATAATAAGCAATCCTCCGAGGACAAGAAATATCAATGGCAAATTGTTTTTTAATTTAGTGTTCATATTTCAGCAATTCCTTTCTTTCCGATACCAAACCCGAAACCGGTCGCAAATCCGTATTGATAACACCGAAAAATATATCAGCCCATGAAAGTTCAGACATAACGAAACTTTTTATTCACTCACAGTTATTATAACATATTATCATTTTTTTTGCAAGTCATTTTACAATATTTTTATTTTATTTTGTCAGATTAAAAATCGTTACGGACTACAAACGCGAGCGAAAGCGCCAGAGCCTTTCCCTGTCCTCCTTTTCGGCGTAACCTATTCCGACTCTCACAAGCGAGTCATATTCGGGACAAGCCCCGTCGTCCTCTATCCAAAGAAGGTCTGAGGTACGCAGATCTATTCTGTTGAAGACACGGTCTATACCGGCATATTTTGTAAATTTTCCGGGACCGTCAAAACCTTCCACTCCGCGTATCAATACCCCCTGAGGGTCGCCTTCATTTCCGGTAATGACATTAAACATATTGTACATACCGTAGCACAGATAAACATATGTAAATCCGCCCTCAAGCCACAGCGGAGAATTTCTCTCGGTCTTACCCCTTGAAGCATGGCAGCCTGTATCTGTGACGCCCATATAGCATTCGGTTTCGGTTATCCGCATCTTCAAAATCCTATTGTCCTCATTTCTTTTGCAGATAAGCTTTCCCAGAAGCGCGGGCGCCGCGTCAAGCGCGCTTTGCCTGTAGAAATCGTTGTTTATTCTCATAAAATTCCCTTCCGAAGTTATTTTTGTTCGTATTCAATAAGAGGCTAAACCCCGTTGTTCGGTTTTTCCAGTAGGATGTTGTATCTTTCACTGAAAAAATCAACCGGCAAGACATCTTAATTTAGTTATAATCATTGTCCAATTGAAAGTTGTCTTTCTCTTCTTTATTTATATTTTAACACAAAAATCAATATTTTTCAATATGCTTATTGACCTTCACGCCAAAAAATGATATAATATTGTAGATAGCTTTGCATACAACGTATACATCTTCAGATATATAAACAATAGTCATAAAAGGAAGGATTCAAAACATGATAAGATTACAAAGTCAGGGCGTCTTTCTCGTAGACGGTAAAATTGAACAAAACTATGCCGCTAACCCGAAAGAAGCTCGAAAAAACACTCTTGCGTATCAGATACTCTCTTCTCACAATGTTTCAAACGACAGTGAAAATCTGAAAATCAAGTTTGACGCCATGGTATCGCACGATATCACATATGTAGGTATCATCCAGACTGCCAGAATCGGAGGTCTGAAAGAATTCCCCATTCCTTACGCTATGACAAACTGCCACAACAGTCTATGCGCGGTTGGCGGAACCATAAACGAGGACGACCATGTTTTCGGACTTTCCGCGGCAAAAAAATACGGAGGGATATATGTTCCCGCAAATCAGTCCGTAATTCATTCATACGCGCGCGAAGAACTCGCAGGATGCGGC
The DNA here is from genome assembly GCA_944381085.1 of uncultured Clostridia bacterium. GTDB lineage: Bacteria > Bacillota > Clostridia > Oscillospirales > CAG-272 > SVTX01. The sequence continues at coordinate 29,137 of CALWJX010000018.1, forward strand.
AGGATGATACTCGGATCGGACTCCCACACACGTTACGGCGCGCTCGGAACCATGGGAGTGGGCGAGGGCGGTCCCGAGCTTGTAAAGCAGCTTTTGAAAGATACATACGACATAAAAACACCGCAGACAGTCCTTGTTTATCTGACGGGGTGTCCCAAAAAGGGCGTCGGTCCTCACGACGTGGCGCTCGCTCTTGTCGGAGCTACGTTTAAAAACGGATTCGTCAAAAACAAGGTGCTTGAATTTACCGGTCCCGGTCTTAAAAATCTGCCTATAGATTTCAGAAACGGCATTGACGTCATGACCACCGAAACCACCTGCCTGTCTTCTATCTGGGAGACAGATGACACGGTCAAAAAATTCTATGAAACGCACAAAAGACCCGAAGATTACAAAAAGCTCTCTCCCGGCAGGGTGGCGTATTATGATTCTCTGATTGAAATTGACCTTTCGGCGGTAGAATCCATGATAGCTCTGCCCTTCCATCCCTCAAATACATACACCATACATGAATTCAATGAAAACGCAAGGGATATTCTCGCGTCCGTCGAAGCTGACGCAAAGGCTAAATTTCCGAAATCCTCGTTTGATCTTCTCTCCAAAGTTCAGCCCGACGGCTCGGTTCTTGCGGATCAGGGCATTATCGCCGGATGCGCCGGAGGAATGTTCGACAGCATAGCCGAAGCCGCCGCTATACTCGAAAACGGAAACGTCGGAAACGGATATTTCTCGCTTTCGGTATATCCCACAAGCATACCGGTATCGATTGAACTCACACGCGCGGGCATATCCGAAAAACTCCTCCGGGACGGCGTGCTGATTAAGCCATCTTTCTGCGGTCCCTGCTTCGGAGCCGGGGACGTCCCGTCAAACAACGGACTTTCACTGCGCCATACCACACGTAATTTTCCCAACCGCGAAGGCTCAAAGCCGGGTGAAGGTCAAATCTCCGGAGTCGCGCTGATGGACGCGCGTTCCATAGCCGCCACCGCCGCAAACGGAGGAAAAATCTGCGCCGCTACGGATATCGACTACAGCTACAAGCCCCTTGAGTATCATTTTGACAAATCCGTCTATGAAAAGCGGGTATATTACGGATTCGGAAAAGCTCAACCCGAAACCGAACTTATTCTCGGTCCCAACATCACCGACTGGCCGCCACAGTACGAGCTTGCCGACAATCTGCTGGTCAGACTCGCGGCGGTAATACACGACCCGGTAACCACCACCGACGAGCTTATTCCCTCCGGGGAAACCTCTTCTCTGCGTTCAAATCCGCTGCGCCTTTCCGAGTTTGCGCTTTCCCGCCGGGTTCCCGAATATGTGGGACGCGCAAAGGCAATCGCAAAAGAAGAAAAGGAAAGAAGAGACAACAAGCCCTCCGACGAGCTTAAAAATATTCTTTCTAAGGTCGGAGACGCGGACGCTTTGAGCAAAAACACTCAATACGGCTCATGCGTATTCGCAAACAAACCCGGCGACGGCTCCGCGAGAGAACAGGCGGCGTCATGTCAGAAGGTTTTGGGCGGCTTTGCCAACATATGCTACGAGTTTGCCACCAAAAGATACCGCTCCAACTGCATAAACTGGGGCATACTTCCCTTTACGCTCAACCCTGACGCCGAGTTCAACCGTCAGCCGGGAGACTGCATTTTTATACCGGATATCAGAAAGAAGCTTGAAGATAAAAAAGACGAGTTTGACGCGAAGATCATTTCTCAAAACGGAGAAGTTTCCGATATAAAGCTGTATATAAGCGGTCTTACGGATGAGGAAAGACAGATTTTGCTCGACGGCTGTCTTATGAACTATTACAAACGCAAAAACAATCTCTGATTCATCACATCATTTAAAAATTACAGAAAATAATTTATAAGAGAGAATTTCTGATATGGAAAAAATTAAAATGAAAACCCCGCTTGTCGAAATGGACGGCGACGAAATGACAAGAATCATCTGGAAGATGATAAAAGACGAGCTGCTGCTTCCGTATGTTGACCTCAATACAGAATATTATGACCTCGGTCTCCCCGAAAGAGAAAGAACTCAGGACAAAGTGACCTTTGACTCGGCATATGCCACCCAAAAATACGGCGTGGCAGTCAAGTGCGCCACAATTACTCCCAACAAGCAAAGGGTTGAGGAATATAATCTGTCACAGATGTGGAAATCTCCTAACGGAACTATCCGCGCGATACTCGACGGCACCGTTTTCCGCGCGCCCATAATAATAGATTCGGTTAAACCGGTAGTACGCAATTGGAAAAAGCCAATTACCATTGCCCGTCACGCTTACGGCGATGTATACAAAGCAACCGAATACCGGGTGCCGTGCAAGGGTACCGCCACATTGTCATTCAAGGGTGAGAACGGTGAGGAGTTTTCCAAAACCATATACGATTTTGAGTGCCCCGGCGTGATTCAGGGTATGTATAATAAAGATTCGTCAATAATTTCCTTTGCCCATTCGTGCTTCAAATTTGCAATAGATACAAAGCAGGATCTGTGGTTTTCCACAAAAGATACCATCTCCAAGCAATACGACCAGACCTTCAAGCTGATTTTTGAAGATATTTACGAAAAACAATACAGGGAGAAATTTGAAGAGCTCGGAATAAAATATTTCTATACATTGATAGACGACGCCGTTGCTCGCGTTATCCGCAGCGAGGGCGGATACATTTGGGCGTGCAAGAACTACGACGGCGATGTAATGAGCGATATGGTATCCACCGCTTTCGGTTCGCTCGCCATGATGACCTCCGTATTGGTTTCCCCGGACGGAAAGTATGAGTACGAGGCCGCACACGGCACCGTGACACGCCACTACTACCGTTACCTCAAAGGCGAGGAAACCTCTACAAACCCCATGGCTACTATATTCGCATGGTCGGGCGCGTTGAGAAAAAGAGGCGAGCTTGACAGTCTTCCGGAGCTTGTCCGATTTGCAAACCTGCTTGAGGAAGCCTGCATAGACACTCTCAACCGCAATATAATGACAAAAGACCTTTCTGGTCTCGTAAGTGAAGGAACCGAGGTCACACAGGTTTCCACTGCCCGATTTATAAATGAAGTAAAAAAAGCGCTTGAAGCAAAGCTGTATCTTTAATTTGCGGACAGTCCAAAAAACCGAATACACCGTGAAAATTCAAAAACAACCCCGATACGCACAAAACCGTATCGGGGTTGTTGACATTACATTTTAAAATCAGAACAGATCTTCTGCCTCATCGAAAGCGGAGGAGTTATCAATCGCGTAAGACGCGATGAAATCTTTAATATCGTCAACATCAAGGTTGTCGCGGTCTCCAAGCTCGGTGATGATTATATCGGTAACCATATCCGCCGCGTCTCCCGAAATCGAAACTCCGTAATCCGAAAGCGATTGGGTAAGACCTTCCTTAACCGCTTCTTTCTTTTCGGATTCCGACAATCCCGACGCGTTGTTCATAACGCCCGCGATGTCTCCCATAAGCGCGTCATATTCCTCGGTATCCTCAATTCCGAGCACGGAGGACAGCGCGCGCACACTCAGCCCTTTTATTTCATTCGCAAGCGGGATCATTCTCTCGTCCTCTTCAATAGTTGATATTATCTCCGTTATGACGCCGTCGCCTCCGAGTTTATCAAGCAGGGCTTCAAAGTCCGACGCCGACGCGAATATATCGTTTTCAATGAGTATTTCAAACACATCGGCAATTGTTCTGAAATCCTTTGCGATGTTGTCCTTATCCGAAGTGCTGAAAATTTCAAGCATTTCAGTGACGACAGGATTAAACAACTCTCCCGCGTCTATTTTCTGAATTCCGAGGAAGCTCTCCCCATTCAGCCACTTATCTGACATATCGGAAAGCAGTCCGGAGGAGATATCGCGCAAAAGCGTTGAATCCTCCAACGACTGAGCGGTGTTGTCAAGCGCCTGTATCTGTGTATCGTCATATGTAGTGACATCCTGCGCCAGCAAAGACACACTGTTTACCATTCCCAGAAGGCTGGTAACCTCATTCTTAAGCGTAATTTTCTCGCCGTCGTAACGTGCGCTGGATACCGAATCGTAAAGCGCCTCGCCGCCGAAGCTGAGCATAAACTTGCCCGCGCCTTCATTTACCAACGGGTCTGTAAAGTCCTTGATGCTGTCAAATGAAGTTTCGGCTCCGTTTTCCGGCTGATTACCGGAATTATCATCCTCTGACGCGCTGTCCTGTTTTTGAGCAATCTCCATTGCGCTTATCTCATCGGCAGCCGCATCAATAACATTTACGGTTCCGAGAAACGGCATAAGCAAAATAAGCACTACGGCAAATCCGTTCACTATACCGAGTACCGCTCCTCCAAGCCTGTTGAGCAAAGCTCCGCTGTGGTTGAAAAGCGGTATAAGCTTCATAACAATTCTCATCACGATTCCGATAATGAATCTGATGACAAAGAACAAAGCCATGAATACAAACGGAGATATAAGCATAACGCCGTAATATACCGTCGCGTTCGCCAGCGAGGACTCTTCAAACAATTGTCCCAGCTGATCCGAATTAAGCAAATCTTTCAGCATATCCACGGCTCCCGTAATCCACCCGGCGTCCGGACGGCAGAACACGGTCGTCAGAATAAATGCTATAATCGCAGATACGACAATCACCACGGTAGAGCCGAGAGTCTTCTTAAACCCTCTTATGAGAGCTATAAGACCGCTGACGACCATAAAAACGAGCATGATGCCGAGAACGACCAGCGACAGCCATTCCATATTATTTCCCATATCAAAATAACCTTTCCTTTCGCATAATAATGATAAAATAAATTGCGGTTCCCTTACGGTTAAGTTCCGCAAAGTCTTACTCTGTTATTATACTCCTTTTGCGGAAATTTGTCAAGGAATTAATAAAATTAAGCCAAAAGTTTTCTTTTTATTTAAATTTATATAGCTTTCTACTGCCCCAAGGTATAATCCACCCATATTTTCTTTATCGCGTAATTTCCGCTTCCCTGCACTTTCAGCCGCCATGAATCGCATCTGACCGGTACGAAATCAAACAGTTTCATACCTTTAAAATTTCCTCCGACCTCACCTGAATCATACCATTCTCCGTTTCCGTCGTACATCAAACTAAAGTCAACTTCCCCGTCCGTCCCGGTCTCAAGCACTGCTCCCAATCTGTACGGGTATACCGGAGAGTCAAAATATACGTCCGAAAATTCCGCGGTGCTTGTCACCGCGCCCTCTTCCGTAAAGTCAGAGGGCAAAAAACCCGATGTTTTAAGTATGACAATGTCAGACTCGGTTATTCCGTAAAAAGCATTGCCGCATCTGGCAAATCCCTGAAAACCCAATTCGGAGTACTGCTGCCATTTGCCGCTGTACATATCGTAAACATACAGTACATTCTGTCCGGACGATACCTCTACGGACAAATAATATCTCTCTCCGTCACTTCCCCCGACTCCTCCGTTCGCGCCGATTCCCGGAAAACTTTCATCGGCTTCCGGTTTTCCTCCCGAAAACCGCATCACCTTTCCGTCAGACAAATACATCAGATCAGAGCCCACATACGCCGCGGAATAATGCTCGAAAGCACTCATCCCTCCGTATGTCGCACATCGGGAAAGACAATAATTTGCCGGACAATCTCCGTAGACCTTATAAATTCCGCTCGGAGTAAAAAACACCGGATATCCCTCCATTTCGGTACAGTATGTAAAGCTCTCAAATTCTCCGGACTCCGCGAAAAAGCATGAGTTTTCATCTCCGTCATATCTTCTCCATATAAACGGATCTCCGGGAGCCGACGCGAAAATGCGGTTTCCCGAATATGTCCAGACCCGGTTCTGACATACGCACATCGCTCCTCCGTCGGGCACTCCGTTTGACAGGGTGACGTCGGCGGAAAAACCATCACCCTCTCCGAACTGTCCGTCGTCAAAGTAAAGCGCGCCGCTTTCATTGTCGGTTCCTCGCACGGTATATGAACCGTCAATAATACTTCCTCCGCTTATATACACACCGTCTCCGGATTCAAAATAATCGCTGAGTTTAACTCCGTCAATACCTGTCAGCGTATTGAGACCCGGATTTTCGGACAAACGCTTGGTTGAAGATACAAGTATGCTTACGGCGCCCGTGCCGATAACAAGATTTCCCAGACGATTGTTATCGGTATCAAAATATTTCTTGTCTGGAAAAATCAGTATCATTTTCTGAAAATTCAAAAAATGTTTTTGTGTGAAACTCACGCTTCCGAACAAAGTTCCGCTGTAATAAAACCCGTTTGAAGTAGTGTAATACAGTTCGTCCGCCGCACTTCCGATGCTTGTCAACAAATGAGAGGTTTGATTTACCGCGTATTTTTTTCTCGGAGAAAGCTGCGGGTATCTGTCCGAGGAAATATTGTAAAGCGATATATTTTCCCCCTCTCCGGTCTTCCATGGCTTTTTTTGTCCCGTAAATATATTATATTCGTACCTTGCTGCTCTTTCCTTTCCGTTTCCCTTTTTCAAATACATTTTTGTTACCATTTCCTTTCTTACTCTGAATCAGTTTTTTCGCCATGCTTCCGGCGCAATATCACAAAGTGTGTCTGAAAATAAAATTTCTTTCAGACTTATCTCCTGCCCTCGTCGGTAACTTACCGTTTTTTGAAATTGTCATCCGAAAGATTCGCAAGTATATATTCAAGCTGCTGTTCAAGATGCAATATGTGTTTTTCAAGGTATTCGAGCTTCATTCCTGTGGGCAGATTTCCGGGTATTTTTATCCTGTCAATTTTAATCTTAGCCATTTCCCTTTTTCCTTACATATAGTTTCGCGTATGACCGCAAAGCGTTGTTATAGGCCTGCGACGAATTCTCGTATTTGTCAAAATCCCCGTTCATGAAGTCTATCATTGCCATCATATAAAAGGAATACAGACATGAATACGGCTCAGGGACCAACAATTTTTTTGACATATCCGACTCGGTATATTTTTTGATATCCGAGGTATCTACTTCCATTATCTCAGACTGCACAAATCCCTCGGCTTCATTAAGCCAACGCAGCTTTATGTCCGAGGCATAACCGTTTGGCTTTACGCTGTCCGTATATTCGATAGCTTCATTTACCGTCATTTCCTACCTCCCCGCGCACCGCTCCGAAAGCGCGCAAAATCAGTTCGTCCGTCGACAATTTTTTCATACATAAGCTTTATATCCTTTCTCGGTAATCCGAAGCAATTTACTTGCTTCGACCAAAATTATAGCACATTTGTTCTGTTTTGTCGGCTGACAAAACGGTTCTTAATCAAAAATTTTGCCGCGGCAAGTATTTTCAAATATTTGTTTAAGACATCCGTACCATGTACGATTGTAAATATCAAACAATTGTAATAAAAATATAAACATTATTATGAACTATTGACAACGACCGGTGAATTATGATATAATTTTTATTGTTTAGTATGCAATGAATTATTGTCTTTTTATGGGAAGGAATAATGTAATGAAAGCAGAAGAAAAGCTCAAAACAATTACCGGACAGGAAAATGCCGCGCAAGACGGTTCAAAAGATTTTCAGACCGACGCCGACGTCGGCGAGGAATTCAAAACGGCCCACGATAAAGTCATTGCCGCAATCGACGAGGTAGAAAAAGTCGTAGTGGGAAAACGCAGAGAAATAGTACTGCTTTTCACAAGTATGCTTTCCGGCTCCCATGTTCTGATAGAGGATGTTCCCGGCACCGGCAAGACTTCCCTCGCCTCCACAATAGCCAAAGTGACCGGACTTTCATTCAAACGCGCCCAGTTTACGCCGGACGTTATGGCGTCGGATATTACCGGATTCAATATTTACAACCGCCAGAAAGAAGAATTTGAATTCAGGGAGGGCCTTGTCATGTGCAACCTTCTGCTTGCGGATGAAATCAACCGCGCCTCTCCCAAAACGCAGTCCGCTTTGCTTGAAGCAATGGAAGAAAGCAAAGTAACCGTTGACGGAAATACCCTGTCTATTCCCGACCCTTTCATGGTCATCGCCACGCAAAACCCGTCCGGATATGTGGGCACATACCCGCTTCCCGAAGCTCAGCTTGACCGTTTCGCGATAAAAATCAGCATGGGCTACCCCACGCCCGCGGAAGAAAAAGACATTATAAAAGCACGTCACTCCTCAAATCCCATCGACACTGTCGGATGCAAAATAAACGCCGATGAAATAAACGCGGTAAAAAATATTGTCTGCTCCGTACATATAGACGACGAAATCTATTCATATATAGTTTCTCTCGTAACCGCCACAAGAAAGCATCCCTCCCTGTCCCTCGGAGCCTCTCCCCGCGCATCGGTGGCGCTAATGCACCTTTCCTCGGCATACGCGTTTATAAAGGGAAGAAATTATGTATTGCCCGATGATATCGCGTCGGTATTTCACTCGGCGATAGCCCACCGGCTTATGTTGACGCAGGAGGCTAAGCTGTCAAGGATTACCGCTCATGATATACTGAGTGAAATTCTGCGCTCGACCGAAGTCCCTTACAAGAGCAAAAGATGACTCTTACGGGAGGAATCTGACTTATGGAGCAAAATAAAATCTGTCCCAACTGCGGAAGACCGGTAAAAAGCGACAGCACATACTGCCGCAACTGCGGTTTTACTCTCGGTATAAAGTGTCCGAAGTGCGCCGCGATTCTGCCCGTGGGCACGAAAAAATGTCCCGAATGTTCCGCCGTCTTAATAAAAAAGGAAAATCCACTTTCCGATACCTTTAAAGCTTTCAAAAAAAATTTCCGAATAATATGCGCCGTTTTGCAGCTTTTGCTGTTGATATTTACAGTAACGACCCTGTTTTTATCTTTTATCAAGTTTACATATGTCACCGGAGACGGAACGGTACAGTCAATCGATATTAAGGCTTATCAGACAATAGCCTACCTTTTCGGAGGCACAAATTCCCTGACGGACGCTATAAGAGAGGCGGCTGACGGCAACGGTCTTTTGTGGCTGTCCGAGCTTTCTCTGAATCTTTCGGGGATATGTTACCTTATCTCGGCAATATCCGCGCTCGTATCCGTTGTATTGATCTTTGCAAACATAAAAAGAATGTATAAAAAAACCGCGGAAAAACTGCTCGCGGCAGACGCCGTAATATTCGCGTGCTCAACTTTTTCATATGTTTTCTATAGGCTTGCTGTCGGAAAAATCATATTTCCGTATATACTTCCGGCGGCAGACCTTCCGTACAGAAGCTCCACATGGACGCTTTCGCTCTCGATAATTTCGCTTATTCCGCTTTTGTTTATCATACTTGTAAGAACCGTAATTCTAAGATATGTAAAATCAAATTCCAACGACGAGATAAGCCTTGCGGATATTACCGTAAAGCCTTTGAAATCCCTGATATCAAAGATCAGGCTTCCCGAAAGCAAAAAGGAAAAGCGGTCCGGCTCCAAGGAATACAGCTCATTTGAGTTTACACCGGCTTTTTCCAAATACCTCATTCTGGTCGCGGCTTCCTTGGTATTCACTCAGGCGCTCAGAAATTCGGCGTCTCATATTTTCTTTCTTTTCGTCCTGGCGCTTCCGGTTTTTCTCTTTCTGTATATCCTCACAGCCAAGCTGACCCTATATGCCTCAATATTATCCGAATCCAAAACCACCGAAAAATACAAGCCATGCAAATACGAATTCACACTGAACAATTCGTCCCCCTTCGCGTACCCGTTTATCGACGCGGTAATCAGCCTGCCGTTAAGCAGCAGTGTGCGCTGTGAGGACAATACGGTCAAAATCTCCATGGCGCCGTTTTCAAGGTACGACATAAATAACAGCGTAAGCTTCAGATACAGGGGGACATATGAGATAGGTATAAAATACCTTTATGTGTATGATTTTCTGAAAATAATGCGAATCAGGGTAAATATATCAAGTACTAACACTTTTTACGTAATGCCGCGCAGACTGAACTTTGAGAATCCCGAAACCAGCGCCGTCTCAGACAGCGCCTCCAAAACCCTGAAATCCAACATTACATATGACAAGCTTGAGATCAGCGACATACGCGAATACCGCGCGGGAGACTCGCTGAAATCCATACACTGGAAGCTTTCCTCAAAATCCGACGACTTTGTGGTAAAAGATTTCAACACCGGCACTTCAAACACTACTCTTATATACTGTGACCTTTCAAATCACTTTGAGAACAACTCGCAAAACGAATCTGAAAATTCAAAAAAACCGAAAAATCACACGGATAAATCCAAACCGCACCGGGACAAAATTCGGGAAAACGGAAAATCAGGAGCCGTCAAGGAAGTCAAAAACGAGGAATTTATCCGAGAGATAAGTGACAGTGAATTAAAACAAAAGCTCGAGCAGCAAATAAGAAAAGCGGAACGGCTTAACAAAAAGACAAAACGCGTTTCCGACAGTCCCGCCGAAAGCGCCGCTTTAGATACTCCGTCCTTCGACATGCCGACCGACCTTAAGGCAATCGAGCTTTCTGACCCTGCATATTCCGAGGATATCAACGAATTTCTTGCCGACGGAACGGTTGAACTCACAATAGCTGCGGTCATACGGGAGCTGAGAAAAGGAAGATACGTGGTTCTCTCTTGGTTTGACAACCGCTCCGAATCCGGAATATACTCATACACTCTCGCGGGAGAGGACAGTTTTGAAGCCATATATAAGCTTTTTGCCACCGCCCCGCTGTGCGACGGCGCTCTCTCTGCCGACAAGCTCTGTATTATGACCGAAGACATTCCGAGCTCAGGCAAAATATTTGTGGTTCCGTCAATCGACAACCGTACCGTCACAAGCTTATGCAATCTCCCGGGAATTTCCGATTCGGATACTTTCGGCGCGTCAGAGGTGATTTTTTACAATCCGAACGAGCGATTCAAAAACATCTCCGACCGCAGACTATACATAGAAAGCTGCCGCAGACAGCTCTCGGAAAACGGCATTTTACTTACGGAGGGTTATCTTCCCTTAGCGGTTACCGCCAATTACGGAGGTGAATCTGAATGAAAAATTACAGAAATAAAAATATTGCAGATGGCATCTCTCCCGATATAATCTCTCCCGGTTCGGACAAAAAATCAAAAAGAAAAAAGCAAAACGACAAAAATAGGCAGACTCCGAAAAACATTATGATATGCCCCCCGGGCAACGCAGGTAAAGGCTTTGCGACCGGCATTGCCGGTTACATCTGCCGGGCGATTGTTATATGGACTGCCGTGCTCGGTCTTGCGGTGTTTGTCGGTTCGGCTTTTGAGCTGATTACCGATACAAACGTCTCCGGCATAATTTTAGCTTCGCTGATAATTACGGCTATGGCGGCACTGATTTGCCGGAACAAATACTGTGCCGTAATCGGGTCTCTGGCAAGCCTTACCGTAATCGCCGCGTATCTCGCGCCGTTCTCAAATCCTTTAAAGCTTATATCCGACTCGGTTATTACGGTAATCAACAGCATAATGTCGGCGCTTTACAACGCGGGATATCTTTCGTACATAAGATTTACGGTAAACGTAAGCACGGACATACCTACGGATGAGCTTAAGTTTACGGGAATGTGTATCGTAATGCTTATAACCGCCGCGGTATTTGTTCCCTGTCTTATCCACCGGACAAGAATAATCCCTCCCGCCGTTCTAAGCGTGCTTATTCTGGTTCCGACATTCGTATTCAATATCTCCAAGGGAAACTGGGGAGTTTCACTTGTAATAATTTCATTCGCCTCAATTATCGTGATGGCGTCCTTTGACAGGCTGTATTCCGCTCACGCCAAATGCAGGCACGACACAGACATATCCGTGCTGAATACAAACAACGACTGCCCTCCCCTGAGCGCCCGCGCGGAAGAGTATCTGAAGTTGCACGAAAAACACGGCGATACAGACCGCAAGACCGAAAAGCGCAAAAGAAAAGAACGGATAAAGGAAAATGAATATACCGTAGACGAGGAACTGAGCGACTATTTTTCAAAACCCGAAAAAAGGCGAAAAAATCAGTCAAATACGGATTTTGACAGACAGGAACTCTTGCAAATAAAAAAAGAGCTGAGACTCAGAAGAAAATATGAGCGCCGCCAAAAGCTTGCTTCGACCGCCGCCGGCGGTTTTTCCGGACTTTTCATGTTGATTGTCTGTTTTATCGTAATATTTCTTCCCGCAAGCGCGGTCAGCGGATCTTTCAACACCATTCCCGCGTTTGACGCGAAAATGGAAATGGCGCGTCAGTATGTCACCGCCGTGCTCAAAGGCGACAGTCCGATGCTGGATGAGCTTGAGTACAGAGCAAACAGTGACAATTTTACTCCCCATTCCACCGACGCGAAGCAGCTTCATTTTGAGAAAAAGCAGCTGTTCTACATTGAATCCCAATACGCGGCAAATATATACATGCGCAACTGGATAGGCGTGGATTACCGGGACGGAAGCTGGTATCCGGCAAGCGATGAGCAGTTTGACAATTACAGAGCTTTATTTGGCACAGACGATTTTCCTTCCGAAAATCTCTCTTTGTCCTTCATAAACTATATGTCTCCCGAATCCCTGCCCTCCGAGGACTACGATTACGTTACGAAATATTCCAATATGACCCGTCTGGGATATATATCGATGCTCGTCAATATACGGCGCATAACTGATGATTCTTCGCTCGTCAACGCCCCGTCCTACTTTATTCCGTCCTACGGGCTGCTTGAGTACGGAACTCTTGACAAAAAAGACGATCTGACATTCGTGAACTATTTCGACGGCATTTATACGGGACGAAAATTCAAAGAAAGCGGTCTGAAATACGCCTTTGTCGCAAATATACCTTCACACAGGAGCGATTTGAGAAGCGAATATCTCTCAGAGCTCATATCGCAATATAATCTGTTGTCCGAAGCGGTATACATATATAACTCATATATTCCCGAAGAAAACGGATATAAAAGCTATGTTACGCTCACGGTGGTAGACGATGATATTCCGGGCATGAAAAGATTTGTATATAACTACAAAAACGGAAACGATAGCTCAAGACGCATATACCTCCATGATTCATCGGACATTGTCGTCAAGGGCGTCGGAAGCAAAACTTCCTACACCATTCACGGCTCGGATTGCAGTCTGACGTTTACCGCCGACTACAGCGGAAAAGTATATGACGTGAGATTCGACACCTCCGAATCGGTGAACAATGTTTTTGAGCAATACCTGTATTCCTTTACTCTTGAGGAAAGTGAAATATTTGAAAAATACCTGAACGACTATTACAATTACAGCACCTTTGTTTATGACACATATACGCAAAAGGCGGACAGCGAAATTATAGCTTCTCTGGCTGATGAAATAAAAAACAATATATACTCCGGAGGCGAAGCCGCGGACGGTGCGGAAAATCATGCGCTTGACGTTACATTGGCAGCTCTGAAAAATTCCTCGGTCGCCGAGACTTATGTTCAGAGAGACCGGCTTGTACGAGGTGTGATAGACTATATAATTTACAACTTGGAATGCGAGTATACAATCACCCCCGACACTTCGGCGGCGTCAGCCGACTTTGACGGAGTGGAAAATTTCCTTACCGTAACCAAACAGGGCTATTGCGTCCAGTTTGCCTCCTCCGCCGCGCTCATACTGAGAGAGCTGGGTATTCCCGTCAGGTACAACGAGGGATACATTGCCTGCGATTTCGTAAGCAATACACGCGAGGACGCTGTGGCAAGATATAGGGCATATGTTCACGACTACGAGGCGCACGCCTGGATAGAAGTATGGTTCGACGGAATTGGCTGGGTTCAGTATGAGACTACTCCCGAATATTACAACGCAATGTACGGTTCCCCGGAGTCGGGAGACGACAGCAGTTCGTCCGGCTCGCAGGGCTCAATATTGGATCAGATAGACGGTGAAAACCAAACCACACCGGAAGATGATTCCTCGCCGGAAGAAGAAACTACTCTTTCCGAAGAGGAAGAATCCGAATCAAACGCGCTTGCCGAGCAGCAGGAGCGGAAAGCTCAGACCATACGCGACACGGTAATCATATGCGTCGTATTAATTCTGCTTTTATCGGCGGTATTTGTTGTAAGCAGGCTTTTGTCAGATACCAAAAAAGCCGATTATGAAAGAAACAGCCGAAAAGAACTTGTATTGTCCGACAGCTTCGGTAAAAACACATCGGAGAAGGACCGCCGGGAAATCGCCCTCGCGCTTTCCGATTCCGTTTACTTAATGCTCTCGGTCTATGGACTTACTCCGCAGCCCGGTGAATTCAAGGATGATTTTGCTAAAAGAGCGTCGATTGAGCTTGCCGATATATTCGGTTACCCCGAAGGATATGAACCGGATGAAACCAATCAATCCGGCGGCAAGAACCCAAAAAAGAAAAAATCACAGCCTTATGTACGCAGTACCACTGACTTTTCGGAAATTTTTGACGCGCTTTCGGCGGAAGAATTCGGAAGCGGAATGACGCTTCAGCAGATGAAGCAAATTGCTGAGTTTGACACCAAGCTCAGAGACGCGCAGAAATCAAGGCTTAAATTTACAAAAAGATTTAAGCTCAGATTTATAAAACATATAATTTAATAAAAAATAAGGAGGTTTGACATGAGTAAATACTCAGGAACACAAACAGAAAAAAATCTGATGGAGGCGTTTGCCGGAGAAAGCCAGGCGAGGAATAAATATACTTATTTCGCAAGCGTGGCTAAAAAGGAAGGATATGAGCAGATATGCGAAATATTCCAGAAAACCGCGGACAACGAAAAAGAACACGCTAAAATGTGGTTCAAGGAGCTCGGCGAACTCGGAAATACCGCCGAAAACCTCGCCGCCGCCGCCGCGGGTGAAAATTATGAATGGACCGACATGTACGAGAGATTTGCCGCGGATGCCGAGAAAGAAGGATTTGTCGAACTCGCCGAAAAATTCCGCGCGGTCGCGATGATTGAAAAGAGCCACGAGGAAAGATACCGTGCCCTGCTCAAAAATGTAGAAATGCAAAACGTATTTGAAAAAGGCGAAATGGTGATGTGGGAATGCCGCAACTGCGGACATCTTGTAATGGGTAAGAAAGCGCCTCAGGTCTGCCCGGTATGCGCTCATCCTCAAAGCTTCTTTGAGGTGCGCAAGGAAAACTACTGATAAGCGACGCATAATCAAAACCACCGGCAAAGCCGGTGGTTTGCACAGCCCCTATAAGGGGCAAATACAGGCAGAACCTCCCAAAGGGGCACAGAAAGCTTGACCTCAGGCAGCCGCTCACGCGCGGCTGTCTTTTTTATTCTTGTATTTGCTATGGACTGTGCTTTTTATCTCGTTATTTTTTCATTAACCTTATATTTTTGTAATGTGGTGTCAAACCACTTTCGTTATACAAGCAGGTTCCATTATTTTCAATATGCTTGTTTAAAACTCTCCATATTGTAGTTCTGCTCGATTCTTTTACCGCTCCCACAGTTCTACCGTAGATTTTATTTTGACCGTCAAAAAGAGTTGTTATTGCACTACAAATAACAACTCCTATCTTATAGAATATTATTTTATGTAATTTTCTGCTTGTTTAGTAAACATTGTGTAATACTTGCCCTTCAAATGCATTAACTCATCATGATTACCTTGCTCAAGGATTTCTCCATTATCAATCAAAAATATTTTGTCCGCATTTCTAATTGTTGATAATCTATGTGAAATCATAATTGTTGTTGCTTTATTAGCTTGATCAAAAATCATCTTTGTCAATTCATATTCCGCAATGGGATCAAGTGCTGAAGATGGTTCATCAAAAATCAAAAGACCGTAATCACCAAACATTATCCTCGATAATCCTAATTTCTGCGCTTCCCCCACTGATAATATAATGCCGGATTTATCAAATTCTTTGGTTAATTCTGTGGAAAGGGTCGCATTGTTTTTCTCCAAAATGGAAGTCAGCTGTAATTTGTCCAAAATATTTATGAGGTTCTCCGGCGTGGTATCATTATACAATTGCATATTTTCACTCAGTGGAATTGCATAAACAAGCGGTTTTTGAAAGGCAATTCCTATTTTATGTCGCAATTTATTAACATCATAATCCGAAATTTTAGTATTGTCAATCTTTATTTCGCCGCTGTCCGGGTCATATAGACGAAGCAGTAGTTTTGTAAGAGTTGTTTTACCTACTCCATTTTCACCGACAATAGCAATCTTTTCACCGGGATTGATCTTAATATTAATGTTTTTTAGTTCAAATTCAGAATTATTGTATTTGAAATTTACGTTATTGAATTCAACGGAAAATGCATTTTCGTTAGGTTGTTTACCGTCAATCGAACTTTCAATTGTTGATGGAAGATCATAAAATTGTTTAATTTTATCTGCATATATGCTCAAATCATTTGATCTTGTAATTAAATCAAAAAATTCACCCATATTGCTTTTAAGCATACCGGTAGCTGTAAGCATACTTGCAAAGTCACCTATACTTATGTTACCCTGAACAATTAAATATACAAGATATATGCTTATCAGAATTTCAGACAAATTATCAATAACAATCCCCAATGCACCTATAATCACACTTTTAATTTGATATTTTTTATATACTTTTATCTTATCATCAAGCACACAATCATAATGTTTCATAAGAAAATATGAAGATTTGTTGACTTTTAAATCAGCTGCATACTCCTTATTATAAAACAAACTGTGAATATATTCGGACTTTCTGTTTAGGGGAATTTCTTCTAAATACTTTTCATGTTTAATTTTTATAATTTTGTTATTAATTAATGTAGAAACACAAAATGACACAACAGTGATTAAAATGATAACCCATTTACTGGTTGCAATAAGGGTCGAAAGAGAAATAATAACAACAGATGTTGATAACAAGCGTATGAGCAGTAATCTTGCTTGTTCAGCTTTATTGCTTCTTTCATTAATCGCATATGTATAATTATCATAAAACTCAGGATCATCAAAATATTTATAATCTGTTTTATTGGCTTTTTGATAATTTTCTTTATCTATAGTCCCTCTGATTAATATGTATTTTTTTAATCCATATAAATTAAAAAAAACAAAGTCGAACAAATCCAGAAGTAACATTGAAAGGCTGAAACTCAAAATACCAAAACAAATTTGTAAAAAAAGCTCATCTGCAATCAGCGAATCAATAATATATTTTTGTAATGTAATATACAAAATTCTATTCAATGGTATAAGTATCGCCGCTGTAAATATTTGTCCGATAATATATAATTTACCGTTTTTCCAAAATGGTTTGAATAAATATATTGTATCGTTGATATTTTTAATAATTCTTTTAACAGCCATGGTTTTCCCTTTCGCTTTATCTTACCGTTTTATTATTGCTACGCAACTGTACACCATTTTATTTTCATTATAACACGTTTTCAGCCAAAATTCAACATTTTTTTCTTCTATTTTATAAAATATATTAAATTTTTATTTTTATATTTAATTTATTGAATTATATGATATTATTAATTATAATTACGATATAAAATGACACCATACATTTTCAATCGAGTAGGAGGCTACCCATTAATTGAGTAGCCGACCTCTCACACCACCGTGCGTACCGTTCGGTACACGGCG
>CALWJX010000019.1 GCA_944381085.1 uncultured Clostridia bacterium
GAAGATATAAAAAAGAACAACGACTATGCTATGTGGTTGAAAGTCTGTAAGAAAGCAAATTGTTATTTGCTCGATGAGAGCTTGGCAAGATATAGAAAGCGAAGCGGTTCAATCAGCAATCACGGATATATGAAGTTAATCAAATGGCATTATACATTATATAGAAAGGCAGAAAACAAGAACTTTTTTGCGTCAATAATATTAACTGCCCGAAATCTTTTCTGGGGTATGTGGAAAAAAATTCGATATGTCAATAAATATAATTATGATTGATAAAAGTAGTTAGGTTGAAGATTTATACTCATTGTGTGTATCTATGAAGGAAGGTATTGATATGAAAATACATTGGGCAACAAGATTAAGAGGATTTCTGCGCCATGTTTCACAAAGATTAACAACAGTCGAATTTTCGGAAGATAATAATTATTATGAGACAAACACTTTTGTTGATAAATTGAAATCAAAGTGTATTCATTTTCGAATTTTCGATTTATTAGGTTTTTTTCAAGTTATACAAATTAAAAACGTGGATTGTAATATATATGGATCGTTTAATCGTTTTTTATCTGCAGACAAGCCCTACTTTATTTACTTAGAGAATCCAACGGCGCTATATCATTATAGCTTAGATAGAATCAAGTATCGATTAGGTAAGAAGAGATTTAAGGCCTGCTTGGAAGATAGGAATTTACGGTATATTATATGCATGAGTAAAGCTTGTGCTAATACTTTTGAAAAAATCAATATGGCAGTTCCTGATCATGTAAAATTAATAATCATATATCCATTAGTTCCAACTAATATGTGGGTAAACGAACAACAAATCCACCAAAAATGCCAAAACGAAACATTAGAATGCTTATTTTGTGTCCAAGGCATTCGATTTGCCTCAAAAGGCGGAATCGAAACTATGCGAGCAGTAAATCGATTATACGATGCCGGAGTTAAAATACATTTGACTGTAATTACAAAAATCTCAGATGTTAATGAAGAGATTTTGGAAGAAATTAAAAGCTATCCTTTTATAACATTATATGATTTTACCTTTCCGTATTCTGAATTAGAACAGATTTATGCTAATACAAATATACTTATTCAAGCTACATCTGATGAGTCTTTTGGATTAACAATTTTGGAAGCGATGAAAGGTGGATGTGCCTTGATCGGATCTCAAATGTATGCCATCCCTGAAATGATACGTGATGGATATAACGGATACTTGCTGGAACCTCATTACTGGTTTTTTGACGAAAACAATATTCCTAATCCTATGGTATGGAATCATAGAAAGAAAACGATATATTCGGGCAAAATTAGTGAATCTTTGGTGGCGGCTATTTCTGAGAAACTAAATTTGTTGAGTGACAGAAAAAAACTGGAGACATTTTGTCTTAATTCTTATCGGATGAGTATGTGTGAAGAATTTAGCGAAGAAGGCATTGTGAAAAAATGGAACGATGTTCTTAATGACTTTTCTAACCATGCAATTAATTCGTGAATGCTGAATAATTGGAGAAATATATTATGAGAACTGCGGCAATAATCGGTCATTTCGCCAAAAGAAAGCAAGATTTCGGGGGCAAACGATTAAGACTGAAATCATCACTGAAGCGTTGCAGAATGATATTGGGGAAGATCAAGTGATTGAATTAGACACATATGGTGGTGGACTGATAAAGCTTTTGAAAGCACCAATTCAAGTATTCTTTGCGTTGAGAAATAGTCGAAATGTTATTTTTTGCCAGCCCAGAATGCGTTGCGTGTTAATGTACGATGCGGAAACAATTGGACTTGTTCAGATTGAAGATATAAAAAAGAACAACGACTATGCTATGTGGTTGAAAGTCTGTAAGAAAGCAAATTGTTATTTGCTCGATGAAAACTTGGCAAGGTATAGAAAAAGAAGCGGTTCTATTAGTAATCACGGATTTATGAAATTGATTAAATGGCACTACAAGTTGTATCGTGAAGCGGAAAAGAAAAATACAGTTTCTTCGGCTTTTTTGACAGTTAGGAAATAAAACTTTTTAATTTATCTGTATTTAAACAGATAATTTGTAACATTTAAATTTCTTTCGTTCTGTTTTTCACATGTGTTATTGGGGCTTTTTAAAAATTTTTAAAGTAAAATAATTGATAGTTAGGAAGAAAAAATGAAAATTGCAGTTGCTGGAACGGGATATGTAGGTCTTTCTATAGCCATTTTGTTGGCTCAGCAAAATAAAGTTGTGGCGGTTGATATTGTGCCCGAAAAAGTCAGAATGATAAATGAAAAAAAATCACCTATCCAGGATGATTTTATAATTAAGTATTTGTCTGAAAAAAAACTTGATTTAACAGCTACTCTTGACTCAGATTCAGCATATAGAGAAGCGGATTTTGTCGTGATATCAGTTCCTACAAATTATGATTCACAAAAAAATTTTTTTGATACATCGGCAGTGGAAAATGTTATTGAACTTGTTCTTAAATGTAACCCGGATGCCGTCATGGTAATTAAATCAACTGTTCCGGTCGGATATACCGAAAGTGTTCGTAAAAAATATAATTGTAAAAATATTATTTTCAGCCCTGAATTTTTGCGTGAATCAAAAGCGCTGTACGATAATCTTTATCCTTCGAGGATAATAGTCGGAACTGATTTGAATGATGCAAAGCTGGTTGAAGTTTCAGAAATTTTTGCAACATTGCTCAAAGAGGGTGCAATCAAGGAAAATATAGACACTTTATTGATGGGATTTACAGAGGCGGAGGCGGTTAAACTTTTTGCAAATACATTTCTTGCGCTCCGTGTGTCTTATTTTAACGAACTTGATACCTATGCCGAGATAAAAGGACTTGATACAAAGTCAATTATTGAAGGTGTTTGCCTTGATCCCAGAATCGGAAATTATTACAATAATCCTTCTTTTGGATATGGGGGTTATTGCTTACCTAAGGATACAAAGCAATTGCTTGCAAATTATGCTGATGTTCCGCAGAATATGATAAGTGCAATTGTAGAGTCAAACAAAACACGTAAAGACTTTATTGCAGACCGTGTATTAAAAATGGCGGGATATTACGGATACGAGATGGATAATAGTTATGATATAAATAAGGAAAATAATGTTGTTATAGGCGTTTATCGTCTTACAATGAAGTCTAATTCGGATAATTTCAGGCAATCATCAATACAGGGCGTAATGAAACGTATTAAAGGCAAGGGTGCTACGGTTATAGTTTATGAGCCTACACTTAAAAGCGGTGAAACTTTTTTTGGAAGTGAAATTGTGAACGACCTTGACAAATTCAAACTGCGTTCTGACGCCATTATTGCTAACAGATATGATAGTTGCCTTGACGATGTGAAAGAAAAAGTGTACACAAGAGATTTGTTTAAACGTGATTGAAGATTTATAAAAGATTAAGTTATGTACTTTAGTGTATTAACGCTTAAGGAGGACGAAAAAAGTTGAAGAAAATATTGGTAGCAGTAGAGGATTATCCGAATAACAGCGGTGGAGTGGCGTTGATGTATGTCCACACACGAAACAAGGCATATATGGCGGAAGGTATCGATGTCACAGTATTGAATTTCCAAGCTTCGAAAAATTATACCTATGACGGGATTCCTGTTATTACGATGTCGAATTATAAATCTCAGGAAAAGCAATACGATATTCTCGTATGTCATGCTGCGAATATACGTCATCACTATTTGTTCTTAAAGAGATACGGTAACGATTTTGATAAGTTTGTATTTTTTTTCCACGGGCATGAGGTTTTAAAAATTAACAAGACATATTCAAAATCTTATCCTTATGTCAGAAACTCCAAAATCAAGGCTTGGTTGCAAGATCGATACGATGATTTTAAGCTTTATGTTTGGAGAAAATATTATCTAAAAGTAAAAGAAAAATCGACCTTTGTATTTGTCAGTCGATGGATGCTCAATGAATTTTTGAAGTGGACAAAAATTCCTTATGAATTAATTAAGGAACATTGTGAAATAACATATAACTGTGTCGGTAAAGCTTTTGAAAAAGCGGTATACGATCCTACACTTCCTAAAGAATACGATTTTATTACAGTCAGAAGTTATATGGATGGATCAAAATATTGTATTGATTTAGTTAACCAATTGGCATTCGCTAATCGAGATCTAAAATTTTTGGTGGTTGGCAAGGGGGAGTTTTTCAGTCATTATGAAAAAGCGCCCAATATTACATGGATGAATCAAACGATGAACCATCAAGAGATTATACAGTATATGCAGAAATCAAGATGCGCTCTCATGCCTACCAGAACAGATGCACAGGGACTTATGATGTGTGAAATGGCTGCTTTTGGAATACCGGTGATAACTTCAGATATTCCGATTTGTCATGAAGTTTTCGATGATTTCGAAAATGCTTTTTTTATTGACAATAATAATACGAATTTTGATTTGAAAAAGTTTGTATCTAAAAAAATAGAAACAAAGAAGGATTGCCGCTTTTTTTTAAGTAATACTGCAAAAAAAGAAATAGCAATTATAAACAACGGTTGAAGTTTTTGCTGCTAATAGCAAAATAGAGGAGATGAAAAATGATTATAATTTTCTTGCTAATATCTATACTATTGGTTATATTCCAAGCACGTAGAGAAAAAAATATAGGAAACATGCTCTCCTTTTTAATCGTGCCATATATTATACTTGTTTTTTTAAACAATTTTGTTATTTATCGATTTGGATTTTATAAAATCAGTGATAAGGTTTTGCTGATGCTGTTAGGAGCATTTATAGCGTTTTTTATCGGTATGAGTCTTTTCTCCGGTAGAGCATCCTATGTTATTTATGAAAAAGATAATGAGAATCGTTTTCGTCATTACAATATAGACAAAATGGTTAAATTTTTATATTTTGTAGCTTTTTTGGCAAGCTGTAAATTAATTTATTTGATTATAAATGGAGACATTACAGGTTCTGAAAGTCAAATGGGAAATGGGTTGGTTGGTCACTTATTGTTAATTTGTTATGCTATTGTTCCAATTGTTTTCTTATATTGGACATATAATAAGAAAAAACTGAAATATTTATTTTCAGTGGGCTTGATAGTAGCAATGAATTTTGCTACTTTTATTAAATACAATGTAATTGGTTTGATTGTGAGTATTTTTATTTTTACATTAATATATAAAAAATCAGTACTAATAAAGGCATGTGTATTGCTTGTCAGTGCCGTAGCAATTTTATTTATATCAAATTATGTAATTGGGTTTGTGTTAAGTAATTCATTGAAAGATGTATCAAACTTGTTTTATTTAAATCATTTGTGGAAATATTCTGCCGGATCTTTGATTTATGATAATTATATCTTTGATGTGGGTGTAAATGTTGGTGTTGGTATGTTTCAAAAAATTGCTTATTTTATATTTGCACTTCCTAATATGTTTTTAAATAAAATATTCAAAATAACTATATTTCCGTATGAAATAATGCCATCACGGAGTGTTAGTTCAGTTGGAGAATATTCAAATGTTACCGATGCAATAGGATATATGTTCCCTTCTCGAGGAGGAACTTTAGAGATAATAGGCTTTCTTGTATTATTCGTGATAATTGGAGCTCTGTTTTCTGTAATTTATAACAGTTGTAAGATGCGGAACTATAAATTCAGTCCATTTTTGGCTAATTTTATGACATTTTTTGTTTTTTTATCATTTTTTGGTACTTTTTATGTAAACCCTGGACCGTGGGAGATTTTGGTGTGGTCAATTATTGTACCGTATTTTTTTAGGATCAAAGGTAAAAATGTTAAAAGTGAGTAATGAAATTATCACTACATTTGCAGGATAGAAAATATTTTGTCAAATAAAAAATTGTCATTCAAACAATCTATGAAATTACAGGTGGGTTCATAGTATAGATATTGGCAATGTGTGAAACTTGATAAAAATATGAAGGACCAAGAATACGTCATGTTACACCAATAGGCTATGCCGATAAAATTTTGTATCCACTGATATCATACGTTATTCATGAATGATGTTTTGATAGGAGTATCCGATATGAAGAAAATACAATATTCTGTTTACAAACGTGAAACAGGTAATGCGGGTGGGAAAGCCAAAAATGATGCCTATGACATTTTGCTCAATATTGGGTATATGCCATCATATGTTCCTTCAAACAAGAGAACAATAAGAATAATTCAACAGATTCTGTCATTACAAAAATTGAATGAAAAAGTGTTGCTTGTAATTCAATATCCGGCAATTTCATCAAAGATTATGTCTCTTTTGTTAAAGCAAATTGAAAAAGTGAAATGCAAATCTGTAGCTTTAATCCACGACTTACCATCCATACAAGGAATGGGTGGTGAAATCCAATTTGAAATTGAAGAACTTAACCACTTTGATTATTTGATCGTCCACAATACAAAAATGGAGGGATATCTTTTTGACTGTGGATACAAAGGAAAGATTGTTGTACTCGAATTGTTTGATTATCTGCACGATATAGAGAGAAATGTGACAGAGACCCCATACAGTGGCACAATTTCAGTGGCGGGAAATTTGGACAAAGCACCATATATTTGCGATTTGGAGAAAGTCGGCAGATATAAATTTAATCTATATGGAATAAACAAAACATTGGATTTGAGCAATTTATCAAATGTGGATTATAAAGGGTGTTTACCATCGGATGAAATACCGTATCTGCTTGATGCAGACTATGGTTTGGTTTGGGACGGTGATTCTGTTGATACGTGTTCCGGTGTTTATGGAAAATATCTGCTTTATAACAATCCTCATAAACTTTCGCTGTATATAGCGGCGGGGAAACCCGTGATTGTTTGGAGTAATTCGGCAGTTGCCGATTTTGTTCTCAAAAATAAAATTGGCATTGCGGTAGATTCGTTAATTGATTTGAATCAAATAGATCTGTTTGACAACTATAAAGAATTGAAGCAAAACGCATTAAAAATCAAGCAGAAAATATCATCGGGTTATTTTCTTAAAACCGCAATAGAGAAAATTGAGAAAGAGATTGCGAAAAAGTAATATCTACCATCATGTTTCTTGCAAAAATGAGGCAATTAATTGTGAGTTTTAAAGAAGATATGATTAAAATCCTTGATAATAATGAGTAGTATATTAAATTTTCAATTTCATTAATTATTAATGGAAAAAACTTAAATTTAAATTAAAAAGAGTGTGAGGTGATGTAGTTGCACAAAAACAACATCGTCAAAAATTATATATACAACTCATTTTATCAAATTTTGATAATGGTGTTGCCATTGATTACAATGCCGTATATTTCACGTGTTTTAGGTGCTGAAGCCATTGGCATGTATGGATATACGAATTCGATCACGCAGTATTTCATATTATTTGGCTGTATTGGGTTAAATTTATATGGACAACGTGAAATAGCTTATCATCAAAATAACAATTTTGAACGTTCCAAATCGTTTTGGGAGTTATTTCTCATTCGGGTTATAAGCATTTCGTTGTTTACAATTATTTTTATAGTGTCACTTTGCAGAAATGACAAATACGGATTCCTTTTTTGTATTCAGATTCTTGATATTATCGCATCGTTGGTTGATATTTCTTGGTTTTTTCAAGGTATGGAAGACTTTAAAAAAATCGTCGTACGCAATAGTTGTGTTAAAATAATCGGGGTAGTATTGATACTGTGTTTGGTTAATAGCCCGGATGATTTATGGATATATGCTTTGATTTATTCCGCTACATTGTTTTTGGGAAATTTAACAATGTGGCTGTATATGCCTAAGTACTTAATACGGATAAGCATAAGACTTTGCAAACCTTTCCGACACTTGAAACCTGCATTGGTTCTTTTTGTACCTCAAATTGCTACTTCCATATATACCTTACTTGACAAGTCGATGATAGGCTTGCTGACGGGGAATGATGCAGAGGTTGCATATTATGAACAAGCACAAAAAATTATAAAAATGGCATTATCGCTTGCCACATCCTTGGGAACAGTAATGTTGCCGAGAATTGCTAATATGTATAGTCAAGGTAAATTAGATGAAATACGGGGCTATATATACAAATCCGTACAGTTTGTCTGCGCGTTATCTTTTCCAATTTGTTTTGGAATATGTATAATCGCAAATGATTTTATTCCGTGGTTTTTAGGTGACGGATATGGTGATGTAGTATATAATACTATACTAATGGCACCTATTATCCCGATAATTGGAATGAGTAATGTTATAGGCGTGCAGTATTTTCTTCCCATAGGAAAGCAAAAAGAATACACTAAATCAGTTGCCGGTGGAACGCTTGTAAATTTGATTTTAAATTTTATTTTTATTCCGTTTTTTCTGTCAAAAGGAGCAGTTATAGCTTCTGTTATTGCGGAAATAACCGTTTTGATAATTCAATTGTTGCTGGTAAAGAAAGAAATACAATTTAGGAAAATTTTAAAATTGATTTTTAAATATGCAATCGCAGCAATAATAATGACTGTTATATTGATAGTTATTCCGTTTGAGTGGGTAGAAAGTGTTATTTTAAGAATAGGATTAACCGTAATCATTGGTGGAATAGTATATATTATAATGCTTGTACTCCTTAAAGAATCTTTTGTAACACAATGTTGGCAAAAGATATTGTATAAGGCAGGAAAGGGGAAGAACAAATGAAGTACGATTATCTTGTGGTTGGAGCCGGATTATTTGGTGCTGTATGTGCTCAAAAGGCAAAAGAAAGTGGAAAAAAGGTTTTTGTAATCGACAAACGAAGCAATGTGGCCGGTAATTTATATACTGAAAAAATAGAAGGAATTCAGGTTCATAAATATGGGGCACATATTTTTCATACCAATGACAGAAAAGTTTGGGAGTATATTAATCGTTTTGCCGATTTCAATCGTTTTACAAATTCTCCGATTGCAAATTACCATGGCGAGATATATTCACTTCCATTTAATATGTATACTTTTAATAAAATGTGGGGTGTGTCATCTCCCGCAGAGGCATTGGAAATGATTGAAAAACAAAAACAGGCTGCAGGCATCCATGTACCGCAAAATTTGGAAGAACAGGCGATATCCCTTGTGGGAACGGATATATATAAAAAGCTGATTAAAGGCTATACGGAAAAACAATGGGGCAGAGATTGTAAAGATCTTCCGTCATTTATAATTAAGAGACTTCCCGTTCGTTTGACATATGACAATAATTATTTCAATGCGCTTTTTCAAGGAATACCGATTGGCGGATATACCAAGATGGTGGAGAATATGTTGGAAGGTATAGATTTTGAACTTAATACAGATTATTTGAAAGATCGAGAAAAGTGGAATAAAATCGCGGACAAGGTTATCTATACCGGAGCAATTGATGCGTATTTCGACTATAAATTAGGATATTTGGAATATCGCTCGGTAAGATTTGAAACGGAAATTTTAGATATACCGAATTATCAAGGAAATGCGGCTGTAAACTATACAGACAGAGAAACTCCTTGGACGAGAATAATCGAGCATAAGTGGTTTGAATTTGGTAAATCACCGGATGGCGCAGAATTACCTAAAACTGTAATCAGTAAGGAATTTAGTTCCGAATGGAAACCGGGTGAAGAGCCGTATTATCCTGTAAACGATGAAAAAAACAGCAAGTTGTATATGAAGTACAAAGTCATGAGCGAAAAAGAAAAAAATGTTTATTTTGGCGGTAGGCTCGGAGAATACAAATATTATGATATGGATCAAACTATTGCATCTGCACTTGATTTTGCGGATAGAGTTATAACTTAAGCGGAGAAAATCTATGAAAACAGTAATGCTCGTATTCGGCACACGTCCTGAAGCGATAAAAATGTGTCCCTTGGTAAATGAACTTAAATCAAGAAAGAACATTGAAACGATAGTCTGTGTAACGGGGCAGCACCGACAAATGCTCGATCAGGTGCTTGAAGCTTTTGATGTTACCCCCGATTACGACTTGTCGATTATGAAAGCAGGACAGACCTTGTTTGACATCACTACCAATATTCTGAACGGAATCGGAAGTGTGCTTGAAGAGGTTAAGCCTGATGTTGTACTTGTTCACGGTGATACATCGACAACCTTTGCAACAGCCCTTGCTTGTTTTTATAAGCAAATTCCCGTAGGACACGTTGAGGCAGGACTTCGTACCTACAATATCTACTCACCATATCCTGAGGAATTTAACCGTCAGGCGGTCGGTATTGTGGCAAAGTATAATTTTTCACCCACGGAATTGTCAAAGCAAAATTTGCTCAACGAAGGAAAAAAACCTGAAAGCATTTATGTTACGGGAAATACAGCGATTGATGCCCTTAAAACAACCGTTCGTGAAAATTACACACACCCGGAGCTTGTGTGGGCGGCAGACAGCAGATTGATTATCATTACGGCACACCGCAGAGAAAATCTCGGCGAACCGATGCACAATATGTTCCGTGCGATTCGTAGAATTATGGATGAACATCCCGATGTCAAGGCGATCTATCCCATTCATATGAATCCCGTAGTTAGAAAG
This sequence comes from uncultured Clostridia bacterium, assembly GCA_944381085.1. GTDB lineage: Bacteria > Bacillota > Clostridia > Oscillospirales > CAG-272 > SVTX01. Next base: position 10,515 of record CALWJX010000019.1, read on the forward strand.
GCGGCAGACGATGAACTTAGTGGTTCCGGCAGAATCCACATTATCGAACCGCTTGAAGTGCTTGATTTTCACAATTTTCTTGCACGTAGCTATATGATTTTGACCGACAGCGGCGGTATTCAAGAAGAAGCGCCGAGCCTTGGCAAGCCCGTTCTCGTTATGCGTGATACTACTGAACGCCCTGAAGGAATAAAGGCAGGTACGTTGAAATTAGTCGGTACGGATGAAGAAGTGATTTATCAGAATTTTAAGGAATTGCTTGAAAATAAAAAAGCTTATGATGCGATGGCTCACGCAAGCAATCCGTATGGTGATGGTTTTGCTTGCAAGAGAATTGCGGATATTTTGGAAAACAATTAAGAGAGAAAAAAAGAGGAATACAACATGTAAGTGCTGTAATACTGCCGTAAATATCATACTTGTGTTGGTCTTCTTTTTATCATTACCGGCTTTGAAAAAAACGACATTTTAAACATTCGAATTATAAATTAAGGCAGAGTCCATATAATTGATTGGAAAAAAGTGCATTTTACCGAAAGGGAATGAGCAAACCGACGGGCTGAGTCAATGTTTTTATAAGCTTTTGACTCAGCCCATTTACTTTTATGTATTGTGCTGTTGTAATTTAACCGCTGTTATATTTCACAACCCGGTCTCCATTTTTCCCTTGCTTGGGTCGGCGTGATTTTATAGTGTTTGAGAAAGCACCGGTTAAAGGTACGTATGGACGGAAAGCCGCACTGCATGGCTATCTGCGTAAAAGAGGTGGAGGAGTCGGTTATTTTATGTCTGACTTTTTCGAGTCTGAATTCATTTAAATAGCTCAAAAATGTTGTTCCGGTGGCTTTTTTGAAAAGATGTGCGAAGTAATACATTGACATGTGACACGCGTTGGCGGCGTCCTCCAAAGAGACATTTTCGTTATAATGCTGCTGGAGATATTTATTTATGGTTTTGAGCAGTTCTATATCGCGGCTTTGGGCAATAATATTGTCCTTTGTTACCCGGCTGATATCGGGAAGCCGTGCTATCGACAAAAGCAGCGTGTCGGTTGCCGACCGCAGCGCAAGCTTTTTTAAAGGGTCGCTGTCTTTAAGCGTGTTTTCTTCAATCAGCCTGTATATACAGCCGTTTATGCAACGGTATTTTTCAGAATCGGGAGATATTACGCAGTTATATAAATCGAACGCGGAAAAATCCGGATTACTGCCGAGTATTTTTAAAATATACAGCTTGCTGTGTACGGGCGTTTCAAGGGAGTGAATCTTAAATGGAAGTATTATGGCAATATCTCCTTGTCCGATGCTGCGCAGGGTGCCGTCAACCGTGATGTTGACGGCACCTTCTTTTATGCAAACTATTTCTATTTCCTCATGGTAGTGAGCGCAGTATTGTATGTTTGTCATATCGGTGTCTATGTACGGTATATCATGGTTTGCGCGATGTATTTCCTCGTAAAAAAAGTCAGACATGTTATCACATCCTTTACATTCTTACCTGTATTTTTTAAGTGATTTGCGATATTTATATAGACATATTATACAGCAAAAAGCAAAATTTGTCTATACTGTTGACAAAAATAACATAGTAAAAATATTTTCGGTATGGTATAATCGAATATGATATAATGTATTCACAGTGATTTGCGGTTTATTGAAATCGGTTTTATAATTTGTTTTTTACGGTCATTTTGCGATGTGTAAAGGTTTATAGAAGTTTTTCGGGTTTTTACCGGAAATCAACGGCAGCGTTTTAGACCAAAGCAGATTTTCAACCCATAGTCGGGAAATTATTTTAAAAAAACAAGGTGAAAAATTTATTTATTTGATTGGAGGAAAATTTATGAGCATTTTTGAAAATATTCCGTACATAAAATATGAGGGTGCGGAGTCGGACAATCCCCTTGCGTTTCATTATTACAATGCGGACGCGAAAATCGGCGGCAAGACGATGAGAGAGCAGCTGAAGTTCGCGATGTCCTATTGGCATACCCTGACGGCTGACGGAACCGATATGTTCGGAGTGGGAACGCAGGACAAAAGCTTTGGAGGCAAGACGCCTATGGAAGTCGCGCAAAGACGTGTGGAGGCGGGTTTTGAGTTTATGGATAAGCTCGGTCTTGATTATTTCTGCTTTCACGACCGCGATATCGCGCCTGAGGGAGAGACTCTTGCCGGGTTCCAGAAAAATCTCGATATAATTACCGAAAAGATTGAGGAAAAAATGGCGCAGACCGGCAAAAAGCTCTTGTGGGGAACCGCAAACTGTTTTGCTCATCCGCGCTATATGCACGGCGCGGGAACGTCGCCCAACGCGGACAGCTTTGCGTATGCGGCGGCTCAGATAAAGAAGTGTATGGACATCACACACAGGCTCGGCGGTACCGGATATGTGTTCTGGGGAGGCAGGGAAGGCTATGAGACGCTTCTCAACACCGATATGAAGCGTGAGCTTGACAATATGGCAAGACTGCTAACGCTCGCCGCCGACTATGCGGACCGCATAGGCTTTAAGGGAGACCTTTATATAGAGCCTAAGCCAAAGGAGCCCACCAAGCATCAGTATGATTTTGACGCTTCCACGGTGATAGGATTTTTGCGCGGTTACGGGCTTGACAAGAGATTTAAACTGAACATTGAGGCGAACCATGCGACTCTCGCGGGACATACCTTTCAGCACGAGCTGTGTGTGGCGAGAGTAAACTCAATGTTCGGCTCTATAGACGCCAATCAGGGAGATATGCTGCTCGGCTGGGATACAGACCAATTTCCGACCAATGTTTACGACACCGCTCTGTGTATGCTTGAGGTGCTGCGCGCGGGAGGATTTGTAAACGGAGGATTGAATTTTGACGCCAAAGTTCGCCGCGGCTCGTTTACGCCGGAAGACTGGTTCGCAGCATATATAGCGGGAATGGATACATTTGCTCTCGGTCTCATTATCGCGGACAGGATTATAAGAGACGGACGGATAGACGCGTTTATTGCCGAACGTTATTCCTCATGGAACAGCGGTATAGGCAAACAGATCGAAGAGGGAAAAGTGACGCTTGAGGATATATCCGCTTATGCTCTTGAAATGGGTGAGGTCAAGACGATGAAGAGCGGAGGACAGGAAAGACTTGAGGCTGTACTTAATCAGATAATGTTCGGGGCTCAGTAATTTCGGGACAAAATCGTTATAACGCGTCTGCTTTCATTTGTATAAGATAAGGATGGTATCTTTAAATGTATATAGTCGGAATTGATATAGGAACCTCGGCTGCCAAGACGGCGGCGTATGACCTTGAGGGAAATACAGTCGCGCAAAGCTCATACCAATACCCGCTTTACCAGCCGCATAACGGTTGGGCTGAACAGGACCCTCACGATTGGTGGGACGCGGTATGTTTCACTTTGAGGGATGTGACTTCAAAAATAGATTCGTCTCAGATTGCCGGGGTGGGCTTTTCGGGTCAGATGCACGGGCTTGTCATGCTTGACAAGGATGACCGTGTCATCCGCCCCGCGATAATCTGGTGTGACGGGAGGACTGCCGAGGAATGTGATGAGATAAATGAAATTGTCGGCAGGGACTCTCTTATCGACATTACGGCGTCTTTGGCGCTGAGCGGATTCACCGCGTCCAAGATACGCTGGGTGATGAAGAACGAGCCGGATAATTACAAAAAATGCCGTCGCATACTGTTGCCAAAGGATTATATACGCTTCCGCCTCGGAGGGGATTATTTTACCGACGCGTCGGACGCAAGCGGAATGCAGCTGCTTGATATACGCAAAAGGCAGTGGAGCGATACCGTGTGTGATAAACTCGGAATAGATATTTCGCTGCTTTCTCAGGTGAGGGAAAGTCCTGAGGCGGTCTCGTCGGTAGGTTCTGAGGCGGCGCGGCTTACCGGACTTAAAGAGGGTACAATTCTCGCCGCGGGCGCCGGAGACAACGCAGCCGCCGCTGTGGGCACGGGGGTAATATATGACGGAAAAGCGTTTACCACGATAGGCACCAGCGGAGTGGTATACAAGCACCAGAAAAAATTCGCCATGGACAGAGAGACAAGGATACACACTTTTTGCAGCCCGGTTCCGGGAGAATACCATACGATGGGAGTGACACAGGCGGCGGGGCTTTCGCTTCAGTGGTTCCGCAAAAATTTCGCTCCGGACAGTGAATATTCCGAGCTTGATCATAAGGCCGCCAGAATAGGCATAGGCTCTGACAGACTGATATATCTGCCATATCTGATGGGAGAACGGACACCGCATCTCGACCCGTTTTGCCGCGGAGTGTTTTTCGGACTTTCCGCGGTGCACTCCTATGAACATATGTATCGCGCGGTATTGGAGGGCGTGGGATTTTCACTTCTGGACGCGTATGAGATAGTATCGGGAGTAGGAACACGTATAAACGGCATGTCTATATGCGGAGGCGGAGCAAAGTCGCCGTTATGGAGACAGATGGTCGCGGATATGTTCAACATCGGGGTTGCCGATATGTCAAAAGGCGGAGGCGCGTGTCTGGGCGCGGCGATTCTCGGCGGAGTCGCCGGAGGAGCGTATCCGGATTTGTACACCGCGTGTCACAGTACAATAAAAGAAGGCGATATCTGTATGCCGGACGCAGAAAGAAATGCCGAATACAGAGCTTTTTACCGGATTTACAAGGATATTTATATGTCTCTGAAAGATGACTTCAGAAAGCTGGCGTCGGTATAGCGGGTGTATTTATATCGGGTTGTATTATCTCAGGGATAATCAGTTGAAAATCAGATGAGAAAGAAATAAATGAGTAAAAATAAGAATAAAAATTTCATGCATAATCCTATCCTGGCCGAAAATATTTTTGTTCCCGACGCGGAAGCGCATGTGTGGGAGGACGGACGCATTTACATATACGGTTCGTTTGACATTCAGGGCAGAAGAGCTTATTGCAGCGACGAATACCATGTGTATTCCTCTGACAATATGGTGGACTGGACAGACCACGGCGTGTCGTTTTCGTTGAAGGATATAGATTGGATTGATGACAAGGAAAGCGGATACATGGCGCTTTACGCGCCGGACTGCGTTTACAGGGACGGAAAATATTATCTTTATTACTGTATTCCGGGCGGAAAGTGCGGCGTGGCGTACTCGGATAAGCCGAACGGTCCTTTTACCGATATAGGTCAGATTGAGCACGTGGAGGGCATAGACCCCGCGGTGTTTATTGACGACGACGGTCAGGCGTATCTTTATTGGGGGCAGTTTGACCGGGTCCGTGTCGCGAAACTCAAAGACAATATGACAGAAATAGAGCCCGAAACCGCCGTGCAGCCGCTCAGCGTGGCGGAGCATGAGTTCCATGAGGGCAGTTCTATGAGAAAAATAAACGGTAAATATTATTATCTGTTTACAGATACACACCGTCACGGCGGCAAGGCGTGCTGTCTGGGGTACGCGGTTTCCGACAATCCGATGACCGGGTTCAGGTACGGTTCGGTGATTATAGACAATTATTCCTGTGATCCCAAGACCTGGAACAATCACGGTTCAATAGAATGTTTTAAAGGGCAATGGTATGTTTTTTATCACCGTTCAACTCATTGCTCGGAAAACTCGCGTCATGTCTGTGTGGAGCGGATAAATATAAACGCCGACGGAAGTATAGACGAGGCGGAAATGACCTCGTCCGGAGCGGGAGATTTTATTCCCGCCGACGCTGTGGTTCCCGCCTGCTATGCCTGCGGGCTTGAGGGAAACGTGAGGATTGCCGGAGACGGCTTTTCAAGGCATACTCTTGCGCTGACCGGGATACAGCCCGGGGACATTGCGGTCTTCAGATATATTGGTTTTGACGGAGAAAATTTTCTGACGCTGCGTATAAAGTCAGACCGTGACTGTACGGTTGAGGTTTATATTGACGAAAATCTTCATGCCTCGGCGCCGGTTAAGCCGGGTAACGATTATGCGGAATATGATATTCGTATAGCTCCGATTTTCGGCAAGCACACCGTAAAATTCAAATTTACGGGAGAGTTTGAGTCTGCCGCTTTTGACGAATTTTTATTCAAACGGGAGGAATAACTCTATGTATCGGGATGATTTCAAGAGAATTGACGAAATGATGAGAAAAAAGGGCGTATTTACCCATGAGGAAACCGGAAAAAAGTATTACACCGGGTATGAATACTCCACTCTTTACGATTGGGATCAGTATTTTGAAACAATAGTGCAGCTTTATCTCGGTTGGAAGACCGACCTTGCGCGCAACGGAGTCGAAATTTTCCTTGACCTGCAAAAGGAAAACGGACATATACAGCGCTCGTCGATAGGGTGTGAGGAACAGCTTTCCGAGCATGTGAAGCCCTTTTTGGCGCAGATTTCGCTGCTTATTTATAACAGAGACGGGAAAATAGATTTTCTTTCCGACAATGATTTTTATTATTATGAACGCATGAAAAAATATCTGTTGTATTGGTTGAGAAATCCCCAAAATTACAAAGGACTCGCGTATTGGGACAGCGCTCCCCATACCGGCATGGATACACAGCATGAGCGCGCGGGACATTGGTATGATTGCTTTTGCTGCGGAGCAGACCTCAACAGCTATCTTGTGCGCGAATGCCGCGCGTTTGCGCTTATCGCGGGTCTGTTCGATAAATCAGAAGATGAAAAAGTTTTTACGGAATATGCCGAAAAGCTTAAAAGTACGGTGCTTGAGCTTATGTGGGACAGTGACGACGGATTCTTTTACGATATCAGCCGCGTGACCGGAGAGAAAATAAAAGTCCGTTATATAGGAGCATTTGCGACAATGTGGGCGGGAATATGTGACGGTGACATGGCAAAATCCATGGTTGAAAATTATCTGCTGAACCCGCGCGAGTTTAACCGCGGATTTAATTACCCCGCGCTTTCATCAAGCGAACCGGGATACAGCGAGCAGTATCTGCCCGGCGATATCGGATGCAATTGGCGCGCCAACACTTGGATTCCCACCAATTATTATGTGTTTGAGGGATTGAGAAAGTATGGATATTTAAAGGAAGCGGCGCGTTTGGCTGAAGAAACCTACAAAAATGTCAGGCTAATAGGAGACAGAGAATATTACGCGACCGAATCCGCGTCCGGGTGCGGGCTTGACCCGTTCTGGGGCTGGAGTCTGCTTGCGTATTTCATGCCGTATGAAAGCGAGAGCGGATATGACCCCACCGAGATCGCAATTCAAAAAAATGATAAATTTCTGTTGAAGGACAATAACAAGTGAGGTTTATATGTACAAAGCGAGCGAAAAAAGATATGAGGATATTCAATATAACCGGTGTGGGAAAAGCGGTCTGAAGCTGCCTGTGGTCTCACTCGGATTCTGGCACAATTTCGGGGATACGGCAAATTTTGAAAACATGAAAAAAATGTGCTTTACCGCGTTTGACAGGGGAATTACTCATTTTGACCTGGCAAACAATTACGGGCCGCGGCCCGGAAGCGCGGAAAATAATCTCGGCAGAATTTTAAGGGAAGAGATGTCGGCTTACCGTGATGAGCTTATCATCAGCACAAAGGCGGGCTTCGATATGTGGCAGGGCCCGTACGGAGACCACGGAAGCCGCAAATATCTTATTGCGAGTTTAGACCAGAGCCTCAGGCGGCTGGGTCTTGAATATGTAGACATTTTTTATCATCACCGTCCCGACCCCGACACTCCGCTTGAAGAGACCATGGGCGCGCTTGACTCGATAGTAAAGAGCGGAAAAGCGCTGTATGCCGGGTTGTCAAATTATGACGGTATTTTGATGGAAAAGGCGTGCAAGATTCTCGATGAGCTTAAATGTCCGTATGTGATAAACCAAAACCCGTATAATATTCTCAACCGCGGTATTGAGCTTAACGGGGTAAAAGAAACCTCGAAAAAACTCGGAAAGGGACTTATTTGCTTTTGCCCGTTGGCTCAGGGCATTTTGACAAACCGTTACATTGACGGTATTCCGTCGGACAGCAGGGTAATGACGGACGGAAGATTCCTGAATAAAAATTCAATACAGGATGACGTTCTGAGAAAGGTCAGACAGTTGAATGAGCTTGCTTCGGAGCGGGGAGAGACCTTGGCGAGAATGGCGCTTAAATGGGTGCTTAAGGACGGCGACGTCACAAGCGTGCTTATAGGCGCTTCCAAAAGCGAGCAGATAATCGACGATCTGGGTGTTCAGACCGGCAGTCCGCTGTGCAAGGAAGAACTTGAAGCAATTGACAGGATATGTTCTGAATAAAAATAATTCGGTGCTGAAAAATGTTTCGTCAGAAAAAGTCTCTACAGATATTTAATCATATTATCACATGTGATAATAAAAGTAAAGAAAACGGAGGTGGCAGATATGTTTAACTTTAAGGATGTTTTTGCCGACACTTGGGTAAGTATCGACGATGAGGGCAGAGTTACGGGATTTGACAACGGCGTTGTTAAGGACAGAAAGGTTGGGATATTTTATTTTCTGTGGCATGACAGGATAAATCATCCCGGAGACGGAAAGATATACAATCATTCGCTTGCATATAAGCAGGGCGGTTCGGACGCGCTTATTGAGGAATTACAGAAGGGACCTCTCGGTTTTGCGCATTATTGGGCGGAGCCTTATTTCGGATATTATAATTCGGATGACGAATGGGTAATACGCAAGCACGCGTATCAGCTGACCTCGGCGGGAATAGACTTTGTGTTTTTCGACACCACAAACGGGCTTATATATGAACACAACCTTGAAACCGTGCTTACGGTATGGTCAAAGATGAGGACCGAGGGATATAAAACCCCGGATATAATGTTCAACTGCGGAAATCCCACTTATGATGAAAAGAATCCTTCGGCGGCTCCGGCGTATAAGTCGGTTATGGCTTTGTGGAAAAGCATATATTCTGTCGGACGGTTTAAAGATATGTGGTATATGCATGACGGAAAACCGATTATTCTCGTGCCGGATGAGACTTGGAAAAATGTGCCGGATGATATTCGAGCGTTTTTCACACGCAGACAGAGCTGGGCAAATTCGTCCGACAGCTGGTACAGCGAGTCGGAAGGCAGAAACTGCTGGCCTTGGGCGGATCTGTATCCACAGGGAGCCGGAAAATCCCCGGACGGTAAGGTTGAGCAGATGATAGTTATGAGCGGATTCTGGGTAAACGGCGGATACGGAACCAATGCCGGAAGAAGTTTTCATAACGGAAAGCAGCCTGACAACAAAACTAAAAATGATTTCGGATTTTCGCTCGTAGACGAGTCGTCCGGCAAGGGTTATGCTTTTGAGGAACAGTTTGATTACGCGATATCACAGGATCCCGGAATGATTATGATCACCGGTTGGAATGAATGGTGGGCAGGCAGGTGGGAAGCAGGTCCGGCGGTAGGTCAGACCATAGCGAATACCTATAAGGTCACAGATGACGACAAGTGGACCAGACACTATTATGTAGATGCGTTCAACCCCGAATTTTCCAGAGATATTGAGCCGGTCAAGGGTTATTATAACGACAATTATTATTATCAGATGGCACAGAATATCCGTCAGTACAAGGGTTCAAGGACGGCGCTCGCGGCTTTCGGACAAAGACCTATAGACATGAGCGCTCCCGAATCCCAGTGGGATATTGTCGGACCCGAATACCGCGACTATGTCGGGGATACGGCGGCGAGAGATTCCATGTCATATGTAGGACAGATACACTATACGAACGACAGCGGAAGAAATGATTTTGAGGTTTGTAAGGTTTCCAAAAACGGCAATGATTTGTTCTTCTATGCCCGCTGCGCGGAGGACATTACGGCACCCGAGGGTACCAATTGGATGAACCTGTTTATTGACGTTGACTGTAACGCCGGGACAGGGTGGTACGGTTATGATTATGTTCTGAACCGCACCCGTGACGGAAATACATGTTCGGTTATGAAATTCATTGACAACGGTTGGCAAACCGAACAGGTGGGCAGCGCCGAGTACAGTGTCAGCGGCAAATATATTCAGATAAAGGTAGACTCGTCTTTGCTCGGAATAGGAGAGACTTTTGACTTCAAATGGGCGGACAACTCGGTAGATGACGGGGACATTATGAAGTTTCTGGATATGGGAGACACGGCTCCGAATGACAGATTCAATTATCGTTACACCACGGCAGAGACGGAAATTGAAATTCCGTCAGTCTTGAGCGATGATATGACAGTACTCAAGGCGGGCTCGTATAACGCTTTCGCGAACGGCAAGATGGTAATGCTCGATTCTTCAAGCACAAAGGCGGTTTTCGCCGGCGATGAAGACGGAATGTATGTCCCGAAAGCTTTCGCGGCTGAGGTTATCGGTCTTGATGTCGGAGAGTGTAAGGTTTTCAATCATTACGGCATGGATTATGTGAATATAGCTGAGTTGCTGAAATCCTGCGGTAAAACAGTTACTTATTCGGAATCGCTTGTGGTAATTGCAAACGAGACGGTCAGTGAGAACGATATGCTTACTTTATACAGGGCGCTTTATTGATAAGTTTGGACCATAATCCGATCTTACCAAATTTTTAACTGACAACCACCGTTAAGTACGTGAAAAACAAAGGGTGCTAAAACATCTGTAGTGATATTAAAGAAGTAACGATCAGAAACACTCTAAATGCAACACAAAAATACTTTGACAATAATTAGACGATGGACATTGAAAAGCCGCCGTTATGATGTTACTTATAACGGCGGCGTACTTATTTGTTTTTTATATTGAGAGGACAGATTTTTATTTTTTAATTTCAAATATAGTATCACATCACAAATCAATCTTCTCAAAATTTTTTATTGACCGACGTATAGAAATTGCTGTCAACACCGAAAATAAAATCACGCCTGTCAGAAATACAATAACTTGCAGAACAATGTGCGTAAATCCAAATGCATTCAAAGCTGATAGCACCGGAATGTGAAAAAGTGTTTCTCCAATGCCTACGACTAAAAAGACAACAACAGTGAAAATAATAAAAGGTTTGGCAAATTTATAGGCTGTCTTGAAAAAACCGCCGACAAATATCAGATTAAACAATCCTAAAATCAGAAGTACAAAGCCAAGATATACAAGATTTGCGTTCATCAGTGCATTATTTCTATATACGGCATTCTCCGATAATAGTGTCATACGAATCAATACGGGTATTGATGTCAATACAAAATAACAAAATTCGATCACAATGCAAAACATATATTTTGCCTTTACAATATCACTCTTCGCAACTGACAAAAGCGCAGTATATGTAATGTCATTTGCTTCTCTTGCGCATTGAAACGACTGAAACAGTCCGAGGCAGACGAAAAATGAGCCGACAAGTATAGGATAACCGGGTAAAAATGCCATTAATCCAAACATAATAAATATGTACGAAAGGGGAGAAGCTGCAAGTTTCATCTCTTTTTTTAAAAGTTTCCTCATACTTTCTCTTCCTTTTCCATTCGTAATATAGTTTCTTCCAAGGTTTCTCCGTCTTTGCGGTAATGCTCACAAAATTCATCCTTTGTGCAGTCGGAAATGAGTTTTCCTTTTCGGATGTACATAATATCATTGGCACATTTTTCTATATCCGAGGTAATGTGTGTTGAAAACAGTACCGCTACACCTCTGTTTTTTAGTTCTATAAATAGTTCGAGAAGTTCATCTCTGGAAAACGGGTCAAGTCCGCTTGTCGGTTCGTCCAAAATTAAGATTTCCGCCCTATGCGAAAGAGCGAGAAGAAGGTTGAATTTTACTTTCATACCCTCGGAGAGCTCGCAAGGCATCTTATTTTCATCTAGCGAAAAAAGTTTCAGATTTTTTTGGTATGTGCTTTCATCCCAATTTTTATAAAAGGTTTTCGTTATAGCAACAATATTCTTTATTTTTTTTTTCGGATAATAGTTGACCGTGCCTGTAGAAAAACCGATGCGTTGCTTAATTTCCCTCTCATTCTCCGAAAAAGGCAAATCAAAATAATTAATTTCACCGCAATCAGGGTGAACAAGTCCTAAAATGGATTTTATCGTTGTCGTTTTGCCCGCTCCGTTTCTGCCGATAAAACCTGTAATTGTTCCGGTTTTTAACTTAAAAGAAATGTCAGACAGCGAAAAAGAGGGGTACGATTTACTTAAATTATTAACATTGCAAAGCGTCTTCATTCGTCCTCCTCGGCGGTTTCAAATATAGCGGCCGCAAACTGTGAGAACATTGCTTTCGGAGGAATTGCAATTCCTCGCTTCTCATCTCCTAAAAGCACTAATGTATCCCCCGGTTTAATATTGAATAATTCTCTTGCTTGCTTCGGTATAACAATTTGTCCCTTTTCGCCCACCGTAGCAGTCCAGGCATATTTTCCCTTTGGTTTTGTCAAAATAATCACTCCTTCGCAAAAGTATGATTTGTATAATAAATTATACTACGATTTCTTTTCCGTGTCAATATATTTGCTGAAATATAGATATAATTTTTTCTCCGAAAACTCATTAATCATAGAAAATTATTATCCTCCCCCTTTGATAACTTAAAGTGTTACAAATGATTAGACGTAAAAAGGGCGAAGATACCGACAAAAGTACCTTCACCCTACCTTATACTATAAGAAAATCAAGTTGTCATTGACAACATATCTTGCACAGGCTTAGTATATAAACGAAATGTATATGTATCCTTATTGATTTTTTCTTTTTTTGCGTTTTACTGCAATAGCGCCGCCAAGGACGGCTGAGGAGACGCCCGCCGTTGCGCTTATACCGACAGAGGACTTACATCCCTTCGTATCGGCTCCGTTGTCCGAGCTTTCTTCTTGGTTTGACGATCCGCTTTCCGTATTAACCGATTCCTCGCCGGCAGAAGTTTCTTCACCCGCGTCGGTTATCGGTTCCTTTTTCTCATGAGGCTCCCACGCCGCGCTTACATCCTGAGAACCGTCGGCTACAAGCTCAAGGTTTAATTCCGAGAGTACGTCAAGTTTTTTGGCGGCGGTTCCGGAATCGGTATAGTCCTGGAACTGCCAAAGTGAGGCGATTTGTATACCCGCCTCATGTACCCATTCGGCTACCTGACGGAATTTTTCGGGGCAATCCTCGGCGCTTTCCATATCCAAAAAGTCTCCGAATTCACCGAAATACAAGGCTTTTCCAGACTGCTTTGCCGCGTCTACGTATGCCTTGAAGTAATCGAGACAGGAGAGCTCGCTGTTCCCGAAGCGGTCAACCGTAAACAGGTATGAGGGCTCGCTGCTACCGGCAGTCCCGAATTGCAGATGAAAAGAAATCGTGTCGATAGGGTCGGGTGTGTAGTATGTGACCGCCTTTATGAATTGGTTGTAGGAGTCGGCAGACCAATCTATATTCCAGGTGTGGTCTTTCGTGTTTATTCTGCGGGTCGCCTGATGCATCGACCACGCCGACGCTCTCATCTCACTGTTTCCTGTGGTAATCATTCTGTATTTGTCATACTGACGTATAACGTTTGCAAGCTCCGTAAAATAAAATACCATTTCCTCGGAAGTGAAATAATCAAAGCCGTTCTTTTCGGTGTCGCTGAAGCCGGGAAGTCCGTCAGCCCAGAGATAATCCTTGAAATTTTTGTCGCAGAGGTCAGCGGTGAGGTTGTACTCGTTTCCTATCTCCCATCCCCATACCGCGGGATGGTCGGCAAAGCGTTTGACAATGGTAGATACATAATTTTTGGCGTATTCAAGGGTTTTACTGTCAGCGCGCCCCATATCCGAGCGCTTTTCTCCTACATGTTCCGGAAGCGCCGCGTCCCACCACAACAGTGAGACAATTACTCCTATTTTGTTTTTCTGCGCCTCGTCAAGCACCTCTTGCATCATGTTCAGAACAGCTTCGGGGTCCTCGTCAAACATATCGTAATAGTTCGGATAGTATCCGCACAGCGGAAATCTTACAAACGGAATATTGTGTTCGGCGACGCCGGCAAGTCCGTCAATAAAAGTCTGAGGGTCGGGCGTCGTGCCGTCCACATAATGAGTAAAGGCTCCGAAATAATTCAGACCGAACGCATAAAACGGTTTGCCCTCAAGAGTAATCGTGCCGTCTTCTTCAACATGCAGGCCGTATCTGTAAAGGTTCATTTGCGTTGCCTCCTCGGTTGTTTTTTCGTCTGCGGCCGCAAAAGCGGGGACAGCCATAGAACACAGCGTGCAAAGTATGAGCGCGGCGGCAATTATTTTCTTCATTGAAACAGCTCCTTTCAGATGTACTATCAAATTAATAACATTTTACATAATAAAATGATTAATTTCAATATACTGTGTCAAACATTTTCAAAAAAGTAACATTTGAAAGGCGGCGCAGAAGACAAATTCAAATATTTTTAGAAATATGGTCTATATATTTTCTGCGGTAGCTTTGCGTGGTCAAAAATGAGGCTCTGAATACCTCCCGTTCGTCGTTGCCTATGGTTTTGGTTACGGTTAAGAGTAAAATATATATAATTACCACGGTCGCAATGTTCAGAATAAGTTCGGCAGTCCCATTAAATATGTGCACGACGTGCCTGAAAATAATATTTGATACTACGGTTGCTCCGACTATGCAAATTATCGGCATGACTACCTGATGAAATATCCGCGGTCTCATGCCCGTGACTGACAGCATTTTCCAGAGGCTGAGCGAGGTGTTTAGTATTTCGGTGGCGTAGATTGAAATAATGTAACCGTAAAGGCCTAATCGGGGAACCAACAGGATGACCAAAACGCATGAAGTAAGCGCGTCGGCAATATTGACGTTCATTGAATATACCTGATGTCCCGCGCCTTTGAGAATGGCGTCTACCGCACTGTCAATATACATTATGGGAATCAGCGGCGCGAGTATTTTTATGTACAGCGAAGCCTCGTCGCTGTCGTATATTACCTGACCTATGTCGTATGAGAGAAAAATCATTATTCCGGATATTCCTATGGCAAAAATCAGAGATAAAGTGAGAATGCGGTACGCTATTCTGCGGAGTCTTTGATAATTCTTGCAGGTTATGCATTCGGTCACTTCAGGAATCAGAAGCCCGGAGAATGATGAAATAAACGCGGAAGGGAACAGAATCACGGGTAAGACCATACTGTGAAGTATTCCGTATGAGGCAAGCGCGCTTTGCCATGAAGCGCCGTTGGCTTTAAGTCCTCTCGGTATAAGTATGTGCTGTATTGTCGTTAGTCCCGAGCGTATACACGCGCTGAGAGTTACGGGAAGGGTTATATTTATGAGCTTTTTGGTAATGTCTTTATTGGAGATATCCGGATTTTTTTCAATCTGTCTGTTTTTGAAGTGCCTTCTTTTGTCGTGAATATAAAGCGACGCGGTGACAAGCAAAGAGACAAATTCGGCAACCGCTCCTCCGAGCACGAGCGCGATGCAGGCGGACTCGGTTCCGTTCGGCAGAAGCAGATAAAGAAGGGCTCCCGTGGCGAAAATCTTAACGCCTTGGATAAAAATTTGGGATGCCGAACTGATTTTCACGCGCCTTACCGCGTTGAAGTACCCCGAAAGGCATGAGCATATTGCTATCGGCGGAAGCGTGAGCGCGAGTATACGCAATGAAGACACTGTGCGGCTGTCCCCCAACAATACGTTTCCGATAAAATTTGCAAAGGTAAACAGCAAAACGAAAGCGCACAGACTTGTCACGGCGCAGTATAAGAGCGCTCTTTTCATTGCCCGGAGAGCAACGTCAGTGTCATTTTTTCCCAAGGCTTCTGCGACAAGCCGTGTGCTGCCGAGATTAATTCCGGCGGCGGCAATTGTAATGAACAGCCCGTAAACTCCGCTGAGCAACGAAAAAAGCCCCATTGCCTCGGCGCCCGCACGGTTTGATACATATATATTAAACGCGACGCCTACTCCGCGCATAAACAACGCCGTCGCGGTGAGCGAAAGCGCGTTGAGAAAAAACCTTCTTGTTCTCGAAGCCATCTGTTGTTCCTTTCTTACGCCGTATTTCGGCCGCTGTTTACGGCCGACGACTGTTCCTGTTGTTTTGAATGGACAAAATATCTGTTTAATATATATGCAAACCTGTTATTTAATATGTTTTGACGCTTGTTTGAATAATTGTGAACTTGTATAAACTTGCTTAAATAGTCCATCGGTTTATGTTGACAAATAATGGGTTAGATGTTATAATTATACTACATTTCAGAATGTAAGTAAGTTTAAAAATAATTCATGTTTTTTCGACGGCAACAGACACAAAAAAGATTTTTTTATCGAAAATTCTGAAGAGCGGAGAACGGCAGTGGGAGGTACTGTATTTTTAATATGATTGGCAAGGCAATACTTTATTTTGTAATCGCGGCGGTGCTGCTCGCGGCGTTTTTGCTGTTCGCAAAGAAGAAAAAGACCAAAAGGTTCGGGATAATCGTGCTGAGTGTCGCGGTTTTCCTCGAAATATTTGTGTTTAACTTTCATTCGTTTCATCTGATGTTCGGCTCGTATGAGAAAACCGAACTTGATTTTTCGGGGGCAAGTGTGAGCGGCGGAAGCTTTGACGAATTGGGCAGGCTGGTGTCGGGCGGCGATGGAGGCTTGGTCATTATTGAATTCAAAGACATAGGGCAAAAAACGGGAACCTTGTATATTGACTGTATTATGCCGTCGGGTCAGACTGACCCTGAGAATAATAATATTTCGGGAAGAACCGATTATATAAATGTCAGCATTGACGCCAAGGACGCGACTTACTCTCAGTCTTACCGCAATAATATCGCATACGGTCAGATTATAAACGGAGATGAAAAGACCCGGACAATTATTCTCAATCTCTCGGGTGAGGTAAAGGATTTGAGAATCACCCTGAGAACCGAAAATGACAGTTATTTTATTGTCAATTCGATGACTTTGAACAGTATGGCGCCAATCGATATGTCGGTGCTGCGGCTCTTAATTACAGTGCTTGTGCCTTTCGGTATTTACGCTCTCCTTAATTTTGAGTCATTGAAAGATAAATACGAAAACCGGAAAAAGATTTTTTCGGGAGCCGCCGTTGTTATTACGGCGGTATTGGTGACTGCGTCGGTTGCCCTGACATTCGCTTATAACTTTAATTCATTCGGCGCGGTTTTCAGCCAATTCAAAAATACCTCCGGAAATCAGATATCACAGGAGTTGGTTGACGCGTTTGAGGCCGGTCAGGTTTCGCTTCTGGACAAGCCGTCGGATGAACTTTTGGCGCTCGACAATCCGTATGACTGGAGTGAGAGAAACAGTTCGGGTGTTTCTTATAAATGGGACCACCTGCTTTTCGAGGGAAAATATTATTCATACTATGGAATAGCGCCGGTATTGATACTTTTTCTGCCTTACCATCTGCTCACGGGATACTATTTCCCAACCGCGGAAGCGGTGCTTATTTTCGGGGCTGTGGGCATAATATTTCTGTCTTTGCTTTATATTGAGCTGATAAAGCGGTTTTTTCCGAAAATTTCGGTCGGAATGGGTTTATGCGGACTTATCGTGCTGCAGTTTTCTTCGGGAATATGGTACTGCTTTTCCTCACCTCTGTTTTATGAGATAGCGCAGTCGTCCGGTTTTATGTTTACATGCATGGGTTTTTATTTTCTGATTCGGTCCGGGGTTGTCGGCAACGGAAGAATAAGCCGTCTCTCACTTGCGGCGTCCGCGTTTTGTCTCTCCATGGCGGTATTGTGCCGTCCGACGCTTGCGCTGTACTGTATAGCCGCCCTCATATTTATTGCGTTCGGATTTGTTAAAAACAGAAAAATCGCGATTGAAGAGGGAAAAAGTGTCCGCAAAGAAAGCGTAAAATATCTTGCCTGTGCGCTTGTATGCTTTGTTGTGATAGGTTCCGTGCAGATGATATACAATTATCTGAGATTCGGCTCGTTCTTCGATTTCGGAATACAGTATTCGCTTACCATCAACGATTTTACTCAGTCTCAGTATCATACCGATTTCGCCATGATAGGATATTATAACTATTTGTTCGCGTTTCCTCAGATAAACACGGAATTTCCGTTTGTTTTTTCAAACTTTTCCGACCTTGACGTAAACGGCTATTATTATGTCGCGAACCGGAATTCGGTGGGACTTTTCTGGAGAGCTATAGTAATGTTCGGCTATTTCGGCGCGTATTCCGCGTACAGAAAATCTGACAGGAACAAAAGACTTCCGGCGCTGCTTATTATATCTTCGGTATGTGTATTGGCGCCGCTTATTATAATTTTTACGATTTGGGAAAGCGGATACGGGATAAGGTACTGCGTTGATTTCGCCTGGCAGATGATAACAGGCGCGCTGTGTATATTGTTTTATCATTATGTGAGTATGGAAAACCGCGCGGAAAAGCGGGATATGCGAAATCTTCTGTGTGTATTTTTGGTTTGTGCCGCGGCGGTTTCAATAATTGTGAATTTCGCTATGGTGTACGATTATCTGCCCAAAACAGGTATGCTTGAGAGCGGGTATCTTTCGTTTGAGAGAATATTTGAGTTCTGGAAATAAATGCGTTCTGTCTGTTTCGGATATGTTGATTTGCGTTTTTACGCTTGTTTATGAAAGGAGTTATATGAAACTATATCTTGTAATACCCTGTTACAATGAGGAGGAGGTGCTTCCGGAGACCTCAAAACGTCTGCTTGAAAAGTATGAAAAACTGATTGACGACGGTGTTATTGACAGTGAGAGCAAGATCTGCTTTGTAAACGACGGGTCAAAGGACCGCACGTGGGAAATAATCGAGCAATTGAACTCGGAAAATAAAATTTTCCGCGGCATTAAGCTGTCAAGAAACAAGGGACATCAGAACGCGCTTATGGCGGGGCTTATGACCGTAAAGGATGAGTGCGACGCGGCGATAAGCCTTGACGCGGATCTGCAGGATGACATTGAAGCCATAGACCGCATGGTTGAGAAGTATGCCGAGGGGTATGACGTGGTATACGGAGTCAGGAGTTCAAGAAAAAAAGATACCGTTTTCAAACGCGCGACGGCGCAGGGGTTTTATAAATTCATGAAGGCTATGGGCGTTGAGATAATATATAATCACGCGGATTACAGGCTTATGAGCAAGCGGGCGCTCGACGCGCTTTCGGAGTTTGAGGAAGTCAACCTGTTTTTGAGAGGAATAGTACCGCTTATCGGGTATAAAAGCGCAACGGTTGAGTATGAAAGGGGAGAGAGGTTTGCTGGAGAATCAAAGTATCCCTTAAAGAAAATGCTTTCCTTTGCATTTGAGGGCATTACCTCTATGTCTATAAAGCCGATAAGAATGATATGCGTTTTGGGCGTGATAGTATTTTGTGTCAGTATCGGCATTTTGATTTATTCGCTGATAAGGCACTTTACCGGAAATACGGTATGGGGTTGGACATCTCTGGCGGTTTCGGTGTGGGCTATCGGGGGCTTGCAGCTGCTCGCTATAGGAATTATAGGCGAGTATATCGGGAAAGTTTATCTTGAGACCAAGCACAGACCCAAATATATTGTTGAAAAGTATCTTAAATAATTAAAATTTTATCATAAAATATCCGCCGGATGAATAGAATTTACGCACAGCAGGGATATATAAACATATGGAGCTGCCGTATGTCCTGTCAACCTGTCCGGCTAACGCTCCTGAAAGGATATAAACGGTATGGAAAAGCGAAAGGTCTTATGCGGTATTGACAGAATCTCAGACGCGGATAAGTTTTTGAGAGGAAACAAAATAGCCCTGCTTACTGCCGCTTCGGGTGTGAACAAAGAGGGAATACCGACATATGAAATATTATCACGAAAATACCGTCTTGAGGCACTGTTCGCACCCGAACACGGTTTATACTCGGCTTTGCAGGACGGCGGGTTTGACAGTGACAAATCGGAAAAGGACAGTGAGAGCGGAGCGTATGTATATAATCTCACGGGAAACGGTCATCCAAGACTTGACGGGATAATATCGGATATTGATATCGCGGTATACGATATACAGGATGTCGGCGCCAGGTTTTATACATATCTGTGCAATCTGACACAGATAATGCGCGCG
The DNA here is from genome assembly GCA_944381085.1 of uncultured Clostridia bacterium. GTDB lineage: Bacteria > Bacillota > Clostridia > Oscillospirales > CAG-272 > SVTX01. The sequence continues at coordinate 30,505 of CALWJX010000019.1, forward strand.
TGCGCCAAAAACAAAAAACCGTTGCTTGTGCTTGACCGCCCATCTCCATGCACAGGTTTGTTATGCGAGGGAGCATTGCTCGACGAGAGCCGTTTTTCATCTTTTATAGGAGAATTTTCAATACCCATAAGGTATGCTATGACTGTGGGGGAGTATGCGGAGTATGTCAATGTCGAGAAAAATATAGGCTGCGAGCTTTATGTGCTGGCATGTGAGGGCTGGCACAGAGACATGTATTACGATGACAGCGACCTTTTGTTTGTCAATCCGTCTCCCAACATTCCGTCGGTTGACTGCATACTTAATTATTACGGTAGCTGTATATATGAGGCGACAAATATTTCGGAAGGCAGAGGAACAACAAGACCGTTTGACATGGTTGGCGCTCCTTTTGTAGATTCAAAATCTTTGTATGACGAGATGCGCTCGTACGGTTTGCCCGGAGTCATATTCAGACGGGTCAGTTTTACTCCGCGGTTCAATAAATATGCCGGAGAGGTGTGCCATGGATTGCAGCTGCATATTACCGACAGAAACGCCTACAGACCGGTCCTGACTATGATGTATATGCTGAATATTTTCAGAAGATATAAAGAATACAGGGAAGATGTAAGGGGTATTTGCCTGAGATTCGGCAACGGGGATATTATAGGCGAGTTTGATCCTGAAATGGTTTACGGTAAATATACAGAAAAAATCAGCGAGTTTTTATCGGCAAGGGAAAAGTATTTGCTTTATAGTTAAAATATTACAGTTTTTCTGTCGCGTTGTGAAAATATTTGTTTAAATTTGGTTATTGACAATACAATTATATTGTAATATTATATATATACGAAATTGATACACAAAAAGGGTGTATTCATAATATTATTTTTAGAAAAGGAGAAGTTGTTATGAGTATTTATGCGTGCGAGCTTTGCGGATATGAATATAATCCCGCAAACGGTGATCCCGAAAACGGAATAGAACCCGGAACCGATTTTGAAGACCTTCCTTCGGATTGGGTATGTCCGCTGTGCGGAGCCTCAAAAGAGGATTTTGAAAAAATTTCGGAGTCAGGCGATCTGACCGAATAAAAACTGTAGGAAATACAGAATACTGTAAAAACTTCCGACAAATAGTTAAAGACTGTATTGTGGGCTTTTTTAGTTGTTTTAGTCGCAAATCAGAACATTTGCCCACCGCCGAGAAAATTACGACGTATAATTTCGTTATTTTAAAGTAGAGAATATATCGGATTATGTAAAGAAAAAAACTTGCGTATGGATATCAATGGTATCCGGATACGCAAGTTTTTTGTTTTGTGAAATTTACAAATCTCAGTTTTTACTCAGAATGCGCGCGACGGGAGTTCTGTATACCTTCATTGCTCCTGTCGGGCAGAATTCCTGACAGCAGAAACAGCGTATACACAAAGAACGGTCTATTTCCGCTTTCTTTTTGCCGTTGATTGTGATAGCCTTGGCGGGGCACATATTTTTACACTTGCCGCAGCCTACGCATTCGCTTTTTTTAAGCTTTGGCCGGGACGAAAGCACCCCTTTAAGAAAGGCTTTGCGTAATTTGCTGTTGTTGTCGAAAAGCATACTGCTTTTCACGGCGATGTTGTTATAGTCCTTTATTTTATATCCGGAGTAGCTCTTTGAGACTTTTACTTTCTCCGCGTCCTCCGGTATCAGCCCTCTCCTGAACGCCGCGGTCAGCGTTGGGACGTTTTCTTTTGAAAGCCCTATGATATCACCGCAGACCAGATCAAGCTTGTGCGGTGACCGAGACGCAAGCAACAAGCCGACGTGGCGAGGAGAGCCTTTTGTGGGTCCGTTTCCTTCCATTCCGAATACCGCGTCGGTTATACACAAAGCGGGCTTGAAGTATTCATTGAGGTCAATAATCATATCGGAAAAGTCGTTCAGATTAGGAAAACGGTAGTGGTACTCCGGTTTCATTATACCGGGGATGACGCCGAACATATTTTTAGCGGCGGCGCTCATTCCCATCATCCCGTGAGTTTTGAGTTTGCAGAAATTTATTATGGCGTCGCAGTCGTCGAGCCATGAGGTGTAAGTAAAGCTTTTCAGCACTTTGGCTTCAAGAAATTCCGCGTTTTTTACTTCAAAATTCTGATTGAGTACAGCCCCGTCTTTTTCCGCGAGCCTCATGCCCGTGCCCTCATAAATGCGGTTGACGTATTGGGATGTATATAGTCCGCCGGGGCTGTCTCCTATGACGGCTGAGGCGCCTTTCGACTTTATCATTTTCACCAGCGCGCAGAGCAGTGCGGGATGTGTGGTGGCACAATCCTCCGGTTTCATACAGGAGACCAGATTGGCTTTTACGGCTATCTTCATGCCCGGTTTTACCCATTCAAGTCCTCCGAGCGGTTCAAGCAGGTTTTGCAGAGCCTGTTCGATATTGACCCGCGAGTAATCCGGGCATTCTGTCAGTGATACCTCGGTTTGGGTGTCATTTAAATTCATTTTTATTCTCCGGAAAGTATTACTCGGTTCTCAAAGCTACAACCGGGTCTTTCTTGGCTGCAGAGCGAGAGGGAATTATACCGGCTATCAGAGTCAGCGCCATGCTGATAAGCACAAGGATGAGTCCCGCAACAGGCGGCAGCGCGGCGTTTATATTGTCAAGACCGGTGAGATGGTGAATAATCGCGTTAATCGGGAAGCAAAGTACTACCGTGACTATAATGCCCAACAGTCCGGCGCAGAAGCCGATTATCATTGTTTCGGCGTTGAATACACGGGAGACATCTTTCTTTGAGGCACCGATAGCGCGCAGAATTCCGATCTCCTTTGTGCGTTCAAGCACTGATATATTGGTAATTATTCCTATCATGATTGATGAAACCACAAGAGAAATAGAGACAAACGCTACAAGCACGTAAGAGATAGCGTTGATTATAGTGGAGACAGAGGACATCAGAAGCTCTACATAATCGGTGTAGGTTATCTGGTCCTCTTCGGGTTTTGTGCTGTTATATTCCTCTATCTTCTGGGAGATTATTTCCTTGTCTTCAAATGTGTCCGCATAGATATTTATCGAGGAGGGGTCGTCGAGGTCGCAGACGCCGATTTTCTTGAGATTGTCCTCGTAAGAATTCTCGGAAAGTCCGCTCGGCATGTGGTTGTCGTAAACATTGATAATGGTTGCGTCGTCCGCGTCGGCGATATACTCGTCGAGCATTGCGGCGATGTTGGAATTTATCTGTTCCGTTTCGGCGGGTATATTCTGCTCGCAGTAGTCAAGCGCCTGCTCTGTGATGATTTCATCAAAGGCTTCGTTTATCTTTTCATCACCCTGCGCCTGAAGCGCGCTTATTATGCTTTCGATGGGAAGACTTGTCGTTTGCGAGTAAATGTACGCTACGTAGTTAAGCTTTGTCATCCCTGTTTGTGACAAAATCTGAGAAGAGATAGTGGCTTTTACCGCGTTAAGCACTTGGTCTGAGGGGCGTGAAGCCTCGGTGGTAATCTGCTCTTTCATCTGGTTGGCATAAGAGGTTGTTATTTCCTCTCTCAGATAATCATCTATCAGTGCTTCAAGTTCTTCATCCGTATATCCTGCAAGATATTTGAGAATAGTTTCCTTGTCAAGATTAGGCATCACGTTCTGTGATATTATGACGTCCGCGAGCATTTCTCTGTAATCTTCGCTCGTTGCGTTCCCGTCTCCCATAAACTGTTCTTTATAGGCCTTTATTGTGTTTTCAACATATTCGTCAGTCGGAGTGCACATTATGTCAAGGTAAAGCTTTGCCTTTTGCGAATTTGTTGCGGCGGAAAGATATTCGGCAAGCGCGTTCTTTTTGTCTGTGTCGGAGAGAGAGCCTTGATTTTCATTGACAAAGGGAAGACCCGTAAATACATCTTTGTTCCTGTTAGCCTCGGCAAGCTGAGCTTTGGCCAGGTCGGTGTTGTTGATCTCCTCTATTATATACTCGGTAAGGCCTGCGGTATAAGCGAGAGAACCTGAAATTGACGCGGAGGAGGCGTCTTCGTTGGGACGTATTATTCCCGTGATTTTAATGTCCATTCCGTTGTTTATCTTGAGCTTCATCAGTTCCTCGTTATCGCTGATATCGTCCCACAGACCGGTGGATGAGTTGTATTCATAATAGTCTGTGTTCAACAGTAGCTTGAACGTGCGGTTGCATATATCCTCGTATTCGAAGCGCTTTACCTCGCTTTGATAGTCCTCGTCGCCGCGCATTGCCGACATTATTATGTCTATCATTTCATCCTGCGAGATAAGTCCGAGAGTGTAAAGAGTGATGTCCGTGATTTCGTTGTTGCTGTCAAGGACAAGCACCACCTCGTCAATATCCTGAGGCCATGTTCCGTATATCACGTCATACTGTTCTTTGACCAGATCGCTTATATAGCTCGAATAAGTTCCGTCGCTGTTCTTCTCACCGGGCAAAATCTCACTCCAGGTATCGTATGAGGTAAACATACCCGCCATACCGGACAGTGATGAGGACGAGGAGTTTCCGCTCATTGCCGAGAAAAGCGAGCTTATGTCTGACTTACTGAAATTGCCGTTTTCGTCTTCGACATACATATTGAGATCAACGTCATATGAATAGTGTATGGCGGAAATATGTTCGTCAAGTCCGTTGGTTTCCTTGTCGTCCAGAAACTCCTTGAACAGCTTGAGATTGTTGGTCTTTATGCTTGAGGAAGACATGTTGTGCATCAGGTCGAAGATGACGGGATTTGTATAGACCGCGTCGTTTTCATGCTCCTGTGCTCCTTCGCCGCTCATCGCGCTTCCGAGCGAGGCTATCATACTCGAAAGGTCTGCCTCCTGCGAGTATATGCTGATGGGGAAGGAAGAAAGCGCGTCCCTCTGAACATCGTCGATGAATACGGATATTCCGTTTGATAGGGACAGTATCAGCGCGATTCCTATAATTCCTATGCTTCCGGCAAAGGAGGTCATCACGGTTCTGCCTTTTTTGGTTTTCAGGTTGGTAAAGGACAGGGAGAGCGCGGTAAGAAACGACATTGAAGTTTTGTGCTTCTTTTTTGCCAATTCTCTTGTTTTTTTGGTGGTTCCCGCATTCTGTGTGTCAATCTCGTCGTGAATGTTCTCGGATGTGTAAGGGTCTGAGTCGTCGGTCACAAGTCCGTCAAGCACTTTGATTATGCGAGTGGAATATTGCTGCGCGAGCTCCGGGTTGTGTGTAACCATGATTATCAGCTTGTCTTTGGAGATTTCCTTTAAAATCTCCATTATCTGCACGCTTGTCTTTGTGTCCAACGCGCCGGTCGGCTCGTCGGCAAGCAGAATATCCGGGTCGTTTACGATCGCCCGGGCGATAGCCACTCTTTGCATCTGACCGCCCGAAAGCTGACTTGGGTGTTTATTAAGCTGGTCTCCCAAGCCCACTTTTGTCAAAGCGTCTGTCGCGCGTTTTCTGCGCTCCGTTTTTGACACGCCCGACAGGGTAAGCGCGAGTTCTACGTTGGCGAGTATGGTCTGATGAGGAATAAGATTGTAGCTTTGAAAGACAAAGCCTATTGAATGATTTCGGTAGGTATCCCAGTCGCTGTCCTTGAACATTTTTGTAGATTTACCGTTTATTACGAGATCCCCGTCGGTATATCTGTCAAGTCCACCGATAATGTTAAGCATTGTGGTTTTTCCGCATCCGGAGGGACCGAGAATTGATACAAACTCACTTTCCCTGAATTCCAGACTTATTCCTTTAAGCGCCGCGACCTCTGAGTCGCCCACAATATAATTTTTGGTTATATTCTTTAATTGAAGCAATTTTATTATTCCTCCGCAACAACATTCAGAATTGTAATATATACATTTTATCACATTTATGTAAACCGATTGTGAAGTTAGTCGGGAGCTTCGGTGAAATTATAGCCAAACTTATTTGCCAAAAATTATATATATATCGTCATTTTTCCAAATGTGAGGAGTGGGTATTGAAAAAAACGAAAAAAATGTTATAATATATAATACAGGTTATCCGATGAGTCGGTCAATTGGCGCGCTGTGTTTTTAGGCGGAATTATTTTCATGTCAGGTCGTTACATACGCAAAAGATCAAATCGGGTTTTTCAATGTTTTTATATCCTCATGCCGGAATTTTTATGAGGATTTATTAAGCGGAAGTTTAAAGTGAGTGTGTCGGAGGAATTTTCTGTATAATGAAGTATTTGCTTAAATATCTCGGAAAGTATAAACTTGAGAGCTTTTTCGCACCGTTTTTCAAGCTGCTTGAGGCGTGTTTTGATCTGATTGTTCCGATTGTAGTTAAATCCATTATAGATGTGGGCATTGCAAACGGAGATAACGCTTATGTCGTCAAAAGCTGTATACTGCTTGTCGCGCTCGGAGTAGTGGGACTTGTCTGCGCGGTTACCGCGCAGTATTTCGCAGCCCGCGCGGCGGTCGGCAGCGTCACAGGTATACGACATGAGCTGTTTTCCCATCTTCAAAGACTTTCGTATACCGAGACCGACAGTATAGGTACTTCTTCTATGATTACGAGAATGACAAGCGACATAAATCAGGTTCAGACCGGTATAAATATGACATTGAGGCTGTTTCTGCGTTCGCCTATTATTGTTTTCGGCGCCATGATCATGGCGTTTACCATAAACGCGCGTTCCGCGCTTACTTTTACCGTACTTGTGCCCGTGCTCGCGATTATCGTCTTCGGAATCATACTTGCCGGGATACCGCTTTACAGAAAAGTGCAGTCTAAGCTTGACAGGGTGACCGCGATTACCAGAGAAAATCTGTCCGGCACAAGAGTGATACGCGCGTTCAACAAGGAGGACGACGAAATCCGGGAATTTGACGAGGCAAATAAGGAACACACCTCGGTTCAGAACTTTACCGGAAAAATAACCGCGCTTATGAATCCGCTTACGTATGTTTGCGTAAACCTCGGAATAGTCGCCCTGATTTACGTGGCGGCGCCCGATATTGACAACGGAAGCATGACGCAGGGCGAGCTTGTCGCCATGTATAACTACATGAGCCAGATACTTGTGGAACTTGTAAAGCTCGCGAACACGATATTTACGGTGACCAAGGCCGTTGCCTGCGGAAACAGGATACAGGCGGTGCTTGATACTCCCGCGGGTATGGAGATAAAAAGGAATGCCGAGAAGACCGGCGCTGACTGCGGAATTAACTGTCCGGCTGTTGAATTTAAAAATGTGTCTTTGAAATACCGCTCCGCCGGCGCTCAGACACTTTCGGGAATAGACTTCAGCGTAAAGCCGGGTATGACGGTCGGAATTATCGGAGGCACCGGCGCCGGAAAAACTTCTCTTGTCAATATGATACCGAGGTTTTATGACGCGACACAGGGTGAGGTCAGGGTTTTCGGAAAAAATGTCAATGGTTATGAGCTTAAAGAATTGCGTAAATTGATAGGCATAGTGCCGCAGAAAGCCGTGCTTTTCAAGGGAACGATTCGCTCAAACCTTAAATGGGGAAAAGAAGACGCTACTGACGAAGAGATGTGGAAGGCGCTTGAAATTGCTCAGGCGAGGGATTTTGTCGAGCAGAAAGATGGAAAGCTTGACGCCGAGGTAAAACAGAACGGCAGAAATTTTTCGGGGGGACAAAGACAGAGACTGTGCATAGCCCGCGCGCTTGTGAGCCGCGCGCCGATACTGATTTTCGACGACAGCTCGTCGGCGCTCGATTATGCCACAGACGCAAGGCTTCGCCGCGCGTTGGCGTCTCTTGATTACTCGCCTACCGTATTTATAATTTCTCAAAGGACTTCATCCATAAGTCATGCGGATATGATAATAGTGCTTGAGGACGGGGAGTTTGTGGGAAAAGGAAGCCATGAGGAACTGCTTGAAAGCTGTCCGGTATACAAGGAGATTTACGACTCCCAGTTTATGGGGGCGACCAGATAATCTTGCGCGCATTTTGCGAATATATGCATGTGTTTAACGATGTATTTCTGAGGGATATCAAATATGTTTTTGAATAAGAAAAAGAGAAAGCCCGTTTCCAAAAAGATGGAATTGCCGAGCGGTGTTACTTACGGGCAGACCGTGGCAAAGGTACTTAAATATCTGAACCGTTACAGGTGGCTGTTTTTTTTCTCGCTGCTTTTGGCTGTCGCGGTTGTGGCATTGACTTTATATCTGCCCATACTTATCGGAGACGCCATCGACCTTGCCGTGGGAAAAGGAAAAGTGGACTTTGACGGCATATTGTCCATACTCGTTGAAATCGCGGTGATCGCCGCCGTCACGGGAATACTTCAGTGGGTCATGAATGTCTGCAACAACAAGATAGCGTTCGGAATTGTAAGAAAGCTCCGGCAGGACGCTTTTGAAAAGATTCAGACTTTGCCTCTGTCTTATATAGACAATCATCCGGTAGGGGATACGGTCAGCCGTGTCATTACCGATGTCGACCAGTTTTCGGACGGTTTGATCATGGGATTTTCACAGTTTTTTACAAGCTTGCTGACTATAGTCGGAACGATAGGGTTTATGCTTTCGATAAATCCTACTATAACCGCGGTTGTGGTGCTTGTTACGCCGCTGTCGTTGTTTGTGGCGGCTTATATTGCGAAAAAAACATTTAATCTGTTTAAAGAACAGTCAGAGATAAGAGCATGTCAGACGTCGTATATAGATGAAATGATAGGCAATCACAAAGTCGTAGCCGCTTTTTCTCAGGAAGAAAACGCTATAAATACTTTTGACGAAATAAATGTAAAGCTTGAAAAATGCTCGCTCAAAGCGTTGTTTTATTCTTCGCTGACAAACCCGTGCACAAGATTCGTAAATAATCTGGTGTACGCGGGAGTGGCGTTCGCGGGAGCGCTGATATGTATAGCGAGCGGACAGACCGCGCTTACCGTCGGCGCGCTGTCAAGCCTGCTCAATTACGCCAATCAGTATACAAAACCCTTTAATGAAATTTCCGGGGTTGTCACCGAACTTCAGAATGCTCTGGCTTGTGTGTCAAGACTCTTTGAGCTTATTGACGCGGAGTCTCAGATTCCTGATTCCGAAGACGCGCACGAACTGTCGTGGGATGAGGTTGACGGCAAAGTGGCAATCGACAACGTCAGCTTTTCTTATACAAAGGACAAGGAGCTTATAAAAGATTTTAATCTGTCTATTGAAAAGGGGCAGAGAGTCGCCATCGTGGGGCCTACGGGTTGCGGAAAGACTACCGTCATCAACCTTTTGATGAGATTTTACGATGTAGACAGCGGTAAAATTACGGTAAGCGGATACGACATCAAGAATCTCACAAGAGCCTCTCTCAGAAAATCATACGGAATGGTGCTGCAGGACACCTGGCTGAAGACCGGAACCGTGCGCGACAATATCGCCATGGGCAAGCCGGACGCGACCGACGATGAGATAATTGCCGCGGCTAAACAGGCGCACGCTCACAGTTTTATCCGACGTTTGCCTGAGGGGTACGGTACCAGAATAGGAGAGGACGGAGGTCAGCTTTCGCAGGGACAAAAGCAGCTGCTTTGTATAGCGAGGGTCATCCTATGTCTGCCTCCGATGCTGATACTTGACGAGGCAACCTCGTCGATTGACACCAGAACCGAGATGAAGATACAGAACGCTTTCGCGACGATGATGAAGGGCAGGACGTCGTTTATAGTGGCTCACCGGCTTTCAACAATAAAGGAAGCTGACATTATTCTTGTTATGAAAGACGGAAAGATAATAGAAAAGGGAAATCATGAAGAACTTATTAGCCGGCAAGGATTTTATTGTGATTTGTGGAACAGCCAGTTTCAGACTGTAGAGGACAATAAGCAGGAATAGTTTATTTTCGGCATAATGGCGTATTTTGACGGTTATCGATGTTTTTACATGAAACAATCTTTTGCGCGTAAATCGCGTAAATACTGTATATAATTTATACTACCGTAGCGGGTAAATCCGCATACGCAAAAAGGACTGTCCGTAATTGCTTTGCGCAAACGCGGACAGTCCGGCTTTTTTATTTATGCTTTATTTAAGGTGTTTTTTCCGAATCAGGGTCAAAAATTCCTATCTGTGAGTTTGTCTCCGAGGTTTGTTTTCCCCGAAATTCTATTCCGAGATGTTCATACGCGAGTCTTGTTACGCATCTGCCTCTGGGCGTGCGGCTAAGGTATCCGATCTGCATGAGATAAGGCTCGTATACATCTTCAAGCGTGACGGCTTCCTCTCCCACAGTAGCCGCCAAAGTGTCAAGTCCCACGGGACCGCCGTCATAAAACTTTATTATTGTTTCAAGCATTCGCCGGTCGGTGTTGTCAAGCCCCAGCTCATCTATCTCAAGCTTGTTCAGCGCGAACGAGGCAATTTCTTCGTCAATCACTTTTTTACCCTTTACCTGGGCAAAATCACGCACGCGCTTGAGCAGCCGGTTTGCGATTCTCGGAGTGCCGCGCGAACGGGAAGCTATCTCATAGGAGCCGTTTTCATTAATATCTATTCCCAGAATTTTTGCGCTACGGGTGACAATTGTAGACAGCTGTTCGGGAGTATACAGTTCAAGCTTGAGCAACACGCCGAAGCGATCTCTCAGCGGTGTTGTAAGCTGTCCCGCCCTCGTGGTCGCGCCTATCAGGGTGAATTTTGGCAGGTCTATGCGTATACTTCGCGCCGACGGACCCTTTCCTATAATAATATCCAGCGCGTAGTCTTCCATGGCGGGGTACAGAATTTCTTCCACAGACCGGGACAGCCGGTGTATTTCGTCAATAAAAAGAACATCCCCCTCGCACAGATTTGTCAGCAACGCCGCGAGGTCTCCCTGTTTTTCGATGGCGGGACCCGAGGTTATTCTTATGTTTACCCCCATTTCTGCCGCTATGATGTTTGAAAGCGTGGTCTTACCGAGTCCCGGAGGACCGTAAAGCAGCACATGGTCGAGCGATTCTCCCCTGAACTTCGCGGCGTCGATGTAGACCTTCAGATTTTCCTTTGCTTTGTCCTGACCGATGTACTCGTCAAGCGTTTTCGGCCGCAGTGATATATCTGTTTCCGAGTCCTCGGCGGAATACGAGGTGGATACTATGCGGTTTTCAAAATCAAAATCCTCTTCATTTATCATCGGTCGTTGTCCTTTCGCAATATTCGGCAGGCGGTTTACCTGCCGCATTTATCTATTTATTATTTCTTATTATTTCATCAGCAGCTTTAGCGCGGATTTTATTATGTCCTCAAGCTCCATGGCGGAGGTGTCGATGTTTTTAAGCACACTTATCGCCTCTGCTCTTGTATATCCGAGCACCATGAGCGCGTCCTGTGCCTCGGAAAGCTTTCCTTTTGAGGGCATTGCCGATATCTGACCGTCGGATATACCGGGTTCCGCATTGGCGATGTCTGTCTGTTTAAGCAGCTTGTCCTTAAGCTCAAGTATAATGCGCGCCGCTGTCTTGGGTCCGATGCCGCTTGCCTTTGAAATTGCTTTTCTGTCCTCGGTGCATACCGCCAAGGCGAATTTTTCGGGAGACAGCAGCGAGAGTATCGACATCGCCGCTTTGGGACCTACGCCGGATACCGATATCAGCATTTTGAAAGAGGACAGCTCGGTTTCGCTTATAAACCCGTATAGCTCGATTCCGTCTTCCCGCACTGCCATATATGTGAATAGTTTTACTTCGGGAGGAGTTTGCGTCGTTAGCCTCGGAGGCAGAGCGTCATATGTGTTCTGGCTTATCGTGAGTTTAAATCCCACGCCGCCCGCGTCCACAACGCAGATGCCCGGAGCGGCGTATGCAAGTTTGCCGGATATATAGTGAAACATGGTGTGCTCCTTTCAATGTATAAACAGGGTCGTTTATATGCCGTTTTTGTTATATTCACCCGACCTTGAAGCCGGGTGAATTTTTATGGGTTAAAAAATATTTGAGAAAATAAATCGTAGTAATTTCGATTTTTTGGTACGGACCAGCCGCGCTTAATTGCCGCTCTCTCCGCTCGGTTTGCCGCCTGTATCGTGCTCGTTATCTTCCTGCGCCGTATCCGGCTGCCCATCGCCGCCTTCGGGGAGGCTTTCCGACTCATCCGACGCGGGAGGAGCGTTGTCTTCCACAACGAATACGGCTTTGATGAGTTTCATCTTTTTGAGCCTTTTCTCAAACACAATAATCAGAATAAACAAAGCGCTCGCGCATAAAGTGATGACAAGACCGATGACGAAAGAATCCGGGGAATACTTGAACCTAATTGTATGTTCGCCCGCCGAGTCTACTTCAAAAGAGATGAGCGCGTTCAGAGCTTCAACGGTTTCCACTCTTTCGCCGTCAACATAGACCTTCCAGCCCTCATCGTACGGTATGGTGGTAAGGATGAGCTGATTGTTTTCCGAAGTCGTGATTTTTCCGGTTATGTCGTCTTCTTCGTACTCCTCATCAATTATGAGCTGATTTTGCTGTATTCTTGAAAACGCGTCCTCAAATACATCCATATCGATATAGTAGATGAATGAGTCGTCAAGCTTGGTGTAAAACAAATCGTCATCGGAGGTTATTGTCACGGTAAAGGTGTATTCGGTTCCGTCTATCCTTCCCAGGTCTATGATTCTGCCGGTCTCGTTTCCGTAGAAGGTGGTCGCGCCGTCATATATTTTCTGTGTGGACGAGCTTATTTTTACTTCTCTCGCGTAATATGCCGGAAGGTACAGATAAAGCTGAGTGTTTGCGGGAACTGTATAGGTGTAGGTAACGGTTCCGTTTGCGGAGCCTGTATTCTGATATTTGTGATGGTTGGACGAAACCGTAGCGGTACAGTTTTTGGTTTCCGGGTCTCCGTTCTGAATTGCCGGCTTGAATACTTCGATTGTTTCGTCCTCGCCGAGGATTGCGGTAATCATTCCGTTAAGACGTGTAAACGGGGTGGTATATCCGTCCGGATTGTAAAGCTCGTTGGTTTCGTCGACATACGAGTTGTGTTCTTTCATATTGAAAGTGAGTATATCGCGGCTTGAGGCAAACGCGAGCGAAAGCGCGTAAGGATTGCGGTATACCACATAATCGTCGGAAGAATATCCGTGGTACTCGTCCGAGTGTGTCGCCTCCTGCAGTTCCTCAAGGGTCATGCCCATATATTCGGCGTAATCCTCTCCCGAAAACGCGGGTTCTCCGTAGAAGTTGCTGTAGTCTCTGTCGGTTATAAGGTATTTGATTCCGAGCAGCGAATCACTGACCGGGTTGCCTCCGAGGTATTTTGACCAGTGCGATTTTGAGGAATAACCCATCATTCTCAAAAAGTAAATGGTATCCTTGTTGAGAGTGGAGGTTGAGTTGGAAAGTCCGCGGATAGAGAGCGCCATGTTGTCGTTGGTTTTCCGGTGCTCGGTCTTTTCCATGCGGTAGAAAGAGGTGTCGCTGTCCTGAATCGTCTCCGTGATAGGTCTCATCAGGGTCTGGAATTCACTGTATTTGTAATATCTTGTAAAAGTGACGTCGCTGTCAAGGTCGTTTGTATTTGACAGACCGTTTAAAAATACCTCAATGCAGACAAAGTACAGAAGTATTGTGGCGACCATTTCCTTGTTTTTCGCGCTCCGCATAGCCGCTATCACGCAAAGATACGCGACAAGGCAGGCGAGGGTCAGCAGGATTGTTTCAAAGTCGTCGACTACGAATTTTTCGTTGCTTGATTCAAGTGACGGGGCGAGCTTTTGCAGAATTATAACGAAAAATCCGATAAAGGCGGCTACGAACACAAGGCTTTTCACTCCCACTTCCTCGATCCGGTCAAACGCTTTGAAAGCGAGCACAATCAGGAAGAAAGAGAGCATGAAGGCAAACCGCGCGTTGAGCCAGTTAGGACGCTGAAAACCGTGCCAGATAAGGTCCAGCGTGCTTACCGCGAAGCTCAACACGAAAATCGCTATAAAGACCGCCGAGGCAATTTTTTCCCTCGCTGTAAACTTTTTGGAGAAGAAGAATACCGGGACCAATATCAGAGTCAGTACTCCGCAGTAAACAAACGGAAATCCTTCGGGTCGCACGGTGTCGTATGAGCCAGGCAGAAATTTGTAGAGCAAATCAAAGAAATCAAATCTCAGAGAAATTTCCCAGTTGGGATCAGAAAACGAGTTCTTTCCGAACTGCAAAGAATAGTACGCGGTCAGGATGATAACCGCGGAGATGGCAAGCGCCAGCAAAGAAAATACCGATATCCGCACAAGAGATTTGGCAAAGTGGTTTTCCTCGCGGCGGGGATTGTTCCGATAGTTGTCCTTGAATGCTATCATGTAGAAGAAGAAGTAAAGAGCCACGAAGATACAGCACATGTAACCGATATAATAGTTGCTCATCATGGTTACGGCAAGCGAGACCACGAACAGCTTGTATTTGCCGTATTTTATGAGCTGTTCAATGCCGTATACCAGCAAGGGGAGCCACAAAACGGCGTCTATCCACATTATATTGTTCATCATCACAACGCAGTATGAACATGTGGAGTACAGAATTGAAAACGCCACGACCGTAATCTTGTTGAGTCTGACCGAAAGCTTATGCAGGTAAAATCCCATGGTCGCTCCGCAAAGCGCGGCTTTAATCATGTAAATTACGAACAGCGCATCCTGTATCATATCCTCCGGGAACAGACAGACGATGTATGACAGAGGACTTGCCAGGTAATATGCGTATATACCCATGAATTCTCCGCCCAGAGAGCGCTCCCAGGAATACAGAAAGCTCATATCCCAGTTGAAAACGGCTTTCCGCAGCGCCTCAAAAAAATAAACATACTGACCGTTGAGGTCAAGTACCAGAACCGTGCTGTCCCCGAAAGGACTTATGCCTCTCGCAAGATATATCATGAAGTATACGGCGGCACTGATAAGCGCCGCGTATCCTATATATCCGTATTCGTTCTTTACATTTTTCATCCATTGTCTGAACCCGGTCTTTTTGCCGGTCACGTCTATGGCGTCATCGACAAACCCGGCGCCGGAATATTCCTTGTCGGACCTGTGCTTCTGTCCGGATTTGCCCGGAACGACCGGACTTTTCTGATGGTTTGCTTTTGTGCTCATTTGCGTTTTGAATCCTTTCAAAATTTCGTATCGGGATTTAACGAATTTGTTTTTTTATCGCTTTTTCAAGCTTTACTCTGTCAATTGTCATATCTCGTCCGCAGCCGGTGCAGACAATTCTTACATCGCTTCCGACTCTGAGTATGCGGAATTTTTTTTCTCCGCAGGGATGCGCTTTTTTTAGCTCCACAATGTCGCCCACGTTAAGCTTCGGTATTTGTATGACTATCATCTCCTTGAGCAAAATTTCGGGATATTTACTTGCAATTTACCTTGTACCGCAAATACAGCCGCGAGACAGTTTTACACAGTAAAACTGCGGTGTACAGCCAATAAATAACATTTTTTGATGTCTTTGCGCACTGTATTGTAACGGATACAACCCGGACAGTTTTGCGGAGCAAAACTGCGGTATACAGCAAATAAAATAATATTTATTTGATAAATTTGGGCTGTACAGTACCACAGATATAACCCGGACAGTTTTGCGGAGCAAAACTGCGGTATACAGCAAATAAAACAATATTTATTTGATAAATTTGGGCTGTACAGTACCACAGATATAACCCGGACAGTTTTGCGGAGCAAAACTGCGGTA
>CALWJX010000020.1 GCA_944381085.1 uncultured Clostridia bacterium
CTTGCCGTATACCGCAGTTTTGCCTTAGCAAAACTGTCCGGGTTTATGTATACGGCGTAAAGAAATCTAATAAAAATTGTTATACTTGCCGTATACCGCAGTTTTGCCTTCGCAAAACTGTCCGGGGTTATGTATACGGCGTTAAGAAATCGATTAAATATAATTATACTTGCTGTATACCGCAGTTTTGCCTTCGCAAAACTGTCCGGGTTATGTATATGGCGTTAAGAAATCGGATAAATATGACATTATAATACTAAAATTGACAATAAATAATTTTAAAAAGAGGATTATGTAAATATGGACACGGTTAAAGCGTTGGCTGACAGAATTAAAGTAAATATTTCAAAGGTCATTTACGGAAAGGACGACAAGATAAAGCTTGTGCTTACATCTTTCTTTTCCGAGGGACATCTTTTGCTTGACGATATACCCGGCACCGGAAAAACGAGTCTGTGCAGGGCACTGGCAATCTCAATCTCCGCGAAAATGACGAGGGTTCAGTTCACGCCTGACCTTTTGCCGTCCGACATTTCGGGAATAAACTATTTCAATCAAAAGGAAAACGATTTTATTTTCAGACCGGGTCCGGTTTTTACGAATATTCTGATTGCCGACGAGATAAACCGGACTACTCCGAGAACACAGTCCGCTTTGCTTGAATGTATGGCGGAAAGGCAGATAACGGTTGACGGCGTTACATATCCGAGTGAGTTGCCGTTTTTTGTAATCGCGACTCAGAATCCCATCGAGTCACAGGGAACTTTCCCGCTTCCCGAGGCGCAGATAGACCGGTTTTTTATGAGGCTGTCGCTGGGTTATCCCGATGCCTCCAATGAGTTTATGATGCTTGGCAGGTACGCCGAGCAGTCTCCGCTTGAAAGTCTTGCGGCTGTATGCACAAAGGAAGACGTGATTCTCGCGTGTAGTGAAGTAAAGAAGGTTATGGTCAGCGACGCGATCAAAAAATACCTGGTCAATATCGTGAACGAGACACGGAACAACGGCAGGATTCGGCTGGGTGTAAGCCCGCGCGGAACTCTGGCGCTGTTCAGGGCGTCGCAGGCATACGCCGCTATTGAGGGAAGGGATTTTGTCATTCCGGATGACGTTAAGGCGGTGGCGGGCGCGGTTCTCGCGCACAGAATTATTGTACGTTCGCAAAACTCCGTAAAAGCGGGAGATACCAACGAGAGTATAATAGAGCTGATTCTGGACACGATTCCCGTACCTATAGAGTGATTTGAGGGGATTTCATGAAGGAATATATCTCATTGCGGCAAAACACGTATGGTTTTTGGCATGTATGTTTAGCCGCTTGTGGCGGAATGGGTGATTATTATGTGGTTTTTCGCGGTTTTTGCGGGAGTTGCGCTGGCAATAATCCTGCAATACAGAACGTATAAAAAAAAGGGACTTAATGACCTTTCATACTCGGTGAGATTCAGCACGGATGAGGCGTTTGAGGGCGATATTATATACATGTATGAAAAAATAGTCAACAACAAGTCTCTGTCGCTCCCCTTTGTCCGTGTGGATACCGAGCTTGAGGATGGGTTGCATTTTACCCTGGTGGAGCAGAGCAAAGCCGACTCCAAAGGCAGAAGGAGTATAAAAAAGATTTCAAGAGTACAATCGATTTTCGCGCTGCGGGCGGGGACAGAGATTGAAAGACGCTGGCGGGTAAGCTGCGATAAGCGAGGGGAATATAATATGCAGGGCTCCGTCATTATTATAAGGGATATTGTGGGTCTTGCTCAGGTCGCAAAAAGACTTGAGCCGGAAGACACTCGGAATACGCATATTACGGTTCTTCCGATGCCAGCGGACATTGAAACTCATTATACCTCTTCCATGTATATGAGCGGAGACGTTGTGTCCAATCATTGTTTTACCACAGACCCGCTGCGCATCTGCGGCTCAAGGGAGTATACACCTTACGACCCGATGAACCGTATCAATTGGAAATCAAGCGCCGTACACGGGCGTTTAATGGTCAACCTGGAGGAAAAAACCTCAAGGCACCGTTTCGGACTTGTTCTGAACATGAATTCAAGGACGGTTGAAAACAAGAATTTGTATATATCGGATACCGAGGCGATAGAGAGAAACATATCGGTCTGCGCATCGATTCTTGACCGCATAGCGGCGGAGGATGTGCCGGTGCGCCTGTATATGAACACGGTGCAGAACGAATCCCTGAGAGACTTGGGCATGAGTCCGGTATCCGAGGATGAGGGCGACGGCGCGGGGGCAAAGATACTTGTCAGCGAACCTTTCAAGGGAAAATACAATGTCGTAAACGCGCTGAGAGTTCTGGCTTCGGTTAAAAACGAGATATCGGTTTCTGCGGACAAGATGTTTGACCACATCCTGCAAAATGTCGGATTGTACAGGGAAAGCGAGCATCTTATCATTGTGTCGGCTTACCTTGACCAAAGGATGCTGAATCTTCACGCAATGCTGAAAAGAGAAGGCATTAACGTGATTTTTTACATAACGACTACCCGCTCGGATATTTCCGAATTTCCGGAGAATGTCGAAATTTATTATAATTGCTATTTCTGATAAGTTTATTACAAAGCAGTCAATTGCCGTCAGGCGCGCTTTTGATTTTTTATATGCAACTGAAAGGAATTTTAAATGATACAGGACTTACACTCGCATACATATTATTCTTTTTGCGGCGCGGATACTCCGGAGCAGGTTGTCAGAGCGGCTATAGACGGGTCTGTGGAACTGCTCGGAATTACCGACCACAACTACGGGGTCGGTTGCGCGAGAACCGACGTTTATTTCAGTACCTCACCCGAAATCGGGAACGACTATGAGAGGACGCTTAAAAGATATTTTGACCATATAAATCTTATAAAGGAAAAATATGCCGGTAAAATAAAAATACTGAGGGGAATTGAGATAAACACCCTGACGGGCGGGCGCACGGCGCTGCCTGAAAGCGCGGATATTTCATGTTTTGATTTTTGTCTGGTGGAAAATCTCGACGCGGGCGAGGGTAAGACCATTACAAACGGGGATATATTCGCGTTTGCCGACCGTTGCGGCTGTCCGACGGGCATTGCTCATACCGATATGTTCGCGTTTATTCTGTCACGCGGAGAGGACCCGTACCGGTATTTCCGCAGGATGGCGGACAGGGGTATTTTCTGGGAGATGAACGTAAATCTTGACACTGTGCATCACGGGCATGAGCATAAATATATGCTTGAATTTTTTGAGGACACCGAGCAGCAGGAGATTGTCCGCCGGTCAAAGGTGAGGCTGAGCGTGGGCTTTGACGGACACAAAGTCGATGATTATAAGCCCCAAAGAATTGCGGAATATTGCGGAAAAATAAGCCGAATGGGCATAAAGCTCGCGTTTGAGGACTGAGGCAAAGCGATTGCGGGGTGGATTGATTGAATGTTACAAATGCCAAAAATGTTGACGGGCTTGACAGTATAGCGAGAATTTTCTGCACGGGCTCATATTATATAGTAATTTGCTCGGTTTTGTTTTTTCCCGTCTATAACGCGCACTGGTTACTTTATCTTGCCTTATTTCTGGAGGGCGCTGCGGTATTCTGCGCGGGGTATGCCATACAGAGCGCGTTTTCACGACTTACGGGGAATAAAAGGGTAAAGAACAGCGGCGCGTATGAACCTGAGAACAGATACTTTGAATCGACAAAAGCGGTATTGCCCGCGCTCCTGTCCGCGGCGGCGTCTTTGGCGGTTTCTGTCCCTTTTTCATATTTTTTGAAAAGGGAACAGGCAGGCACGAATGTGGAATGGCTTATAATTCCTTTTTTCATATTGGCCGCGGTGGGAGGAGTTGTAGTTTGGTTTTATCCTACCAGCAGGCTGGCGAGCGGGAGAAATCTTTTTGTATGCTCGTGTGTGATACTCGCTACATACATATTATATTCATTTACCGGACTGGGCGCGTATTGTCAGGTAATCTTGCTTTTGGTGTTCGCGATTTTTGCCGGAATATCGGTAAGCTACGCCAATATTACGTACAATTACATGGGAGATGACTCGCTGCAAGTAAATAAAAGCGTCAAAATCAACTGTTTTTACGTGCTGCTGCGTTTTTTCGGGTCAGCCGTGCTGTGCTTTATTCTTGCCGCGTCGGTGTTTTCGGGATTGACGGTGCTGGGTCGGTCTCTGCTTGTAATGATTCTCAGGATAGATTATGACAACGGGACA
Source organism: uncultured Clostridia bacterium (assembly GCA_944381085.1). GTDB lineage: Bacteria > Bacillota > Clostridia > Oscillospirales > CAG-272 > SVTX01. The sequence continues at coordinate 4,209 of CALWJX010000020.1, forward strand.
TTGTTAGAGGGTGAAGAACTCAAAAGAGAGTTTAATTACTTTGTATACGGCGAATACGAGGCAAGCGACTCTCCTATGTTTTATTTCTTCATATTATTCATCGTGCTTATGCTGGCGGGACTCGCGTTTTTGCTTCTGAGGCACTCAAATAGTTTTAAAGACGCTTTAAAACGCATTAAGAAGTGGTTTTTAAGCCTTTGGGAGGAGATTTTGTATTTGCTCGGTAAAATGAGACCACGTACCATGAACAATTACGCCGATTACGGCGGGTATGTGGATGTGCAAAGGAAAATCGAACCTCTGATAAATGAGTATAACGTCAAACAATTCAGAATTCATAAAAGCTATAAGAAGTTTATGGGCGAGCTCAATTCTCTGCCGACCGACAGGGATAAAATAGTTTACGGATATTGCGTGCTTATGTCGGTTTGCTCAAGACCGCCTTTGCATGTAAAGAAATCGGACACGCCGAGACAGGCAAGGGCAAAACTTGAGTGTGAGAAGAATTTTGAAAATATAGGCAAGATAACACATGCTTTTGAAATTGCAGAATATGCCTGCCGGGAACCGGAGGCATCTGCCGGCAGGGAAGCGATAGAGCTTATTTGCGGGGTACTTAAAGTATACTTGGACGACTGAATATTGCGATTGTCAAAACTTTTAGTCATGTCGGTGCTGTAGCCCTTTCGGAAAGGATTCTGATTGCCGAGTAGTTTCGGTTATCTGTCGGACTATACCAAAATACGAAAAAACAAGGTCAACCTCATTGCGGTTGACCTTGTCCCGTTACCGGGCTGCTCACGGCTTTCTGACGCTGTGAAAGCAGTCCGCTGTTTTATTTTTTTGTCGCGTACCGAAACGGATTACTCTTCGGTCAGTTCGATTTTTTCAATGACAACCGGGGTTTTCGGAACGTCGCCGTACCAGCCGTAGTTTCCGGTTTTTACGTTGGCTATCTTGTCTACAATGTCTATACCCTCAGTCACCTTGCCGAAAGCCGCGTACTGAGCGTCTAGATGCGGTGCGTCCTCATGCATTATGAAAAACTGAGAGGACGCGGAGTCCGGGTCCTGAGTTCTTGCCATGGAGAGTACGCCTCTTTTGTGGCGTATATCGTTTGACATAAAACCGTTGGCGATGAATTCGCCTTTAATGGGAGAAGCTTTTTTCTGCTCGAAGTTTTCGTCAAAGCCTCCGCCCTGTATCATAAATCCTTTGATTACCCGGTGAAAAATCAGACCCGAATAAAAGTCGCGTTTTACAAGCTCTGTAAAGTTTTTTACGGTTTCCGGGGCTTTTTCGGGATACAGCTCCGCGACAATGTCTCCGTAGCCTCTGACTTTGATTTTGATTTTGGGATTGCTCATTTTAAAATTTCATACCTTTCATTTTTATGTTTAACGCCGAAGCATTTTATTCTTATTCAATTCCGTAGCCTGCCCTGAACAGCGTGTCTATCCTTGAGTTGAGTCCGCAAAGATAAAGATAACCGAAAAGGACTTCCATACCGGTGGCGCTGCGGTATTCCGAGACCGTTGCGCTTTTCGGTATATTTGCCGTTTGTTTGTTTCTGCCCCTTTTGTAAACCAGTGTTTCCGCGTCGGACAGCAGGGGAATTATGTTTCTCATTGCCTTCGACTGAGCGCTCGCCTTTACATATTTAAGTGATTCGGAGTTTAAGTGACGGGAGCTTGAATATCCTAAGGATACCAGGTGCTCCCGGACTTTCAGTTCAATAACCGAGTCCCCGAGATACGCAAGCGCGTCTGTGGATATTTCGTTTATGTTCATTTGTCTATCCTTGATCTTTATTGTCGGTTTTTTCAGCTTCCGGAGCGTCCGGCTCGTCAGACTGCGAAGTTACCTCGGAAACGTTCTCGTCGGCGGAAACTTCATCTTTTGAAGCGGCTTTCTTGTCCTGCTTTTTCTTTTTTTGCTCTTTTTGTTCGTCTGCTGTCTGAGCGGCGTTTTCGCCGTCATTGCCGCATGAACCCGACATGGCTTCCAGCATTGCTCGGGCTATGCTTTTAAAGTAGTCGGCAAGAGAGACAATTCCGAGTATGGCGAGCAGGTAATCAATATTGTTTTCAATATCATATTTATTGTCTTCAATAAGTTTGACGGTTATCTGAGGGCAAAGCTGACGGTTTGATTCTTTCATTCCGAGATATTTTTCGTAATAATTTTCAAGTCCGACATTGCCGTCTTTGTTGCAGCATACAAGCAGATCGATTGTCTTTTTGATTTCTGACATTGAAAGCACGTTTTTCAGCGAATTTGTAAACAGCATCTGGACAATTTGCTCTTTGGAATATTTTTTTCCTTTAACGGGAGAGATAAGCCCTGCTTTGGAGTAATTATTTATCATTGTTTTTGTAAGCACACGGTCCGAAAATCTCTCCGAGCCTTCCTTGTTTTTGTCGGATATCAGATTGACTATCTGGTCGAGGTAGAGATCTATCGCGGGAATCTCCTTGCATGACAGGTCGGAATCATTGACCGCGTCGGCGAGAATCATTTGAAGATTATCAATGTTCATAAACTCCTCCACAATAGTTTTTTGTACTATTATATACCATTTGACATACGAAATCAAGAGCTTATTGAAATGTTTATATGAATTATCCGTAAAAAAGAAAAAATGCGTAATTGAAAAAGCCGTTTTTTGAATATGCTTACATGTGCATGTCTTTGTTGTTTTCGTTTCATTTTTTCGGTTGTTCAGGTAAGCAAAAAGGGAAAAGCCCTTTACAACGTAACAGACTTTTCTGAGGTTTTGCTTTATTAAGGGTGGTGTTCGGACTTAGAACCGAACCGCACCGTCGTGTTTGAAGTTTGGCATGTTGTTTTGCAAAGTGACATGATTAAATTCCATTATATACTTAACAAAGATTATTCGTCCTGGTATGACGATATTCAAAATCTTACTGTATATTTTGAAATAAAGGATAACTTTATAATAGGAGGTGCGTATAATCTCAGAAGCAAACAAAAAATCAGCCGACGCAAATTGATATCAGTCACCGTCAATACACCGTATACATACAAAAATGAAGATTTTGAAATATTGAAGGAAACAATAAATACGCTTGACAAATAACTTGATTTTTGTTATTATAATATTGATAAAACAGGTGGGATGGTAGTGGTATGGATTGGCAGGATTTTTACACCAGATGCAAGAAAAAGTATTCAAACGACCGTAACTTGCTTTTTATGATCGAGAAGTTCGAGAAGGTTTATGAAGATGAACATTTTGGATCAAACGAAAGATTTCGCAATTTGTTTTATTCTTCAAATAAAATGTGCAGAAAAACTTTCTTTAATTTTAAAAAATACGCGGTTGAGTTTTATGAGTGGCTGTATGAACAGGGAAGGGTGACTTTGGAGCAAAAAGAATTGGTCTCATCGCTTACATATGAAGACGTCATGAGTTCCGAAGAGATTGACAGATATTACTTTAAAAGCCTACATGATGTGATGAGTTTAATTGACTCGGCACAATCCCGTCTCAAGGAAAACTGTGATATATCCATTCTTAAAACAGTATCTGTGTTGTCATGGTATGACTACAGTATGGAAGCAATGATTGATTTAAAAAAGGATAACCTGAATAAGAATAGAAACAGCATAATATACAGCGGCGCCGAGACAATAGTTGAAGAAGAGTATATGAGCATATTATCTGATTATGCGGAGCAGAAGTCATATATATCATCAGCCGGAAAAGTATTTTATTATGTTCCTTCTTCGCGTCTGCTGCGGACAAACAGGTCTGAACAAGTAAACCCTAACATAATATATCAGAATATCAAGAAGTTAAATTCGGTTCTGGGAGAATACTTCGGTAAAAATATAAGTCTTGTTTCGCTGCGAAACAACGGCGAGTTTTACCGCATCTATACGTATAACATTAATCATCAGGGCGATTACTCTTTTACGGCTTGGCACAAAGTCATGTATCAGAAATGGAAAGACAAATATAACTTTGATTCTGATAAATAATATTTGTAAAGGGTTGCAATACCCTTTATAACAAATCATCAATAAACAGAAATGCACTAAATGCACGGGGAGAAAATTATGAATAATAAATGTGTTTTTAATATCGGTAACAAGTGCGGGGCTTTGACGACTAAAAAGTGTGAAAAATGTTCTTTTTACAAAACGGCGGAAGAATTAAAAAACGGCAGGCAAAAAAGCTTAAAAAGATTAGACATGATAGATGGGGGAGTGGAGCTTTTCAGAAAATATTATTGTGAGGAAACAAGATACGGCGTCTGATTTTACATAGCAGGAAGCCCGTCTGTAGACAATAGGAAAATACGTTGCGGTACCGCGATATGCTTCCATTCTATAGGCGGGTGTTATTAATACAAAAAATCATATATTTTTAACGTAAATTACAATGTGAGGGTTCTGAAATATTTTGAAATAACCACTGTATACGGTCAAAAATGATTACTCTTATTAAAGAGTTCTCTAATTGTCGAATAGGGACACGTAAAAATAATTGATAAGAGAAAATCTCATAGCTCATATAGTGTTGCGTAAATATTATGTGAATTGTGAGTCAATACCAAAAATTTTTATATATGGTAGAGGGCGCCGAGGTATATATCATTCGTGTGCTATACGGTAGACGTAATTTCATGCGGATACTTTTCGGTAAATCATATGACGAATAACAATTGTTATGAAATAAATTTGCAAAATAAAGGGAAATATGTTGACAAATGTTAATATGCGTGATATAATAAAGATTGAAGAAGGCTTCGGCTGTTTTCTTCAGTTTTTCTTCTAACATCAGGAGAACTCATGACAGCATTATGTATTATGAGTTCTCTTGATTGGTTGGAATTAATATGATGTCAAATATTATTATCGAAGAAAAATAAAATATATATATTGACAAAAAGAATAATATATGATATAACATAGATACAGAGGAACACCGGTGACGGTTACTCCATTAAAATGAAATGTTTAAGAAATAATCGCCTTTTGGCAGGGGGCGGTTATTTCTTTTTTATGCTATGTTTCACTTGCGTCGGTTTTCTATAAACGTAGCAAATGCGATAAGTACCATGACAAAAGCAAACAATGCTTCGTATGTAACCATCTATAACAAGGTGCGTAATGAAAGTTCATCGGCACCACTCCTTTCCTTTGAATTTGAAGAGTCTGAGCTGAAAAAAGATATCTGACGCCCGCGGCAAGGAAAAAATAAAAAAGGTATTGACAAATTTCAATACCGGGTGTATAATATAGGCAAAGGAACACCGGTGACGGTTACTCCTAAAAGCTTTATGTTTAGAAATAATCGCCTTATAGCGTGGGGCGGTTATTTCTTTTTTATGTTATACTTCATTTGCGTTCGTTTTTAACAAACGTAGCAAATGCTATAAGCAACATAACAAAAGCAAATAATGCTTCGTATGTAACCATCTATAACAAGGTGCGTAATGAAAGTTCATCGGCACCACTCCTTTCCTTTGAATTTGAAAGACCTGCTAAAAAAAGTCAAGCCCTAAAATGAAAAAAGTTCAAAAAGATTTGAACGTTTAAAAAAGGCATGACAAAAGGACCACCGCAACGTGAAAATTTTTGCGCCGGTCGAGGTAAACAGGGCAAAGCGCAGGAACGCTTCGCCCGAAGGACAATTATACCTTGGGCGATTTGTCAACATACAAAAAATTCAGAATAGTAATTCCGAATTTTTTGTAAACTCGCAGCGCAAAATGCGCTTTGCGACTTCAGGTGTTGACAAGGGCGAGTTTGGCTCTTGCGTAGTAGATACGCAAAAATTTGTTTGCGGCGGCCATCATATAGACTCTATACGGTTTGCCTTCGGAACGCTTCTTGTCAAGATATGTATAGACAGGTTCATCCTCGGGGCTGTTTTGCAGAATAACGGTCATCACTTGGAAGAGTGTTTTTCGCAGTGACGCGGAGCCACGCTTGGTAATGGCTTTGGACTTGTTGTCCACTTGCCCCGATTGATCAGCAGGAGAATCAATACCCGCGAAAGCAATCAGTGACTTTTTGCTTTTGAATCTGCTGACGTCACCTATCTCTGCTATGAGTTGAGGTCCAAGCACTTCGCCAACACCGTAGAGAGCCATAACGGTATCATATTCGGGCAAAGCTGAGGCAAGTTTTTGCATTTCACACTTAACGGCTGCAAGAGTTTCTTCGATGGCTTGCAATTGAATAATTGCTTGCGTGATGAGAACCTTGGTCGACTCGCACATCGGAAGCAGTCCGACATTGCCGCAAGCCTCGACATAAACATCTTCGGCTTTGTCAGCGCTATAATGGTATCCGTTACGCTTGCACCAACGCTCATATTTGTCCTTGAATTGCCTTTCGGATATCCCGCAAACACATTCACAATGCCAAAATTTCAAAGCAAAATCTACCCATTTCTCGTGACCGTCGCTTTTCCTTGCCGGAGAATTAAACAACTTATTCACGTTGGGAAAGGTTTGGTCAAGCAGTGCAATTAAGTTGTTTTTCAGCATCGTCTTTAACTTGTTGTACTGATTATACTGACGGTTACAGATTTTAAGAGTCTGACGGATCTCATCCTCGGGGACATATTCTTTCAGTCCGAGCCAGCGGTCAATTGCCATATTGGCGAGCTTTACCGCGTCGATCTTATCCGTCTTGACCTTGCGTAGTGAGTTTCCGCTGTAGTCGTGAGCAAGGATAGCATTGACTACGGAAACAAATATACCTGCTTCGTGGAGATACCGGGCAATTGGTTCATAGTAATGCCCTGTATATTCCATAAGCACACGGGTTTCACCGGGAAGGCTTTTCAAAAACCTTGCCAGTTCTTTGAGTTCACTCTCGGTGTGACCCACATCGTAAGGTGATGCTACTACCTCACCGAAAGGACGCATAACAGCGATTGTACTTTTACCTTTGGAAACGTCAATTCCTACCGCGTTCATTTTCAAAATCTCCTGCTTTTTGAATTTGCCGAAATGGCGCCATCTTTACCCATTGCCTATTCAATCTGTTTGGTGATACGGACGTGTGTAGGGGTTCCCCGAAGCGAGAAAACGAGCTTTGGGGTTCCCGTAAGTAGCCCAACCTGCTGAAACCGAACGCTGCAATAGAAGGATGGATGACAGTCTTTCAATCGGACGTAATAGCCCAAGGAGCTGATCGTCAGTCCATTTCGCCCTTCTATTATAGCTTAGGAATGAGAACCTGCCGTGTACATCTGGTTGATGTACTTCGGATGGCTAATTTATTATAACAGGAGCAAAAAGATTAACTCCTTTCATCGAAAAATGAAAAGGAGTAGCCGCCACCGTATGGTGTTCCTCTGTATCTATATTATACCATGTAAGTAACATTTTGTCAATACGCTTGTTTATGTTGCACTAATAACATCAAATATGAATTGATAAAACTTTTACCGTTAAGACGGGCGCAACAAATAATTCATACAATTTTCGATATTTTTATCGAATTATAGAAAATAATATATATTATTATCGAAAACGATAATTGAATATAGAAAGTGGAAAATTTTGTTCATAATAAAATTATATTAAATTAATATATTTTTATTATAATTATTGAGAAAAGAAAGCACAAAACCCAGATTGACTGTATAAAATAAAAAAGCCCTCGCTTCTATAGGCGGGGAGAAAAGGTTGCTTCTGATTTGTTGTAGCGATTTGGACATCTTAACATTAAACAGCCGTGATTTTTTATCCAACAGTTTTTGTGATATAAAATGCCGCAAGAAGAACATATCTTTACCGAGTCATAGTCCCTGATGTCCATTTCACAAATTGGGCAAATCTTTCCGTTATAGTTTGCCATTATACATCTCCAAGTCATCTGATTTTAATTCGACATTATAATGTTTATTACACCATATGTCTTTTTGATTATACACGATGATTGGTGATTTGTCAATACGTTTGGGAAAATTTATTTGATTTTTAGTTGAAGACGGAATTGTGACCGGAAATGAGAAGCAGATGAAGAGGATAAAGTGAGGCTGTCATCAGACAGCCTTCAATAAAAGCATCAATAGACAGATATGCACTAAAAGGAGGCGATTATATAAATAACACAATCAAAAATAAAGACTGGACGGGAAACTCCCGTTCAACTTATGTAACGCTTGGGGCAAGCAATCATACAGAGCAGGAAAGAGAAACATCAGACTATTACGAGACAGACCCGATAGCAATGGAGTTGCTATGCGACATAGAAAAGTTTTCAAATAAAGTATGGGAATGTGCGTGCGGGGAGGGACATCTGTCCAAAGTTCTTGAAAACCGTGGCTATGAGGTATTCTCGACAGATTTGATAGACCGTGGTTATGGTATAGGAAATATTGATTTTCTCTGTAATTTCAGAGATTTCTGTGAATTTAAAGCCGACGAAGAGTCGCATAGGATGGGAAGTGGTTAAGGTAAACAGCAACACAGCATCTCAACGCAGAGATGATTTTATCAATCAAAATGTCGGCTTGGGCAATGTAATTGATTCTTTTGCCGTTGACAAAGAACATATAAACGGAGCTGCGGTCGGTAATTCTGCGCTCTTGTCACGACCCCGCCTCCGGTAGCTATGACTTTTCCGATCGCCGGCGTGGCGTTCGGCTTCTGGAACTACGACAGGCTTCATGTGTTCAGGCTTACCGAGTTTGTCCCGCTGTACGACGAGGAAAACGGCGCTCTGTGCGCGGGAATACGCTTCTGGCGTATATCGGCGGACAAACCGCTCAGGGCGACCCTATACGAGACCGACGGGTACACGGACTATTTACAGCCCGAGAATGAGGACATGCGGGTCCTTGCCCCGAAAAGGGCTTACATCCGGCTTGTGGTGTCCTCGGCGGCGGACGGCGCGCGGATCTACGACGGAGAGAATTATCCGAGCTTTCCCATCGTGCCGCTGAAAAACAACGAAAAGGGGCTCTCGGAGCTTGTCGGAAAGCGGAACACCATCGACGCGCTTGACCTGTCGCGGTCAAACATGGTAAACAACGTGGACGAGGGCAATCTTATCTATTGGGTGTTGTCAAACTGCGAGGGAATGGACGACCTTGACGACGTCAGGTTTGTTGAGAGGCTCAAGACCCTGCATGTGGCGCACGCCAACGGAGACGACGGGGCAAAGGCGGAGGCGCACACGCTTGAGGCGCCTTTTACGGGCACTGAGGCGACCATAGACATGCTTACAAGGGCGCTTTATCAGGATTTTCAGTGCTTTGACGCCTCGGCGGTAACGGCGGGAAATCAGACGGCGACGGCGATCCGCGCGTCCTACATACCGCTTGACCTCAAGACCGACCGCTTTGAGGTTCAGGTAACCCGCTTTATTCTGGGTATTCTGTCACTGGCGGGGCTTGACGACGAGCCGTCATACACGCGCAGCCGCATTGTGAATGTGAGCGAGGAGATACAGTCGGTGCTTTTGTGCGCCCCGTATTTTGACGAGGACTACATCACGCAAAAGCTGCTTACCATTCTCGGAGACGCGGACAGGTATGACGACATAACGCGGGCAAGGGACGCCGAAGCCGCCTCAAGGTTTGAGGACGGGGCGGATGAGGGTATAGAAAATGCCGGCTGATTACGCGCACCGTCTGACCGAGAGGGAGGTCTCAGCGATGGAGAAGCGAATCAGAGACATCTACCGCGAGGCACGGGACGGGCTGGACGGAACGGTAAAGGCGTATTTTGAATCGTTTGAGAAGCGCGACAAGGAGATGAGGGAGCTTATAGGCTCGGAGATAAACGGGAAGATATGGACGGAGGAGGACTACAGGCAGTGGAGACTGAATCAGATAGGGAGAGGCAAGAGATTTGAGGCGCTGAGGGACGAAATGGCGGCGCGCTATTCCGACGCCAACGAGCTTGCCATAGCCTATGTAAACGGAAAGAAGCCCGGAATATACGCCGAAAACCGCAACTATTCCGCGTACACGATAGAGACGTCGGGGGCAAACGTGAGCTTTACCTTGTTTGACGAGAGCACCGTAAGGCGGCTTATTGTCGAAGAGCCCGACCTTATGCCGTACTACCCGCCCGACAAGGCGCACAGGTGCGGCATAGACCTTGAATGGGGGAAAAAGCAGATCACAAAGAGCGTGACGAGCGGCATTCTTCAGGGCAAGAGCGTGGGAAAGATAGCGGACGATTTGCAGAGCCGCATGGAGGACATGAACCGGACAAGCGCCATACGGACGGCAAGGACCTCCGCCACCGCCGCGCAGAACGCCGGCAGAATGGACGCCTATACTTACGCGAAGTCATTAGGGCTTGACGTCAGAAAGCAGTGGCTCGCGATAATCGACGGCAGGACGCGGCACTATCACGCCTATCTTGACGGGAAGATCGCCGAGACAGACGAGCCCTTTAAGGTTGACGGGCACGAGATAAGATATCCCGGAGACCCGAAAGCCGCGGGGTATCTTATATATAACTGCCGCTGCACCCTGCTTCCGGTCACGGAATACAGCGACGTTGAGGAAAAGCCCGATATTTCTTACCCGGAGTGGAAAAAACTTAAAAATTCACAGTCTGTTAATGAAGATATACTAAATTTTTCGGGAGTGCGTGATATACTTGGCTCAGAGTATTGCGATAACATGCGCGATGTTCTGTTAAACAATAAAAATGACATGGCTGTTTCCGTATACAATGCTTATGGCGATGATATCAGAGTAAGAGATTCAAAGTTTAAAGGAACTGCCTATTTTAGTCCTTCCCAAAAAGGTTGTTATTTTGATGCCGGAACCACTGCAAAAGGAGATATCTTACATTTGCCTTATCAGACAGCGTTTCACGAATTCGCTCATAATATAGATTACTTAGCCGGACAGAAGCTCGGGTATTCCGGGTATTTGTCAACATCGTATTCGGGAGAAAGCTTGGAAAATGTTATTAAGTCTGATTTTGTAGTATTTAAAAAATCGATGGGCTGTAAATCAAACAAAGAATTGATTAATAAGCTTTTAGATGAAAAAATGCCAATATCCGAACGAGGAAGTCTTTCCGATATTCTTGAGGGCTGCACTAATATCAGTTACCCTCTCGGAGTAGGACATGGGGTGACTTATCATAAACGGACAGGTGCGACATCAAAAGAATTTTTTGCGGAGGTGCTTGACGGAATGGCAGCCAATCAAAAAAGCTTGAACCAATTACGAAGAGCGTTTCCGAACGCTGTTGCTTTAGTAGAAGAGATGATAAAGGAGGCAATAAAATGACACGGGAAGAAGCGGTAGAGGCATATTCAAAAAAATTCGGCGGTTTCCCATGTTTTCTGTTTCCATCGGTGTGCCCGGACGATGAGTACGTTATATCCGCCGTTGAAGAAGCCTTAAAGACAGGAAAAGAGATAGAGCCGGAGAAGGATGACGTTGATTACTGACGGATGAAAAAGGCGGGTATTTATGAGCAATGAGGTAACGATAAAGGACAATACGGACGAGGTCTTGCGGGAGCTTGACAAGGCGATGGAGCGCGCTCTTCTGGCGTGCGGTATGGAGGCGGAGAGGGCGGCGAAATTAAACCTCAGAAAAAGCAAAGCGGTCGATACAGGGCTTTTGCGCAACAGCATAACCTACGCGCTTGCCGGGCAGGAAGCCCACATAAAAACATACAAGGCAGACAAGCTGCCGCGCTGGGAAAGAAAAAAGAGAAGGAAAAAAGGCGAACCGGAAAAAGAAAAGCAAAGCGGCGAATATATCGGCGTGGCTCCGGGTGAGGTCGGCGAAAAAGCCGTATACGTCGGGACTAATGTGGAATACGCACCGTATGTTGAGTTCGGGACGGGTATGTACGTCCCGGGCGGCAGTAAGCCGTGGCATTACAAGGACGCCGGGGGAAACTGGCATTACACGAAGGGCATGAGGGCAAGACCGTATCTCAAGCCCGCCGTGACGGAGAACGCCGACAAATTCAGAAAGATAATAGAGTCTGAGCTGAAAAAAGACATCTGACGCCCGCGGCAAGGAAAAAATAAAAGCGGAAAGCACGGCAAGACCCGTGCTTTTTGTATATATAAAACAAAATTTCACAAGCGCGGATATATGCCGCGTTTTTTTATCGGTTTCAACGCTTTTAGCGATGAAATATACACAAATCTCAGGGCAGCACCCGTAACAGCGAAAGAGACAGGAGGATTCAGATGGATTTTGAAGAGATAATCAGAAGGTACGCGACCGACGGAGGCGACATTCCGGCGGGGCAGACAGGCGCGCTTATCGAGGCGCTTAAAACCGCCGTCGGCAACGGCTTTGTGGACAAAGCAAGGTACAAGGCGAAGCTTGACGAGCTTGAGGACTACAAACAAAAGGCTCTCGCGGCGCAGGACGGCGCGTCCTCGGCGGAAAAATGGAAGACCAAATACGACGCGCTCAAGGACGATTTTGAGGCTTTTAAGACCGAGCAGACAAAGAAAGAGACCCGCGCGGCAAAGGAAAAGGCATACCGGGAGCTTTTGAGGCAGGCGGGCGTAAGTGAAAAACGGCTTGACGCCGTAATGAGGGTTGACAGCGCTAAGCGCTATTAGTTGCAGCAGAATCAGCAGCAATCAGCAGGAGATCGCTGTCAGGAAAACCCTTTATTTTCAAGGCTTTAGAGGCTAAATCAGCAGAATCAGCAGTTTTTTCTTATAAAAATGAAAAATGTATGATTAGAGAGAATTAAGTATATAAAATCTCTCAAAACACACTTTTAGAAATTATATAAGGATTTTCTGCTGTTCTGCTGACAAGAAAAAAGCCCGCCGATTAAAGCAGGCTCGTAAGACGGGACGCCAGCACGAATCCGTAAGGCAGAACGATGAACTCTGCTTTAGGTGTTCGACCAGCGATTAAATTGGTGCGAGTGTTCTTACAGGACTTGCCCGCAAATGCAGTAAAATCAAGGGTTTCCGATAGTCAATATACAGTATTAACTACAAAATTAAATATTTTTCATCTCTCAAAATGCTTTGATTATAAAAGAATCAGGGCATTTTTTGTTTTACCGCACCGGTTTCATTGCTCCCTATTTATGCGTATTGTAACATAAAATCCTTAGATGGTCAACAAACCGGAGAATTAGATTTTATGAGAAAGGATTTTCATAAATGAAACAAAAAAACAATAAGCAACTATGCCCGACTTGTAAGACCGGACAAGATACATATTTGCTTGACAACCGGAACCCGTTTTGTCCGTACCTGCATTGTCATAACGGGAAAACTTGTACTATGTATAGGCCAATCAAACAACCGAATAAGAAGAACAAAAAGCGTCGGATTTTCAAAAAATCCTGACGCTTTTTTCATTTCACAGAAAGGGGGATTTTTATGGCGGTTTTCAGAATCAACAAAACCCGCGACTATACCGTAATGAGCAACCACCATTTACGGAATACTTCGCTGTCCTTAAAGGCAAAAGGGCTCTTGTCCCTTATGCTGTCTCTGCCGGATAATTGGGACTATACCACAAAAGGGCTGGCGTCAATCTGCAAGGACGGCATAGACAGCATATGCAGCGCGGTTAAGGAATTGGAGCAGCACGGATATATTGTCCGTGAGCGTGTGCGCAATGATAAAGGGCAGCTTACCACGATTGAATATACCATTTTGGAGCAGCCGGAAACGGCTTTACCTGAACAGGAAAAACCTAAACGGGAAAATCCAGTCTTGGATAACCCTGTCTTGGGAAAACCTGAACAGGGTTGTCCTGAACAGGAAAACCCCGCACAATTAAATACTAATATATCAAATAAAAAATTATCAAATACGAATACATCAACTACTTATCCTATCAAATCTTATCAAAAAGAGGAACCGGCAGTAAAAAAGCGCGGCAAAGATAAGATGGGATATGATGAGATGAACGCATACAGAGAGATTATCAAAGAGAACATCGAGTACGATATTTTATCTGTCAAGCTGAAACCGGAAATCTCCATGCTTGATGAGATTGTTGACCTCTTGACTGAAACGGTATGCACGAAAAAGGACAGCTTGATAATTGCCGGGGACGTTTGCCCGGCAGCGGTTGTAAAATCAAAACTGCTGAAGCTGGACGCCGGGCATATCGAGTATGTTATCGACTGTATGAAATCCAACACCACGGAGGTACGCAATATTAAAAAATATCTGCTTGCGGCGCTGTTCAACGCCCCTTCGACAATGGACAGCTACTATACCGCGCGAGTGAACCATGATTTATACGGCCATGAATAAATCCATATACAGACAGTACAGGCCGCCTTAACGGGCGGCATTTGATTAAAAAAGCGCTTTTTGAAAAAATGAATTTTACAAGGAGGAACACGAAAAGATGAAAACCAGAAATAAGACAAAATCTGTTTTGTCGGCGCTGCTTGCGGCGGTTTTACTGCTCGGCAGCGTACCGCAGATAGCTTTCGCGGCACAGTCAAACGAATATATTGATCCGGCGGATAACTGGCTCAAAGCGAACGGACGTACCAACGAATTGGACGCGAACGCCACGACCACCTATGAAACCGGATATTGTACCGTATGCGAACGGGACACGCTGGGAATTACCTACCGCGTGCCGGAATACACAAAATCCGGTGAAACGGCCTTAAACCGCGGCGTCAAATATTCCGACGGCACTTTAATTGACGGCGAGGGTACGGGCAACTTGGACGATGGGACGCCCGGAGTGGACGCATTTTTCACGGGGTATCACTGGACCAAAAGCGTGTGCCAGACTTGCGGCACCATGAACAGCATTGAGGGACCGGATATTTACAACTTCAACAAGAATGTCTATTCCCTTTATTCCTGTGACAACAACTTTTTTGTAGATTTCGACAATACGACTTATGAGCCGTACAATGACACCTACCATACCACAACGTTGAAAAAGGGTAAGTATTGCCAGTTCTGCAAAGGGACGCAGGCAAGGGCAAACGAAAGTCAGGAGCGTCATAACTTTGTCGAAACGGTGGATGCACAAATTGGCAATAACCGCTTTTACGTTGCGGAAAATTGCGAGGATTGTGACTACGAAACCAGCGAATATGTGACGGCAAAAAGTGTGGTTGCCAGCTATTACGGCACAGCGGACGGCAAGGCGCACACCGTCACCGTATCAGATTTATCGGACAACGGCGTACATACCAGTATTCGCTATGGAAAATCGGCGGGAAACTGTAACCAGACTTCCGCACCGAACTACACCGAGGCAGGGTACTATCCCGTGTATTATGAGATTGACTACGAGTATGACGGCGAAAATATGATAGAAAACGGCGTTAGCTATGTTTGGCTGCTGGAAGAAAATAATACAGGCAATGACAGCGGAAATGACGGCAGCACTAATACACCGCATGTCCACGATTACCGCTACGTCGAAACCGTCCCGCCGTCTTGTACCGATTTAGGGTTCGAGCGGTGGCAGTGCGACGGCTGCGGCAGGTTGGAAAAGAGAAACTACACCCCGGCAGCCGGACATGACTATGAGGATGCAACAATCCGTGAGGCGACCTGTAAACAGGGCGGGCTTGTTTTAACAATGTGCAAAAAGTGCGGCGATTTTCACGAAACTACTACACCGACAGGCGAACATAAATACAACACGAAAAAACACAACCCCACTTGTCGGGAATTCGGCTATACCGAACATACCTGTTCCGTTTGCAGCGATAATTTTATCACCGATATAACGTCGCTGATTGCACATGCCTACGAGCGTATTACCAAAGCGCCGGCTTGCACAGAACAGGGCTATACCACTTCAACCTGTACCATGTGCGGCGCAAGTTTCGTTTCCGATTATACCGAGCCGACAGGCCATAGCTGGGACGAGGGAACCGAGGTAACAAGCCCCACTTGCACCGGGGAAGGCGTGATTGAGTATCATTGCCAAAATCAAGGCTGCAACGAAAAGATGATTAAAGCGGAATCTGCAACAGGCCACACACCGGGCGCGACGGCAACCTGTACTCAGCCGCAGGTTTGTACCGTATGTGAAACAGTGCTCGCACTTCCAACGGGACATCACTATGAAACAGAAGTTGTTGCCCCCATTTGTACGGCGATGGGTTACACCATATATACCTGTGCAGCTTGTAACGATAGCTACACAGCGGATTACACGGACAAGGCAGAACATGATTACAATGCTGTTGTGACAAGCCCAACGTGTACCGAACATGGCTATACAACTTACACCTGTAATGTTTGCGGGGATGAATATATTTCAGATTATACCGAAAAACTCCAGCATGATTACAACGCGGTTGTAACACTGCCGACATGTACGGAAATGGGCTATACCACTTATACTTGTACGGTGTGCGGTGACAACTATATCAGTGACTACACCGATATGACGGAACACAATTACAGCCAACAGGTAATACCCCCAACTTGCACCGATCAGGGTTACACGATTTACACCTGCCCGGACTGCGGCAAGGAATACATCGGCGATTTGACCGAGTGCCAGCAGCACCACTATATTGAAACAGTCACGCCGCCTACTTGCACAGAGATGGGCTACACAACCTATGTTTGTGAAACCTGCGGCGACACCTATAAGGATAACTATACAGACAAGCTTCCGCATGACTATGAAACGGTTGTCATCGAGCCGACATGTACTGAACATGGCTATACAGTATATACCTGTAAAGCCTGCGGCGACAGCTACACCAGCGACTATACCGAGGCGGTAGGACACAAGCCGTCTGAATGGATTGTTGATGTTCCAGCAACCATTGAGCAGGCCGGACAAAAACATACCGAGTGTACCGTTTGCGGTGAAATTTTACAGACAGTAGAAATCCCCCAACTTGTTGATACCGACCATTCGGACGAAGACGGCAATGCGGAAGTCGGCGACTATTCCATTATCCTGACTGATGAAAACGGAAAGCCGGTCTTTGACAGCGAAATCACCATTGACAAGGACGACAATGTGACAATCAAGCTGTCGGAGGGACGGCTGCTTGACTATGCCGACAGAACAACTATCACGGTATTTTATACCGAAACGCAGGAACCAAAAGAGGGCTTGCAGATTTTTATTTATGATATAAACAACAACGCCGCCACCGGTGCGACGGACGCAAACGGCCAGTTAATTGTACCGAACAATCAATCGTCCACGGGCGACGACAACGGCACAATCGGCACAGACGACGGTGAACAAAAAAAGACCTATGTTGTAACCGTGACCGATAAAACAAATGTTGTGATTCCCAACTGCGATATTTTTATTGGTGAGAGCAATAACCTTGTTGTTGATTTGCCGGAAGGTGTGAAACCGACAAGCGAATACCCGGTGATTATCACCGTAACAGACCAGAACGGCAGCGCGCAAACAGGTGTAACCGTCATTGCATTAGGCGACGCGGACTATGTGGAAAAAGGCGTGACCGATATTTATGGCAAAGTAACGCTGCCTATCACAAACGAGGGCTATACCGATGAAAACGGCAAAGTCAATGTAAGCGGTATCAATGTGATTGTGAATGACGAATTAGGCTTTATCCAAAATGCGTATGTGCTCTACAATGAGGACGGCAGCATTGCGGTAACATTACCGGAAGATAAGGCAATCAGCCACGCAAACAGAATTACCGTAACGGTCTTAGATTCCGTTGGAAATCCGATTGCTGAAAAAGCGGTAACGGTAACGGATATTGCCGGGGCGTCCTATACAGGAATGACAGATGAAACCGGAAAAATGGTCGTACCGCCTTTATCCGAGGACTACACCGACAGCGAGGGCAAAGGCGTTGTCAACGGTTACAATGTTCTGGTAACAGACGAAACAAAGCCGGTTGAAAACGCTTTTATCACGATGGCAGATGGAAAACTGAATGTAAAATTACCGGAAACATCAGTCATTGCGATTGAAAACCGTATTACCGTAACAATAACGGACGGCGAAAATGCACCCGTCAAGGATATGTCTGTTACGGTGGTTGACAACACTGAAAAATCCGAAACGGATTTGACGGACGAAAACGGGAAAGCTACCGTGCCGCCGACAAACATTGATTATACCGATGTCAACGGCTACGCAGAAGTTGACGAGTATATTGTGACGGTAGTCAATGAAACCGGGGCAATCGAAAAAGCGTTTGTAACACAACATGCCGAAGTGAAAAACGAGGATGGAACCGCTCAGACAGCCGAAAATATTTCCGTGGAGCTTCCCGAAAATATCAAGGTGGACGATTTTGCCAACCGCATTACCGTAACGGTTTTGCACAAAGCGGATAACACCCCTGTTTCCGGTATGCCGATTACCATAACTGAGGCGGCAGCGCAAACCGAACAGCCGGAGGAAAATCCCGATGTAACCGAACCGGAAGAAAGCCCCGCGCCGACAGCGGAGCCGGAGGCAACCGAAACGCCGGAAAGCACAGCAGAACCGGAACAGCCCGAAGAAACACCGGAACCGGCAGAGCCGGAGCCGCCGAAATCGGCAAACGGTATCACAGATAAAAACGGCAAAGTGACCGTGCCGCCGCTTGATGAGGACATGACAGACGATAACGGCGACGGGGACATTACAGAGATTAAACCCGGTGAGGACACGGACGGGGACGGCAAACCGGACAGCGAGGATAAAGAAACCAGCTATACGGTTGATGTATCAGATACCAAAGGCAGTATTCCCGGTGCTTTAGTAAAAATTAAGGACGGAAAAATTACCGTTACCCTGCCCGACACGCACACACTCACAACCTCCAACCAGACAACCGTAATGGTTAAGGACAAAGACGGCAATCCAGTCAAAGGCGTATCTGTTACAATCAAGGATAAGAGTACCGAAAAGAGCGG
This sequence comes from uncultured Clostridia bacterium, assembly GCA_944381085.1. Taxonomy (GTDB): domain Bacteria; phylum Bacillota; class Clostridia; order Oscillospirales; family CAG-272; genus SVTX01. The sequence continues at coordinate 23,025 of CALWJX010000020.1, forward strand.
CATAACCAATTCCAGCGGTCAGGTGACATTGCCCGTCAAGTCCACAGGCGGAGGAGGCGGCGGCTCGATCTCCGGCGGCGGAGGTGGCGGCGGTTTTGTCAGCAGTATCAATTCCGTCAATGTCAAGGTAACAGATAAGGACGGCAAAACTGTTTCCGTTTCAAAATCCACGGGTACGGATAAAGTAACCCTTACCCTGCCTACGGGCAAGACATTAGAGGATGGGAATTGGTACACCGTAACAGTCACCGACCGGAACGGCAAGGTGAAAGCAGATTACACCGTCATTTTGAAAGACAGGGAAAACAACGAAGTGACAGGCGAAACCGACAAAGACGGTGTTGTTATACTTCCGACAACAGAGCATAAAGCGTATATTGTCGGCTATGAGGACGGCACATTCCAGCCGGACGGCGATATGACACGCGCCGAGGCCGCGGCTATCTTTGCCAGAATGATAAGTGAGGAAAAAGGCGAAAAAATCAGCGGGAACCATTCCTTTACGGATGTTTCCGAAAACGCTTGGTATGCCGATTATATAGGCTATCTTGCAAAGTATGATATTATCAAGGGCTATGAGGACGGTACTTTCAAACCGGACGCACCTGTTACCCGTGCCGAGTTTACGGCTATGACTGTACGGTACTATGACTTGTTCCATGATGTGAAATATCCGGCTAACACAACAAAATATCCCGATGTCAGCGGCAGCTATTGGGCGGTCAAAGACATTTCCTATGCCACAAATGCAAAATGGCTCAACGGCTATGCCGACGGCAGTTTCAAGCCGGATACCAACATCACCCGCGCCGAGGTTGTGACGGTTGTAAACCGCATGACCGGACGGACGGCGGATAAAGAGTATATCAATGATAACCTGTCTGTGCTGAACAAGTTTACCGACCTGAAAAACAACGCGCATTGGGCGTATTATGACATCATGGAGGCAGCGAATACGCATAAGGCGGTTAGCAATTCCGAAAATGAAATTTGGGTGAAGTAGCTCAATAAAAATTGTAAATATGCAATGGGGCGGTGGAAAAGGTACGCCGTCCCTCTTTGCACCTGAAAGGGGGATTGCCTATTGCAGGAAGAAGTAACGCAAAAAACGATTGCATTGGTTGTTTCCACAACAAAAATGACAAGCCGCGTGCTGGCGCAGGCTATGCAGTTGTATTTGCAAAGCCGCAATAATAAATCGCATGAGATACCAAAAGGCAAACAGAGCTTGGCGGATTTGGAAAAGCAGAACGCGGCGCTTTCTAATATTGAAATAACAAACAAAAATATTGGCTCTTTTAACCGGACAGCAAAGAAATATGAGATAGACTTTGCTTTGAAGAAAGACCGGACCAAAGAACCGCCCCTCTACTATGTGTTTTTCAAAGGGCGGGACGAGGAACGCATTTCCATGGCGTTTAACGAGTATTCGCAGAAAATCTTAAAACGCAAAGAAAAAAAGTCTGTCCGGGAAGAACTGAAACAGGAAAAAGCGGCTGAAAAAGCACAGAACCGCCAGCGTGAAAAAATAAAGGTACAGGACAGGGGGATTGCACTATGAAGATAGACAAAAAAGTGATTCTTGCAAACCTCCCCTTCCTCTTTATCTTTTGGATTGCGGATAAGCTGGCATATATGTGCAGGATAACCGAGGGAAACAAAATATTTGCTCTTGTCAAGGGAGTATCGGAGCTTTTCAAAGCCCCGGTACTCTCTTTTCATATCCTTGACATTTTGTTTGGTGTGCTGGGTGCGTTGGCAGTCAAGGGGATTTTGTATGTACGGAGCAAAAACGCAAAGAAATACCGCAAAGGCGCGGAGTACGGCTCTGCCCGCTGGGGCACGGCGGCAGACATCAAGCCGTATATGGATAAGGATTTTAAGAACAATATCCTGCTGACAAACACCGAGGGCCTCACTATGAACAGCCGTCCGAAAATAGCGAAGTACGCGCGGAATAAAAATGTGCTTGTCATCGGCGGAAGCGGCAGCGGTAAAACGAGGTTTTTTGTAAAACCCCAGCTTATGCAGTTACATTCTTCATATGTGGTTACAGACCCGAAAGGAACAATTTTGATAGAGTGCGGCAAGCTGCTGGAACGGGCTGGCTACCGCATTAAGGTACTGAATACGATAAATTTCAAAAAGAGTATGCACTACAACCCACTTGCCTATATCAAGTCTGAAAAAGACATTTTGAAATTGGTAAACGTGCTGATTGAGAATACCAAAGGCGAGGGCGAAAAATCCGGTGAAGATTTCTGGATAAAATCCGAGCGGCTTCTTTACTCGGCGTATATAGGTTACATATGGTATGAAGCGCCGGAGGAAGAAAAGAATTTCATTACATTACTTGATATGATAAATGCGTCAGAAGCGCGGGAGGACGACGAGAATTTCAAAAGCCCGGTGGATATGCTGTTTGAAAGACTGGAACAGCGGGACCCGGAACATTTTGCCGTCAAGCAATACCGCAAATTCAAATTAGCGGCGGGCAAAACCCTAAAATCTATTTTGGTTAGCTGCGGCGCGAGGCTTGCTACATTTGACATAAAGGAACTCAGGGACTTAATGGAATATGACGAATTGGAACTTGATACCTTGGGCGACAGGAAAACGGCATTTTTTGTTATCATTTCCGATACGGACGCCACATTTAACTTTGTTGTTGCAATGATGTATTCACAGCTTTTCAATCTGCTTTGCGATAAGGCGGATAACGAATACAGCGGCAGACTTCCCGTACACGTCAGGTGTCTTTTAGACGAGTTTGCAAATATCGGCAAAATCCCGAACTTTGAAAAATTGATTGCTACTATACGGAGCCGTGAAATATCGGCTGCTATTATTTTGCAGTCGCAAAGCCAGCTCAAGGCCATTTACAAAGACAACGCCGACACGATTATAGGAAATTGCGACAGCACCTTGTTTTTGGGCGGCAAGGAAAAGACCACACTCAAAGAACTGTCCGAGGTGTTAGGCAAAGAAACCATTGATCTTTACAACACTTCCGAAACGCGGAGCAATCAAAATTCTTACGGCCTTTCCTATCAGAAGTTAGGCAAGGAGCTTATGAGTCAGGACGAATTGGCCGTTATGGACGGCGGGAAATGTATTCTGCAATTACGCGGTGTGCGGCCGTTTTTATCAGATAAATTTGATATAACCCGGCACCCGAATTACAAGTTTTTATCTGACTATGACAAGAAAAACACCTTTGATATAGAGAAATATCTGAAACGCAGGGAACCGATTGTATCAAAGCATGAGGTGTTCGACTATTACAAAATCGAATTGCCGCAGGAGGCGGCAGATCAACCAAAACAGGAAAAGGAGGAACTTTAATATGCAATTTTTCGGTGAAGCAGTAAATGTGCTGCAAACCTTAGTAATTGCCCTCGGCGCGGGGCTTTGCGTCTGGGGCGGTATCAACTTAATGGAGGGGTACGGGAATGACAATCCCGGCGCAAAAAGTCAAGGTATCAAACAGCTCATGGCCGGCGGCGGGGTCGTGGTAATTGGTACTACCCTTATTCCCCTATTATCGGGATTGTTCTAACTTATGGATAGTATTTTTGATAAAATTACACAGGCAATCAACAACTTTCTAATCTCACTTATCGAGGGAAGTTTAAGCACCATGTTTAACGACGTCAACGAAAAGGTAGGCACGATTGCAACGGAAGTAGGCAAAACGCCGCAGCAATGGAACGCGAGCGTGTTTTCCATTATCCAGACGCTTTCTGAAAATGTGGTGCTTCCCATTGCGGGGCTTATTATCACATTTGTATTGTGCTATGAGCTTATCACCATGATAACCGAGAAAAACAATCTGCATGACGTAGATACATTTATGTTTTTCAAGTACATCTTTAAGGCGTGCGTTGCGGTATTTATCGCAACGCATACCTTTGATATTATCATGGCGGTGTTTGACTTGGGCCAGTATGTGGTGCGGCAGAGCGCCGGCGTGATCGGCGCGAATACCAGTATAGATATATCAGCCGCGCTTACCGATTTGCGGACGACGCTTGAGGCGATGGGAACGGGCGAGCTTGTCCTCTTAATGCTGGAAACGGCGCTCGTCAGCCTGTGTATGAAAATCCTGTCGGTATGTATTACCGTCGTTATCTTCGGCAGGATGATTGAGATTTACATTTACAGCTCGGTAGGAGCAATACCCTTTGCGACCATGACAAACCGCGAATGGGGACAGATAGGAAACAACTATTTAAGAGGGCTTGTAGCGCTGGGTTTTCAGGGATTTTTTATCATGGTATGCGTTGGCATTTACGCCGCATTGGTAAACGCATTTACCGTAACAACCGATATTCACGCGACCATATTTTCCATTGCGGCTTATACCGTGGTACTGTGCTTTACCCTGTTTAAGACCGGAAGCATTTCAAAGTCCATCTTTAACGCGCATTAAGGAGGGTGGCTATGAAACAGTATAACATTATCTACGCCGATCCTCCGTGGAAGTATCAGGGCGGAAAGGTCAGGGGCGCGGGAATCAACCATTACCCCGTTATACCACTTGACGAATTGTGCGCCCTGCCCGTAGCAAAATTTGCAGCGGCTGACTGTGCCCTGTTTTTATGGGTGACGTTCCCAAAGTTGGAGGAATGTTTTGACGTTATCAAGGCATGGGGCTTTGCATACAGAACGGTTGCGTTCGTATGGATAAAGCAGACGAAAAAAAGCGGCGGCTGGTTTATGGGCTGTGGGCATTGGACGCGTGCAAACGCGGAAATTTGCCTGCTCGCCACAAAAGGAAAACCGCAGAGATTGTCTAAAAGCGTGCGCCAGCTCATCATCTCACCCGTGGAGCAGCACAGTAAAAAACCGGACATTGTGCGGGATAGGATTGTAGAGCTCGTGGGCGATCTGCCCCGCCTTGAACTGTTTGCAAGGCAAAAGGCGGCGGGCTGGGATGTCTGGGGCAATGAAGTGTTAAATGACGTATGGATTGAGTAAAGGAGTGAAGTGAATTTGAAAAAATCTTATGTACCGTTATATCCCTATTCCTTTGAAGAAGCACAGCGGAGCGGGGATATTGACCTGTACAAACAATCGCATAATGAAAATATCGCCTGCGCACAGGCAATCAAAAAAGCCCTTGCAGATAATTTTGACGGGTATCATTTGAAACCCGGCACAGAAAAGCAAATCATTGAGGATTTTGGATTTGACCGTACAATGTATGTTTTGGCAAATACGATACAGCATTTTAACTATGACGGACGGATTTCCATATACAATAAAGATTGGGCGGACACAATATTCATTCCCGATAATAACAACCACAGAAATGCAGATTTTCTTATTGACAGTCCGGGACTTGTGAATATGTTTGCCGCCGACGTCCGGGACAGATACAGGGAATTAGACTTATGGAACGAAACACATTGTATTCCTGCAAACAACCTTGACTTTGAAAATAAAATAATGGTACTAAATCCGATGGGGATAAAAGACGAGTATAAAAAACCGGACTACCAGCTATTTTACGCGCAAAGCGGGTTTGGTTGTTCGCCCACGGCAAGAGGGCGGCAGGTGTACGGCCGTTTCCTTGCAGACGGGGAATATACGCACTTTGAGCGTTCCCGCTTTTTAGGGCAGTTAAAACCGGGACTTGTGCCCGATTGGGCGAAAGAAAAAGTCATGGAATTTGAAAAGCCGTCCATTAAAAAACAGCTTGCCGAGATTCCCAAACAGCCGGAGCAGAAACCCAAAAATATAGATAAGGGGGCGAGATAATGCCTTATGTACCGGTACCGAAAGACTTAAATACGGTTAAGACAAAGGTTGCATTTAACCTGACAAAACGCCAGCTCATTTGTTTTTCCCTTGCGGCGGCTGTGGGTGTCCCGGCGTACTTTTTAACAAGAGGGCTTTTAGGGACGACGGGCGCCGTTTTGGTTCTGCTGGCGTGTGCGCTGCCCTTCTTCCTCTTAGCGCTCTATGAGAAAAACGGGCAGTCGTTAGAGAAAATTTTGAAACACTATATCAACACAAAATACCGCCGCCCAAAGGTGCGGCCGTATGTGACGAATAATATCTATTCGGCAATAGAAAAGCAAATTTTATTGGAACAGGAGGTTGATAGAATTGCCGGAAACAAAAAAGAAAACCGCCCTGCCGAAATACAAACCGCTGACAAGCAGGCAGCGCAGGCAAATAGCCGACGCGGTAAAAAAGGCTAAAATGCAGGGCAAAATTGCTATGAGCGCGCAGGACACAATCCCCTACAAGGAAATGCGGCCGGACGGCATTTGCCGTGTGACAGATAACTTCTACACAAAGACCGTGCAATTTTTAGATATTAACTATCAGTTGGCGCGTAACGAGGACAAAAACATTATCTTTGAAAATTACTGCGATTTCCTCAATTACTTTGATACGTCCATATCGGTGCAATTATCGTTCCTTAATCAGACAATGGATATTTCAGAGTATGAAAAGGCGATTGATATTAAGGCCCGCGATGACGAGTTTAACGACATCCGGGAAGAATACACCGAAATGTTGAAAGGCCAGCTTGAGCGTGGTAACAACGGCATTGTCCGAAAGAAATATATCACGTTTGGGATTGAAGCGGACAATATTCAAAACGCAAAGCAGCGGTTAGAACGTATCGAGGCGGACGTCCTAAATAATTTCAAAATATTAGGTGTGCGGGCCTTCCCGATGAGCGGCATTGAACGGCTGGAACTTCTGCATAACTGTTTTAACGGCGACGGCAGCAAATTAAGTTTTTCGTGGAACCTGATACCGAAAACGGGACTAACCACAAAGGATTTTATCGCGCCCACGTCCTTTGATTTTTCCGATGGCCGGTATTTCAAAATGGGAAACACCATCGGCGCGGTATCGTTTTTACATATCCTTGCGCCGGAGCTCACCGACGAGCTTTTGAAAAACTTTCTGGATATACAAGCAAGCCTTGCGGTCAATATCCATATTAAAAGTATCGACCAGACCGAGGCAATCAAAATGATAAAACGGAAAATCACCGACATAGATAAAATGCGTATCGAGGAACAGAAAAAGGCGGTACGCAGCGGGTATGACATGGACATTCTTCCGCCGGACATTATGACTTTCGGTGTTGACGCGAAAAAGCTCTTAGAGGATTTGCAGAGCCGAAACGAACGGCTGTTTTTAGTGACCGTCCTTGTGATGAACACAGGCAGGACGCGCAAGGAGCTTGAAAACCGGATATTTGAGGTATCGGCGATCGCACAGCAGAAAAATTGTCCGTTAAGACGGCTGGACTATCAGCAGGAGGATGGACTTATGGCAAGCGTGCCGATTGGGATAAACAACATAGAAATCAAGCGGGCTTTGACGACATCAAGCACCGCTATTTTTGTACCCTTTACTACACAGGAACTTTTCTCGGACAGCCCCGAAGCCCTCTACTGTGGACTGAACGCCCTATCCAACAATATGATAATGGTAGATAGAAAACTGCTTAAAAATCCTAATGGCCTGATACTCGGTACACCGGGCAGCGGCAAGAGCTTTGCAGCAAAGCGTGAAATCGCAAACGCCTTTTTGGTGACGTCTGATGACTGCTATGTGTGTGATCCGGAATCCGAGTATCACGCGCTTGTCCGAGCTTTGCACGGGCAGGTAATAAAGCTGTCGCCCAATTCAAAGGACTATATTAACCCTTTGGATATTAACCTGAACTATTCGGACGATGAAAACCCGCTGGCCTTAAAGAGTGATTTTGTACTGTCCTTCTGCGAACTCATCATCGGCGGCCGGAACGGGCTGGAGCCGGTGGAAAAGACGGTAATTGACCGCAGCGTTACACGGATTTACCAAAAGTATTTTGAAAACCCTATCCCTCAAAATATGCCTATATTAGAGGATTTATATAACGAGATAAAGAAACAGCCGGAGCAGGAGGCGCAGCATATTGCCGCCGCGCTGGAATTGTATGTAAAGGGTACTTTGAACTTCTTTAACCACCGCACCACGGTTGATATTTCTAACCGTATTGTCTGCTTTGATATTAAAGAGCTCGGCAAGCAGTTAAAAAAGCTGGGGATGCTGGTGGTGCAAGATCAAGTATGGAACAGGGTTACTATCAACCGGAACATAAAAATTCGGCTTGAACCGGGCGCAACGGATATTATAAACAGCAAGTCAAAATATACCCGTTATTACTGTGATGAATTTCATTTGCTTTTGAAAGACGAGCAGACGGCAGCTTATTCGGTGGAAATCTGGAAACGGTTCCGTAAATGGGGCGGTATTCCTACAGGTGTGTATTGTATGAAAATCGTTATACGCTTAGATTTCATACAACGCCGTGCTAACTGAAACCGGCAGGTAGGTTAGTATTATCAACGCGGAAAAAATCGGGAAAGGTGCAGCGTCCTAATCCGAGCGGAAGGCGGCCAGCAAAATGGCCGCCACGCGCAACGCATAGGGCTTGAAACTGTTTATGCAGAATATAACAGCCCCACGAGTCCGCATTATCGGCCGGTACGGTCATTTGACCGTGATAAAAAGATATGCTATGCCGGGCGTGAAACGACACGCCGATGAAAATGGGCGAAAGCCCCGGAGGGACAGATAAAAAACTGTCCGGCAATCACAAACAGATTACACAAAACGTTAAAGACCTATTATCCAGCGCAGAAATAGAAAACATTTTTGAAAACAGCGACTATATCTATATGCTCAATCAAGCGCAGGGCGACCGGGAAATCCTTGCGAAAAGGCTCGGCATTTCGCCCCAGCAGCTTTCTTATGTAACACAATCGGGAGCCGGCGAAGGGCTTTTGTTTTACGGAAATACCATTATTCCGTTCATTGACCGTTTCCCGAAAGATACAAAGCTATATCAGCTTATGACAACCAAACCGGAAGAAGTGATACAGAATGAATGAGCTGACGCATTTAAGCCTTTTTAGCGGTATTGGCGGCATTGATTTAGCGGCGGAGGCGGCGGGATTTGAAACGGTGTGCCAATGCGAATGGGCGGACTATCCGACCGCTGTTTTAGAAAAGCGCTGGCCTCATGTTCCCCGCTTCCGTGATATTACAACACTAACAAAGGAGGCATTTTTTGAAAAGACAGGACGAAAAACAGTTACCCTCATATCCGGCGGCTTCCCCTGCCAGCCCTTTTCAAGCGCAGGACGGCAGAAAGGATTTACCGATACGCGGTATCTCTGGCCGGAAATGGCAAGAGTTATTTCCGAACTCAAGCCCCATTGGGTGCTTGGGGAGAATGTTGCCGGGTTTATCAATATGGGGCTCGACAAGACGGTATTTGACTTGGAGCGTGCAGGCTACGCTGTTCAAACATTCGTATATCCGGCTTGTGGCGTCGGCGCGTGGCATGAGCGCACAAGAACTTTTATCGTCGCGGCTGATGTTTCCGACGCCCCTTGCAAGCGACGACCGAAATGTAAAGGACGCAATGAATATGAATGTGTACCTCTCGGACAACGGGATATTCCGAAAGACCAACAAAAACGGTGCAAGGTGGAGCCTTCCTCTTTCGGCGGCGGTGTTCTACCTGACGCCGATCGCGTCGGACGGTTTCCGGTCAAAGCTAAAACCGGAAACCATGAAACAGAGCAAGGACAAGTCCAGCCTTGCGGCGCAGATCATCAAACAAGAAAACCCGGTGAGCGACACAGCAGCCCTCAATCCCGAATGGGTGGAATGGCTGATGGGGTTTCCGCAGGGATGGACGGACGTAAGCTGTGGAAACGGGAGCCTGTCGGCGTTCCGCGTATAACAGATGAAACGGAAAACAGGGCGTTACGGTTAAAAACACTTGGCAACGCCGTTTGTCCCCCGCAGGTGTACCCGATACTAAAATGTATCGCGGATATTGAAACGGGGGCTTGTATGGATAGATGTGTGTTTAGTGATTCTCAGTAGCAGCAGTAAGGTTGTGATAATGTGTGTAAACGCAAAGCGTTTTCCATATTTCCATAACCAATGGGCGTGGGACTTGTGTGTAAACCTGCTCGCAGGTTTTCCACAACTTCCATGCCGAAAATACAGATGATGGGAGGTAACAATTTGAGAGAATATGAAAATTACGAAAGCTATGACTATGACAGATTAACCGAGGGCAGTAATATTCAGATAGACCACACGATATATGTCACTGAAACGGATATGTCGGATTTAATTTCAAAGCCTATTTCAGAAATACGGGCTATGCGTGAGGAAAGCGTTACCAAAGAAAAAACGGCTTTTGAAAAAGTGCGCCAGACAGCGCAGGATTGGGAAAAGCAAGCGGCAGTTACACGCCAGTTTGACAGGGCTATCGAGTATTTGAAAGTCCCGGAGGTTTCGCACACCTCTAACAAATGGGTAAAAGCCAAAGACGAATTTGACTATAACCGTATCAGTAACAAGGTATATAAAATGTCGTACCGTATCTATGAACGGTCAAGCTATCGGACGGACGCAAAAAAATATGACGTCAGATGGGATATTTACACAAACAGGCCGCAATCGCAAAACTCGTATAAGGTGGCAGGTCAAGAGCGTGTTTGTAATACCCGTGAGGAAGCCGAGAAATACATACAGGGCAGAATTAAGGCGTATTCGCATTTGTTTACGGAAATATCGCCGCCTATCCCGAAAGAATACGAAAAATCCTTTATGGTACACGGCCAACTATTGCCGGGTTACACCACGGAGACCATGCAAAAGGCAAAGGAAACGGAAAAAACGGCGGAAAATCCCTCAGTCCGAAAAGAGCTTGCTTCGTTGAAAGTACAGGAAAAGTACACGGCGCCGCAGAAGCACAGTAAAATACGCTCCGCACCTGAACTCGAATAGGCGGTGCATATGATGAAGAATGTTACAACAAAAGAGCCGGCATATAGATTGAGAATTGAATATGACGATATGCCGGTAAATCCGAGAACTGATTATGATAATTTCGGTAAAATGGTTTGCTGGCACAGCCGATATGATTTAGGCGATAAACATGGTTTTTCGGAACCGTCCGAATTTTTGAAACAGCGCGTGAGTGATACCTTGTCCGCTGACGAAGTGATCGATTTCGTCAAAAAAGACGGCTGCGATTCAGTGAAACTTGAATATGACAGACATAGCCGGGAATGGGTGTTGCGTGATTATGACGCCCTTTTTGATAAATGGTTTACGGAATACACCTTTTCCCCTAAGACGCTGAATGGCTCGGATATGGTAAAAGAGTGTATTTTGGATCTATTGCCTGCTGACGCGCTTAAAGAGCTTGCAGATAAAAAGAATGTCATTCTGCCGTTGTACCTGTACGATCATAGCGGCCTTTCTATTTCGTGCAGCCATTCCTACCCGTATAATGACCGCTGGGATGCGAGACAGGTCGGCTGGATTTATGCCGGCCATGATGAAATAAAAAAAGAGTATGGGAATATCAATGAAAAAACGGTTGAACAGGCAAAACGGCTTTTAATCAGCGAAATAAATACATATGACGATTATCTGCGCGGTGAATGTTATGGGTACGTCATAGAAAAAGACGGTGAGGAAGTTGATAGCTGCTGGGGCTTCTTGGGCGATTTAAGGGAAATGCTTTCAGAAATGAAAGAGTGTGCCGACAAGGACTATCAGCATCTTTTCGACCATATTGATTACGGGTGTATGGAGTACACGGAAGATCAACCCGACGAAAAGGCGGCAAAGCTCTCTATCCGAAAACAGTTAACGGAACAGGCAAAAGAGCCAAAAACGGTTACAAAAGTGGCAAAACGCACCGAGCCGGAACTCGGATAGCTGGAGGTGAGACATGAAACGGGATAAAGAAGAATTTAAGGCAAAGAACCGGGAGGAAAGTTTTATTAAGGATAAACGGCCGGATATTCAACTGGGCAGGCACACGGAAAATCCGCAGGAAAGGCAGCAGGTTTCACAGTCAAAGAAAAACCGGATGTATCAGGCGCGGCAGGAACACGCGGAACCTGTTGCCGTAACAGCCGAAACACCGGACAAAGCGGATTCGAAAATGGATTTTACCAAACAGGAATATTTACCGGAAAATCCGCAGGAACAGACGTCTAATGACGCACGTTCGGAGCAAACACAAGAGGATTTTTCAGAGCTCGCAGACAGCGGCCGGCAGGAAAGCAAGGCGGATATTCCAAAGTCTGAGCCACCAAAGCAAACAGCGGCACGGAAAAACCGCCTGTATCAGAAGCATACCAAAGCGGCGCAAAAGCCGGTTGATTTGGACATACCGCAAAAAACGGCGGAACAGCCGCCGGACGAATCATCACCGCGGACAAAAGAGGGTGATTACAATATCCGGGACGCGGTGCAGGATAGCCAAACAGAGTTTGAAAGAAATACCGACGTTGATTTTTCCGAGGTGCCAGCGGATAAGGACAGCAATATCCCCTTTGACCGGGTGCAGACTTCCGGTAATGACAATACAGAACAAAAGCCGCAGGGCAAAGGAAAACGGCAGCGCCTTGTCTATGATAAATCCGAAAAACAGCCGGACGGTTCCGGCGGCACAAAGGCAGAACAAGCCGGCGCGGGCAGTAACAATACTGCGGCCGGGCAGGCAGAGGGCAAAGCGGAAAATTCCGAACGCTCACCTTCCGGCGACGTACCCTTTGACCGCGTGGCAAGGTTTGAAAAGAAAGCCGAAAAAGCAAGGGCGAAAGCGGATAAGGCGCAGCAGAATTTACCGAAAAAAACGAAAATCAAGAAGCAGCGGCTTTATGACGAGCAGAAGAAAAAGGCGAAAACACGGCTGCAATTTGAAAAGGAAGTCCGGCCGCAAAGCGATTTATACCACCGCTCTCCGATTGCACCAGCTAAAACTGCCGCCTCTTATGCCGGGCAAAACGTGAAAAGCAAGCTGCACAGTAAAATTGCAGAGGCTGAGCATGAAAATTCCGCTGTGGAGGCGGTGCATAAGATCGAACAAAAAGCGGAAACGCTGGCGCGGTACAGCGTCCGAACAGCAAAATATATTGACGGGCAGCGAAAAGCCGCGCCGTATCAAAAAGCGGCAAAACTCCGGCACCGTGCGGAAAAAGCGGAAATCAAGGCTATCCATGAAAAGACGCTTGCCGAAAATCCACAGCTTAAAAAATCCGCAATCAAAAAATTTCAGCAGAAACAATGGATAAAAAAGCAGTATCAAAAGGCAAAACAGGCGGAGCAAACAGCCAAGGCGGCAAAGAAAACAGCGCAGAACACCGAACGGGCCACAAGGCGGTTTGCCGCGTTTGTGTGGCGGCATAAAATTGTGTTTGGTGTAATTTTAATTATCGCGCTTTTGGTCGCGTGGCTGGGCACTGTGTTATCCTCCTGCTCCGTTATGCTGACAACCGGGACAAATTCAATTATGGTATCGTCCTACTTTGCCGAGGATGAGGACATCTATGCGGCGGAAGAATACTATACCGGACTGGAACAGGATTTACAATCCCGTATCAACCGGATTGAAAGCGACTATCCCGGTTATGACGAATACAAGTACAGCATGGCGCAGGTCGGTCACAATCCGTATGAGCTGATCTCTTACCTGACCGCGGTATATATGGATTTCAAATTCGATGATATTAAGGGCGCCCTTGATGAGCTTTTCAATTCTCAATACCATTTACGGATAACAGAAACCACCGAGCAGCGCACGGATGGGGACGGAAATGCTTATGACTATAAAATACTGAACGTAACGCTTACGAACGATGGATTTACACAGGCGCTTACCGCAGACCAGCGGGAATTGTATTACATTTACCTTGAAAGCAAGGGCAACCGGGACTATCTCTTTGCCGATGATATTTACGCAAACGAAAGCGACGGGCCGGGCTACACCATACCCGGCGAAGCGCTGACAGATGAAACATTCCGGCGGTTGATAACCGAAGCGGAAAAATACTTGGGCTATCCTTATGTTTGGGGCGGCAGTACACCCGCAACTTCCTTTGATTGCAGCGGTTTTGTGTGCTGGGTGTTCAGCAATTCCGGTGTATATCCTCTTTCAAGGACGACCGCGCAGGGCATTTATAACCAATGCGCCAGAGTATCGCCGCAGGAGGCAAAACCGGGCGACCTCATTTTCTTTAAGGGGACTTACGCCACAAGCGAAATATCTCATATCGGCATTTATGTAGGCGACGGCATGATGATACACGCGGGGAACCCGATACAGTACACAAGCGTCAACACCAACTACTGGCAATCTCATTTTTACGCCTACGGAAGATTAGGCGGTAACTAAAAAATAAGGAGTGAAAATTATACATGGCAACAATTGAAAAAATCGAGAAAGACATTTTAAGAGCAAAAGAAAAGATTGCGGAACTGCAAAAGAAAATCCGCAGTCTGGAAACGCAAAAAGTTGAGGAAGAAAATTTGCAGATTGTACGGCTTGTAAAAGCCGTTAATATTGGCAATAAGGAACTTACAGCATTACTTAAAGCCTATTCCACGGGCAAATTTGAACTGCCGGAGGAATACAAAGCAGAATTACAGGAGGACGCAGAACATGAAAAACAGGCTTAAACTTGCGGCGGCGGTATTTTCCGCCGCCTTTGCTTTATCGGGAATGACGGCATTTGCACAGAGCAGCGAACCGCCAGAATCCACGGCCGTGCCGGATGAAATCGTCATAGAGGACAACCATACCTTAACGCCGGACGGAAATGCCCAGCTTATGGACGATGTGACGGACAATGAGAATTTGCAGTTTATCACCGTCACCGCGCGGGACGGCAGCGAGTTTTATATCATTATCGACAAAGGCGCACAGAGCGAAAATGTGTATTTCTTAAACACGGTTGATGAAAGCGACCTTGCGGCGCTGGTGGAGGACTATGCACCGGAGCAAACAACAGGACAGCCGGAGCCGTCAAGCACGCCGAGCACAGAACAGGCGGAACCGGAGCAGGAACAGGAAAAACAGCCTGAACCGGACACAGAAAATGCAAACAGCAGCTTTATGTTTCTGATTGTTCTTGTTTTGGCAGGCGGCGCAGGGCTGGCGGTTTACTATTTCAAGGTGTTCCGTCCCAAAAAGAAGCTGGAACAAGCAAACGATATAGAGGACATTGAGTTTGAGGAAACTGAAAGCGAAGAAAATACAGATGATTAAAGAATGGATAAACTGTATCGACAGAATTTTTACAGCCTGTTAATGGACGAAGGGAGGTGATTTATGATATAATATCTTTGTTTGGAGGGATTGGATTGTTTATAGATACACATTCAAAAGATACAATGGAAAAATCTATTATAGAGTATTTAACGATTACTAAAGATGAATTATATAATGCGATAGAAAAAGCATCCATTTCTGCGTGTAATGATAAATGGTTTAATGGTGATATATTTGATAATCTCATAAATGACTTTATAACACAGCATATTTCCGATAAACAGATAGACAAGATATTATTTTTTCATTTAGGACGTAGACTGAACAGTGCTGCTCATATTGTATGCGGAAATACTTTGTTTGATTTATTAACAACCAAAAATGAATTTTCGAACTTTTTGGCTCAACATAAAGTATATTTTGAGAATAATAACGGTCATCTTGATTTGTACTACAATGATAATAAGAAATCGTTAGATAATACTTATGAAGCACATATACCCTATTTAAGAAGCCGGTTAGGCTATAATTCTGGTAGAGAAGATTATTGTTTTAATGGATTTGCTTTCAAAGATTTGTTATATAAAAATAGTTATGCACGTAAACTTGAAGATGTACCTGAATTTATAGGCGTATTAGCAACCTTTTTGAAAGATAGAACAATAGGCTCAGATTATTACGAACAGAGCACTTATTATTGCTATGAATATCTTATTCCTATTGAGATAGCATTATTTGACGATAATGAAAAAATGAGTTTATCAGATAAAAAAATATACATTGTAAATCAAGTAATACATAGATTACACGATTATTACTATAGTAATTCAAAATATATGTATGATGATGATAATCCTATTTTACGATTAGGCGATTTTTGTACTATGGACGCTAAGTATTATGTAGCAAAAGAAATTATTACAACAGAAATGTTAAGATAATTAAATATTTTGCAAACGACAGCACTCATTATTGGGTGCTGTTTTTACGTTTAAGGAGGAATTTTAATGAAACTAATTATAGCAGAAAAGCCGTCTGTTGCCTTTGCAATAGCAAAAGCGCTGAACATTAAGGGAAGCAAAGACGGGTACATTGAGAACAGGGATTTTGTCATAAGCTGGTGTGTGGGGCATTTGGTAGCCCTTGCCGAGCCGTCCGTTTATGATGAAAAATATACAAAGTGGAACTATGCGGATTTGCCGATTATCCCGGCAGAATTTCAGTACAAAATCTACGGCGGCAAGCAAAAGCAATTCAAGGTGGTAAAAAGCCTGATGAACCGCAAAGACGTGACCGAAATTATAAACGCCTGCGACGCGGGGCGCGAAGGCGAGCTTATCTTCCGTCTGGTGTATAATCAGGCAAATTGCAAAAAGCCGGTCAAGCGGCTATGGATTTCCTCAATGGAAGAAAGCGCAATCCGTACGGGTTTTCAAAACCTTAAAGACGGCGCCGAATATGATAACCTCTATCAATCGGCCTTATGCAGACTATGGGCGGATTGGCTGGTGGGAATCAACGCGACGAGGCTTTTTTCCCTGCTGTACCGAAAGACCTTGAATATCGGCAGAGTGCAGACGCCTACGCTGGCGCTGCTTTGCGACAGGCACAACAAAATATCCTTTTTCAAAAAGGAAAAATACTTTACCGTTTCCCTTGACTTAGGCGGCGCAAAGGCGGAAACGGAGCGTATCGACAAGGAAGATAAGGCAAACGAGATTATGACGGCTTGTGCAGACGCGCAGGCCGTTTGTGTTTCGGTCAAAAAGGAACAAAAGACAGAAAAACCGCCTAAACTCTTTGATTTAACAGCCCTGCAAAGGGCGGCAAACAGGCTGTACGGCTACACCGCAAAACAGACACTTGATTTGGCGCAATCTCTTTATGAAAAGAAATTGATTACCTATCCGAGAACGGACAGCCGGTATTTAACGGAGGATATGGCGGAAACGGTGAATCAGGTTATTTCTCTTTCCAGCGGCGTACCGCCCTTTGATACGCTTTCCGGTTTTCAGGCAGATACATTCTGCCTTTTCAATAACAACAAGGTATCAGACCATCACGCAATGATACCAACTATGGAAATACAGAAAGCCAATCTTTCCGAGCTTCCCAACGGTGAGCGCAGCCTGTTAAACCTCATTATCTGCCGTCTGCTCGCTTCATCGGCACAGCCGTATGTGTATGAAACGGTAACGGCGGTGTTTGAGTGCGGCGGTCATACCTTTACTGCAAAAGGCAAGCGCGTTATTTCCTACGGTTTTAAGTCTGTTGAAAAGCTGCTTGCTTCTTCATCAGAGAATGAGGACGGCGGCGATCCGCCCGTAAACTTTACCGAGGGACAGACTTTTTCAGATATAAAGCCGGAACTTTGCGAAAAATACACCGCGCCGCCGAAACCGTATACAGAAGATACCCTGCTTTCTGCAATGGAAACGGCGGGAGCAAAAGAAACAACGGACGACGCAGAACGAAAAGGGTTAGGCACACCCGCAACAAGGGCGGCGATTTTAGAAAAGCTGCTACAGACGGGATTTGCCGAGCGCAAAGGCAAACAGATTTTGCCGACCAAAAACGGGACGCTGCTGATTTCCGTTTTGCCTGACACCCTTATTTCCCCGTCCCTTACTGCTGAATGGGAAAACGCCCTTGCCCTCATTTTCAAAGGGCAAGAAACACCAAAAGCGTTTATGCAGGGGATTGAAACCATGATAGCCGAGCTTGTGGAGCGTTACAAGGCGTTTGACAGCAAGCAGGAAAATCCGTTTAAGGAGGGTGCTGACAATGCAGGATAACGGCGAATATGTATTCAAGGCGTTTTTGGTAAACGCTTCTGAATATGACAACGGGAACAAGGAAACTTCCGGCGTATGGGTTGATTTCCCGGCAGACGAAAAGCAAATAAAAGCGGCTTTTTCAGAAATAGGCTTGCCAAAAAATGCAAAGCAGGGACGGTATTTTATTGACGATTATGTAAGCAATATAGACAGTATCAAGCCGCTTTTGCACGGCAACCTATCTGTTCGGGAATTACAGGAAACAGCGGAATTGTTAAACGGGCTGCCGCCCTACGAGATATTAAAGCTCAACGCAGTCATGGAAACAGGTGCAAAATGCAGGAATTTGGCACAGCTCAGGGAGTTTACAAAAAATGTTGATTACTATACCCTTGTGCCGGAAGCGTATACGCATACAGAGCTTGGCACATACCTGATTTACGAATCGGGAATTTTTACAGGAGTACCGGAAATGTATAAGGACGCAATGGATCCGGAACGGTTCGGCCGGTATATTTCCCGAATGGAACAGGGCGTATTTACCACCAAAGGCTATCTTTCAAAATCCGGCGACGAATGGCAGCACGGCGAATTAAAAAACTATACGCCAAAGTGTTTGATAGGCTGTATAGCCGAAACAGCGATTGAAACAACAAAACAGCTTGCAAATGATTTAGATACCCTTTACCGTGAATACAGTCCCGAATATGCGGCGCTCGCAGATAACCCGGCAAGGGCGAAAAAGGCGATTGCAAACCTATTAAGGGCAAACAAAACAAACGAGGTTCGGTCACAGCTATATAACATGGCAAGGGATTGTCACATCGACAGAGGAACGATTATCCCATTGAGTAACCGAATTACAACTTTTGAAGAAAGCAGGTGCATAAACCCCTGTTCCATAAAGGAACAGCTAAAGCAGATAGAAAAGAATAAAAGCCCGGTCAAGCAAAAAGGACGGGAGGACTGCCTATGAGTACAAACACAATAACGGGAACGGGAGTATTTGACGCATTTATCACCAACCTTGGCAAGTACAACGAGGGCGAGCTCATCGGTGAATGGGTAGGTTTCCCAACCACGCCGGAGGAAATGCAAGACGTGTTCCGGCGTATCGGTATCGGTCAAAAGGACGAGTTCGGACAGCCCTATGAAGAATGGTTTATTACCGACTATGACTGCCCGATCCCCGGCCTTTATGATGTTTTAGGCGAGTATGAAAGCCTTGACGAGCTCAATTACCTTGCAAATAAGATTGAGGAAATGAGCGTCTCTGAACAGGAGTGTTTCGAGGCTGCCGTTGAGCTTGGCGAATATACAGGCAGCGTGCAGGATTTAATCAATCTTACCGAAAATCTGGACTGCTACGAACTATACTCTGACATGCACAGCGACAGCGACCTTGGCTATTATTGGGCGGAAGAAAGCGGCGCTTATGATACGGGTGCGATGGGCGCCCTGTCAAACTATATCGATTATGAGGGATTCGGCCGGGATATTCGTTTTGAGGAGGGCGGCACCTTTACTGACCACGGATATATCGTGGGAAATCAGGACAGGTTTATAGAGCAGTACAACGGCGACCGGGAAGAAATACCGGATGAATACCGGGTTTTAGCAAGTATGGACATGGACGAACAGGAGCTTGACGAGCCGGAGGGTTTATCGGCACCGAAACAACTGATAAACTTGGAAAAGCCCTCTATCCGAAAACAGCTTGCGGAAAATAAGGAAAAGACGGCGGAGCCAAAACCTATCAAACGGGAGGATATTTCACTATGACAAAGGAAAATACAGGACAGGACAAAATGAAAGTGTTGATTGTAGAACCTATGCAGGAACCCTATGTAAAAGAGATTGACGCAGGGTTGAAATCCCTGCAAAAAGAAGTCGGCGGCAGGATTCAAGCGCTCTATCCATTTGAGGAAGAAGCTGCCGTTGTTTGTAATGATGAGGGAAAAATAAACGGGATGGAATTAAACCGTGCACTTCGGGACGACAACGGTAGGATTTATGATATTATCGCCGGGCCGTTCCTTATCTGCGGTCTTGACGGTGATCGCTTCGGCAGCCTGCCGGATGAGCTTATCAGTAAATTTTCCGAACAGTTCAAACAGCCGGAAATGTTTATACAGGTGGGCCGTGAAATGCTCGCCCTTCCAACAGAGCCTCAAAAACCGCGTGATTTACATATAGAGAGGAACGACGGCATTATCAATTTCGGTTCCGGCACAAACACGATTATTCATACGCATACCCGGCAGAAGGTGAGCAGCGTTACAATGAAAGAAACCTGCAGGGGGAAGCCCTCGGTGAGAAAGACACTGGAGCAGGCGAAAAAGGAGCAAGGCAGCCGCGGGCAGCCGAAACCGCCCCGAAAGTCGCCGCCGGAGCTATGACGATACCGCTTACCCCAAAACAGAGCCGGCGGGTAAACGCCCTTGTGCGCCGTGAATGCTGTAACTACGATAACGGGATTTGTATTTTGCTGGACTGCGTATGCCCTCAGACAATTACCTATTCGCATATTATCTGTAAATGGTTCAAAACCGCCGTCCTGCCGCTGGATAAGGAATTATATATACAGCTTACGAAACCGAAAAACACGGCAAGGTGTGCGGCATGCGGAAAGGATTTCATCAAAAAAGCAAATAAGGAAAAATACTGCGGACAATGCCGTATTGCGGTGCGCCGCAGGAAAAAGGCTGAATATGAACGGAACAGGCGGTATCGCCGTGGACAAATAGACGGCTGAAAACCGCATAAAATCAAGGGTTTTAAGCCTCAAACCCAGCAGGCAATATAAATCCCTTATATCCCCTCAAAATGGGCTTCTATTTGTCCACATAAAAGCAGGAGCAAAAACCGAAAAAAGGTCTTTGCTCCTGCTTATTTTTTTATGCTCTTTTACGTTCTTATCAATCTAACCACGGTAACGGGCACATACCAAACGGCGACAAGCAATTTCCATATCAGAATAATACCGCCGATCAGCGCGCCGATTGCGACATTGAAACAGCCCATTGCAATCCCTGTCCCTAAATTCCCAAAGAACATTGGCAGCAGAAACATAAACCGTATGCCAAAGGGAATGCCGCACAGCATGAAAAGATACATATAATTGACTGTCCCATACTGCACAGCAAGCTGAAAAAACAGGGTGTAAAGGAATACCGCAAGCAATACCGGACATACGCTTTTTTTCATAAAGGTTGTTAATATTGCAGCTTTTGTCATGAGGTGACACTCCTTTCTTCCGCTTCTAAAAGCAGTTTCCGGGCTATGGTAAATTGAGCGGAATCCACCGCCGGAATATCTAAATAAATTGGGTCTGCCGCTATATCGGTATTCGGCGTATAGCTGGGATTTATGGATTGATATATTCGTGTGTAGGCCTCTTTCCGTGCCGTTGCATAGTCCATACTTCCGTTTTCGACTGCCGTTATCAGGTCGGCAATCAGCGCCGTAATAACGGGTTCCTGCTGTGCGTAATAGTTTGGTCGTAAATACATATCCCGGTATTGCAAAATTGCGTTTCTTGCGATTGCGGTCAGGTCGGCATACCCGTAACCGTTTGTATTCCCGGCAAGGACGGCGGAATGAATTTCACGGCTTGCCTTTCCCCATGCCTCGCCGAAGCCCAAACCGTTTTTCACTTCCTCTAATATGGGGCTGATTAGATTTTCGGTAATAATGATACTTTCCTCCGTGGCGTT
>CALWJX010000021.1 GCA_944381085.1 uncultured Clostridia bacterium
GGCTAACAGTTCCTACTGCCAAGCCTGTAGCGGACTTTCACCACCAAGTTATTACGCGTGCCGAGCACACTACAAAAACACTTGCATATCACAGCGGTATGCAAGTGTTTTTTGTTGAATTTTGAATCTTTACAAAAGAATTTCCTGAAAAATCAATTTAAGACGGCCTCTGAAAAAACAAGCGAGTTCGTCGCCCAATAGGCAGGCGACATTTTAATTTGGTTATAATGGTTGTCATCCGGATTTTGCTTGCAGACAACCGTTTTTTATCTTTTTAATTCAGAAACAGTATAATAACGATATAATGATGAAATACATTATTTACATCTCATTGGATAAAATAAAATTATTTGAATACATGCATAATAGTTTATAAACCGACACATTCATCTAACTTGGGAGATCTTTATATGAAAACTAAAAATAATATCCAAAACAAAAATTATATAATAAGATTTTTTTCGCTGTTAATCCTGTCAGCCATGCTTATATCAACGGTATCATGCGGTAACGAAAAATCTGAAATTTCCGAGCTGGAAAAAAAGATAGCGGAACTTGAAAGTAAGCTTGAGAACGCTTACCGGGAAAACGAATCTCTCAAAGACAAGTCTCATCAATATGATTTTTACATTACCCTGGGCACCATGCCGACGCTTTATGCCACACTGAACGCATATGCCGAAAAAAATCCCAATACCTTTATGTGGTTTTTAAGAGGCAATACAATAAGCTATGACTATTCCGCGCCTCATATAAATTATTTCAAAACCCAAAGCACCACAAACGCGGACAGCACTATAGACTACTCGGTAATTAGGCGCAAGGTGGAAGACATCATAGAACTTGACCCGTCCGCAAAGTTTCATCTGTACTGCGATGATCTTCGTGTATTGTTTATCCCACACATATTTGTATACGCTGGTGTGGAATTTGAAGACCTTGAGGTAACTTTCCTGTCCGACGGCACCGGAACATACAGTTTTTTCAACGATCAAACCGACACATCTTACAAAAACTGTGAATCGGAATGGGAAAACATTTTAAAGGTATATACCGAAGGACGTAATGACCCGGACTTTATTCCGCCTTACAGTGACAACGGTCAGGCAATGCAGCTTGCTCATCTGGCATATTACCTGTCTACTTTGCCGAATGTAGAGCTTTGGGTCCAGAATCCGGATTATCTGGTATCCTCGTCAAAAACCGTAATGGACGCGAAAAAAGAAATGTCCATCGTAAAAAAAGACCCTGCCAAAATGTATGCCGAGCTTGACGCAAATACCCGTATTGCGTATCAGAAGGCAGTACTCTCCAATGCCCTTGTGGACAACGATTCACTGACAACTCTTCAGGACGCCGTAGATTATTTTGACTGTCGGCTTAAATGCACGGAGAAGGAAGCGGTTATAATTCTGGGTACCAATAAGCCTGCATTGGAGGAAAATAAATATTATATTGACGAAACAATAAAATTTTATACCCCTACCCTGTCCGACAAAGACAATACAAAAGTAATATACAAAAATAAAATTTACGACATTTCAGAGAGTGACACAACGGTAACGATAGACGGCAAAACGCTGAAAATAGGAGAACTTGGAGTTTATCTGTATTTTAAAGGGCATCCCGCTCACCCGCCCAAGGAAGACCTCAGGGAATACTTTGATGAAAACGGAATAGAAATTCTGCCGCACAGAACTCCTGTGGAAGCTTTGTTCTGGATGTATGACGTAAAAACGGGAGGATTTCAATCCACAAGCTTTTTATCATGCCTTGAAGGTCAGACAGAATTTTTTTATGAAAAACCGACTACCGACGCGTTAGTTCTGATGATGGACGCGGGATATTTTGACGGCGCCGTTATTTTTGAAAAATCCATTGACTGAAAACTCAATACAAAGCAGTTTTAAACAAGTCCGATTTACAAAATATTGTAATTCGGACTGTTTTTATAATTAAATAAATTTGTATTGACATTTTTCAGCTTATATGTTATACTTATCTAAATTTAAAACACAATGTAAAAATCCCCCCGAAAGCTTAACCCCAAATAAAGCAAAAGCAAAAAACAGCATAACCGGAATATCGTCAGTAAGCCGACAATAGTTAAAATACGGTAACGCCAATAACCATGCTTAAAAAAGTTTACTCGACTCACAAGAGTAAAAATATATAAAAAAGGGGCAATCAAAATGAAACAACTGAATTTCAACATCCCGTTTTCCGGATTTGAGTCAACAAACTTCATCAACTGTTTTACCTCGGTATATATGTACCTTGAAGGCATGAAAGACAATAATTTCACAATTAAAACTACCTTTTGCAACGAGTGGGAAAACGGTCAATGCGACAGCTGCGGCAACTGCAAAACAAAACCACATGCGGTTCAGGAGAGATTTTTCTTTCTGTTTGACACAATGTGCGGCAGAAGCGCACTAAGAAACCACTTTGACGGAACTCATTCTCGGGCGGGAAGAATGATACACAATAGTGAAACCTCCGACGGAGTCACCGATAACAACGTGGAGTTTTTGTTCGGATTTGCGGGATATGATTACCGCACTGTCCTTGACAAGGCCTCTTACAACGAGGAGATAACAGCCTCCATTGACGCAGACAAGCCTGTAATAGCAAAATTAAAAAGCAACAGCAATGTTTCGTGCGCCGTAATCTCCGGTATTGACGGCGACAGATTGATTTTCCCTGATTTCAGAGCCGCGCAAAAAGCGCCGGATCCCGATACAACATATAATGATATTGACGCGCTTTTTATTATCGGAAACAAATGCGAACCGAAATATAAGCTTATAGACGGACTTAAACGGATTGAACACGTCATGAGTTTAAACCTGAATGAAAACATATGGGACGAGTATTGCAAAAAAATCGGCACTTACGGTCCCGACAGTCTCGGAGAGGACAAGCCCGAAGGCAGAAAAAGGCGCATGAACCGTCTTGCGGGAGAAATGTGGCACACTTTCAACTGTCATAACTTTGCGGAGGTTTTCCGGGCATATCTTCCCGGCTCTGCAAACAAAGACGTATATGACGGAATAAATGATATCAACAAACTTGCCTCTCCGGAAATAAGCGAATATATAAACACGATAAGTTGGCGATACGGTTATACACATGATCTGGCATGGTCCGTCATAGGACTTGACGAATGTATAAATTGGGATGACTGGAAGTCACACTATTACGGAGACATGCTGGAGGTAATTATACTCAAGCTCAAAGAAAACGACGAAGCCGTTTTGGAGTGTATTAAAAATATTATAAGAAAATTATAAAATAATAAGTAATTTAAAATTTCAAACTGTTAAAACCGTTCGATTGATGTCCAAACGAAATAATAATATATATACTTTCTTTTGCAACAAAACGGATACCGTAAGAATCTTGCGGTATCCGTTTTCTGTTTTATTTTATATTACTTTGTACCCTTGGTCTTCAACGGCTTTTTTCAGTATATCGTCCGATACATCCTTTGAAAGCCTGATCTCGGCGGTTCCCTTTTCATGGCTTACCTCAGCCGACTTGACGCCGTCTATTTCCTCAAGCGATTTTTTTACTCTTGCCTCACAGTGAGCGCACATCATTCCCTCAATTTTAAGTGTTTTCTCCATATCCGTATTATCCTCCGTTTCGTTTTTTTCATATTTTAAGACCATATCGGTCTTATTTTCATTTATCTGTTTTCGCCGGTTTAAAGTTTTCGTCGGTTTATTGGGGTTAAAAAGATTCAGCCGAAGCGAATTGAGCACGACGCAACAGCTTGAAAGGCTCATCGCCGCGGCACCGAACATCGGATTCAGCTGCCAATCGAACAAAGGAATCCAAACACCCGCCGCGAGCGGAATACCTATAACATTATAAATAAACGCCCAGAACAGATTTTCATGAATGTTTCGGAGTGTCGCCCGGCTGAGCTTTATCGCCGCGGGCACGTCCGACAGCTTACTTTTCATAAGCACCACATCCGCGGCGTCTATTGCGATGTCCGTACCGGCGCCTATGGCAATTCCGATATCCGCGCGTGTAAGCGCCGGGGCGTCGTTTATACCGTCGCCCACCATTATAACCCTTTTACCTTGCGATTTAAGATTTCTTACGGCTTCCTCCTTGCCGTCCGGTAAAACTCCGGCTATGACTTCATCGACACCCGCATATCTGCCGACCGCCGCCGCGGTCCTTTCGTTGTCTCCCGTGAGCATAATTACTTTCATCCCCATACTCCGAAGCTCTCTTATCGCGTCACGGCTTTCGGGTTTCGGAGAATCCGCAACCGCTATGACTCCGATAAGCTCACCGTCAGACGCGAAAAACAGCGGCGTTTTCCCTTCGTTGGAAAGTCTCTCGGCAACCTGCCTGACATCTTCCGGCACTTTTGAATTCTGTTCGATAAATTTAAGATTGCCTCCGAACAATGACCTTTCCCCGGTCTTGGCGCAAAGCCCGTTTCCGGGCAAAGCTGAAAAATCGGTTACATCAAATGAAGAAATATTCTTTGACTGAGAATAATTGACTATCGCCTTTGCCAGCGGATGCTCGCTCTTTTTCTCAAGCGAATACGCAAGTTCAATCAGATCCGTCTCACTGTTGCCGCCGGTCGGAACTATATCTGTGACCTCAGGCTGCCCCGCGGTAATGGTTCCGGTTTTATCCAACACGACCACGTCCGCTTTTCCGGTCTGCTCAAGGGAGATCGCGGTCTTGAAAAGTATTCCGTTTTTCGCCGCTCTCCCGTTTCCCACCATTATAGCCACGGGGGTGGCAAGTCCCAGAGCGCACGGACAGCTTATGACAAGTACAGAAATACCTCTTGCCAGAGCAAATCCCGCGCTTTGCCCCGCAATCAGCCATACGATTATTGATATCAGCGCCAGCGCCATTACCGTAGGCACAAAAATCGCCGATACCTTATCCGCCGCCTTTGCCACCGGCGCCTTCGTGCCTGAGGCGTCGTTGACCATTTTGATTATTTCGGAAAGCGTCGTGTCCTCGCCGACTTTGGTCGCCTCACATTTGATAAAACCCGACTGATTGACCGTACCCGCGTAAACACGGTCTCCCGACTTTTTATCCGATGGAATGCTCTCGCCCGTAAGCGCCGACTCGTTTACCGCGCTCACTCCCTCGATAACCACGCCATCAACCGGTATATTCTCGCCCGGGTACACTACAAAAAGGTCTCCCTTTTTTACCTGTTCGACCGGCACGACGGTTTCCGTCCCGTCTGCCAAAAGATGCGCGTCGGCGGGGGCGAGCTTCATAAGCCCGCGCAGCGCGTCGGTCGTTTTTCCCTTTGCCATGGCCTCAAGCATTTTCCCCAAGGTTATAAGAGTCAGAATCATCGCCGCGGACTCAAAATAAAATTCATGCATATAGTGCATGGCGCCGCTCATATCGCCGTCAAGATAAGAATATGACATCGCAAACAAAGCGTACGTGCTGTATACAAAAGCCGCTCCGGCGCCAAGCGCAACCAGCGTATCCATATTCGGCGCGCGGTGTATCAGCCCCTTTACCCCACTTATAAAAAATTTTTGGTTTATTACCATTATGATAACTGTCAGCAAAAGCTGAATCAAGCCTATGGCAAGATAATTTTCCGCTAAGAATGCCGGCAAAGGCCAGTTCCACATGGTATGCCCCATGGATATATACATCAGCACAATCAAAAACACCGCCGACCATATAAGTCTGTTTCTCAAAACCGCAATCTCTCTGCGGGAACTGAGTTCCCCGTCCTCAGCTTTTGACTCGTTTTTTTTATTTTCGCCTTTCACGCTGGCGCCATATCCCGCGTCCTCTACCGCCTTTATAATATCCGAGACACTTGCGTCTCCCTCAACGCTCATTGAATTTGTAAGCAGGTTGACCGAGCAGGAGTCTACCCCCTTGACTTTACCCACAGCCTTCTCCACTCTCGCCGAGCACGCCGCGCAGCTCATCCCCGTCACATTATACTGCTTCATAATATCACCCCCTTCAGAAAAGACATCTCCACCGTGTGTCGCCTCAGCCTCTTTTACTTTATAAGTTTCTGAAGCGTATCTATAAGCTCGTCGGCGGTTTCCTCCTTGCCCGACTTAATATCGTTTATCACGCAGCTTTTGATGTGGCTTGCAAGCAATTCCCGGTTAAAGGCGTTAAGCGCGGCACTTACGGCGGCTACCTGAATAATGATATCGGGACAATACGCGTCATTTTCAACCATTTTTGAAATTCCTCGCACCTGACCTTCAATGCGCTTCAGTCTGTTGATAAGAGACTTATACTCCTCCTCCGAACGCTTTTTTGTTTTATGGCAACACATACAGTTTTTTTCTTCCATAATAAACACCTCGTGATAAATACTTTAAACAGACAGGAAAAATTTCCGCAAGAAATTTAAGCCTGAAACAACCTGAACGCCGATTTGATTTATCGTAATTTACCGTCAGGCTTCTTACCGATATCATATACCCCTGTACGGTATATATTATATACCCCATATGGGTATTTGTCAAGTGGTTTTCAAAAAAATTTTTATTTTTAGTTTGCCCCGAAATATAAAAGGATACTCAGTATCCCGCGATAAAGAGTATCCTTTGCTTAATGAAATTTAATGAGATTTTATTTGATTTTTCGGCTTACAAGCAATTCATCCGAAATATTAAAAATTAATCTTTCCCGCGCCGCCATATGTTTCCGAATATTCCCGACAGCACGGCACAGCCGACCGCGGCAAACATCAGACAGGCTCCGCTTCCGGACGATTTGCAGCCCTCGCGGCAGCCGCTCTCCCCTGTGCCTGCCGTAGATTGGGACTCTCCGCTGCCCTCCTGTATATTCCCGGTATCTGTTTCAAATGAATCTATTTCCTGACCGTAATACAAATCGGTAAGTCTGGTGTCAGGCGTAAAATCAGTATCCTCTCCTTTTACCGTAAGCTTTTCGCCTGACGAATCGGGAGTTTCGGGCGCTTTTTCCTTAAACGAGATATCTATATTGTCGTAAATTATTGTCTGTTGTCTCGTGGTAATGGCGATCTGAGAGCCTTTGGAATTAAGTCTTGTATTTTCAAGCTCAAGCAGATTTTCGTCATCCGCTGAGAAAACGCTCACCTTTCCGTAATATTCGCTGTCCGTACCGTCCGATTCATAGGACACACCCGGATTTTCAAGTATAAGGTACGCGATAAAAGTATCATTTATGTATATTTCAACTCTCTGTCCGTCGTCGGTAACCTTTAAATTGAAAAATTCATCTCCCAATGTCATTCCGTCAGGATAGTTTACGACAACGTCCTTTGAAGCCACCGTAATTCCGTCGGTCACATATCTTTTTATCTTTATAAGCAGCGAATCTTCTCCGGGATAAAGCCCTATGCCGCTTCCCGCGACCGAGGACGCCCCCTCTTTTCCGCCGTTTTCGGCATACCAGTCCCACTCATAATAATTGAGTACCTGATAAACCTCCTGTCCCGCCGCGTTTGAATGCGCGGGATTGTACGGGGTAAATATACCGGGCATCTCTCCTCTTACATACACGGCGGAGTTTCCCGTATCCACAAGTTTCAGATCTACCGAGAAAGTGTAACTTCCCTGTATGTCGTACCACGTGCGCAAATCCGCGTACCCGGTATGGTTTACATAATTGTTTCCGTTTTCATTGACGATCCTCGCGATACTTGAAGAGGTTCCTTCTTTGAATTCAAAAACTTCCACGGCGCTCGTGCTCTTTATGTTCGCGCCGGAGCTGACATCCTCAAAATCAAGACTAATATTTACGTCTCTGTAGCCGTTTTCATCGACCTCATATCCCGCATCAGGCTCTCTTGAAGGTCTGTTTATGACCGGTTCCTGTATTTCGGGCGTCTGAGATTTGTCGAATTTGTCATCGCTGCAGCTGTCGGTTCTGTAAACAAACGAATATCTGTCGTTGGGAGCGGCGTCTCCGGTGTCCATGAATTCCATAAGATCTCCGTCGTCGGTGGAATTGTCCGCCCATTTAAAGAGCAGTTCATTGGCTGTACCGTCAAGTCCCAACATAGCCTTGGGAATCTTTACTACCATGTACTTACCTTCAAGATAATACTCGGCAACGCCCACAATTTCGCCTTCCCATGTATTGTCCTTGAATTTTTCGACCGATACCACATACGAATCCCTGTCTCTGTTTATGGCGTAGTCATATCCTCCCCAGCCCGTGGAGATATCGCTGTCGGTATTTATATAGAGGTTCATCCAATTGGTACCGTTGTCTATCACTATGTCGTTGACACACTTCACCATGAAGTACATGTAATCGCTGTCCTGAGAAACTTTCGCGTAGTCAAAGTCATTTCTTCCCGAATTGTTGATATATCTGTAGGAATCGTCATAGCACACCGTATTTCTCAGCTCGGTATCTCCTATGTTGTCGCGGTATTCAAGCGAGATATTGTTCCATTCCTTTACGTCGTAAAGGTCTACGGTCTGCTGATTGTCAGCCTTCGGCGTTTCTTTGATACCCTTGAACTGCCTGATATAATCCGCCATCTGGTAATAGTAATTGTCTCCGATGCCGTATCCGTCCACGTTTCTCATAGGCTCGCCGTCACGCGAAAACTCGCAGTTGAACTGGTCAACATACGAAAAAGTAGCGGTCGAGTTTGCGAAAGGCACTCTTGAATTCTCATAATAGCACCCGGCGATCCATTCATTCCATCCGGTTATAAGCAGATATGTCGGGTCAAGCGCTTTTGCGGCTTTGAACTGAGACTCAAAATTCAGTCCCTGTCCCGCTCTCTCTACGGATGAAAATTCATAGTCTCCTTTTCCGTTATTCGGTTGCTCGCCGTAAACAAAGCTTCTGCCCTTGCTGGTCGTGGGGTGATGTCCCATCGATATGGCAAGCGCCTCGGGGTTGCCCTGCAGGTCTCTTCCCCAGCCGCCGTTTACAAGTCCGTATGTTCCGGTCCTCTCATCATATGTATATTCCTGAAGCCAGCTCCAGTATCCGTCCTTGTCAGTCCATGCCCAGCATCCGCGAACCGTGAACTTCTCATTAATCTTAGCAGCCATTTCCTCGGATACTCCGCTGATGTTTCCGAAGACGAGCGGTTTGCCGTCAACGCAGAAGAAAAGCTCCTCATACTTTTCCCAGTTGTCGTCCGAGTAAACCGTGGTAAACAAAGTCTTCATATCGGACTCAAAGGTGGCGCTGTTGTCTCCGGTCATGAACATTATCTGAGGGGTCATACCGCCTTCCTGTCTGATTTTAAGCCAGGTATCAAACAGCGTCATATGACCGTTTATAAACACCTCGGCATTTGACACATCGAGAAAGATAAAGTCCACGCCCGCCGCTTCGAGCATATAGGCATGTTTGCGATACACCCACGCGTCGGTGTTGCGGTAATATCCGAAGTACGGTTCAGCCCAATACGCCTCGCCGCCTTTTTTCTTATCAAAATAATCTTTGAGCCCTCCGATTCCCTCGTTCAGGTAAAGCTTCGTATTGTCCTGTACCGTCTGTCCGGCGCCGACCCAGCACAGAAAATAGAAAACACCGACATATTTGTCTTCCTTTACGTCCCCCGCGCTTTCGTTCATCGCCAAGGTACGCCCCAGGTCATCGGTCGCGACCCATGTGCTGTAGTCGATTTCTCTGAGCGAGCCGTCGGTATAGAGAGTGTTGTCAAGGTCGACATGAGTAAACTCAAAATTGTCAATATATCCGTCAAGTCCTTCTATATACAGCTGCACATAGCCCGAGGTGTAAAGCTTACATTCCTCGGTCGACGCGACACTGTTTCCCGACGCGTCAAACACCTCAAGCTTGCCCTTCTTGTCATATGAGACTTTCGCGACGGTTCTGCCGTCACATTCAAGCACTATAGAATCCACGTTTTCACAGACCTTTACATTTTTCGCGCTTGAAAAATCGCAGTCAAAATTCACCGTTGCCTCAAGTCCGCACTCGGGCTCGCTTATTTTCACGCTTCCGCTTCCGTCAATAGCAAACCACAGCCCTCTCGCCTCGTTTGTAACTCCGGTTTCCGAGGTGCGCACGCCGACATTTACGGTTCCACCGTTCAGACAAAGGTCGAACGAAGCATAGCCTTTCTCAAGACCGTAGTCATCTCCCAGACCGACGGATGAACCGAACATAAGAGTTTTTCCGTCTTCCACTCTCAGAGTGCCGTCGTCAACTATCATATTTTCCTCATTTTCGACATTCAGCACTTCGTGTATCGTATAGTAGCTCTTTCTGGTCATTGAAAAATCAAATTTATAAGTATATTTTATTCCGTTCTGCCATTCATACGAACCCTCATGACGGGTAATATTTACCCCTTTGTACCCCTCCGGCAGCTTATCCTGTATCGGTACGTTCTGTGCCGAGACGGGAATCGACGACAGCAAAACGGTCATCACAGTGAAAAGCGCCAAAGCAAGACAAACAGCTCTCTTTGCAAGTTTCATCAGACAAACCTCCGCAAATATTAATAATTCAAAAACAAAAAATTTTATGTTTGTGAATACAAAATAATTATATCAGAATTGCGGAGATTAAACAATAGTAATAATTGCCGATTTTAAATAGAAAAATTTGTGCATTATGCTATTTTTACATGTATAACGGAGCTTTGACAGACATATACAAAAAAATCCTTTACAAATTTCGGATAATATGGTATAATTCTATGGAGTTAAGATGTATAAAAACCAATCTGTTTCAAAAAAAGATTTTTGGACTATGCCGTTCCGGATTCCAAAAATACTCTCCGCCCGGTTCTGACTGTCTATATGTAAATTTCGTTGCAAAGGCAAATGAAAGGAACACAATCAAATGATACGAAAAAAGTTAAATAAGATACTGTTCGCGCTGCTGCCGGTTTTGCTTGTATGTATCTGCGCGGCAAATATTGTCTTCGCCGCAGAGCCTACATATGAAATGTCCGACCAATATAAAGCAAGCTATTATTATGACAACTTTATACAGACGCCCCTGAGCGGCGACCAGGCTACCGACGTTCTGGCAATCGCGTTGTCACAGCTCGGATATCACGAGGGGGACAGCGACGCCGACCTCGGAGGGTTGAGTACCACGGGAAACAAAGATTTCGTAGAGTACAACGTAATGTTCGGAAAACTTGAAAACAATCAAGGAAACGGAGAAAGCTACGGATATTACTGGTGCGCGTCCTTTGTCAACTGGTGTCTGCGGCAGGCGGGAGTGTCCAAAGAACAGTCCGCCGCGGCGGAGGTAAGTTGCGAAAGGTGGATAAATGCTTTTATAGACAAAGATATGTATGAACCGGCGCACAGGGACTATATTCCAAAAAGCGGAGACCTGATATTCTTCAAAGACAAAAATAATAATACAAGACTGTCTACACACATCGGAATAGTGAGATATTCGGACGGACAATATGTATATACAATAGAAGGCAACACCTCGGACTCAAGCTCGCTCGATTCAAACGGAGAGTATGTCTGCCTTAAGAAATACAGTCTTTCCGATTCGTTCATCGTCGGATTCGGACTTGTCAACTACGACACAAATGAGGACGTAATAAAGGTGGATTACACCGGGGAGTCAATGTCGCCCGGAATGTACATATCGGACAGAATTCTGTACGTATACGATAAATCCGAAAACGGATCGCAGATAGGAAAGGTTGATGTGCATCACGTATTTACGGTGACACAGATAAAAGACGAATGGTTCAGGATAAAATGCGTATCCGACAACGGAGAGATCGAAGGCTGGGTACAGTCCTCTCCCCGTATGCACCAGATGACCGCAAGCGGAGAGGTTTATGAAATCACGTACAACGCCAATTCCGAATACGTGCTCAATCTCCCGAACACCCAATTGAAAACCGAGGGCACCGACATTTCAATTTCGACAAAAATACCCCAGAAAACCGACTCCAGATTTTTAGGCTGGTCGCTCTCTCCCACAGACAACAATATAGCGTACAGACCCGGAGACACATATTCCGCGGACGAGAACGCCACCCTTTACGCGGTGTGGGACAACTCAAAATATACCGTCATATTCAAGTATGAAGACGGAAGTATCATACAGGAATTTTCGGGATTTTACGGGGACAGCCTTACGGCTCCGCAAGTCGAATCCGAAAGAAACGGAATGGTTTTTGTCGGATGGAGTGAACAGATACCCGATACCGTTACCGGAAACGCAGAATATATCGCCGTTTACCGACCCGCAAACGAAACCGGTTTACAGACTGACGGCATATCCCAAGACCCCTCGCAGACCGAAACCCCGGGCGATTCAAAAGGCTGTAAATCAAGTCTGTCCGTGCTCTTCCCTGTTATGATCACTGTCATTTTCGCCGCTCCTCATTACATTGTAAAGAAAAGAAAATAAATTTATGTTTACCGGTTTTTTCCGGATAAAAGCGCCTGATATTAGCTTTAACCGAACCCACAAAGTAGTCCTCGCGAAACCCTATACTACACTGTCTGAACGGAGACAATAAATTATGGTTTTTTCAAGTCTGTTGTTTTTATTTGCGTTTTTAACCCTGTGTTACATCGGCTATGCATTTTGTCCGGGAATAAAATCAAAAAATATTCTGCTTCTCGCGTTTTCCCTGATATTCTACGCATGGGGAGGTCCCGCGCTCGTAATTCTGCTGTGTCTGATGACCTTTATATGCTACCTTGGGGCTCTGCTTATAGAAAAGCATTCCGAAAAAAGAAAGCTTTTCCTTGTATTGACTCTGGTCGTCTCCCTCGGAATTCTCGCGTTTTTCAAGTACACGGGATTTTTCCTTACAAACCTTAAGTTTCTGTTCGGATTTCCCGAAACAATACCGTCAATCACCCTGCCCATAGGCATATCATTCTACACTTTTCAGCTTATCTCATATGTAATTGACGTATACAGAAAAGAAGTGCGGGCGCAGAAAAAGTACTGGCTGCTTTTGCTTTACGCCTCGCTGTTCCATCAATGCATCGCCGGTCCGATAGTGCGTTACGCCGACGTTAATCTGGAGCTTGAAAACCGCAGCGTCAACAAAGACGAGGTAAGCCGTGGAATCACACGGTTTGCCTGCGGACTCGCCAAAAAGGCGGTGCTCGCTAACGGATGCGCCGCTATAATAAAACAAATCCTGCCGGACAACAACGGCGACCTGATTAAAACCTCGGCGTCGGCATTGATACTGTCCGCAATACTTTACATGCTTCAGATATATCTCGATTTTTCGGCGTATTCCGATATGGCTATAGGAATGGGACTGATGATAGGCTTTCACTACCGTGAAAATTTCAACTATCCCTACATAGCGTCTTCGGTTACGGATTTCTGGCGGCGTTGGCACATTTCACTGTCCACTTTTTTCAGAGACTATGTCTACATTCCCTTGGGCGGCAACCGTGTAAGCGTTCCGAGACATATATTCAATCTCTTCGTGGTCTGGTCGCTCACCGGACTGTGGCACGGGGCAAGCTGGAATTTCGTGCTCTGGGGACTTTACTACTTTGTGTTCCTCGTTATGGAAAAATATGTTTTCCGGGTTTCAAACCGTCAGATACACGGCGTCGCGCGAATACTCCGCACTGTCTATACACTCGTAATAGTATGTTTCGGGTGGATAATTTTCTATTACACCGATATAACCATGCTCGGCACCGCGCTTAAAGGTATTTTTACGCTGAACGGAAACGCTTTTTCCGATGAAAGCGTCCGCATTGTATTAATAAACAATATTTTGCTTATCGCGGTATCAATACTTGCATGTACGCCGATTATTCCCGCCATTGGCAGATATTTTGAGCGCAAACGCGTCGCCTCTCAAAACAAACCCGCTTTGGCGTTGTATGATTTTTCAACCGCCATAGTCCCGGTCTGTCTTGTGGCAATCTCAGCCCTCGCTCTTGTGGGCGACAGTTACAATCCTTTTCTGTACTTCAGATTTTAAATTTCAGACTATATAAAAAAACGGTCTTGATAAAATTAAATACATTTTTCGTCGCTGCCCATAAGTAAACCTCTGCATATTCAATAAGAAAGGCGGACAAATCAATGAAATCTTTTTTTACCTGGTTAAAAATAATATTGTTTTCGCTCTTTATGGTCTGTTGCTGTGTAATAGGATTTATCGGCGCGCTCAGACCCGAATATTCGGACAGAGAGCAAAGAAATCTTACTGAATTTCCCTCTTTCACAATTGACGGCTTTCTCTCCGGAGATTACACATCGAAAATAAGCCTGTGGTATTCCGACACTTTTCCGTTCCGCGAAGACCTTATACTCGCGAATTCTTACATTCAGCAAATACACGGCTTGAAAACCGAACTGTTTTCGGGCAATAACAACACAGGCGAGGAAATTCCCACCGACGATGAGTTTATCTGGGTAACCGAACCGATAACCGAAGACAATTCCGGAGAGGAGCAAAATACCGAACAACCCACAGAACCGCCTACTTTGCCCGAATACACCGGACAGGTCATAGAGGGCTACTATGTCAAGGGCGACACCGCTTATGAACTTTTTTACTTTAAAAAAGAATCCGCGCAAAGATACGCAAAAGCCATAGTAACCGCCGCGCAAAAGCTCGACGGTATCGCGCAGGTTTACAACATGGTGGTGCCCATGCCTTATGCATACGGCATGGATAAAAACGACCAGAATAAATTCGGCGCCTCAAACTGCGAGTCAGCCATAAATTATATATACAAAGCGATTTCATCTTTCAATACGCAAACAAATCTTCAGTTGCCCGTCAAAACAGTTAATATAAACAAAACTATGGAAGAACATTTTGACGAATACCTGTACTTCAGGACAGACCATCACTGGACGGCGACCGGAGCATATTATGCCAGCCGTGTCTTTCTTGACAGAGAAGGAAAAAGCTACCCCTCGCTTGACGAATATAATATGTACACACTCGAAGGATTCAGAGGCTCGCTCTACCGCCATACCGCGGATGTTAATCTGTACAATAATCCGGACACAATATACGCATATGAACCGGTCGGGGTTAAAACCGTCGATATTACGGACCGGGACGGAGTGACAGGCACATATCCGATAATTAATCCCAATCCTCAAAGCAGCAACCTTTATATCTGTTTCATGGAGGGCGACTTCCCTTACTATGAAATCCACAATCCCAACATCACGGACGGTTCGTCAATTCTGCTTGTCAAAGAATCCTACGGAAACTGTTTCGCGCCGTTTCTCGCGGACTCGTACGAATACGTGTATGTGATAGATTACAGATTTTATAATAACAGCCTTACGGAAATCGTAAGTGAAAAAGATATACAGACCGTACTTTTCTTAAACTATCTTGTGCCTACCGCGACCGACTATAACCTCAGATGCCTCGAATATCTTATAAGAGTCAACTGAATCAACTGATTTATCATGTTGATATCGCGGCGGAATTTTTGCGCCGTCCTGATAAAACAGGTAAATACTATAGTTAATTCTTGTTAAGAAAAATCCGTTCTTTACCGACAAACGGCATTGAACGGATTTTCATTGCGGAAAATAATAAAAATCCGGAAAACATAACGCCCGATTGAATAAATATTTATGTTCATTGATACGAAAAAGCATAAATCCGGGTTGCACAAAAAGGAGGAAGCGAATGAAAAAGAAAATAACTCTTGGTATTCTGGCGCATGTCGACGCGGGAAAAACCACACTTTCGGAAGCGCTTCTTTATATTTCGGGCAAATTAAGAACACCGGGGCGTGTAGACCACAAAAATACATTTCTCGACACATATCCGATCGAGAGAGAACGCGGCATCACGGTTTTTTCAAAACAGGCTCGTTTTTCAACTCCGAACAGCGATATCATACTGCTTGACACACCCGGTCACGAGGACTTTTCGACCGAAGCCGAACGCACATTGTCTCTGCTCGACTACGCAATTCTGGTAGTAAGCGGTACGGACGGCGTGCAAAACCACACTCGTACCCTTTGGACGTTGCTTGAGCACTATGGAGTTCCCGTATTTATTTTTATCAACAAAACCGACATAACAACAAAATCGGAAGAAGAACTGGAATCGCAAATAAGCGGTCTGCTTTCCCCTTTGTGCGTCTCACTTAAAGAAAATCAGCCGAAGCACGACTTGGACGAAAAACTGGCGCTTTTAAACGAGGACTTTTTTGAAAGCTTTCTTTCGTCAGAGCCGATTAAAGATAGCGAAATTGCAAAACTTATCGGAACACGGAAATTATTTCCCTGCCTGTACGGGTCGGCGCTTAAAATGACCGGAATTGATTTTTTAATCGATACAATTGACAAATATACGCTTAATCCGGCTTATGACGGAGAAAAATTCGGGGCTAAGGTATATAAGATATCAAATGCCGGCGCGTTACGTCTGACATATATGAAAATAACGGGCGGCAGTCTGTCGGTACGGGACGAGCTTCCTTACAGGTCCGCCGACAGGAAGGAACACACCGAAAAGGTGAGTTTAATAAGACTGTATTCGGGTGAAAAATACAAGCAGGTTGATTCGGTATCGGCGGGGGAGATCTGTGCCGTCGGCGGTCTTTCCTCAACATATATAGGACAGGGGCTGGGGGAAGAAAGCAACTCTCAAAAGCCTGTCATAGAACCGGTGCTGTCATATCGAATAAAACTTCCCCCCGAATGTGACCCTATAGTATATTTTCCGAAGCTTAAAGAGCTTGAAGAGGAAGAACCGTCTCTTCATCTGTATTGGAACGAGGAACTGAGGCAGGTTGAAGCCGGGTTGATGGGAGACATGCAGACAGACCTGTTGAAGAGAATGATATCGGAACGGTTTGCGATAAGCTGTGAAATAGATACCGGGAAAATTCTGTACAAAGAAAAAATCGCCAAAAAAGCACTGGGGATAGGCCACTACGAACCGCTGCGGCACTATGCGGAAGTACAGCTTTTGCTTGAGCCTCAACCAAAGGGTACCGGACTTGTTTTTGACACCCGATTTTCGGAATACATCCCGGATACCAATTGGCAAAGACAGATATTGTCGGTTTTATACGAAAAAAAGCACCGAGGGATTCTGACCGGAGCGGAATTGACCGATACAAAAATAACCTTGGTGGCTGAACGCTCTCATCCCAAGCACACCGAAGGCGGCGACTTCCGGGAAGCGACCCTGCGCGCGGTGCGTCAGGGCCTTATGAAGGCAGGCTGCGTTTTGCTGGAACCGTACTATAAATTCAGAATCCAGGTTCCTAACTCCTCGTTGGGACGCACGATGTCAGATTTGCGGATGAAAGCCGCCGAATTTGAAACCGAATCCACGGACAGCGAGATTACCGTACTGCGCGGAAGAGCTCCGGTCGCAAATTTGCAAGGATACACACGAGAGCTTGTCTCATATACCTCAGGACGAGGCAAAATGTCCTGCACAATTGACGGATATGAGACCTGCCACAATCAGAATGAAATTGTAAATTCTATCGGATATAATCCGGAAGCCGATATCACA
The DNA here is from genome assembly GCA_944381085.1 of uncultured Clostridia bacterium. Classification (GTDB taxonomy): domain Bacteria; phylum Bacillota; class Clostridia; order Oscillospirales; family CAG-272; genus SVTX01. Next base: position 17,468 of record CALWJX010000021.1, read on the forward strand.
GACACACCGCACTCGGTGTTCTGCGCTCACGGAGCCGGGTTTACCGTAACGTGGAAAGATGTGGACAAATACAAGCATATTGACTGTCAGGTACCGTTCGACTCTTTAGCCGAAGCTATAATTCCTAACCTTAACAGACTCAAAAACAGATATCATCTTGATGACAAAGAGCTTGAGACAATTATGCTGAGGGAATTCGGACCCATTAAGCGCAGAAAATACAGTGAACCAAAAGTGATTTCCGCCGAAAAAGACAAAAAATCGGATAAAAACCGCCGCAATACTCAAAACCGAATGCTTATCGTAGACGGATATAATGTCATTCACTCCTGGGAATCCTTAAGTGACATCGCGAAATTCAGCCTTGAAAAAGCGCGGGAAACCCTGATGGACATTTTAAGCAGCTATGTGGCTTATACAAAAACAGAGCTTGTCCTTGTGTTTGATGCGTATCTCGTAAAGGACGGTCAGGGCTCAGATTTCCTCAAAGACGGCTATCGGGTTGTTTTTACCAAGCAGGACCAGACCGCGGACACTTTTATTGAAAAAATGATGCATGAATTGGGACCCGATTATAATATACGGGTCGTGACATCAGACCGCCTTCTGCAATTTTCCGCCGTACATTCGGGCATCCTTCGGATGACGGCTAAAGAATTTGAAGCAGAGGTCACCTCGGTGGGCAACGAAATAACCGAGTTTGTAAATAAACTTGCGGAAAACAATGGCTGAATATATAAAAATAAGATGAACTTCCTATCCTTTTGGGTTCATATCATTTTAGTACATAAATTTTTGAATAATTTTTTTGTTTTTTGTAAATAATATTTTGTTTGACACAATCGGTCTAAAACTCCGTTATGTCGTTTCACGAATTGGCACGGGTTTTTGAAAAAACGGCAATCTCAAATTTGATAAACTTTTTTCATCATAGCGGATTTTGTTGACATTTTTCGCAATATATGATACAATTCTGCCAGAAGTAGAATTGTATTGTGTTTATTCAAAAACAGAAAAAGCCCACATCAACGAGATGTAGGTTTACATTTTTTCGAACTTGTGATAGAATTATATCAACAAAACACAGGAGGATACTATGGAACTGTTTGATAAAAAACATAGCATAGGAAAAGCTATTGCCACTCTTAGAAAAGAAAAAGGATGGACACAAGTGGAGCTTGCCGAAAAATTGCAAGTAAGCGACAAGGCTGTTAGTAAGTGGGAAAAGGATGATGCTTTTCCGAGTGTGGAGTTCTTTCCCGCACTTGCGGAATTGTTTGATGTAAGCATTGATTATCTTATGACCGGTAAAAAGCCTGAACCAGAGGTGGTTACTATGTCGAAAGCCGAGCTGTGTGCCAAAAATAACAAGCCTGCTTTGGTAAAAGAGATAGATTGTACGCATAGGGATGAAAACGGAAAGACTCTGATTGATTATATCGTAAAATATGAGTGTCTTGATGTTTTTGTTGAACTATGCACGATCAATAAAAACAACATCAGCAAATTCAAAATTGCGGATGCTGTAAAATTCTGTATTTTATCGAACAGACTCGACTTGTTAACTAAAGTAGCTTTTCAACTCAATTCAAATGTTCGCTATGAATTTGATACGGCTAAAGACATCTTGGGCTTATTACCCGAAGGTGCATTAGAGCATTTTGGAAATAAGCAAGGTATAGATAGATATGCGTGCATCCTCCCGGATGCTTTCTTTAAAATGCTTTTAACAGACAAGAGAATAATGAAAGACACTCTTGATTTTATTTTGGGCACACAAGCTAACAGAAAGTGCGTTTGGTATCATGCGTTTCCTTATTTGATTCATCAGTGCTATGAGAATGACAATAAGGAAATGTTATCTCGACTTTTAACGATTACTAAAGATAATAATGATTATGCTTATTCCAACTTGACAAACAATCAGAATTATGCATTTAATTATTTCTTCATCGGATTCTATAATTCTAAAGACGGTCACGGTCTTGTTAGAATTTTAGAAAAAACAACGAAGCTTGCTCTTGATAGAGGAGATTTCGAACTTGTTGCCAATTTCAACGCCATAAACAGTGCTATAATTAAATATCAGAGTTCCTTCAAGTGCTATGTGGCATCCAGCGATGAAATCAGAATAGCAAAACTGAAATTGGATAAATCCGTATCCGCCACGGATGTTGCAATACAATCTACCATACATAATGGTATTGTTTGTATCGATGAACTGATAGCGATTAATGATTTCAATATCTTCAAGAACACACTGACAAAATATCCAATCCATATTGTTGAAGTGTTAATGAACAAGCTCCAAAACAACAAGTTGAGAGAAATTTATCAGTTTGCTGTTGATGAAAACGATTCTTCTTTGGCTACTATGATTATCAAAGAAGATATTGAAGGTGCAAAAAAGCACATAGCTACATATTGGCGCGCTGATAAGTATAATATCAATTCTAAACATCTTTTCATACTCAAAAACAATTGTCGTATTAATTTTTACTCCACCACCAGATCTTACAACGAATATAAAACGATTGATTCCATTCTTGCTTTTATTGAAGAATGCAAACAACGTATTATCAACGATCTTTCTTTGAAATTGGATAAAGAAAAAACTACGGGAGAGTTAACACGAGAATATTTCTTGAATTTGTTGGCCAAGGGCGATATGGAAATGCTGATTATCAAGCTTTGCGTTCGCCTCGAAGCAATTTTGCGTTGTGATTATCACTATGAAGGCGATTTTGTAAAAATGATTGATCAGTACTGTTCCACATTTAACACGTGCGATGACGAAGACAACAATTACGATCCTCATACGCCTCGACTTCTTCATAAGTTGAGAATGATGCGAAATGGCATTGTACATTCCGAAAAATGCAATGAAAAGTTAAGTGTTAACGAGCTTCAAGAATGCATTGATCATATTTGCAAAATGGGATAAGGAGAACGGTTATGGATAAATATCAAGAATACATATTTAAGACTTCTCGCAGTTATTATGGCTTATCTGTTTGTGGTAAATCCACATTAGAAAAGGTTGTTTTTGATGACAAAATCATATTCAAACAAAATGACGATATAACGGTTTCGGATTATATTCTTTATATCGCTAATATTGGATTTGAGAATGTGTTTGCAATTGTTGGAACAAAAGAAACGCCTTTGGCTCAAGAACTTGATCTTGTAGGCTCATCTCCTAAAAGCGGAAATCAAAACAGATTCTTTTTGCCGATTAGTTTTGATAACAAAATAGACGCTATTAAAATTGTCTTCAAAAACAATTTGGCGGATAATTTGATTTTCCCTGTTATTTATGAGGAAGCCGATAAGGAAAAATATTATGCCAAAAAGGAACAAGAACGCAAGGATGGATTGCTGAAAGCTGCTTCTATTAAAGTTTCTGCAGGCATCGACTTAGTAAATATTTACTTCCAACCTTGTTGCGAACAGTATACAAGAACTGAAATTGTTCTTTGTAAGGATAATATGATGCTTGCAAAATACAAGGTAGACGAAGAAACATTTTTCAAATCTATAAATGGTTTGGCTTATGGTAAATACGAGTTTATCTTGAAACAATTCGATGATAAAGGAAATATTCTTTTGGAAACGGATAAAATGCAATTTTCGTTGTCAAGACCGAATTATGGCGGTAGATTCACCGTAATTGGTTGATTTATGAAAGAGCTTTTTACTATACAATTCAATTCTGATATTTCTAAAGGCAACGATGCTGTTCGAATTTCGTTTTATGCCAATATAGGTTTCTTCATTGAAGTTTCACAAATGTTTGAGTTCAATTTGAGAAAACTTATATGTTACGAAAGATCTGTTAAGGAGATAGAACAGGGCGAGATCTCCAAAGAAAATGTCGAGCGAATTTGTGCTAAATATGATCAATACTATGATGATACGTATTTGAAGAAGCCAAAATTTACTTTAGGAAAGCTCATCTCGGAGTCAAAAATAGATTCTTCAATCACCAAAGAGTTTTTCGATTTTCTTGAAGAATTGAACGATTTTAGAGTAAATCTTGTTCACAAGATTTTTCAAAACAATATTGTCCGTCACAATTTCGATTCTGCGGAATTTGTTCTCGAATATACTAACAAACGAATCATTCCTATAACGAACAAAGCGATTGAAATCAATCAAGCCATGATAGGAATAATTGATTTGTATCGTGATGATTTACATGATTACAAATCTCGAGTGGGAATTCCATTACCAAATTAAATAGCAAGCATCCTTCACATACAAATGAACTGCCCCAAATTGCGTGGACGACACAAAACCCCTCGCGGCAGAAAAATAAAAAAGCTCCGTCTGTAAGCCGGGTTCTGTCTTGAACGGTCATCAATCTTTGCCATGCGTCGCCGCATGGCTCTGCCTTTCGACATGCCATCCGGAATATTTTCCATACGGAAAAGGTCGGGCAGACACTTCTTTCCGGATGTTGCTTCGGATAGGGTTTACAGCAAACTCATGTTACCATGAGAGTGGGTGAGCTCTTACCTCGCCTTTCCATCCTTACCGTAAAACGGCGGTTTATTTCTGTTGCACTTTCCCGGCGGTTACCCGCGGCTGACGTTATCAGCTATCCTGCCCTTTGAAGCCCGGACTTTCCTCACGCAAATACCTTGCGGCACAATCGCGCGCGACCGTTCGGCGGAGCTTGTACCTTTATTATATCATTCAAATCGGAAAATGTCAAGCGCTAAAATTTTCGGAAGTGATAAAATACGGCGACAAACCTACGCAAATGCGGCGGCTTCTATTGACATTTAATCGGTTTTATGGTAATATAGTAACGTAAAACCACACAGTGCGTAAGTTGATTCTTACCCGACTGCTCCGTATAATTTTATTGCACACCGCGTCTTCGCGGTTTTTGAAAGGGTCTGACAATAAATGAAAATAGGATTTATATCACTCGGCTGCCCGAAAAACCAACTCGACACCGAGGTAATGCTGCACGAGGTCGTGTCCGCCGGTCACGAGATAACACCGGATGAGACCGAAGCCGACATCGTGATAATAAACACCTGCGCTTTCATAGAATCCGCCAAGAAAGAATCCATAGACAACATTTTAGACATAGCATGGCTGAAAAAGCACGGAAAGCTCAAGGCAATAATCGTCACCGGATGCATGGCTGAAAGATACGGAAAAGAAGTGCTCGCCGAATTTCCCGAAGTCGACGCGGTATTGGGAGTCGGCAGTATTCATCACATCACACAGGCTATACAGTCAGTTTCGGAGAATATGAAAAAATACGGCAAAAATACCGACAACAGATATTTTTCATGCGAAGACAAAAATACCGTTGCCCTGGGAGGTGACAGGATTCTCACAACTCCCGACTACATGGCTTATCTCAAAATTGCCGAGGGCTGCGACAACAGGTGTACTTACTGCGCCATTCCCTACATACGAGGAAAGTTCCGCAGCCGCCCCATGGAAGACCTTATAAAGGAAGCAAAGGAACTCGAAGAGATCGGCGTCAAGGAGCTTACGATAGTGGCTCAGGACACCACAAAATACGGTATAGACCTGTACGGAAAATACTGTCTTGACGAGCTGTTAAAGCAGATAACCGAAAATACAAACATACCGTGGATAAGAGTTTTGTACTGCTATCCCGACAAAATAACCGACGGACTGATAGAACAGTTTAAAAACAACCCAAAAGTACTAAAGTACATTGACCTTCCGCTTCAGCACATCAGCGACAGCGTTCTCAAACGGATGAACCGCCGCGGAGACAGCGCGCTTATCAAAAATACAATCGACAAGCTCAGAAGCAATGTCCCCGGAATCGTGATACGCACGACTTTTATCGTAGGCTTTCCGGGTGAGACCGAGGAAGATTTTGACGAGCTCGCCGGTTTTATGAAAGAAACCCGGTTTGAGCACGCCGGAGTATTTGCGTATTCCAGAGAGGACGGCACCCCGGCTTATGACTTTGAAGACCAGATAGACGAACAGGTAAAGCAGGACAGAATGGACATTCTGATGAAGATGCAGCTTGAGATAAATTACGAGCAAAATCAGAATATGATAGGAAAAACCGTAAATGTAATCTGCGAGGACTACGACCCTGTCAGCGAATCATACTACGGCCGCGGTGAGGCGGACGCCCCTGAAATTGACGGAAAAATTTTCTTTAAATCGGACATAAAAACCGCCCCCGGAACATTCGTTAAAGTAAAGATACGGAAAGTTGTGGACTATGACCTCTTCGGATATGCCGTAAACTCTTCAAACGCTTAAAAACACGCAATGAAAGGCTAAAAGATATGAAAATGAATCTACCCAATAAACTGACCGTGCTCAGACTTATCATGGTGCCGATTTTCATGGTGGTAATGCTGATTCCCTCCTTCGTCGATTTGTCGGAAAGCGCCGACATAATCATGTCAATTGTCGGGGTGCTGCTTTTTGTGCTCGCGTCCTTTACCGATATGCTTGACGGAAAAATAGCGAGAAAAAACAATCTTGTAACCGATTTCGGTAAATTTCTCGACCCATTGGCGGACAAATTCATGGTAATAGGCGCCATGATCTGCATTTTCTACAACAGCTCTGTCAATGGCGAACACAATATCGCGGTTCTGTATCTTGTCTCTCTTATAGTGGTAATTTTCAGAGAACTTGCCGTGACGTCAATCCGACTTGTGGCGTCCTCGTCGGGCGGAGTCGTCATCGCCGCGAACAAACTCGGAAAAATCAAAACCGTAACTCAGATAGTGGCTGTATGCGCGGCGATAATCGAACCTCTTGTTTACAGAACCGTTGACGTTACCGGGTTTGTCAGAGACTTCCCTCCTTTTACTTTTATAGTCACAATACTTATGATAATCTTTACAATAGTATCGGGCATCAATTATATTGTCGGCGCGTGGAAGTATTTGGACCCTCAGAAATAAAACCTCGGTCTTATCGGGAAAATTTAACAAAAAATCATAGTTTCTATTGACAAACTCTGTTTTCCATGTTAAAATTAGTGATGAACTTGAAAGTGAAATTTTTTCTGATTTTATTGGTTTACTTTGAGTTTAGACAGCCATTGGTTTTATGAAAAAATATACGATATAAAAGATATAAAACATGCAATAAAAAAAATATGAGAATAGACAAAATTTTTCATTATAGTTTACTTTAACATTACCCAAACGGGTATGTGTGGATTGTTCCACCATACCCACTTATGCGGGTATGTGTGGATTGTTCCACCGTACCCACTTACGCGGGTATGGTGGAACGGCAGACACGCCGGTCTTAGGAACCGGTTCGCAAGAGTGTGGGTTCAAATCCCACTACCCGCACCAAAGCAAATAAAGTTATGAACTCAAATTTATCTAATAACTGATAATAGATTAAAATAAGAAATTTAACAAAGGGTATGGAAAGTTATCTCATTTTTATGGTAATAATGCTACTTGTATGTATAGCTACAGTTGTTGCTACATTTTACTATACTTACAAGAAGAAAGAAAAAATAAAGGCACAAATAAAAGGTTTGGCTGAAAACACTTTAGAAATGACAGCGGAAGAGTTTTTTATAATGAGAAAGACAAGTCTCGGTGGTCGTGGAAGTCCGTCATATGCTTTAACACAAAATTTTGCAGGTGTCTATATATTATTCAACTCTACCAAAAATATGTACTATGTAGGGCAAGGTAAAGAAGTATTAAACCGTGTTAATGCCCATTTTACAGGTAAAGGCAATGGTGATGTTTATGCAGATTATAAATATGGCGATAAATTTACCATTAAAATGATTTCATTAGAAAAAAGTGGTTACGCAACATTAAATGAATTAGAACGTAATACAATAATGGCATATGATGCTTTTGCTTCCGGATACAATAAAACACGTGGAAATCGTTGAGGCTAAATCTTACAAAAACCAAGGTCAATGAACTCGGTATTGAACAGGGCTCATTTCTTTTAATTTAAGAGAAATTCTCTCATTGTTGTAGTAATGTATGTATTCTTCTAACTTTTGAATGAATCCCCGAGGGGATTCAAATTTTTCGCCGTAATACATCTCAACCTTTAAGCGCCTGAAGAAGTTTTCCATTATACCGTTATTCGCCTACGGCTCCGTTTCAAGGCTTCCTGACACGTAAATCACCATGTCTTTATTATTTTCAGACTTTTTGGGGCATATCTATTTACAGCGCAGACTCGTTTGTCAACAAAAATTGAATTTCGGCTTGACAATCTATTCCAAATATGATATTATATCAAACAATAAACAATCTGTTATTTTGAGGTATTAATATGAAGAAAGCCGTTAAAATATTGCTATATATATTTTTTTGTATATACTGTCTGGCGTTGATTAAATTTCTCCTGCTCGACGGTCGCGTTCACACGGATAATACGATTGGATCATATTTCAGTCAGTCTAACCTGATACCTTTTAAAACCGTTTGGGATTACATATCAAAATTGAATGAAAATCGCATTGATTCAGACATAGTTATTAAAAATATCGCAGGCAACTTTATTGTTCTGTTTCCGATGGGATGCTTTCTGCCCTGTATGTTCAAAAGAATGCGTAAATTTATAAATACGCTGGCTGTATGTTTTGTGGTGGTTCTCACTTTTGAACTGTTGCAACCGCTGCTGCGCGTCGGATTTTTCGATATAGATGATTTTATACTCAATCTGTCCGGCGCAAGCTTAGCTTTTTTAATTGTCCATATTCCCTTTGTTAATAAGCTCTTGAAAAAAAGCTGCATTTATGTTGAACAGATATGAACTGCCGGAGTATTGCACGAGGCACACGCCGGGGCAATATATTCTGCAAAAGATATTCTGAAAAAATATCGAAATGGGCTGTCGTGAAGCCGCTGACGAAAGGTCAGTCAAACGGCGCCCGTTTTTATTTATACCGAGATTAAAATCTCACATATCTAAAATTTTTTTGAAAAAATTTCAAAAAACATAAGGATTTTTTTATTTTCGGTTGTATAATAGATAAAGAAAACCCAAAGCAGCCAAAAACAGTCCCTACCGGAGGAGCATATGGATAACGGAGCTTTAAGCTACCGGCGTTTTCTTGACGGCGACGAAAGCGCTTTTGATTTTATTATAAAGGAATATTTTGATAATCTTATCTTTTTCATAAACAGATACGTGCATGACCTGCATATCTCAGAGGATATCGCGATCGACGTTTTCGCGGACCTTGCGGCGCATAAAAGTCGTTACAATTTCAGAGTCACTCTCAAAACCTACCTGTTCGTGCTTGCCAAAAGCCGCGCTATTAATTACGCGAAACGGCAAAATAAGCGCCGCGCGGTCGAACAGTATTACACTGAGAATGAAAACAGTGAATATGAATCTCTTGAAAGTCTTGTTCTTCGCGATGAGCTTAAATTAACGGTAAACAAAGCGGTAGATAATCTGCCGGAGGACATGAAAGTCGCCATACATCTCATATATTTTGAAGATCTTACATATGAAGAGGCGGCGGCAGTCATGGGCAAAAACAAAAAGCAAATAGATAATCTCCTTTACCGCGCGAAAAATACACTGCGTACCATGCTTGGAAAGGAGGATTTGTTAAAATGAGAAGCTTTGAAGAACGGAAAACCGAAATTTTTCGCCGAAGCGAGAAAATAATAAGTCAAAACCGCAAAAAAAGGAAATTTATTGCAGCTTGCCTTTCACTTTTCGCTGCTGTTTCAATTTTCTCACTGACACTTATACCGGAAATGAATTCAAAAGAAGAAGCGGACAATTTACCGGAAACATCAACATCTTCCGTCAGATTCGTCACGGTTCAAGTCAAGGCATACGACGGCTCTTTCTATAAACAATTCGATGATCCGAATACAGTAAGGGAACTCGCCGAGCTGATTTTGCAGGCGGTAAACGCCAATGAAGAGCAGGCGACTTCCGAAGCAGCCGAAACCGATAATATCGCAAACAAACCCGACGATTCGGAACCGGCAGACAATAAAAGCAACTATATAATCGTTCTGACAGACAATTCCGGAAACCAAACAACATATTTTCTCAACGGGAAGACCTTAATCCGGAAAGCTTCGGGAGAGATTTTCATACTGTCGGAAAATCAAATTCGCGCATTAAAATACATATGCGACCTGCCGTAAAAATCAAACCGCAAAACGCGCCCGAATTCATTCAAAATCAAAATACGGAGGATGGGATATGAAAAAACACAAAAAACTCGTCGCGGCCGCGCTTATACTGTTGTCTTTGCTGAGCATTTTCAATCTGACCGGATGCAGTATAAAAATCAGCGCTCAGGATCTGACCGAGGGATACGAGCCTGAGAGCGTGTACAAAAGAGAGCCGGACAAAGCGTTTATCGACTCTCAGACAGACTTTTCGGTAAACTTATTTAAAGTTACGGCAAACAACGAAGGTGAAAACATTCTTATTTCACCGCTCTCTGTCGGTCTTGCCCTGGCTATGACCGCAAACGGAGCCGACAACCAAACTCTTAGCGAGATGGAAGCCTTGCTCTGCGACGGGTTTGGAATACAGAGTCTCAACGAATACTTCAGCTCCTATGTAAACAGCCTTGATTCGGGCGAGAAATACAAGGTAAGTATCGCAAACTCTATCTGGTTCCGAGATGATGAAAACCGGCTCTCTGTGGAAAAGGATTTTTTGCAGACCAACGCGAATTACTATTCGGCTCAGATATATAAAACCCCGTTTGATAAAAAAACGGTAAGTGACATAAATAATTGGGTGAAGCTGCACACGGACAAGACAATTGACAAAATAGTAGACGAAATAAATCCAAATGCCGTTATGTACCTCATAAACGCGCTTGCCTTTGACGCCGAATGGGAACACGTTTACGAAAAATCCGATATCACGAACGGCACATTTACCTCCTACGGCGGAGAAAAACAGGACACGGAAATGATGACGTCGGAGGAGCGTCTCTATCTATGCGACGAAAATTCGACCGGCTTCATTAAAAACTACAGCGGAGGAAAATACAGCTTCGCGGCGCTTCTCCCGAATGAAGGAATTGACATATACGAATATATACAGGGACTTACGGGCGAAAGACTGCAAAATACATTTGACGGCGCGCAAGCCTCCGCGGTGAAGGCGACAATGCCGAAATTCAGCTATGAGTATGAAAGCAGTCTCAACGACGCGTTGAAAAAACTCGGAATGAACTCCGCGTTTGATGAGTCGAAAGCCGATTTTTCAAAAATGGGAAAATCCTCAAACGGCAACATTTTTATCTCGGAGGTTAAGCATAAGACATTTATATGTGTAGATGAGCGCGGGACAAAAGCGGGCGCGGTTACAAGCGTTGCAATGGATAATGGAGCAGCAGACCCAATGAGTATGCATTCGGTAAAGCTTGACCGTCCGTTCGTATATATGATAATCGACAACGATACAAATCTGCCGCTGTTTATCGGCGCGGTTACCGATATAAATTAAACCGACTGAAAAATTCCGGATTATCAAATCCGGAATTTTTTACATTAAATTTCCAAATTTATCCAATTTATAATAATTTTCAGAAAATATTTTTCAAAATTCCTGTACTGAAGTTTTTTCACTTCAATGACAGTATTTTATTGACGGTTTCATATTATTTTCACACAATATACATAAAAGCATCGAACATAGTTCTAAATTTAATGTTATAATACTTCCGAAATGATATTGAGTTATCATCAAACACAAAATCATTAAAATAAAGGAGCTTACACATATGGCAAGATTTACATTACCCAGAGATTTGTATCATGGCAAAGGTTCACTTGAAGCGTTAAAAACGCTGATCGGAAGCCGGGCAATCGTATGCGTCGGCGGAGGCTCTATGAAAAAATACGGATTTCTTGACAAAGCCGTTGAATATTTAAAAGAAGCCGGCATGGAAGTCAGGCTGATAGAAGGAATCGAACCCGACCCCTCGGTAGATACCGTGATGAAAGGCGCGCAAATCATGTCGGAATTCAAACCCGACTGGATAGTCGCGATGGGCGGAGGCTCTCCAATCGACGCCGCCAAAGCCATGTGGATCAAATATGAACATCCCGAAACCACATTCGAGGATATGTGCAAGGTTTTCGGACTTCCCAAGCTTCGCACCAAGGCTAAATTCTGCGCTATTCCCTCTACCTCCGGAACCGCGACCGAGGTTACCGCCTTTTCTGTAATCACCGACAACGAAAAAGGAATAAAATACCCTCTTGCGGATTTTGAAATTACTCCCGACGTGGCGATAGTAGACCCCGATCTCGCTCAGACCATGCCCAAAAAGCTTGTCGCGCACACCGGAATGGACGCGATGACACACGCCATTGAGGCATATGTCTCCACCGCAAGCTGCGACTTTACCGACCCGCTCGCGCTTCACGCGATTGAAATGATACAAAACGATCTTGTTGATTCCTACAACGGTGACGCGGATAAAAGGGCAAAAATGCATAACGCGCAGTGTCTCGCGGGAATGGCGTTCTCAAACGCGCTTCTGGGTATCGTTCATTCCATGGCGCATAAGACCGGAGCCGCTTTCTCGGACTATGGCGCTCACATAATTCACGGCGCGGCTAACGCCATGTATCTTCCCAAGGTCATCGCGTTCAACGCCAAAGACGCGAGAGCATCCTCAAGATACGCGGAAATCGCCGACCGCATGAAACTCGGCGGCAAGACCGAAAAGGAAAAGGTTTCACTGCTTATTGAATATCTGAGAGGAATGAACACAAAACTCAATATTCCTCAGTGCATAAAGAACTACAGCGCCGAAGGCTATCCCGCTGAAAACGGATTTGTCCCCGAAAACATATTCAGGGAAAGATTGCATGACATTGCGGTAAACGCCATAAGCGACGCCTGCACGGGCTCCAATCCCCGTCAGCCCTCTGTCGAGGAAATGGAAAAGCTGCTTTTGTGCTGCTACTATGACAATGAAGTCGATTTCTGATGCTTCCGAAGCCGAAACAATCAAAATACCCATGTTTCGGAAAATTGACTTAAACTGATATTTTCAAAAAGGGCGTTGGATTCCGCAAAGGGATTCATACGCCCTTTTGCCGTTTTGTCAGGTTTTCATGAAACATTCGGAGCGTCGGGTAAAATTTCATTAGGAGCGTCACTTATCCGGGTCCTTATTTTTGTTATTGTTTATCATTTCCCTCAACGCGGCAAGCGCGCTGTCAAGGCCCCCGACTTCGTCAATAATACCGTATTCCACCGCTTCCCTGCCCTCGATTATCGAGCCTACATCGGTGGCAATCATATCGGGACGCATCATAAGCTCGTATATCTTATCCTTATCGGCGTGTGAATGTCTGCATATAAAATCAACAATACGTTTTTGCATTTCCGAAAAATAAGTGAAGCTCTGCGGGACACCCACTACAAGTCCGTTTATTCTCACGGGATGTATGGTCATAGTCGCGCTCGGGACAATAAAAGACTTTTTTCCGGAAACCGCGAGCGGCACTCCGATCGAATGTCCTCCGCCGAGTACCAGAGAGACCGTGGGCTTCGTCATTGAAGCTATCATCTCCGCGATGGCAAGTCCCGCCTCGACGTCTCCTCCCATTGTGTTGAGCAAAACAAGCATTCCGTCAATATTGTCATCCTCCTCAACCGAAACAAGCATGGGTATTATATGCTCGTACTTGGTGGCTTTCTGCCCCTCGGGAAGGAAATAATGTCCCTCGATCTGCCCGATTATTGACAGGCAGTACACCGATTCCCTGGGGTTCTCCGCCGCCAGGGCTCCGAAATCCTCTATACTGTCCGCATGTCTGTACGGTTCGTCACTGTAGTCCTTTTTGTCAGATTTTTTATTTTTGTTTTTTTCGCTGTTTTCCATTTTGTCCTCCGACTGCCGTGTAATATATAAAATTCAGATAAAGCATATTTTTCTGTTTGTTTATTAGTATTGACAAGAAAGTTTTATAATATGTTCAAGGATTTATTAAATATTTGTATTTACAATTTGCGACATTTGTGATAAAATGATTATGAATAGGTATATTTATGTTTTTTACATAAATTGTTTACCGTAAATATGTATGTTTACGGTATTATATATCAAATGAAAAAAGGTAAAAATATCAAAATTTCATTATTTTAAAAAGTGAGGTTTCAGAATCATGGAAAACAAGGTGCTTGTAGAAACATCCGCAAGACACATCCATTTGACAGACCATGCCGTCGCCGTGCTTTACGGAGAGGGCGCGGAATTAACTCCGAAAAAAATGCTTTCTCAGCCCGGACAGTTTGCCGCCGGAAACGAAAAAATCAAGCTGGTAGGCCCGAAAGGCGAGCTTATGGTAAGCGTTCTCGGTCCTGTGAGAAGCAAAAACCAAGTCGAACTTTCCTTTACCGATGCCAGAGCGTTGGGGCTTAAGGACGTCCCGGTTCGCGAATCGGGCGATGTCGCAGACACCCCCGGAATCAAGCTTATAGGTCCCAAAGGCGAGCTTGAGATAGAAGAGGGCGTCATAATCGCCAAAAGACACATTCACTTCAATCCCGAACAGGCGGAAGAATTCGGAATCCGGGATAAACAAATCGTAAAAGTCAGAATAAACAGCGAGCGCACCACTGTGTTTGACGACGTGGTCTGCCGCGTTTCCCCCAAATACGACCTCGCTATGCACATAGACACCGACGAATGCAACGCGTGCTGTGCGTTCGGAACTGTTTACGGCGAAGTAATTAAATAATCATAAAGCGTGTCATCCATCTGAAAATAAAAATTTAAGGAGCCACCCCGTCAACAATGAAAATTTTATTTCAAGGCGACAGCATAACAGATGCGGGTCGCGACCGAACAGACTGCCACGACATGGGACTGGGATATCCCAAATACGCGAGCGGAATGATCGAGGACTCTTTTCCGGACTGTGAGTTTGAATTTATAAATCTCGGAATAAGCGGAAACAGAACCGAAAATCTGCTTGAAAGGTTGGAGAGCGACGTAATAAATATTAATCCCGACATACTGTCCGTACTGTTGGGCATCAACGATGTGTGGCATCGTTACAGTCCGCAAAAGGTGAATACTTCAGATGAACAGTTTGAGCATAATTACAATTCCGTTTTGTCCGGAATAAGGGAAAAGACAAACGCTAAAATTATTATTCTGTCTCCGTTTTTGCTTGACGCCCCGGAAGTACAAAATATGAGAGGCGAGGTTGACAGAGTGATAAACATAGTAAAAAAACTTGCCGACAGATACGCCGACGTATATGTTCCGCTTGACGATATCTTCAGAGAGGCTGTATTGACGCAGCCGAAACCTCGTTTTTACTCCGACGACGGAGTACACCCAAACGCGGAGGGCGCATGTTTAATAGGTGAAAAATATCTCGAAGCGATCTCTCCTGTCATCAATGAATGTCTCAAAACAGGAAAAGCTTCCAAACAATCAGTTAATATTAATAAAAGGAGTATATAAATATGAGCAAAGAATTTGACTGCGAATATGCTGCAAGCCTTGAGGTACAGCATATGTGCAAGGTTGCCAAGGGTCCTGACCACGGACCGGCTCCGATACCCGAAGAAGGCAAATGGGTTCAGGCAAAGGAAATCAAAGATATTTCCGCATACACTCACGGAGTGGGCTGGTGCGCTCCTCAGCAGGGCGCCTGCAAGCTTTCCCTCAACGTCAAAAACGGTATCATTGAGGAGGCGCTTGTAGAAACCATCGGATGTTCCGGTATGACGCACTCCGCCGCTATGGCAGCCGAGATTCTCCCCGGAAAAACCATTCTTGAGGCGCTCAACACAGACCTTGTCTGCGACGCCATAAATACCGCTATGCGCGAGCTTTTCCTTCAGATAGCTTACGGACGTTCTCAGTCCGCTTTTTCGGAGGGCGGTCTTGTAATAGGTGCGGGTCTTGAAGACCTCGGAAAGGGTACGCGCTCTATGGTAGGTACAATGTACGGAACCAAGGCAAAGGGCGTGCGTTATCTGGAAATGACAGAGGGCTACTGCACAAGAATGGCTCTCGACAAGGACGACCAGGTTATAGGATATGAATTTGTTTCACTGGGTAAAATGACGGATTATATAAAGAACGGAATGGAGCCCAACGAGGCATATGAAAAATCAAAAGGTACATACGGAAGATTTGAAGACGCCGTAAAGTACATAGATCCGCGCAAAGAATGATTCGGGAGGAATATATTAATGGCAAATTTTGAAGGATATGAAAGACGCGAGGCAAAGATCCTCGGCGTACTCAAAGAATACGGTATTTCCTCTATAGATGAATGTAAGGACATAACTCTCAAATACGGTGTCGACTGCGACGCGATTGTGCGCAGCACTCAGCCTATCTGCTTTGAAAACGCGGTGTGGGCATACACGGTGGGCGCGGCGATCGCAATCAAAAAGGGCTGCAAAAAAGCCTCCGACGCCGCTGCGGCAATCGGAATCGGACTGCAGTCGTTCTGTATTCCCGGTTCTGTCGCCGAAAACCGCAAGGTTGGTCTCGGACACGGAAATCTGGGCGCGATGCTGCTCTCCGAAGAAACGGAGTGCTTCTGCTTCCTCGCGGGACATGAATCTTTCGCGGCGGCTGAGGGCGCCATTAAAATAGCTCTCAACGCGAACAAGGTAAGAGTAAAGCCCCTTCGCGTAATTCTCAACGGTCTTGGCAAGGACGCCGCGTTTATTATTTCAAGAATCAACGGCTTCACATATGTAAAAACCGAGTTTGACCCCTTTACCGAAACCGTATCGGTTGTAAGCGAGACCCCGTATTCGACAGGTCCGCGCGCGGATGTAAAATGCTACGGAGCCGACAATGTTCCTGAGGGCGTCGCTATAATGAAGCTCGAAAACGTAGGCGTTTCCATTACCGGAAACTCCACCAACCCCACCCGTTTCCAGCACCCCGTCGCCGGAACATACAAAAAATGGTGCAACGAAAACGGAGTTAAATACTTTTCCGTCGCTTCCGGCGGAGGTACGGGACGTACCCTTCACCCGGACAACATGGCGGCAGGTCCTTCCTCATACGGCATGACGGATACAATGGGACGTATGCACTCCGACGCGCAGTTTGCGGGTTCGTCTTCCGTGCCCGCGCACGTTGAAATGATGGGACTTATAGGCATGGGCAACAACCCCATGGTGGGAGCTACCGTCGCGGTTGCGGTCGCAATAGAAGAGGCAGGCAAATAATCTCTGCCAAACGCTCATAATAAACAATATCCGGAGTCGGAAAACGGCTCCGGATTTTTCACGTTTTCAGGCAGTTAATATCGCCGAGTTCATATTGATTGTACATAATCACATATTTATTTTCCCACGATATTTTAATATATTTAGATTTAATAACTCGGTTTTCGCATAAATACCGAAGTTTTTTATTTTTCACCAAGACAAACAATAATTTTGCTCAATATATAAACATTTAAATTTGTGCAAATTATATATGTTTTTGGAATTATTTACAAAACATCTGAACTCATATTTACTTTTACTTTATATTATGTTAAAATATTAAAAACCTGTGATAGCTCACTTTGCCTGCCGCAGAAAAATGTTCGGTAAATCGATAAAATCATCCTCAAAGCTATAACCGGACATAGCATATCGACGAAAACAAACCGCAAGTATAATAGTTATGACTAATTAAACTTACGGAATTAAATGACGGAGGTCAGTTTCATGAAAAATGGCAAAAAATTTTTAAAAATCGGGCTGTGCTTATGTCTGGTAACAGCCGCTCTGCTGCCGTCCTGTTCACCCAAGAACGGACCCGAAACCCCGACAGGTGCCCCCGACTCTTTAAACACCACCGATATGGGTTCGCAAAGCCCTCAGGAAAACGAACCGCCATACGAATTTATCAAATACGGAGGTACACAAATGACAGACTATTCCGAATATTTGCCGGATAAGACCATTCCGGAAATTTTAAAGCAAAACCAAGCCGTGGCAATCGCGGCGGAAGCGCTGAAGGCATTCAACGGAAGCGATTTTGTCGGACTCGAAAAAAGCGCCGCCGAACGGGACTACCGAACATTGACAATAAACCCGGACGTTTTGTCGGACATCACCGGCAAAACAGTTTCGTCAGAGGGTACTACACCGTCAGCCGCCGCAAAACAGCTCGGACTGCAATATATTGAATATGACTCAAGGCTTGTCATTTTTTACAGCGGAGATAAGCCGTTGTTCAATACCGTCGAAGACGTTTACTCTCTTGAGTATCTCTATCTCATGCTTACCGGCGCGTCGGAAGAAGAGCTTAAAAACGCTTTCGTCACACTTCCTTCCCTGACTTCAAACAACTCATCCAACTCTACATATTACACAGCTCCTGACCTTGATCTGGGACTTCAGACAACAATATATGACGAACTGACCGGAGGCTCTCAGAATGTGTCTTCGGGTCCGGCTATCGTGGCGGGAGAAGGAAAAAATTCAGCCAACCATACCCTTGTCCGGGTTTTCAACAGTCAGCAGGCATGTATTTCTCAGTTTCTGGCGTTTGACCCGTCGGTCACCGGCGGAGTGCAGGTGTGCGCGCTGAGTATTGACGGCGGTACATATATTGCGACGGCGGCTTATGACAATTCCACGGGTCTTGCCGGAGGCGTGAAAATTTACAGTCCCGACGGAAGCCTCTTTATGGAATTAAAATCCTCAACTCTGAAAACCCCGTTTTTAATCGCGACCGGAAAATTTTTTTCGGCTTCGGAAGATATATTGCTCATGTGTTCTTCTTCACCTGTCAACGGCAAAATATATATGGAATTTTATTCGCTTACAGCCTGTGAACAGCTCAAAAAGCTTGAAATCGACGCAAGCTTCGCGCAGGAAGGCGAGGAAACAGAAATTTCAATACGCCGCAACTCCGGCTCTCCCGACAGTATAATACTTTACTTTACAAAGACAAACGCTGCGTATGAAGGCACGGCCGAAACCGAATTTACAAAGATAAGTGTTTCTCTCCCCGAAAATACGGCGGGAGTTTACGCCTCATCGGACAAAAACAGAATGTACACGGTCACACTCAAGGAAACCGACAGCACCGAAAATCTTTCGCTGGTTTCATACCTTGACCAAAACGGCGCATGGCAGACAGTTGACGTGGGTCAGAGGGAAAACTATTTTTATACCACTTACAATGACGAAGACGAGGACGGATATGTAAGATACGCCTCTTTCCAGCATATAAGGACCGATTTCAGCACTGATGTTATAACTTCGTTCAACGACTCAACCGATTCGCAAACCATATATGAAAAGGTAAACAGCGCGCTGTACTCCGATTGGAGTTCCAATGCGTATGTCAATGAATTTACAAACTCAAAATCGCGTGTTTATCTTGAACCGTGCTTTTCGCATCGTCTCAACGCGGTTCCGTTCAACAACGCAATAATGAATTATCAGGACGCGCTGACAGGAGAAAACATATATTCTTCCATCGGAAAATCCGGAGAGTATGTTCCCTACCTTGAGCTTGACAGCTCTTTCCATGTCGGAACATATGCTGACGGCATACTGGAAATGCAGAAATGGAGAATCTACCCCCTTCGTTCATTCCTGCAAAGAGTTTCCGCGGAATTCCGGGGCGATAACGGCAATCCCGAAAAACTTGTAGGTATATCCCCTGTCCACGAGCATGAGATAAACGTCGCGGGATCGGTTGGCGATTATAACCTGTATATGATAGAAGGCTTCAGAAATTATCTGCTCGGTCTTTACGGAACGGTGGAGAATATAAACGCGCGGTTCGGAACAAGCTTTGCCAACATATCGGAAATTGACGCACCCAGAGACGGCGCCCTCGGTGACCGCGGCGAGTGGGATAAATATGACGGAGACTATTTCTCGCAATGGGCTCTCTACAACCGTTACATTGTCAATAAGCGAATATTCGAAGCCTATCGTGAAGCCATGCTGGCGGGATTTCCTCCCGAATCGATCTCCGCGCATCAGATACCCGAAGGAGACGCGATTTCAGGATTTCTGGGGCAGGCTGACACGAGACTTTCACCCGTTGACGCGGTCCTGTCAAGCGGAACGGCATACGGAGGCACCAGATACGCTTTCTTTATGCAGGACAAGAACAATTTCCACGCTTTGGCGTCGGGCGCCGGTCACAGGTCAATAGTCCTTGGCGAATACTGCTCAATGAGCACAAGTTATCTGAACGCATACAGACAGCTTAAATATCTGTGGCAAAACGGAACCAGAATGATACACTTCATTACCTTTAACGACCAACAGCAGGCGGCAGAAAAAAAGGCTGTTGATAAGCTGGCGAGCGAAAACAATCTCCCCCGTCCGGGTTACACGGGCGGAAGCGAAAGCATTCTCGGAATATCACAGAACGGAAAGACATATGACATAGTGCAGGTAGGTCAGGGCGAGAACAGAGAAGGTCTGCTCAAATCGGTAAACACCGACGGCACATGGGAAGGAACCGTATATCTTGTTCCATTCCACGCGCATGTTGACATTCAGAAGCTTGAAAGCTTCTCAACTATATCGGATAATTGCAGCACCACGGGAAAAATCGAAGGACTTATGCACGGGGACCAGGTGGAAATCACTCTGCTTGCGAAATCGGAATCGGGCAACGGCAAAATAAAAATAGAAGTTTTCAATGACGGATACATTATTGAAGACGCCTGCGTCGAATATACCGTCGGCACGGAACTGAGTGAGTACAGATATGTGCTCTCAAACCAGATAACACCCGAAAGCATTGAGATTAAGGTCACGTTTGAGGGTGATATCGAAGCTGAAAACCTTTGCGCTACCGTTCAAAAAGAATCCGTCGCGCGTAAATATTTCGACGACGACAAGAAGCTGTACGAAAAATCCGTGACTCATGTCGGCGGCGTTAATTTTGATATACTTGACGCCGATATGAGAGCGTAACCGAAAAAAGTCACTGAGCTTATAGAATTTTAGCCGTATGATTTATATGACTTTTCGGCGTTAGCGCACAAGGGCTTTAATTTTTCATTGTTACATTACAATATAAAACCATACTGACAATCATAAGAGAATTTCATAATAGGGTGAAAGTATCTTGCTTTCACCCTATTATCTGCCACACAATCAGATACAGACCGCGGGAACATATCTGTCGTATTGATATATGCGTATAGACACCGTTAATCAGAATCAAATCAAAGAAACCGCGCTATGTGCCGCAAGCAAAATTCCAAGCAAAGACAGCGCAACCGGTATTACATATGACGAGATTTTGCCGAGTAAATTTTCAATTTTTTTGATAAGAGTGGTACCGCGCAGCTTATTGTATCCGAAATACAGCAAAATCAACGGCAAAACATAGATAAAAGTATATAAAAAAGTATATCCCAATACATAAGGGAAGTCAAGGTCATAACCTGCAAGCATTGCCAAAAATCCAAAATACGGAAGAGCGCTTGTCAGTTCCACTCCGCAGAAAATAATTCCCAATATAAACAGTGAAAAACGGGTAATACGCGCGGGAGTCTTAGCGTGCTCCTCCTGTAAAGAAACTTCGGCACAGCGTTTGGTCTTTATTATAAGTCGGACGCCCAACAAAATAAACAAAATTCCTCCGGTCAATTCAGTCAAGTACAATGGCAGCGGATAGCTTCTTTCCAAAGTGCCAAAAAGACGAGAAATCCATTCCGCAATACCGTAATAAACGGCAAGACCCATCAATAAATTGGTAATCCCCATTCCGAGAATAAAAAACAAAACATGTCTTTTGTTCTTTACCATTGTCTGCAACAAAATCTGCTGCGCAACGGCCGACGGATTGAGGCTGTCAAAAAAGCTTGCCGTAATTGTGGTTCCCAAAATAATCCAATACATAAAATCCTCCCTGTAATAAAAATAAGCGTTAAAATTATACCGCAAAGACCTATGGTATAATTTTAACGCTTTTGCCTGTCCGGTGACAGGTTTAATACATATTAATTTTTTGAACCGTCTCAGTTCTTGGAAACAATATCTTCCTTGACTTTGGAAGCCTTTCCTACTCTTCCGCGCAGATAATAAAGTTTAGCGCGTCTTACCTTACCCTTTCGGATAACGTCAACCTTAACGACATTCGGAGAATGCAGCGGAAATGTTTTTTCCACTCCGCAACCGTAAGTAATTCTTCTCACGGTGAAGGTAGAAGAAATTCCCCCGTCGTGCTTCGCGATAACCGTACCCTCGTACATCTGGATTCTTTCTCTTGTGCCCTCAACTATCTTGTTGTGAACTCTGACCGTATCACCGATGCTGAACTGAGGTACCTCCTCTTTCAATTGCTCGTTTGTAAAAGCCTTAATTAAATCCATAACGGCCCTCCTTATAAACCGGATGTTCATGCGAGCATAGCAGCGGACCACCCTTATTTTAAATCAATTCTTAAACTGTTTTAAATACACATTTATAAAGACATAAAAAACAGATTAACACACAACGATAATTATATCATATAAACCGTAAAAATGCAAGTACATATTCAAAAAAATTATTAATACACTGTAAATTATGCGGATTTTCTCGATTTCAATGTTGTAATCACATCTTTAATTCCCACATATATATCCCTGAGATTGTAAGCCAGACATATAAGCAATATAATAACCGAAATCACTATTCCGTATATATTTCCGCCGTATGCGGTCATTACAACCGACAAAGCGCATATAAGAACGGTATTGACAATAATTTTAATAGGATAAATTTTAAACGGAATGAATCTGTGCATTGTAAGCGCCCTTACAAAGAATACCAGAAAATAACTAATAAAGGTAGCTATCGAAGCTCCCATCGCGCCCCACTTAGGTATCATAATAAGATTGAGAATTATATTTATCAGCGCACCGAAAAAGGCGGTAAAAAACGACATTCCGGTCTTTTTGACGGTAAAATAAGCCGAGCCGAAAAAAGTATCCAACGCGGTAAATACCGTTGCCGCCGAAAGCACGGGAACATATATCCACGCGGAATAATAACTGTCCGCAAATAAAATAATCGACAACAGAGGAGACGCGACCGCGATACACGCCCCTCCCATAAACATAATCGCCTGATAATATCTGAACACACGCGAATAAAAATTCGTACATTCCTCAATATTGTCTGATTCAGAAACGGCGGACAGCTTCCACGCGTCATTGAAAATCACAACTACATATGTCAAAAGCGTAGGTATTTTATAAGCGACAGAGTACAATCCGTTAACCTCGTCAGAACAAATATATGCCACAAGATACCTGTCAGACACGCCGGTAATCCACCAGAATACCGTTGACGGTATAAGCGGCAGGCAGAATCTCATAAGCTCCTTTATAATTTTGAAGTCTATCTTTGAAGGTTTAAAAGCTCTGTAAAGTCCCGCCACAAAAAAAACAAAAACAGCGCTTGCGAAGTCAGCCACGGCGACCGAAAGGACATAGCCCGTAACTCCCATATCCCATAACGCGAGAAACAATATATTCAAAAGCACTATGAGAATGGTATTCAGCACTCCCTGAAGTGCGAAAAGCTTGCTTTTCCCTATCGCGCATACATACTGCGAACACACCGAGTGTATATTCGAAGCCAAAACATACAGTACAATCAGCCAAACATACGGTGAAAAATAATCAGACAGCTCCAAAATAGGCGACAGTACCAAAAAAACCGCGCTCCCGGCAAGCATGATAACAGATCCATTGGTAAAAAAAGCTTCTTTGTCAGACTGACGCATTGCCGCGCCTCTGAAAATTCCCTCGCTTACACCCAGACACGCTATGGGAATAATAAGATTGCATAAATTTGTTATGAGGTCTGCCGAGCTGTATTCGGCGCTTGACAGGCAGGAAGTGTAAAACGGCAGCATGAACAGTACAATAAGCTTTGAAATAAATTTTCCGGCTGTAAATATCGCCGTATTTGAAAACAGCTTTGTATACTTGTTTTTCATATATATTTACATACCTTTCCAATAAGCTTATTGCATCCTCGCTCAGGCAGACCAAGGTTTTACATCTTTTTTTATTTATACATTCAAATGGCTGTCGGTATCTGTATCTTCCAAATTATTAAGACTTACAACCGGTCAGTCATCCATTTCCCAGTTATGATATACCTCCATTACGTCATCGTCTTCCTCAAGCTTTTCAATCAACAGATTCATAAATTTTTTATCGTCTTCATTGTCAAGCTTAACCGTAGTCGTGGGAATTTTCGATCTTTCGGCAGATTCAAATTCATACCCTGCGGATTTCAGCGCATCCGCTATATCGTAAACATCGTCCGGTTCGGTATATATTTCATACACACCGTCTTCTCCGGAAAAATCCTCCGCACCGGCTTCAAGCGCGGTTTCCATAAGCTTGTCCTCGTCAATTTCTCCGTCCTCGTCGGTTATTATTATTACCCCTTTATCCTCAAACATGAATCCGACGCAGCCGCTCTGTCCCATATTTCCGTGATATTTTGAAAAATACGCCCTTATGTTTCCGGCAGTTCTGTTTCTGTTGTCGGTCGTGGCTTCAACAATAACAGCCACTCCCGCGGGTCCGTACCCTTCATACACTACTTCCTCGTATGATTCACCGGTCCCGCCCAATGCCTTTTTAATTGTTCTTTCTATATTGTCACTCGGAACATTGTTTGCTTTTGCCTTCTGAATAAGGTCCCTGAGCTTTGAATTTGACGCGGGATCTCCGCCGCCCTCTTTAACCGCAATGGTTATTTCCTTTCCTATTTTTGTGAAAACCTTTGCTCTTTGTGAGTCGGTTTTTTCTTTCTTATGCTTGATATTCGCCCATTTACTATGTCCTGACATGTATTTCCTCCTGTAAATCAAAAAATTAGTAGGCTAAATTCCAAAATCAAATTTTCTCTGTCTTTTTCAGACATATCAGCCCGAACGCGCTACCCAGCACATACTTCACGGCTTCTGTAATCTTTATTCTTGTATACCTTACGTCCTCATCCTCAGCCGAAAGTATCTGACAATTATGGTAAAAACGGTTAAAGGCTGCGGCAATGTCAAGTATAAATCTGGCAATCACGGACGGTTCGTAATCCCTTATTGCCGCAAGTACTTTTTCCTCATATTGGCAAAGAATCTTCAAAAGCGCCGACTCTTCCTCGCATGTAATCTTTAATTTTCCCTTTTCCGACTCTCCCGCTTTTTCAAGAACCGAACATGCGCGGGCATAAGTATACTGCACATACGGTCCGGTGTTTCCGTCAAAGCTGAGCGCCTCTTCAAGAACAAAATTGATGTCCTTTATTCTGTTATTTGAAAGGTAATAGAACACCACCGCTCCGACCCCGACCGCCTCGGCAATATCGTCCCTGCCGCGAAGATCGGGATTCTTTTCCTCCATAATAGATGTAACCTTCTCTATCGCAAGCGCAAAAAGATCCTTTAAAAGAACCACATTCCCGGTACGTGTGGCAAGCTTTTCCCCGTTGATGCTTACGGTACCGTACGGAACATGCACCAATTCATCGTACCAATCATATCCCATCAGCTCTATGACCTTAAACAGCTGTCTGAAATGCAGTATCTGCTGATTGCTGGTTACATATATGGATTTGTCAAAATGATATGTTTGTTTTCTGTACACCGCCGCGGCTATATCCCTCGTGGTATAAAGAGTGGAGCCGTCGCTTTTAAGCACCAGGAACGGAGGCATATCGTATTCTGAAAGGTCCACTATTGAGGCCCCGTCATCTGTTTTAAGCAAGCCTTTCTCTTTCAGCGCCTCAATCTGAGCCGGCATTTTATCAACATAAAAGCTCTCTCCGTTGTAGCTGTCAAATTCAATTCCGAGCTGCTTATATGTTTTTTCATATTCCTTAAGACTCATCTCCACAAACCACTTCCACAGCTTCAGGTTTTCCTCGTCTCCGGTTTCCATTTTGTGAAATTCGTCTCTGGAAAGCTGCGCAAGGTCGTCTCTCGGAGGTATTCCTTTTTCCGGATTTCCCTTTATTTCGTTGTTGATGCGAACATACAGCTCTACAAGTTTGTCAATGCCGCCCTCTTCTATCTCCTCTTTGTTGCCCCATAAACGGTATGCCACTATCAGCTTTCCGAACTGAGTGCCCCAATCTCCCAGATAATTTATGCCTATGCATTTGTAACCCGCAAACTCGTGCAACCTTTTAAGCGAATGTCCTATAACGGTAGTTCCGAGATGCCCTATGTGGAAAGGCTTCGCGACATTCGGGGAGGAATAATCCAACACCACGGTTTTTCCCTCTCCCAAAGTCGGCGCGCCGTAATTTTCCTTTCGGTCAAGAATCTGAGGCAGAACATTATCGCACAGATAGCCGTCCGAAATCTTTATATTGAGGTACCCGTTGACCGCTTCCGCTTTCTCAATACAGCCTCCCGAAAGCTTTTCAGCCAGACTTCCGGCTATAAGCGCGGGAGAGCGTCTGAGCGTTTTCGACAGCTTAAAGCAAGGAAACGCCAGATCTCCCATTGACGTATCGGGCGGATATTCAAGCATTTGCGCGACATCCGCGGGCTTTAAATCCGCGGCTTCATTCAAAAGCTTAACAAGCCCGCAAATTTTTTCAGCCACCGACAACTTTATTTTCAACATCTCTTTATACTCCCCCAAATCTACTCGTAAAATATACAAAAGCCGCGGCACACGGCAAATGAATATTTATTCTCAACTCATTTATCTTTAAAATATTAATCCCGACGCCCGAATTACCTTCATATTTTAACCGACGACACAACCGGTACGGTTTTACGCCTGTAAAACTTCGGCATACAGCACGCGGAACTGAATTTGATTGATTACTTCACGCTGTATGCATTAAATCTTAAGATACAACTTGGACAGTTTTGCCCCGCAAAACTGCCGCATACAGCACGTGGAACTGAATTTGATTGATTACTTCACGCTGTATGCA
>CALWJX010000022.1 GCA_944381085.1 uncultured Clostridia bacterium
AAGACTTCCTGACGCGTATATAACCATATCTTTATTATTTTCAGACTTTTTGGGTCATATCTATTTACAACACAGAATTTTTGATTTTGTATATTAATAAATTCTCTTGACATGAAAGAGATATTTTGATATAATTATTATGTTGTATTACATATGTGAATCTGAAAGGATATGTCATGAACCGTATATATATTCCGGAAAACTATAAGCCCGCTATGGATGAGTATGATACTCAAAGGGCAATTGCATATATCAAAGAGGTATTTCAGGAGGAATTTTCGACCGCGCTCAATTTAAAGCGGGTTTCGGCTCCGCTTTTTGTAATAGAATCATCCGGTCTCAATGACAATCTTAACGGATATGAGCGCCCGGTGTCATTTGATATTCCCGCCATAGGAACAAACGCTCAGGTTGTACATTCACTTGCAAAGTGGAAAAGACTTGCGTTAAAGAGATATAATTTCAAGGTTGGAAACGGACTTTACACTGATATGAATGCCATACGGCGTGACGAGGAGCTTGATAATGTACATTCCATATATGTCGATCAGTGGGATTGGGAGAAAATAATTACCAGAGAGACCAGAAATCTTGAATATCTTAAGCTTATAGTAAGAGAGATTGTGACCGCCATATGTAAGACAAATGAGAGGCTGCATGTGAGATATCCGCAGCTTAGGGTAAAATTGAGTCGGGATGTCTCTTACATAACAACTCAGGAGCTTGAGGATATGTATCCCGAACTCAGCCCAAATGAACGTGAAAATATATATCTTAAGGAGCATAAAACCGCGTTTATAATGCAGATAGGAGGTAAACTCAAGTCCGGAAAGCCGCATGACGGCAGAGCGCCTGATTATGACGACTGGCAGCTTAACGGCGATCTGTTTTTCTGGGACGATGTACTCGGTCGCGCTCTTGAAATTTCTTCCATGGGAATCAGAGTAGACGCGGAGTCTTTGGAAAGGCAACTGAAGCTTTCGGGATGCGAAGAGAGAAAATCTCTGCCTTTTCATAAGATGCTTCTGAACGACGAGCTTCCGCTTACAATAGGCGGAGGAATCGGACAGTCCAGACTTTGTATGCTTATGCTCGGCTGTGCCCATATAGGAGAGGTTCAATCCAGCGTCTGGGATGAAGAAACCGTAAGAGAGTGTGAAAAAGCCGGAATCAATCTGCTTTAAATTGAATTGTTTTTTAAATATATCTGAGACCTCCGGAATATGGCGGTCTCTGTTTTGCTATCGGATTAATTACCTGTCAAAGTTTTAAAAGCAATTTTGTGTTAAGCATACTTAGAATATTGTTTTATTTGTTGGCTTTATTGAATTATCGAATAATTAATATTATCCGCTTGATATATCCCTTTAAATGCGATATATTTAAAACCGAACAGAGAGGTGACACACGATGAGCAACAAAGAGTTGATTTATAAGTCTTATGATTTCAGGTATTACAGGAGAGGGGTTATCACTTTTTCTGTTCTGTATTCTGTTTTCGGCATTTTGCTTGCTGTAATGTTCGCTTTACTTGGAAACCCGGAGGGAAGTATAATATTAGCTGTGATTATGCTGATTTTATGCGCGCCGTTAATTGGGTATTATGTATATAAGCTTTTGTATGTAAGCAAAAATTCAAGCGGTTACAGGCTTTATAATATTGTATCTGCCGAGATGCATCCGTCCTTTCGCGGACGGATGTATTTGACGATTAAACTCAGGGATGATGCCGGTCTTGTTTTTGCCGTTGATTCAAACGGTATATTTTCACCGTATACTGCAAGTGATATTTGTTTTGACAGTGAATACAGGAAAAAATCCCGGGTTTTATATGACGATTCCGGCGGCAGACTGTTGGTCTTGTGCGAATGAGGTTTAATTTTCCAAGTCACAATACATGGTTTTTATTTTGAGAAAAAGTGTTAAAGTTGATAGTATCCTATGGTAGAATTATAAAATGCCATAGGAATTTTTTATACCAATATAATGCCGGTCACAACGGTATTTTGCGGGTAATGGGTATTGTACTGTATTATAGAGTGGTTCAAACGCGGCGCAATCCTTTTTACCGGTTTGATTTTGCATTTGAATATACAAAGCCATGGTTAGTCTGATAAGGATCCGAATGAGATTTATTGGCATAGTCATATTTTTGCGGCTTTAAAAAAGTTTCTCGGAAGGATTTTAAAAAAGCATTGACATGAAAAATGCAATGGTGTATAATAAATAAAATTGCGGCTTAAGGGAGGATTTATATTATGGATTTTTTTAAATTTGCGAAGCCGATATTTGTTGATAATAAAGACGTTTCCTTGAATTTTCAGGTTGGTTTTTACAGGGAATTTGTATTTGACGCTGCAAAGGATAAAAAAGTTACGGTTTGTGTAACCGCGAAAAATATATTCAGGCTATATATAAACGGAAAGACGGTTCTTCACGGACCTGCGCGCACTGCGCACGGATACGCAAGAGTGGACAAGGCGGACATTACCGGATTTTTGAATAACGGCGTAAATCATATCGCCTGTGAAGTGCTGGAGTACGGGAGAGAGGCTTACGGTCATTATTCCAACGACAGCACGCTTGAGGACGGATTTTTCATACTTGAGCTATATGACATAGATATGCGTTCTGTTTTGCATACCGATGAAAATTGGAGTGTATATAGGATAAAACAAAGGATTTCTGTTTCTGAACGGATCAGTCACTCAAGAGAGTCGGCGGAGGTATATTATCTTGACTGCGAGTATCGGTCATGGAGAGTTGGGAACGCGGAGTACAAGCCAGCCGTGATTGTCAATCCGCAGGCGGAATATCTTCCCCATAACGCGCTTCGCGCTACTCTTTATGAGCACGACGCCGAAAATATTGTTGAATTCGGATTCTGCGAGATTGACAAAAATTATATATATGAACCGTCATTTTATGAGGCTTCATATCCGGAGATATATAAGAATCTTCCCGAAAGAACTCTTTATGAATGTCAGGCTACGGTTGAGCACACCGGGGCGGACATAACCTGTAAGAGGGGAGAGGGTATTGAACTGTGCGGCGACGGGGACAAATATATTTTGTTTGATATGAGGGCGTCATTCGTCGGATTTCCCTATATTGAGGTTGAGACAGAACGTGAAGGCATTATAGATTTGATTCCCACTGAGCTTCTGTCGCTTCAGGGCAAAGATTTTTACGGAAGCGACTGCATAACGAGACTTCATGTTAAAAGCGGCAAAACCGAATTTTGCGCGCTTGAACCCACGCTCTGCAGATATTTCAAGATATATTTCAGAAATACCGGCAAGGTTAAGATAATACGCGCAGGCATCAAGGAGTATTTTTATCCTGATGAGAACAGATCTTCGTTTATGTGTTCGGATGACGATATAAATCGGCTGTATGATGCGGCAAAAAGAACTTTGCTTCTCAATACTATGGATATATTTATGGATTGTCCGCAGAGAGAACGCGGAGGCTGGCTGTGTGATTCTTTGTGGTCGGGGAGAGCGGCGGCTCTGATGCTTTCGGACGACAGGGTAGAGCGTGAGTTTATCGAAAACTTTTTGCTGACTGACCCGGATAAAATGTATTATTCAATTTTTCCGGAGGCATACCCCGGCAATAAAAAAGATTACAGGGAATGTGCCGGGCTTATAAACTGGTCATTTTGGCTCATGTGCGAATTTTGCGAATTTGTGTATCGCACAGGGGATATGAATTTCGCAAATACATATTATAAAAGAGTAGAAGCCTTTGTAAACGGTATGTTGAAGTTAAAAGGAAGTAATCAATTGATTGAAAATCTCAATTGGTTGTTTATAGATTGGTCATGCTCAAACAACGCTGACTATCAAAGACCGATATCTGTTCCTGCCAATATTCTTTTTGCATATACCTTAAAATCATTGGGAGAACTGTATGATAATAAAGAGTGGCTGAAGATTGCCGGAGAGATGAAGAATACGTTAAAAGAAGCGCTTGTGGGTTATACAAATTCCGAGGTGAAAGTCATATCGGATAACCTCAGGTATGTCAACGGAAAACTGTGTCAGACAGATAAATATTCCGAAGCGGCGCTTTATACCGATCTGTGGTGCAACCTTTTTGAGGTTGGCGAAAACAAATCGCTTGACGCTTATGTAAGAGATTGCATGGGACCCGCGCCAAAGTATATTCCCGCGCCCTATATAGGCAGGAGCGGACTGTTTATCGGTCTGTGTATAAGGCTTGACATGCTGTCCAGACGCGGGTATTATGACAAGCTGTATGAGGATATTCTCGCGATATGTATGCCGCAGCTAAAGGAGGGTCCGGGAACGCTTTGGGAGAATGAGGTTTCAAACACTTCATCCAGATGTCACGGGTTTATGTCGCATATCGGAGTGCATTTTATGAGGGATATTTTGGGGATGGGGATGGAAAATAAGCTTGAAAAACAAATAAAAATCGCTCCTCACCCGTGTAATTTGCGTTGGGCAAGAGGAACACATGAGATTGACGGGGAGATATTGTCGCTTTCCTGGTCGGTTTCGGATGACGGATTTGAACTGAAAGCTACGGTCCCTAAGGCTTACGGCTACACAGTAGAGCTGCCGGCAAGCATACTTGCAATGGGAAGGGAGAACATACATGTCGAGGTCAACGGGAAAAAGATCTGCTTTAGCTGACAATTGTTTTTAAGATCGCTTCGGATAAAATAATCAAAAAGGAGGGCTTTTGCCCTCCGCGGAGGATGACAGGAGCTTTTCTCCTTGACACCACCCGCCTTTTGAAAAAGGCGGGTGAAATCTTTTTTGTATTATTTTAGTGAATTGACTTTTTTGACAAGCCGGAGTTGCCTCAAGTTTAGAAATTGTTTCTGTTTGAACGGCAGACCGTAAAAAAACACTTGCTTACCCATAGCGGTATGGCAAGTGTTTTTGTTGAGCCGTTACATGAAAATTTCCCTGAAAATCAATCTGAAACAACCACTTTATTTAAATCATAAATATGTATAATTGTGTCAGACTTTAAAAAGCTTAGTTATAAAATGAGAAACGTCTTTAAATTTCAGTGAAAAATAAGCTAAAATCCTACTACTAAGCCAATCGGTAAGCGGCTGAAAATTTGCCGAACAGAATCCTTTTTAATATGTGCTTATCGGTATGCTTTCGTCGTCCTCGCCCTTTGTGATTTTTTTGATGACTATATAGTAGCTGTAGCTGTCGTTGACTTTAACACATATCCTGTCGCCTACATGTTTACCCATTATGGCTTTGCCGAGCGGAGATTCTTTGCTTAAGAGTCCTTTTAACGAATCCTGTCTGAGTGTGGTTACGAGCTTTCTTTCTACAACCTCATCGTCCTCTTCGATATAATAAGCGACGGTATCAAATAGTCCAACCTCGTCATTCTTTGATGAGACCTTGATGACCTTGGCTGTAGCTATCATGTTTTTAAGATATCTGATGCGGCTTTCGTTTTTGTTTTTCTCTCTTTTTGCCTCTTTATACTCGGCGTTTTCGCTCAGATCTCCGAACTCGCGCGTGCGCTGTACTTCCGCCAAGAGCTGCGGACGAAGCTGAGTGCAACGGTAATCAATTTCTTCCTGCATTTTTTTAATATCAACCGCGGTTAACTCGTCATGCATGACTATTATCCTTTCTTATTTTTTTAAGTACTTTTGAATTAAAAATCGGATTTTCCGGTATATGTAAAAAATAATCCGAACACTTTACCGTTCTTTGCAAAGAGTTCAGATTATAATTTCTGGCGCGCCGTAAGGGATTCGAACCCCCGACCTTTTGGTTCGTAGCCAAACACTCTATCCGGCTGAGCTAACGGCGCAATTTATTTGTACTAATATATTATATCACAAATTTCGGTATTGTCAATAGTTTTTTTGAAAATATTTTATCTGTGCGGTATTTTCCTGCGGTTATTGTAATATTTCAATTGCGATCGGCTGATGGGCTGATGGTAAAATTTTTAAAGCAGACCGGCTGAATTCAGCCGGTCTGAAAATATCAATTAATTATTTTCTTTTCTTAATAACAACTGCGGCGCCGAGCGCGGAAACAATTGCGATTGCTCCGATTCCGGCAACCGATTTACATCCGGATTCTTCGGGAGCATCGGTTTCTTCGCTTGTTCCTGCGGTGGTAGGAGCTTCGGTTGTTTCATCGTCGTCATCTTCGGACGTATCGCTCTCTCCCTCGGGAGCCGTGGTGGGTTCCTCCGTCGGAGCGTCGGTCGTAGGTTCTTTTGTTTCAACCGAAATAGCTACATCTTCATCCGATATAACCTTCAGAATGATTCCGGCGCTTTCAGGCCAGAATCCTGTGCTCGCGTCAGACATCTGTCCGTACTCTTCAATCGTACCTGCGGCGAATATCAGATTTTCAGCAGTTGTACCGTCTTCATTTTCAACATGCTCGCGGTCAAGATAGCAAACAAGCGCGCCGAGCTTGAGTTCGGTGTTGGGACCGAGATTCAATTCAAAGCCATCAGTGGAGTATCCGTTCCACTCAAGCTTATCGAAAGCCTGATTGTAAAGCATCTGCCATGAAAGCGCAAGCTCCGCGCCCCAACCGTTGGCAAGTTCGGTACAAGCGCCTTTTACGTATACGACTCCATCGTATTCCTGACCTGCCCAGTAAACGCCGTCGTTTGCATCGCTTTCATTAACCGTTACCGCCATCTGACCGTCTTCACGGCGTGCGAATGAATAGAAAACAGCTCTGTTGAAAGCTTCCTCGGCGGCAAATTTCTCATTGAAGTCAAGCTGAATCTGGAAAGCGTCAAAGCCGTAGGTTCCCTCTGTCTCGCTGGAAGGCGCTATAGACTTTGTGGAGTCGGTAATGTTGAACGCGATATAAAGATATTCAGCGTCAGCGGCAAAATATGTAGTGATGGAAAAATCGTCGGGCATTGTTCCGGTCCAAGCCTGCATGTTCAGCGCGTCAATTTCGTTTGATTTAATGCCGGCTTCCGTCCAGTCGTTGAACTGACCGTCAAATGTAATTTTAGATGAAAGCTCGCTATCGTAGGTTATAGTTATATCTCCGAAAGCCGCCCATCCTGCGGGTGCCTCTTCGTCCGCCGCAAACGCGCATACCGAAAATACTGATATGAGCATTACGACACAGAGACCCCATGTCAAAACCTTTTTCATGTTTTTATCCTCCAAGTAAAATGATTTTACAGCATTGCAAACGCTGTTTTGGATGTACCTATCATATCGTATTTTTGTGAACTCAATTTAATTCTTGTGTGACGATTATGTAAATGTTAAATGCCTCGTGGTTAAACTGCACAAAAAGCTCGAAGCCTCCTTGTATGATGTAAACAAAGGAAAATTTTGGATAAATATTCCTTGGCAGGTTTGATTATTGACCAAATACAATAAAAGAGGTTGATTTTGATGCTAAACCGGTCAATTTCGGCATATATAATACATAACTTATACATCCGAACCTTTTGAATAAATTTGTTTTGATTTATAATCCGGAATTTAAATAAGATTTTAAAAAACATTTCTTTTGTAAAAAGTCATAATATTTTGTGTAAATTGCTTTTTGACCTGTTTTTTGTATTTGATATCCGTTTAATATGATTTCTGTGGTTTTTCCTATCTTTTGTATTGACATCGGCGAATTTTTAATCTGCTTGTTATGAGGTGTTATGCTTACCAACAATTATATTCGGCTTTTGTTTATTTGTGAATTGATTTTTTCAAAGATCAATTGTTTTTTTATAAAAACCGAAAATTAACAAAATTAAGATGCCGCGCCGCGGGAGACCTGATTTTTCCGGTAGGGAGTACAGATCTCCCGCCTAAAAGATTGAATGGAGGAGGTTAGCCCATATTGAACGGCTTTACGCGCTTATTACATCGGTTTGATCAGATATTTCAACTATTTGTTTGTTTTTAATCTTTTTGTTTATAAACGCCGATAATCCTCCGAGAGTTCCTTCATAACATATCTCAAGCTCGGGTTGTTTAAAGAAATCCATTGGTTTGTAGAGCGAAGCGGGCTTAAACAGTTTAATCGCTCCTGTCGTGCATAAAGTGTGCGCGACAAACTGAGAGCAGAAAAATTTATCTTTTCTTTCCGCCGGATGATTGAAATAACATTGAAAAGTTCCCGCCAAGTTATAACGGTACCTGTTTCTTACTTTAAACATTTTTTCAAGTTCGTCGGCAAGTCTGATTTTTACTTCCGGTGAAACTCTTATTCTCAACAGCGCGCAGGGAGCGTTGCTGCATTTTTTCAGGATCCCGCTGTTCAGATGTTCTTTTACAAAGCCCGCGGGCAGGGGCAGACGCGAGTATATTCTTGCAAAGCTGTACATGGTGCCGCAGTCTGCCTGTACTCCGATAGATGAGTGCGTATATTTGCCGCCGGTCATTATTTTGATAAATCTTGAAAACAGTGTGTTTGATCTCATTAACAGCACATATATCAAACTTTCGCCGGCGTCGTCGTTTAATGTAATCATTATTTTATTACCTTATTGTATTACCTTTCTCGGCGGAAGCATATGATTTTATTGATTTCCGCTTGGATTTTGAATAATTATATCATTCCGGGTAATTCTTGTCAAGCGCAGTATCTGTTAATTAAGGAATTTTTAAGAATTTATATCACTTATTTGGATACATTTTCTTCAATTAGAATAAATTATATGCATAAAAGCAAAAAATTCAAAAAAACATAACATATTGTTTATATATTGTTATTGACAAACCTGTATTTCAGTGATATAATAAATGCATACCAAAAAGGTGTACAATGAAAATCTGAAGGAAAAATATGATACGTATAACGCAGGAAGCCGACTACGCTGTCAGAATATGCTGCATACTTGCCAGATGTCAAAAAACAGTCGGGGCTTCGGAAATCGCGAGAGAAGCATGTGTTACCCAGAAGTTTGCTTTGAAAATTTTAAGAAAGCTTGCGGGCTGCGGAATCGTGAGTTCGTATAAAGGAGCTTTCGGGGGATACAGACTTGACAGAAACGCTGACGATTTAAACGTGCTGGAAATAATCGAGGCGATAGAGGGACCTTTAAAAATTTCAAAATGTCTTGATTGCGACCATGAATGTACTAAAAATCCCGTTAAGGACGACTGTAAAATGCATCACGCTTTCATGCGCATTAACGATATTCTGACGGAAAATTTTAAGATGATTACTGTCGGTAAATTAAATGACCGGAGCATCAGCGTTGATGATTTGACAGGTTATATGAAAAATACAGAATAAAATTAAATTAAAAACAAATAATACTTTTGAAAAGGAGAATTTATTATGAAAAAGTGGAGATGTACCGTTTGCGGTGAAATAGTCGAGTCGGATGTCCGTCCGGATAAGTGCCCGTTGTGCAAAGCGCCGGGAGAAAAGTTTGAAGAGGTTGTTGAAAGCGAAGTGACATGGGC
The DNA here is from genome assembly GCA_944381085.1 of uncultured Clostridia bacterium. Classification (GTDB taxonomy): domain Bacteria; phylum Bacillota; class Clostridia; order Oscillospirales; family CAG-272; genus SVTX01. The sequence goes on from CALWJX010000022.1 coordinate 9,419, forward strand.
TGCCGAGCATGTTGTAGGCGTTGCTAAGGACGCTCCCGCGGAAATAATTGAGGGACTCAGAGCTAATTTCCAAGGTGAATGTACCGAAGTCGGCATGTATCTTGCTATGGCTCGTGTCGCCGCAAGAGAAGGATATCCCGAAATCGCGCTTTATTGGAAGGAAGCGGCTTACGAGGAAGCGGAGCACGCGGCAAAATTTGCCGAGCTTTTGGGAGAGTGCGTCTCCGACTCCACAAAGGAGAATCTGAGCGTTCGCGTGGCTGCGGAAAACGGCGCTACCGCAGGTAAGTTTGAACTTGCGAAGCTTGCAAAGCAGCATAATCTTGATGCCATTCACGATACCGTGCATGAGATGGCTCGTGACGAAGCACGCCACGGCAAAGCATTTGCGGGACTGCTTGAACGCTATTTCGGAAAATAATAATTTAATTCAAGGTGGGATTGATATATGAAATATGTATGTCCTTGCGGCTATGTGTATGACCCCGAACTCGGAGATCCCGATAACGGAATAGCTCCCGGAACAGCATGGGAAGATATTCCGGACGATTGGGTATGTCCCGTCTGCGGTCTTGACAAAAGCGCGTTTGAAGAAGAATAAGTTACTTTGGGGCTGGAAAACTCAGCCCCGTTTGTTTTAATGCACTGTTTTTTTGAGGCATCATTCTTAAAAATTTTTTAATATTTCCGGAATGGAATTGACAAAACCGAGCGCTGATGGTATACTTTTTACTGTGCTTTGCAATTTTTACGGAAGTGGAGATACCTGAGGGTTGGACTTGTTTTAATGAATATAATGCTCACATTTTGTTTTTTGTTCTTTCTGGGAAGCTGTATCGGATGGGTGATAGAACTGCTTTTCAGAAGATTTATTTCTACGGCGAACAAGGAAAGAAAGTGGATAAATCCCGGTTTTTTGGTGGGACCGTATCTTCCGCTTTACGGATTCGGTCTATGTACCATGTATGCGCTCGCTGGGCTTGACCGCTTTGTGGATAAGAATGACGGACTGGCAGGCAAGATAATTCTTTTTGTCGTTATGGCGCTCTGCATGACCGGTATAGAGTATATTGCCGGAATAATTTTTATCAAGGGAATGAAGGTAAAACTCTGGGATTATTCGGAGGAATGGGGAAATATACAGGGAATAATCTGCCCGAGATTTTCGATTATCTGGGCAGGGCTTGGCGCCGTTTATTATTTTTTGATACATCCTTATGTGGTGAGGGCTGTAAATTGGCTCGGAGAAAATCTTTGGTTTTCTTTTATAATCGGATTTTTTTTCGGAGTTTTTTTGATAGACACCGTTTATTCGTGCAATATTCTTTCAAAGATACGGAAATTCGCGCTTGAAAGTCAGATAATAGTCAAGTATGAAAAACTGAAAAGCCTGATAAGGCTGAGCGCTGAAGAAAACAAAAAAAAGACGAAGTTTTTTCTGTCGTTTTCATCGGATAAGCCTCTTGCCGAACATCTGAAAAGATACTATGAAACCGCAAAGCGTGTCATGGGAGAGGGTAAACGCAATTTCGGCAAGAGAAAAAAGGCGGAAATAAAATCAGAAGAACGGAAAAAGAAAAAGAATGAATAATATAGTTTTAATCGGTATGCCGTCGTGCGGTAAAAGCACGGTGGGCGTTTTGTTGGCAAAAAAATTGGGATACAGATTTTTAGACTCCGATATTCTGATTCAGGAAAAATGCGGAATGTTGCTACATGAAATTATTGAAACCGAAGGTCTTAACGGGTTTTTGAAAATCGAGGGTGAAGTCAACAGAAGCATAGAAACCGACCGCACGGTAATATCCACGGGAGGAAGCGTGGTGTATTCGGACGACGCGATGAAGCACCTTAAGAGTATCGGAAAGGTCATATACATTAAAATCAGCTATGAAACCCTTTGTATGCGTCTTGGGGATTATGTTCACAGGGGAGTCGTAATGCCCAAAGGTTATACACTGCTTGACATGTATAATGAGAGAAAAAAACTGTACGAAAAATACGCGGATTTTATCCTTGACGAGGGAGACGACAGTATAAACAAGACACTTGAAAGAATCGCGCGGATGTGCGCGGATAGAATGTAAGAATCGATTGTATGCGGGCTTATATACAGCCCGCTTTGTTTATGTTGCTTTTTTCAGTAATGGGAAAATCCCCTTCATTCAATTTATTCAGCGGGAGTTTGAAATCTCTCCGGCGAAAAGCTCAGGCGGCGCCCGCCGTCCGAAAGGGGGGATATTAAAATTAGGTTATATTGTCAGAAAACGAGCCTTTCCATATTTATACAAGCTTTTTCATTCATAAAAAGACATTTTGCGGAATAAAATATTTTACACTTGAAATATCTTTAATGGGTATTCGGGTCAAATTCCGTATTGGTTATATCTTGAGGTGTTGTTATGCTTGGACAGATAATCGAGAATGCCAGGCCGCTTATTTTTCTGTCGGTCATGGCAATTATAGCTGTTTTGTCAAAGGTTATTGCAAAAAAACGGGACAGATAAACAGTTGCTTTGTTTTTGCATATTATGAATATGTAGTCGATTAGTGTCGGCTTATATATTTGAAATAATATGGGGGAACAGACATGCCTTATAAATATAATACGGTAAATTCGGGTGAGAATCAAGATTATGGAATGATGTACGATTTATTCAGTGAATGCCTTACTGCCAAATATACGAATGTGGAAAACAGCGGAAGCTATGCCTGTGAAGACAAAAACGGAATTTTGTACATATATTTTGAGAAGAGCAACGGAAATGAGGACTGGCAAAATAATCTGAGTTATCATGCTATGCCGGTGAAAAGGGGTGATATTTCATTTTATTGTCATGAAGGGTTTTTAAAGGTATGGAACAGTATACAGCCGCATATAGATAAAATCCTTCGGAATACTGACGCGGAAATGATTTATATTGTCGGTTACAGTCACGGCGCCGCTCTCGCTTTACTGTGTCATGAATATATTGAAAATGAATATCCCGAATTCAAGGGGAGGGTTTACGGATATGGCTTCGGCTGTCCTCGGGTGATTTGGGGAAATGTTAAATACGAAAACCGGATCTGGAAAAATTTTTATGTGGTGAGAAATCTTGACGATATTGTTACTCATCTGCCTCCGTATATAACCGGATACAGGCATGTGGGGAATTTAGTTGAGATTGGAAGAATGGGGAATTATTCAGGTATTGAAGCACATATGGCGGAAAATTATCTGTTGGAATTGTCGCTGTTGATTGAAAAGCATGTAATATATCTTTCATCAGGCGGTGATTCTCTTGACAAACCGGGGAAAATATAATATAATGTATATACAGCGTAAAAAGCTCTGGATTTATATACCTTGGTTTAGACTTGGTTTTATTTGGCGGTAATACGGCTTGAAAAAATCAGGTTAATTTCAACGTATCATCTGTATATCACGTTTTGAATTACTGTCCGGGTTATATATGTTAAAAAATTTTAAAAACCCGATTGGAAGATATAATGTGCAACAGATTTTATGAAAAGCGTTCGTTTGAGATAAAAGATGAATTTTATATATTTTCAATGAACGGCGCCGATATGGGTACGATTGTTGAATTCCGCTCGGGAAACACATCCGTGCGCCATGGGGTAAATTTCTTTGATATTATAGAATTTTCGGATGAGGAAAAGACCTTTCTTTCAGAAAGTCTGTGTGAGTACGGAAAAAAATCTTTGCTTGCGGTAGATTTAAAAAGGCGAAGAGCTATTCTGTTTCTTCGGGATTTTGTGTTTTCCTGTCATGTCTGCATGGCGGTGGTCTTTTTAATGCCGGCGGCGGATGTATGCGGTGTTATGTGTGAGATCCCCGGTGTGGAAATTTCCGATACGGCGCGGCTGATTTCGTCCGCTCCGGATATGATTGAAACGAATGTATATTCTTATGTTACGGATTTTCTGTACAGATACGGGAGTATACGCGGCTTCAAACCCGAAATTGCCGACGGCTCGGAGCTGCTCGGGAAAATTAAAGACGTGGCGGGGATTTGCTATGTGAATGCGGATTTGAAAACAGAGCCTCGCGACTTGACGGATAAGTTGGTCAAGACCGATGTTATCTTTTCGGAAGGCTTTTGTGTCTTGGCGTTGTTTACGGTTTTTATGTTTGCGAGAAGATACGCGTCGGACAGAAGCGTGAAAGTACTTGTCAGACCAAAGAAGGACTGCTTTTACATTGACATCTTTTTTGATTTGTATAACGACAACTATGACAATTACGGATTGAAATATCTTCAATCGCTTTCGTCGGGGTTGAATGTTCTGTACGGTTTCAGGATTGCTGACAGACAAGTGAAAGTAAGCTTTGTTCCGTTTTACCCCGATATAGGACAGACCGGAGTCAAAAATCAATTGTTTTTTGAATTGAATTTATAACTGAATTAAGAAGTTCCCATTCTCTTAGGCAGGATCCGCCTGATTTTTTCAGTGGGAGACTTATCTCTATCTACCACTGAAAATGTTGAATGACGTGGCTTTGCTCTTTATTGAACCGTAGCGCATTATACGCCGTCTTTTGGGGGCGGATGTAACGTCTGGTTTTCGGCAAATTTTACTTTTACGAATTAAAATCAGTGGAGATTTATAGGAATTTGCAAATGTCGTTTTTCAAAAAAGTTTCCATGTGTTTAAAAAGGGATATTTGAACATTCGTGTTTAAATAATGTTTTTTCGCGTGATAATATTGTAATATGCATATGTTAAGTGGATGAGTAAATGAAAGGATAGATATGGCTAAATACAGAAGAGACAGAATAAATGAGGAAATGCAAAAGGAAATTGCGTTGATATTGAGAAATGTTAAGGACCCCAGAGTAAGTGAAGCCTTTATAAGCGTTACGGCGGCGCAGGTCACTCCGGATTTGAAATACGCAAAGATTTATTACTCGCTTTTTTCAGGGGACAAAAAGGAAGTAAAAGCGGGTCTTAAGGCGGCGTCCGGCTATATCAGAGGACAGATCGCAAAAAATATGAATCTGAGGATTACGCCCGAACTTACCTTTATTGAGGATGATTCGATAGAGCACGGGGCAAAAATCGCCAAAATACTTGAGGGTATAACATATTCGGACGAGGAAGACGGAGAGAAAAACGATGACTGAAACCGACGGATACAGAAGCCTGTCACTCGGCGAGGTGACGGATATGCTTGGCGGGTGTAACAATGCGCTTATTTTATTCCATGTTCACCCGGACGGGGATTCGGTCGGATCAGCGTTTGCATTGCGCCGTATGCTTGAAAGCATGGGGAAAAAAGCGTGGTGCATGTGTGCCGATGAGGTCCCGGAAAGACTTATGTTCGCCATGGAAAAATATCAGGCAAGCGCCCTTCCCGAAGCCGTTCCGACCGGCTTTGAACCGGATTTCATAGTTTCCGTGGATACCGCCGCCCCGTCGCAGCTTGGCTCGCTTTATGAAAGATATGGCGGTAAAATCAATCTTATGATAGACCATCACGGAAAGGGTACCGTTTATGCCGACAGCTATGTTATGCCGGAAGTTTCCTCGTGCGGTGAGGTATTGTTTGACGTTTTGACAGAATTGGCGAAGGCGAACGGTATTGATTCGCTTCCGGGGGAGGTAAACGAACTTATTTACATGGCGGTAAGTTCTGATACCGGCTGTTTCAGGTATAATAACGTGCACCCTTCTACACATATGCTTGCGGCGAAGCTCATAGAGAAAGGGGTTCGTTCCGCCGATATAAACCACAGATTATTCGGAATAAAGACTCTTAAGCAGATGCAGGTGGAGCATGCGGGGTTTGAACGAATGAATCTGTATGGCGGAGGCAGAATCGCGGTCATTACTTTTCCGTATGATTTAAAGAAACAGTATGGGGCTGAGGATGAAAATCTTGAAACGCTGATTGATGTTGCGAGGTGTGTAAAGGGCGTAGAGGTGGCAGCCGCGATCAGACAGCCGACCGAAGAAAACCGTTTCAGGGTTTCGATGCGTTCGTCAACCGATTTTGATGTGTCGGAGATTTGCGCTCTGTACGGAGGAGGAGGACATGAGAGGGCGTCAGGCTGTACGCTTAATTCGGATTCGATTCTTGCCGCGGAAATGACAATTGTCTCTGCGGTTGAGAATAAGTTTGCAACAGACGCCGGCGAGGAGGAGTAAAGCTATACGTTTTCAGTCCGATCATTTATTCCGGATTTTTCTTTGGCAAACAAAAGCAATATAAAAAATACAGACCGGTTCGTTTTGGCTGAACCGGTCTTATTGTTTGTAAGTATGTATGTAAATAAAATTTTTGAAATGACTCCGAAAAGAATATATTATTCGGTTATTTCCGCGGTCTCTTCTTCGGTGGTTTGCTCTTCTTTATCAATCATGGCGTCAACATACTCTTTGGCATATGAACCTTCGGGAGCGGAAATGTATTCCTTTCTCGTGGATGAGAAAGCGAATTCACCGATTTCTTCAATGTTGGCGGTAAGTACAATGCAGTCCTGAGTATTGAGACCCGTGCAGAAATAATACGCCATTTTACCTATAGTCTTTACCGACTCGGGCATTTCTACCTTCGCAAGAGACTCGCATTTCCAAAATCCCGCGTCTCCGATGCTTTCAAGCTTAGAGGGGAGCGTAATATTTGAAAGGCTTGTGCAGCCGGCAAATACATAATTTCCAAGCGCTGTAAGTTTGGACTCGCTTCCGAAATTAACCGTCTGCAACTTTTCGCATCCTTGGAAAGCCGCGTTTCCGATAGACGTTACCGCATCGGGAATATTTATTGAAGCAAGCTTATTGCAGCCTGTAAACGCGTTTTTGCCGATAGAGGTTACCGTATCGGGAATTTTAACTCCGGTTACCGATGTGCAGTAATAAAAAGCTTCGTCTCCGATACCGACGACGGTGCGCACACCGCCCTGAAACTCAATCGTTTCGGGAATCACAACCTCATGCTCGGTGTAAACTCCGCTGTAATCGGTAATAATCGCGGTATCTCCGAGACCTTCGGAAAAGGTGAATGTACCGTTTTCCGCCTTAACAGTATAATCGGGCGCAACGTAATCATTGATTGAGGTAAGATCTCCTTCTTGCGATGAGGCGCAGGACGCGAGAGAAACAATCAATATAGCGGTTGCAATAATGGCTGATAATTTTTTCATTTCATTCCTCCGTGCGGGATTTTCGGACATGCGCGCGGATTTTTATGTATCGCATGTGTCCGATTTGATTAAAAATTAAAACACTGCTGAATTGATTAAAAAGTTTCAAGACAATTAAACACGCGGTGAAAACATTGAATTTTTTGAAGAACGGCAAAAGCCGTCCGCGCAATATGTTTTCAAACAGCCGTAACGCCTTGAACATATTTTCGGTATAATAGATTATACATCAAAAAACCGGAAATGTCAATAGAATATACGGACAATATTGCCCGCACTTTGTAAATAATTTTAAAAAAGATATGAAATTAATGCCCATACCGAAAATGCACAGTAAAACATATTCTATATTATATCAGATATATTTATATTTTTCAAGATTAAAAATATACAAATTAAAATAAAAATTTTGTGCAAAATAATGATTGCCTGAATATTGTAATTTCCGTCTTACTATGATATAATAAAAGAAATGCTTTTTTGGTAAATTTATTGTTAAAAAACATATATGAGATTCAGGGGCAAAGCCCCCATTAAACGGGAGATTGTATCTTCCGCTGAAAAAATCAATCGGCGCCCGCCTAAAAGAAGAGGACGTCTTAAGTTTGGTTATATTTTTATAATATTTTATAATATCGCGCATTTAATTAAATCCTCAGAAGTATTTACGGAGGTATCAGATGCTTTCTGCTATATATTGCGCCGGAATTTTCGGAATTGACGGGTACATAGTAACTGTGGAAGCCGACGCGCAGCCGAGGCTGCCGAATTTTGAGCTTGTGGGACTTCCGGACGCTGCCGTCAAGGAAGCGAAAGAAAGGGTGCGCACGGCGTGTATAAACAGCGGGTACCGCTTTCCCGAGATGTCGTTTATGCTGAATCTTGCTCCCGCGGACAGAAAAAAGGAGGGCTCGGCATTTGACGTGGCGATCCTTTTGGGTATAATGAAATGTTCCGGAATCGTAAGACCTGATATTGACGTGTCGGGCAAATGCTTTACCGGAGAGCTGTCGCTTTCAGGCTCGCTCAGAGGCGTCAGGGGGGCGCTTTCAATGTGCGTGGCGGCAAAAGAAGCGGGTTTTTCCGAATTTTATACTCCGTTGGAAAACGCCAAAGAAGCCGCGGCGGTCGGCGGAATTGACGTTTACGGGGTAAAGGATATGAGACAGCTTGTCGCTCATCTGAACGGTGTTGAGATAATGGAACCCGTAGGCTATGATAAAAATGAGTTTAAAAAAATGACGGCGGTATACGACGTCGATTTTTCGGACGTTAAGGGCCAGTCTCAGGCAAAACGGGCAATGGAGATTGCCGCTGCGGGAGGGCACAATATATTGCTCATAGGACCTCCGGGCACGGGAAAGTCAATGCTTGCCAAAAGACTTCCTACCATTCTGCCGCCTTTTGATTTTGACGAGGCGATTGAAACGACCAAGATACATTCCGTGGCGGGAATACTGCCCGAGGGGGTATCTCTGCTGACCTCCCGTCCTTTCAGATCTCCTCATCATACAATGTCTGCGGTAAGTCTCGTGGGGGGAGGGGTCTGTCCTATGCCCGGCGAGGTCTCGCTTGCCGATAACGGCGTGCTTTTTCTTGACGAACTGCCGGAGTTTCCCAAGCAGGTAACCGACGCGCTCAGACAGCCGCTTGAGGACGGGAAGGTTACGATTACAAGGGCAAACGGCAGAGTTACGTTTCCGTGCGGTTTTATGCTCGTAGGCGCGATGAATCCGTGCAGGTGCGGATATTTCGGACATCCCACGCGAAAATGCACCTGCAAGCCGGCGGACGTGAAGCGTTACATTTCACGCATAAGCGGCCCCATGCTTGACAGGATAGACATTCAGATAGAGCTACCCTCGCTGACCTATTCGGAGATTTCATCGGACAACTCTGAAGCCGAGACCTCAGGCGTCATACGTCAGAGAGTTGTGGAGGCAAGGGAATTTGCCAAAAAGCGTACCGGAGACGATAAAGTGTCCTGCAACGCGAGGCTCGACGCGGCACAGATCAGAAAATACTGTGTTGCGGACGATGAAGGCAGAAAACTGCTGAAAAGCGCGTATGAGTCAATGGGGCTATCGGCAAGAGGATATGACAGGATAATGAAAGTATCAAGAACTATTGCCGACCTTGCCAAAAGCGAGGTGATACGGGCGGAGCACATTGCCGAGGCGGTTCAGCTCAGAAGTCTTGACCGTAAATACTGGGGAGAATCGCGATGACGTTCATGCCTGCCGGTCTTGCAGTCGCAACAGGTAAAAATTTAAATGATGGATCAAGCCCTGAAATTCAACGTATTCAATGGAAGATTGTATCTCGCCGCTGAAAAAATCAAGTTGCAAGACATCTTAATTTAGTTATAAAAATGTCATTGAAACAGAGGTGTTTGTTTTGACCGAGCTTTTATGCCGATTATTTATAAAGGACAAAAACAATGTAAAATCGCCTGAAGTCAGGCGGGCTTACGGTACGTTGGCAAGCGTTACCGGTATAGTTCTCAATATAATACTCGCCGCGGGAAAATTCACGGTAGGAACGATTTTCGGCGCTATATCTCTCCAAGCGGACGGAATAAACAATATATCGGATGCCGGGTCGCAGATAATTTCGCTTATAAGCTTTAAAATGTCTTCCAAACCCGCGGACAGGGAACATCCTTTCGGACACGCGAGAATAGAATATGTGGCGTCAATGATAGTTTCCATTATAGTTTTGCTCATCGGGTGGAACCTCTTTAGCGAGTCCGTGGGAAAGATTTTTGACGGCGGGAGCAAAGTTACTTTTTCCTGGATAATGATAATCGTCCTGTCCGTTTCCGTGCTTGTTAAGCTGTGGCTGTGTATGTTTAACCGAAAGCTTTCAAAAAAGATCAACTCGGCCGTTATGAAAGCCACGGCGGTTGACAGCCTTTCGGATGCCGCCGCGACCTTTGCCGTGCTCTGCGCGATGCTTATATTTAAATTTACAGGAGCGGATATAGACGCGTATATGGGCGCCGCGGTCGCCGTCATTATTATGATAGCGGGAATTAAAATACTTAATGAGGCGAAAAACTCGATACTCGGCGAAAGACCTTCCCCGGAGACGGTGGAGGCGATAAAAAGCATAGTGTCGGAATACGGCGACGCCTTGGGAATGCATGATTTGGTAGTGCATAATTACGGTCCCGGACGAATAATCGCTACAATGCATGTCGAGGTTGACGGTTCGAAAGATATTTTTGTTTCACATGATATGATAGACACGATAGAGAAAAGACTTAACAGTCAGTTGGGAATACAGTCGACTATTCATATGGATCCGATAGTTACCAATGATGAACTGGTTGACGGTATGAAGAAAAAGACGAGAGAACTTGTAAAATCGGTGGATACACGACTTGACATACACGATTTCAGGTTTGTTCACGGAAATACTCATACAAATCTCATTTTTGACGTCAGCGCTCCGTACGAGGTCGGGTATACGGACGAGCAGATAAAAGATATGATAGATCAGAAGGTAAAGGAACTCGATCCGTCATATTTCGTCGTAATTACCATTGACAGGAGTTGAGATGTAATATATAATATTTGTAAATTTCTCCTGCAATGGGAGGCAATTAGCGGATAAAAAAATTAAAAAATAAAATATAAAAAAATATGCCGTACGGCATGAAAGGAAGTTTATGTCTGATAATTATAATGCTTATATTTCTCCCTTATCGACACGTTACGCCTCTGACGAAATGCAGTATCTTTTTTCCAATAACAACAAGTTCAGAACCTGGCGCAGGCTCTGGATAGCGTTGGCGCAGGCGGAAAAAGCCGCGGGACTTGATATAACCGATGAACAGATAGAGGAACTTGAGGCTCATGCGGAGGATATTGATTACGAAAAGGCGGCGGAATATGAAAAAAAGCTGCGTCACGACGTTATGGCTCATATCCACGCTTACGGCGATCTTTGTCCCAAGGCGAGAGCCATAATTCATCTGGGGGCGACCTCGTGCTACGTCGGTGACAATACCGATATGATAATTATGCGTGACGCGCTGAAGCTTGTGAAAGGCAAGCTTGTTTCGGTGATGAAAAATCTCAGAAATTTCGCGCTTGAATATAAAGCGCTGCCCACCCTCGGATATACGCATCTTCAGCCGGCGCAAATGGTCACGGTGGGGAAAAGGGCTACGCTATGGCTTTACGATCTTGTATTGGATTTTCACGACCTTGAATATGTGCTTTCAACCCTTGCCATGCTGGGTTCAAAGGGAACGACGGGAACACAGGCGAGTTTTATGGAGCTGTTCGGCGGAGACGGCGAAAAGATAGATTTTGTGGAAAAATATATAGCCGAAAAATTCGGTTTTGCAAAATGCGTGCCGGTTTCGGGACAGACATATTCACGTAAATTTGATTCGAGAGTGCTTGGCGTTTTGTCCGGAATTGCTCAGAGCGCGTACAAGTTTTCAAACGATATGAGACTTTTGCAGTCGTTTAAGGAAATGGAGGAGCCCTTTGAAAAAAATCAGGTCGGTTCGTCGGCTATGCCGTACAAACGCAACCCGATGAGAAGCGAGAGGATGGGCTCTCTTGCGCGCTATGTGATTTGCGACACGACAAATACCGCCGTTACCGCTTCTACGCAATGGTTTGAGAGAACTCTCGACGACAGCGCCAACAAAAGAATTTCGGTCGCGGAAGCCTTTCTTGCGGTTGACGCTATTCTCAACATATATATAAATATTACCGACGGACTTGTAGTTTATCCCAAGGTCATAGAGGCGAGAGTGATGAACGAGCTGCCGTTTATGGCAAGCGAAAATATAATGATGGACGCCGTAAAAAAAGGCGGCGACAGACAAACTCTGCATGAGATTATACGAGAACACTCCATGGCTGCCGGAAAGCGCGTGAAGGAGGAGGGGCTGAACAACGACCTTATAGACCGGATATGTGCGGATAAACGGTTCGGACTTTCAAAAGAGGATGTTGAAACGCACCTTGACCCTTTAAATTATATCGGCAGATGTCCTGAGCAGGTTGAGCGTTTTATTGAAAACGAGGTAGACCCTATATTGAAAAACAACAGCGCCGCGGAGGGGGCAGACCTTCTGGTGTGAAAAACACAGCCTTTCAATTTGCATAAAATCGTAAAACTTGCATGTAAATGTACATGTTTTGCGGAAATTATGAAAGTTTACAATTTGTTAATTGCAAAAACAGCGTTTGAAATGGTATAATATTAAGTATACGTAAAATATTGTCATTGCGTCAGTTTAAAGTCCGTAAATTCCGTATATTTGTTCATGACGCGCGGAATATCGGATGCTCTGTCTTGGAGTAGCCCTTGACAAATGTCTCAGAGGAGGTAAATATGCAATTTAATTCAAGAAACAATAATGAGGATGGAGAAAATCTGATTGAAAATCAGTTTCAGTCGATGCTGGATGACGCAAAATCAGCTTATGTTATACCTAAAGAGGCATTTGAAAGCTATCGGGTAAAAAGAGGACTGAGAGAAGCGGACGGTTCTGGCGTAGTGGCGGGAGTCACGCAGATCGGAAACGCCCACGGCTACATAATAAACGAGGGTGAAAAAATGCCCGTGGAAGGTCAGCTTGAGTATCGCGGATATGAAATAAGCAGCCTGGTAAACAATTTCGCGAAAGAGAACAGGTACGGTTTTGAGGAGTGCGCGTATCTTTTGTTTTTCGGTCATCTTCCCACATCCGATGAACTGGACCGTTTCAATGAAGTGCTGGCGCACTACAGAAGACTGCCTCCGAGATTTACCGAGGACATAATAATGAAGGCGCCGTCAAGGTCGATAATGAATAAGCTGTCGAGCGCCGTTCTGGCGCTTTACGCCTATGACGACAATCCGGACGACACAAGTCTTGAGAATATGCTGCACCAGAGCATGGAGCTTTTGGCGAGGCTGCCGGTCATCGCGGCGCAGTCATACGCGGTTTACAGAAACGCTTTTTTTGACAAGAGCCTTAATCTGCACAATCCTGCCGACGGGCTTTCGACCGCTCAGAATTTTTTGCGGGTATTGCGAGACGACAAGAGCTATACGGAAGACGAGGCGAGACTGCTTGACCTTTGCCTTTGCGTTCACGCGGAGCACGGAGGCGGAAACTGCTCCACGTTTGCCTGCCGTGTGCTGGCAAGCTCCGGTTCGGATACATATTCCGCGATAAGCGCGGCTATCGGCGCGCTGAAGGGTCCGAGACACGGAGGGGCAAATATAAAAGTGCAGGAAATGTTTGACTGCATCAAAAAGAACGTCAAGGATATCCACAATGAGGACGAGGTCGCGTCGTTTTTGCTTAAAATACTCAAGGGTGAAGCCAATGACGGTTCCGGACTTATTTACGGAATGGGTCACGCAATTTACACGAAATCCGATCCGAGGGCGGTGATGCTGAAAACATACGCGAAAAAACTCGCCTATGCGAAAGGATTCGGCGAAGATTTCGAGTTGCTTGAACAGATTGAGACGATTACTCCCGGACTTTTCAACGCGTATAAGGGTACGGATAAGGATATGTGCGCGAATGTTGATCTCTATTCCGGTCTTGTTTACCGGATGCTTGGTATTCCGGAGGAGATGTATACTCCGCTGTTCGCTATCGCGAGAGTGGCTGGTTGGTGCGCTCACCGGATGGAGGAGTATTGTACCTCAAACCGCATAATCCGTCCCGGGTATAAATGTATATCCAAGCCCAGAGAATATGTGCCTCTTGATGAAAGACGCTGAGCTCAAAGGCTTTTGCCATCCTGACCGTTTAATATTATCAGTCTTCTGAAAGACGGAAGAGTATTTCCGGATTTGACAATGAGCGGGTTTGATTTGAAACCCGTTCATTATAAATGTCTGCATACGCTTTTGTATGTTTTGTTTGGATTTGGAGAATTGCCGTGAGTTTTATATGGAAATATCTGAAGCCGTACAGCTTTATAATGTCGATTGGAATGTTGATAAAAATCGCCGGTTCAGTGGTTGAACTGGCGTTGCCTTACATATTGAGCCATATTATTGACAATGTAGTGCCGATGTGCAAATCAACAGACGACGTGTATATGATTGTTATATGGGGAATTGTAATGGTGGTATGCTCCGTCCTTGCGTTCTGGTGGAATGTGCTTGCCAACAGAATGGCGTCAAAGGTGGCGCGCGACGCCGCAAGACAGATAAGACATGATTTGTTTGACGCTACCATGCACCTGTCAGCTTCAAAAACCGACGAGTTTACGATTCCAAGCCTTGAGTCCCGTCTCACGTCGGATACTTACAACATACATCAGTTTCTCGGAATGATGCAGAGACTGGGTGTGCGCGCCCCTATCCTGCTTGTGGGCGGGCTTGCGATATCTCTGACGCTTGACCCTATGCTTACGCTTGTAATGGCGTCTATCATGCCTTTTATCGGAGTTACGGTCTGGCTTGTGTCAAAAAAGGGGATACCTCTTTATAAGGAGTCTCAGAAAGCCGGAGACAGCATGGTTCGTGTCGTAAGAGAGGATTCTCAGGGAATCAGAGTAATCAAGGCGCTTTCCAAAAAGGATTACGAAAAAGAGAGATACGACCGAGTCAACCGTCAGCTTGTGACCGTAGAGAAAAAGGCGGCGGTCACCATGGCGGCTACCAACCCCATAATAAATATCTTTTTGAATATCGGTATTGTGCTTGTAATTCTTGTGGGAGCTTTCAGAGTTGACAGCGGGCTGTCACAGGCAGGTAAGATAATCGCGTTTATCTCATATTTTACCCTGATATCAAACGCTATGCTGGCTATAACAAGAATTTTTGTTATGTACTCAAAGGGCGCGGCGTCCGCTTCGCGTATATCGGAGGTTATAGAGACGAGCAGGGAATTGGCTGAAGAAAATTTGCGCAGGGAAAACGCGGCGCGTGCCCGCGGGGAAAAATCGGAAGAAAGCGGCAAAGCGCATATTGTCTTTGACAATGTTTGTTTCTCATATAACGGAAGCGCGCAAAACCTTGAAAATATCAGCTTTTCGTTGAGGCGCGGAGAATCTTTGGGTATAATCGGAGCCACCGGAAGCGGAAAATCCACGCTTATTAAATTGCTTATGAGAATGTACGATTGCGGCAGCGGGAAGATATATATAGACGGCAGGGATGTGCGGTGTTTCGATGAGTCGGAGCTGAGTTCAATGTTCGGTTCAGCCATGCAGAACGACTTCGTTTACGCCGATACGATTGAGGAAAATATAAAATTCGGCCGTGATATTTCACATGAGGACGTTGTCCGCGCGGCAAAGATTGCCCAGGCCGAGGAGTACATAGAAAAATTTGACGACAAATATGAGCATCATGTCACGTCCAAGGGAACAAATATAAGCGGAGGACAAAAGCAAAGATTGCTGATTGCCCGCGCCGTGGCAAATAATCCCGAAATACTGATTCTTGACGACTCGTCTTCCGCGCTTGACTATAAGACCGATTCAAATCTGCGCCGCGCGATCAAGGAAAATATGAACGGAGTCACAAGTATTATTGTCGCGCAGAGAGTAAGTTCCGTCATGTACTGCGATCTTATTCTGGTGCTTGACGAGGGCAAAGTTATAGGGTCGGGAAAGCATGATTACCTCATGGAAAACTGTGAAGTATACAGACAGATAAGTGACTCTCAGTTGGGAGGTGCTTTGATTGACTGACAATAATATAAAAGCGCGCCGCAAGAGCAGGCGCGGTGTTTTGCTAAGAGTCTGTAAATATCTCTTCGCGCACAAATGGCTGCTTGCGCTTGCTTTCTTTTTGATGGTGACCTCGAATGTGCTCGCGCTTGTGGGACCGTATCTGTCGGGAAAAGCGCTTGACGCAATTGAACTCGGCACAGGCTCGGTCGATATCGATACGGTTATAAAATACTGTATTCTGATGGCTGTAGTATATATCGTTTCGGGCGTGCTGTCATATCTTTTGGCGGTGCTTATGGTGCATATAAGCCAGAAGATAACTTACAGCATGAGAAAAGAGCTGTTTGACCACCTGACAGAGCTTCCGGTCGGCTATTTCGACACGCATCAGACGGGTGATACGGTAAGTCACATATCATATGATATTGATACGGTAAACGCCTCTCTGTCAAACGACCTTTTGCAGATCTGCGCAAGTATAATTACTGTCGTGGGTTCTTTTGTGATGATGGTTAAAATCTCACCGGTCCTTTTGTCGGTGTTTTTGTTTACCGTTCCGGTTTCCATTATATTCACCAGATATAAGACCATACACATACGCCCGTATTTCAGAAGACGCTCGGCAAAACTCGGAGAATTGAACGGATATGCGGAGGAAATGCTTTCGGGTCAGAAGGCTATACGAGCTTATGGCAGGGAGGACGTCATTACCGGAAGGTTTGACGGTAAAAACGGGGAGGCATGTGACGCGTATTATGACGCAGATTATCACGGGGCGGTCATCGGTCCCGCGGTGAATTTCATAAATAATCTTTCAATTTCGTTTATCACAATGCTCGGCGGAATACTGTATATGCTTACATTGATAATGGGAGCCTCTCTGCATCCGATGCTGCGCGTGGCGCTGAGCGATGTGGGTACTTTTGTTCAGTACTCGAGGAAGTTCGCGGGTCCTATAAACGAGTTCGCAAACATACTCAGTGAGATACAGTCCGCCACATCCGCCGCCGAAAGAGTATTTAATCTTATGGACGAGGCTCCGGAACCGCTTGACGCGGAGGACGCCGTGGTTTTGTCCGATGTACAGGGCAAAGTTGACATAGACCATGTGTATTTCGGGTATGTGCCGGGTAAAACCATAATCAAGGATTTCAACCTCAACTGCAAGCCCGGAAGTACAATTGCTATAGTGGGGCCTACGGGCGCCGGGAAGACCACCGTTATAAATCTGCTGATGCGGTTCTACGACATAGACCGCGGAGCGATTTATGTGGACGGAAACGAGATAAGACAGGTCACGCGCGACAGTCTCAGACTTTCCTATACTATGGTATTGCAGGAAACCTGGCTTTTCTGCGGAACCGTGTATGAAAATATAGCGTACGGCAGGATAGGTGCGACGAGAGAGGAAGTCATTGCCGCGGCGAAGGCGGCGAGGATACATTCGTATATCGAGACCTTGCCGGACGGCTACAACACGGTTTTGTCCGACGACGGCGTGAATATTTCAAAGGGGCAGAAACAACTGCTGACCATCGCGCGGGCGATGCTGTCGGATTCTCCGATGCTTATTCTTGATGAGGCTACGTCAAATGTGGACAGCCGGACCGAAATACTTATAGGCGAGGCGATGAACGAGCTCATGAAAGGCCGTACCTGCTTTGTTATAGCGCACAGACTTTCTACCATTCAGAACGCGGACCGTATTCTGGTTATCAGAAACGGAAATATTGAGGAGCAGGGCACACATGACGAGCTTATGAAAGCCAAAGGTTTTTATGCTTCTTTGTACAATGCCCAATTCGAGTAAGTCAATATATAATTTATACGAGGTGTGCGGCGGCAATTCATCGGCAAAATTTTTTTGTGGGGTGATTTTTCGGGAATTTCCGAACGCCGTATGCCTTGATTTTTATAAAAATTTGTGTTAAGCCGTTGACAAATATAACAAACAGTGTTATAATATATAACAGAAAATATCTGATGAACAAACGCGTCGATCGGAAGGAGTATGCCGCAAGCTTTTTTCAGAGAGTGGGAAACGGTGCAAACCCATAAAAGTCCGGCAGAAGGTCGTCCGTGAGCGGCGCGGATGAGCGCGGCTTTTGTGCCGTTTCAGTCCGCGACGGCAGGCACCGTTATAAGCCTTGAGTGACAGCATTGCTGAATTTAGGTTGTGCTGTAAGTCGGGTGGTACCGCGCATAAAGCGCCCTGATAAAACAGGGGCTTTTTTTGTTTTTATGTTGGTATTAATTTATGTGTTTAGATTTTTTACTGTAAGGAAAGGCAGGATTTAGCTTATGAATACCTATGAAGAATTGCCAAAAACGTACTCTCCTTCGGAGTTTGAGGACAGAATATATGAAAAGTGGTGTGAGAAGGGATATTTTACGCCGGATGTAAAAGATAATCGCCCCGCGTTTTCGGTGGTAATTCCACCTCCGAATGTCACGGGTCAGCTCCACATGGGTCATGCCCTTGACGAAACCCTTCAGGATATACTTGTAAGATACAAGAGAATGCAGGGATACAACACGCTTTGGGTCCCGGGAACCGATCATGCCGGGATAGCCACACAGATCAAGGTCGAGGAAAGGCTGCGCGTCGAGGAGGAACTGACAAGATATGACCTGGGGCGCGATAAGTTTCTTGAGCGGGTATGGGCGTGGAAGGACAAGTATGAGAACAGAATATCCGGTCAGCTCAAAAAGCTCGGTTCCTCGTGTGATTGGAGCCGTCAGAGATTTACCATGGATGAGGGATGCTCGAGAGCGGTCAGAGAGGTTTTTGTAAATCTTTATGACAAGGGATTAATTTACAGAGGGCACAGAATCATAAACTGGTGTCCCAGTTGCCTTACCGCGCTTTCCGACGCGGAGGTTGAATACAAGGATCAGCCCGGATTTTTCTGGCACATCAAATATCCCATAAAGGGTGAGGACGGATATGTAGAGGTGGCTACCACCCGTCCCGAAACAATGTTCGGAGATACCGCTGTAGCGGTAAATCCCGATGACGAGAACACAAAGCACCTGATTGGAAAAACCCTGATTCTGCCGATTGTGGGAAGGGAGATACCGGTAATCGCCGACGATTATGTTGAGATAGGCTTCGGAACCGGGTGCGTAAAGATAACTCCCGCGCACGACCCAAACGATTTCCTTGTGGGGCAGAGACATAATCTTGAACAGATAAAGGTAATGAACGACGACGCCACAATGAACTCATACGCGGGCAAATATGAGGGATTGGACAGATACGAGTGTCGCAGACAGCTTGTGAGCGAGCTTGAACAAAAGGGTTTTCTTGTAAAAAAAGTTCCGCATGATCACAATGTGGGTGTGTGCTACAGATGCGGCACGACGGTCGAGCCGCTTACCTCGGACCAATGGTTTGTCAGAATGAAACCGCTTGCCGAGCCGGCGATAAAGGCGGTTGAGGACGGCTCAATAAAGTTTATTCCCGAACGCTTTTCCAAAAACTATTTCAACTGGATGAACAATATACTTGACTGGTGCATCTCCAGACAGCTGTGGTGGGGACACAGAATCCCCGCGTTTTACTGCCAGAGTTGCGGAGAGATGACAGTTTCCAAGGAGGATATAACCGTGTGCCCCAAGTGCGGCGGAAAGGTGGAGCAGGACAGCGATGTACTTGACACCTGGTTTTCCTCGGCGCTGTGGCCGTTTGAAACTCTGGGATGGCCGGACGATACCGAGGAACTGAGAAAGTATTATCCCACGAGCGTGCTTGTTACCGGTTACGATATTATAACCTTCTGGGTGTCAAGGATGATTTTTTCAGGGCTTGAACACATGGGACAGAAGCCTTTTTCAACGGTTTTCATTCACGGACTTGTGCGGGACGCTCAGGGCAGGAAGATGTCAAAGTCTCTCGGAAACGGAATAGACCCGCTTGAAATAATCAAGCAGTACGGTGCCGACGCGCTGAGGTTCGCGCTTGCGTCGGGAAACAGCCCCGGAAACGACATGCGCTTTTCGGACGAAAAGATAGAGGCGGCGAGAAATTTTGCAAACAAGCTTTGGAACGCGTCAAGATTTGTGCGTATGAACCTTACCGTCGAGAGCGTGGAGCTTCCGTCTTCGGAAAAGCTTGCGCTTGAGGACAAGTGGATAATAGATAAATTCAACAGACTTGCCGCCAATGTAACCGGCGCGCTGGATAAGTTTGAGATAGGCGTGGCGCTTGCTCAGATATATGATTTCACATGGGACATATTCTGTGATTGGTATATTGAGCTTGTAAAGCCGAGACTCAATGATAAAGACAGCGACAGGGGCAGAATCTGTCAGAATGTTCTGGCGTATGTGCTTATCGGTACTCTCAAGCTTTTGCATCCATTTATGCCGTTTATCACCGAGGAGATTTATCAGAGCCTGCCCCATGAGGCAGGCGACCCGGAGAGCATAATGATTTCATCATACCCCGAATATAGTGAGACATGCTGCTTTGAACAGGAATCGGAACAGTTCTCAAGGGTTATTGACGCTATTAAGGCAATTCGTACCCGCCGCAGTGAGATGAATGTTCCTCCGTCGCGGAAGTCTAAAGTATTTATACAGACAAAGTACAGGTCATCTTTTTCGGATAATTGTTATCCGTTCTTTGTGTCGATGGCTTCGGCGTCTCAGGTATTGGTCGCGGATGAATTTTCACCCGATGAGGTAAGCGCGGATAACGCGGTGCAGATAATCACCGATTCTGCCTCAATATATTTGCCGCTGGCGGACATCATAGATTTTGAAAAGGAAAAAGCAAGGCTTGAGACCGAGAAGAAAAAGCTGCTTTCGGAGATAGACAGACTTGAAAAGAAGCTTCAGAATCAGGGATTTGTCTCAAAAGCGCCCGCGTCCGTGGTGCAGGGCGAAAAAGCTAAGCTTGCCAGATATGCGGAAAATCTTGACGGAGTCAATTCCGCTCTTGAAAAACTGAACTGAAAAGCTTTTCCGGAAAAATTTTGATATTGCGCGCACTGCCGCCATATGAGGTTATCGAAGAAATAGAAGCGTTCAGGACAAAGCTAAATATTTACGACAGCATGGTATCGTACTCCGAGATTGTGGTGTCGGTCTCGGAGGTTGTCGAATACAGCAAAATTGAAGGCGGACAGAGCTTTAAAGACAGGATAGGCAAAGCGTTTACGGAAAGCTGGAAAAACTTTGGCGAGGGCTGTCAGGACTTTGCGGTATTTTTGGTAAGAGCGTTTCCGGTATTGCTTATCCTTGCGGTTGTCGCGGCAGTGATTGTAATTATCGTTTTGAGATCGTCCGGAAAGCGCAAACGGAAAATAAATAAATCCGAGTCGGAAAAAAATACCGATGAAACGAACGATAAGAAAAATTAAGATAAAGTTTGAATAATATAACGGGAAAGAATAATGAATAAGTTGAGCAAAAAATATGTATTTCTTGACGTGGACGGAACGCTTGTTGACTTTAAGAGCCGCGTCGCGGATTCGGCTGTGTCTGCTCTGAAGCAGGCGCGGAATAACGGTCATAAAATGATTATCGCCACAGGGCGTCAAAAATCCCAGATATATCCCTGGCTTCTCGAAAAAGTGCAATTTGACGGGATCATGGCTTCGTCGGGGGCGTATATTGAGTTTGACGGAAAGGTGATCTACGAAAATCACCCCACGAAGGAAAAGCTGTCGCAGGTGATAGACTTTTTCCACGAGTACAAAATTTCTTATTTTCTGCAAAGTAAGGATGCTTTGATAGTGGAAAAACAGTGCTTTGACGACATTATAGCTTACATGAGGATGAGAGGGAGCAGTGAGAGCGTAATAAAAAGCATATTTGAAAACACCGTCTTTACGGAGAACCCCAAGGAATGTACGTATGCAGAGAAAATAGCGTACTACAATGCCCCGTTCGGACTTGACGGTGTTAGAAAGGCGCTTGGAGATTATTTTTACGTAGTGGGATACAGCATAGGAGAGGCAAGCTCGGCGTATCACGGCGAAATCACTTTTGACGGAATAAACAAAGGCGTCGGAATACAGAAATTTCTCGAAGCCGTAGGCGCTCCGGTATCGGACTCGATTGCGGTCGGAGACAGTGAAAACGATCTTGAGATGATAAAATACGCGGGAGTAGGCATTGCCATGGGAAACGGGTATGACGTGGTAAAGCAGGCGGCGGATTTTGTCACGACCGATATTAACGAGGACGGGTTGCTCAACGCTTTTAAGACAATTGGTCTGATATGACATCGGCGTTGATGTCAGTCTATAAAATTTATCCGACGGATTTTGAAATCCGCCGGATATTTTTTAAGAAAAGAATATTGAATCGACGGGCTATATAAAAACTATTAAATATTATTCGGGCTTTCGGGTTGTGTTTTTTTGGCGTCGATGAAAATAAAAATAAAATTCACGTATGTTTCCGCTGTAATTAAATGATTAAGACAGGCATATATTTAACCGTAAGGCTTGTTTTTCAATAAGGGGCTAAGCCCCGTCATTAAATTTTTTCAGTGGGAGATTGTATCTCCCCACCGAAAAAATCAAGTGGCAAGATATCTTAATTTAGTTATATTGAAGACAAGCACAATAAAAAGATTGTACGCATGTTTTGGCATTTAAGGAGGGGATTGATATAAACAGGACACTTAAATCCGATAAAGACATGAAATTTTGCGGACTTGATGAAAAGGAAGTTGAAAAATCCCGGAAGGAGCATGGCGAAAATATATTTACGGTTAAGAAAAAGAAAAGCTTCTGGGGAAGATTTCTCGCAAATCTCGGAGATCCCGTGATAAAGATTCTGATAGGCGCGCTGATAATAAATATACTGTTTATGTTCAGGGACGCCGATTGGTTTGAAACGGGAGGAATCGCGGTATCGGTTTTTTTGGCGACCTTGATTTCCACACTTTCGGAATACGGCTCCGAGGCGGCGTTTGAGCGGCTTTCGGAGGAATGCGGCAGACTTAAATGCAGAGTTATCAGACAGGGTGAGATTGCAGAGACCGATATAGAGAAAATTGTGGTAGGGGATTATGTAGTGCTCGGCGCGGGAGAGCAAATACCGGCGGACGGGGAAATGGTCTCGGGAAAAATCACGGTTGACCAGTCGTCAATGACAGGCGAGAGCATTGAGGTTGAAAAAACACCGCGTACTGATAAAAACGCCGAAAATAATACACCGTCGTCGGGTTATTATTGTCACAGAGGGTGTACCGTTCTGTCCGGAAACGGAATTATGAGGGTGTGTGAAGTAGGAGACAAAACCTTTCTCGGGGGAATCTCAAGAGAAGTGCAGACCGAGACAAGGGAAAGCCCTCTTAAAATAAGGCTTCGCAAACTTGCCGGCCAGATAAGCCGTTTGGGATATATAGCCGCGGTTTTGGTAGCGCTTGTATATCTGTTCAACGTAATTGTGCTTGACAGCGCGTTTGATACGGAAATAATCAAATACAAGCTTACGAGCTTTGATTATATGTTTTCACAGCTTTTTCACGCGCTTACTTTGGGACTTACCGTCATTGTGGTGGCGGTGCCGGAGGGATTGCCCATGATGATTGCGGTCGTACTGTCGTCGAATATCAAAAGAATGGTAAGGGACAATGTGCTTGTGCGCAAGCCGGTTGGCATAGAAGCCGCCGGAAGCATGAATATTTTATTCACCGATAAAACCGGAACACTTACGGAGGGAAAACTGAGTGTCGGTGAGATTTATTCGGGAAGCGGAGAGAAATTTGACGGAACGGACAGACTCTCCGCGCTCGGAGGCGAGATATACAGGCAGTTTGTAAACAGCGTGATTCTGAATACATCTTCTTCCGTGGGCAAAAACTCTGAAGGAGAGAAATGCGCTTTGGGCGGAAATTCAACCGACAAGGCATTGCTTAATGAGGCGATAAGAAAAGGAGCGGAAAGGGAATTTTTCAAATCCGCCGAGGTTATGGAAAATCTGCCTTTTGACAGTGAGCGAAAATATTCCGCGGCGCTTGCATATGTTTCGGGCAGCAGAACACTTTATATAAAGGGCGCGCCCGAAAAGCTTTTGCCTTATGTCAGACATTATGTTGACAAAGACGGACGTATAAAATCTTTTTCAGGATCCATGATCGAGAGAATATGCAGAGAAGTCACGACGACGGGAAAACGGCTTTTACTGATTGCGCAGGCGCAGGACAGCGCTTATATGAACAGGATAAAAAAAGGAGAGCTGTGTACTCTGACATTTATAGCTCTTGTTGTTCTTGAGGACAAAATCAGGACAATGGCGTCTGATTCGGTTCTTAAGCTTAAAAAGGCGGGAATTTCGGTTGTGATGATAACCGGTGACAATAAAGACACGGCGGCGCATATTGCAAAACAGTGCCGGATACTTGACGAAAAGCAGGACCTGGTCCTGACAAGCACGGAGCTTTCGCATATGTCGGACGCCGCGGTAAAGGAAATATTGCCGAGACTTGCGGTGGTCGCGAGAGCCTTGCCGAACGATAAGAGCAGACTTGTAAGACTGTCTCAGGAACAGGACCTTGTCGTAGGTATGACAGGCGACGGAATAAACGACGCTCCGGCGCTTAAAAGGGCTGACATAGGCTTCAGCATGGGCAGCGGGACACAGGTCGCGAAGGACGCCGGAGATATAATAATACTTGACAATAACTTGGCGTCAATTGTAAAAGCGGTGCTGTACGGGAGAAATATTTTCAAAAGCATACGAAAATTCATCACTCTGCAATTGATGATGAATTTCTGCGCGGTGGGAGTGTCGATGATCTGTCCGTTCCTCGGGGTGGACGCGCCGGTGACGGTCGTTCAGATGCTTTGGATAAATATCATTATGGACACTTTGGGAGGTCTTGCCTTCGCGGGCGAGCCGGCGCTGCCCTCATGTATGGACGAAAAACCGAAGCGCCGGGATGAGCCCATACTCAATAAATACATGATTCACGAGATAATATTTCAGGGGGGTTTTACTGTCGCGTTGTGTATCCTGTTTTTGAAGCTGCCTGAGATAAGCTCGCTGTTCCGTTGGGCGCCGGACAATATATATCTTTTAACGGCGTTTTTTGTGCTCTTTATTTTTTCTTCGGTCTTCAATTGCTTCAACGCTCGGACAGACAGACTGAAACTGTTTGCCGGGATAGGCGGCAATACCGCGTTTATATTGATTATGTTTGCGGTGCTTTTTGTGCAGGTACTTTTTGTATATCTCGGAGGGGCCGTACTGAGAACCGCCCCGCTTACATTAAAAGAACTCGGCGTCACTTCGCTTATCGCGCTTTCCGTTGTTCCCGCGGAGTTTATAAGAAAAATTGTATGGAGAATTTTCGGCGGCAAAGGTGGATATTGAGATATTTTTATCGGAGATTGTTGTAAATATAAAGTAAAGATTAAACACGGGAATTTTCGCAAGAATATTTCCGTGTTTTTTAATTGTTTTATTCTGTTATATAGAATCTTAATATTTTTTAACTATTTATAACTTGACAAAAGGTGTTGATTTTGTTACAATAATATTGTAAATATATGATTTTGATTCGATTAAGACGCTTTGCAAAAGGTGCGAAATGTATGTGTGATTTAAGTTGCTTTTGAACGGCGTTCTTAAGACAGGAGAGTACCGATGACAAATAGGGAAAGATTTCTTGAAATATACCGTTCGCAGATTACAAGAGAGGGCGCGGACAAGTTGCTGTCTTATCTATGCTCGGAAAACTGTGATTTTTTCACGGCTCCGGCGAGCACAAGATATCACGGCGCTTATGAGGGCGGTTTGCTCGAACATAGTCTCAATGTTTACGATTGCCTTTGCGATATAATGAAAAGACCAAGACTCAAGGATATGTATCAGATAGAGTACAGCAATGAAAGCATTGCCATCTCGGCGTTGCTTCACGATATCTGCAAGACGAATTTTTACAAAGTCAGCTACAGAAACGCGAAGAATCCGGAGGGTAAGTGGGAGAGCGTTCCGTATTATACCATTGAGGACAGTCTGCCGTACGGTCACGGCGAAAAATCGGTTTACATAATATCGGGATATATGAAGCTTACGCGCGACGAGGCGTTTGCCATAAGATATCATATGGGTTTTTCGACAAATGATGACCCGGGTAATGTCGGAAAGGCGCTTGAGATGTTTCCGCTGGCATTTTTTTTGAACTGCGCGGATACCGAGGCGGCTTACTTTATGGAAGGCTCGACCAAAAAGACATAAATTCCGGGTAAGTACGATAAATTTAGATAATAATAGTATTGATAAGTTATTGAGAACGGAGGTAAAGCCATGTCATTGTATCCTACTCCCCATATAGACGCCTGCCCGGAGGACATTGCCAAAACGGTTCTTATGCCGGGAGACCCTTTGCGGTCGGAATTCATCGCGAAAAATTATCTTGACTCTCCCGTGTTGTTCAACAACGTAAGGGGAGTGCAGGGATATACCGGTAAATACAGAGGCGTTCCGGTTTCTGTTATGGCAAGCGGAATGGGAATGCCGTCCATAGGCATATACAGTTACGAGTTATACAATTATTTCGGAGTCGAAAATATAATCAGAGTAGGCTCCGCCGGGGCCATGCAGGAAAATATTCGTTTAAGGGATATTGTGATGGGCATGGGAGCCTGTACCGAATCGGGTTTTGTGAATCAGTATCATTTGCCCGGTGTTTTTTCTCCCATAGCGGATTTCGGACTGCTGTGCGCGGCTGTAAAACAGGCGGAAAAGCTTGGGGTCAATTACCATGTCGGAAATCTGCTGTCTTCCGACCATTTTTACTATGACGACCCCGAGGACAATGTTAAGTGGAGAAAAATGCGGGTTATGGCTGTTGAGATGGAGGCAGCCGCGCTTTATATGAACGCGGCGAGAGCCGGAAAATGTGCCCTTGCCATATGTACGGTGTCGGATCATCTCATAAACCGCGAGGCGCTGACGACAGGCGAGAGGCAGACCTCGTTTAATCAGATGATTGAGGTGGCGCTCAATACAGTGTATAGTTTATACGGCGGGTCTTGATATTTAAATTCGCATAAAACGATAAACTGTCATAAAGTTTGTTGTCTTAATACCCAAATTAATTTGAATATCCGCCGTATTGTATTGCCGTGAGTCGCCGTCGCGGCCTCGTATATCCGATTGTCGGAAGTGAGCGGTGATTTTGATTTTTCCGAGGTGTTGTTATGAGTGAAGAAATCAGACTGATGCTTGTGTCGGAAGCCGAAAAAATGCGTAAAGCGGCATACGCTCCGTATTCCGGTTTTTCGGTGGGAGCCGCGCTGTTGTGCAAAAACGGGAATATTTATAAGGGAGTTAATATAGAAAATTCTTCATTCGGCGCCGGGATATGCGCGGAGCGAAGCGCTTTCTGCACGGCAATTTCCGCCGGAGAAAAGGATTTTGAGGCTATCGCCGTGGCAGGGGGAAAATCCTTCGGCAAGATAACCGATTACTGTCCGCCTTGCGGGATCTGCAGGCAGTTTATGACTGAGTTCTGCGGAGGCGACTTCAAAATAATTCTCTCGGACGGTAAAAATATAAGGGAATATGATTTGAGTTTTTTGGCGCCCTTTGGCTTTGATAAAAACAGATTCGGCATATGAAGTTGTTCAAAAAGCTTTCCCCGACGCTTCAGTTTTGCTTTCTTACACTTTTATATTCGTCATAGAATCTGTAATAAGGACAGCTGTTAGTATTCTTGTTTAAAAAGTCCGCCATTTCGTCTTCGTCAAGCGCTACATTGCAGATATAGTCGCCGTAATCGTCGTCATAGCCGTAAAATTCGCAGCTTTCGCAGGTACAGGTGTTTTTGTTGTTTGACATAAGTTTTCTCCGTTTGTGATTTGCTCTAATTATATCATTTTTATGCTGTCCGGTCAAGTATATTCGGTAGACTCCCGGAAAAATCCTGCGGACAGATATTGAAATATTGCAAATGAAAGGCAAGGTATTGAAATTGAGTGTGGTCGGAAAATCGGGACTAAATATTAAAAGACTGATATTGTGCGTAATTATTTTATCGGGCGTCATGGCTATACAGCTTTATTTGTATTGTAATTTTTTTCAGGATATTTATGCGAAGCTTGAGGAATCCGAAAATTCCATGACTAATTTTCAATGGCTGCTTGAGCATATTGTATATCTGATTCCGGTTGCGTCTGTCGCTCTTTTTCAGATGATTGCCTATTCGGGCGACGATATGGGCGGCGCGTATTCCGCAAAACACAGGGAACAGGCTGTCGAGGCGGTGTTTGTAATGTTGTTTACCTTTTTGATAATGCTGCCGTTTGTAATTATAAAAAGCAAAACGGGAGAGACTCCCGACACGGAGGAAATACAAAAGACTCAGAGCCTGATTGATATAACGACGATGTGGTTTGCGTATCAGTTTATACCGTTTCTGATATTGATAATGTATCACAGCGTCAAAGGACATTCCGTGACGGGGTCCGGAGAACAGACAGATGCGAAATCGGTTTGATAAACGTAACTGAGGGGATATGAAATATGAAAATACCTTTGAGACTTGTTTCTTTTTTTACTTCATCGCTTATATTAATGCTTCTTGTATGCGGCTGTGTGGCCGCTCCTGATAAAAACGGCGGGGATGAAAATCTGAGTGAGGAGGAAGAAACTTTTGTCCCCGCTCCCGATGAGGAGCTTGACCCGGAAATACAGGCCGAATACGATAAATATAAAGAGAACGCGGGGCTGGCTTTCGGGACATACTCACCCGCGAACGCATCGGATTTTGAATACGGCGGCGAGGACGGAAATATAACGATTTTAAAATATAAGGGCAGCGAGCGGGTTGTTGTGATTCCGGAGGAGATTGACGGGAAGACCGTGACTCGGATTGAAGAGGAGGCTTTTTCGGACAGCACCGTGCGCGCGGTTTATGTGCCGGACAGCGTGGTTTTTATCGGCAGAGGAGCTTTTGAAAACTGCGACAGTCTTACCACCCTCAGACTGCCGATAATGGGGGACGGCGCGGAAAATACAAATTGCGGATATATATTCGGGGCTTTGACGTCGGACAGCAATACAGTGGCGGTGCCGGCGTCTCTTGAAATGATAATTTTCGGAGAGAATGTTACCGAAGTCGAAGACAACGCGATGTCGGGATTTAAGAGCCTTAAGGCGGTTGTTTTTACCGATAAGCTTGTGAAAATCGGTCAGTTTTCCTTTTATGAAAATGAAGAGCTTTTATATGTTGACCTCGGTTCGTCCGTCAATGAGGTAGGGGAATACGCGTTCGCGGATTGCGGATCTGTCGTCAGAATAGAACTTAGTGAATCATGCGAAAAAATCGGTCTCGGCGCTTTTCTGAATTGTGAGTCGCTGAAATATCTGACTTTGCCTTTTGTGGGGGGCAGCAATAACGAGAACACATTTTTCGGATATATTTTCGGCGCTGAGAATTATGAGTGGAATGATAATTTTGTCCCCGGATCCTTGAGCGATCTTACGTTGCTTGACACCTGTACCGAAATTTCGGATATGGCGTTTGCGGATTGCACGGGACTTGTGAAGGTGACTTTGCCGGAAAATCTGACTGAAATAGGAATCAGGGCATTTTACAACTGTTACTCTATACGAGGTATAAATATTCCGGATTCTGTGGAAAAAATCGGCAATGACGCGTTTTTTCAATGCAGAACTCTTGAGTCTGTCGAATTCGGAGAGGGCTCGGTTCTGAGCGGGATTGGCAAGCAGGCGTTTTACGGGTGTGAGTCGTTAAAAAGTATTCTGCTTCCGGACGGCATTACGGTTATCAACGCCTCTTCCTTTTTCGGCTGCAAATCCCTTGAAAGCGTCGGATTCAGTAATGTTCAGAGTATCGGCGAGGACGCGTTTGGAGGATGCGTATCCCTCAAGGAGGCGGAAGCTATAGACGAAGAAAAAATTGAAGAGGGTAATTATTATTACACCTCGGTTATGAAATAATTTAAATCAAGAGGTGACGGATATGTCGAATTATAAAATTGATACCAAATGTATACAGTCGGGATATGTTCCCGAAAACGGGCAGCCCAGAGTGTTGCCGATTTATCAGAGCACAACTTACAGATATACGGACGCGGACAACCTTGGGGATCTGTTTGACCTGAAGGTAGAAGGCCATATGTATTCGAGAATTTCGAATCCCACGCTCGCGTGTGTGGAGGAAAAGATAGCTGACCTTGAGGGAGGCACCGGAGCTATGCTGGTTTCTTCGGGGCAGTCGGCTAATCTCTGCGCTGTGCTCAATATTGCGTCGGCGGGTCAGAACATTGTGGCGCTGTCGGAAATTTACGGCGGGACCGTCAATCTTTTCGCGGTAAGCTTGAAGAAGATGGGAATAGAGACAAGATTTGCCACCGGGAGTATGAGCGATGAGGAAATCGACGCGTTGTTTGATGAAAATACAAGGCTTTTATTCGGAGAAACAATTGCCAATCCCGCGCTCAGGGTGCTTGATATAGAAAGATTCGCGAAAATCGCTCACAGGCATAATGTTCCGCTTGTGGTTGACAATACTTTTCCCACGCCGGTGCTGTGCCGTCCCTTTGAGTTCGGAGCGGACATAGTAACGCACTCCACAACGAAATATATGGACGGTCATGCCACGGTACTCGGCGGGGTCATTGTGGACGGCGGTCGGTTTGACTGGACGGCGGGAAGTAAATATCCTGAGCTTACCACCCCGGACGAATCTTATCACGGCGTGGTGTATACGGAGCAGTTCGGAAATAAAGTAGCGTATATTACAAAGGCGAGAGTCCAGCTTCTGCGCGATTTCGGTTGTACAATGTCTCCTATGGCGGCGTTTATTTTGAATCTCGGTCTTGAAACGCTTTCATTGAGAATGGAAAAGCACTGCAAAAACGCGCTTAAAGTCGCAGAGTACCTTAAGACCAATCCCCATGTTTCATGGATTAGTTACCCGGGACTTGAAGACGACAGTCAGTACCTGCTTGCCAAGAAATATCTGCCTGACGGATGCTGCGGAGTAATTTCCTTCGGAGTTAAGGGCGGAAGAGAAAAAGCGGTTAAATTCATGAACGGTTTGAAGCTTGCGCAGATAGTGGTTCATGTCGCGGACGCCCGTACTTCGGTTTTGCATCCCGCGAGTACGACTCACCGCCAGCTTACCGACGAGCAGCTTGTGGCAAGCGGAGTGCTTCCCGAACAGGTCAGACTTTCGGTGGGCATAGAAAATCCCGACGATATCATATCCGACATAGCTCAGGCTCTTGAGCTTTAAGAAGATTCTGACGATATTTTGTCGTCAGGACAATGTTTAACAATATTATTTATCGGAGTAGAATAATGCCTATTAAAATACCGAATCTGCTTCCGGCAACACATATCTTGCAGCAGGAAAATATATTCGTAATGACTGAAACAAGGGCGATAACTCAGGATATCCGCCCTTTGAATATACTAATGCTTAATCTTATGCCGCAAAAGATAGTGACCGAGACGCAGATCGCAAGACTTATCGGAAATACGCCTTTGCAGGTCGAACTTGAACTGCTGCAGACCGCCACCCATAAATCGACCCATACCTCGGAAGAACATATGCTGGCGTTTTACAAAACTTTTGACAGTGTAAAGGACAGAAAATTCGACGGACTTATCATTACCGGCGCCCCGGTGGAGCATCTTGATTTTGAAGAAGTGGAATATTGGGACGAACTCTGTCGGATAATGGAGTGGAGCAAGACGCATGTCACTTCGACCTTGCACACGTGCTGGGGAGCGCAGGCGGGCTTGTATTACCATTTCGGAATACCCAAGCAAAAGCTTGATAAAAAGCTTTTCGGAATTTTCGAGCATACTCTTGACTACAGTAAGTCAATACTTTTCAGGGGATTTGACGACATATTTATGGTTCCTCACTCAAGATATACGACCTGCAACCGGGAGGATATAGAGTCGGTCGGCAGTATAAAGATACTTGCGTCGTCAAAGGACGCGGGTGTATATGCGTGCATGACCAAGCACGGCAGACAGATTTTTGTGACCGGACACCCGGAGTACGACAGGGACACGCTTAAAAATGAGTATCTGAGGGACAAAGCCCGGGGGCTTGATATTGATTTGCCCAAGAATTATTTTCCGGACGATGATCCGGAAAAAGAACCGGTTGTCACATGGCGTTCGGGCGCCAATCTTATGTATTATAATTGGCTGAATTATTTTGTTTACCAGACGACCCCGTATGATATCAATACAATAAGCTGAAAGACTTTGGTGCCCGGTATGTAAAAGATTTTTCAATATTAAAGTTTTACTCCGGGAAATGTCTTTGAAAGGCAAGGTAATAAGTTAAGTGAAAAAGAAAAGCAAAATAGTTCTTATATTGATATTGATTTTGGCTGTTTTGTGCGCCGTGGCGGTAGCGTTGTTGGCAGGTTACCATAAGATATATATGTTTGTTGAAGAAAAAGGGTTATTTTGCGATACGGTTGATGTTGATATTGTTCAAGACATAGAGAGCGAGCGGATTTCCCTTGAGTCGGTTTTGTCCGACGAACGCTTCACAGTC
Source organism: uncultured Clostridia bacterium (assembly GCA_944381085.1). GTDB lineage: Bacteria > Bacillota > Clostridia > Oscillospirales > CAG-272 > SVTX01. Next base: position 41,743 of record CALWJX010000022.1, read on the forward strand.
AATCAGAGTCTGATGCTCGTCAACACGATCTATATGCTGCCACAGGATTTTAAGGCAGAAGTATCCGAATACAAGGATACAACGGTTTTTATGAATGACTGCATAATGTCGGCTTATGAGGAGTTGTCACGCGCGGTTCTGGAGAAAACGGGCAATAAACTATATGTATCAAGCAGTGTAAGAGACAGAGAGGAGCAACAGGCGCTTTATATGGAAGACCCGTTAACTGCGACGGTTCCGGGAGCAAGCGAGCATGAAACCGGATTGTCTCTTGATGTCTACGTCTCGAGATTTTCGGGAGACGGGTTTTTGCGCTCAAAATCAGGCAGATTTGTTAATTCTCACTGCTGGGAATACGGCTTTATTATAAGGTATCCCTCTTACGGCGAAGAGTATACAGGTATCCGATACGAGCCTTGGCATGTCAGATATGTGGGTCATCCTCATTCAGATATTATTTACAACAATCATCTTACTCTTGAACAATACATATCGTCTCTTGAGCCCGGCGTATTTTATAAGACGGGAGAGTATATCATTACAAGACAGGAGGCGGTCGAGTCAATGCTGACGGTTCCCTCAGGGTGTGAATCATATGTTATTTCTCCCGATAACACCGGATATTACATTGTTACCGGTAAGCTTGCCAAATAAGATTATGTCAATTTTCTGCCTGATGAAAAAGACTTTGCCGACTTAAGGTGTGCGATAAGCAAATGCAATTGAACAAGTTTCATACTGAAAAAATTTGAGAGAATAATGAAAACCGTTTTGCGGGTATTTTTCACAACCCGACAGAACGGTTTTTTATGTTGTTCAAGATTATGTGAAATAATATAAAAAATTTTTCAAATTGTATGTGCTAAAATGATATGAACCAAAAAGGATAGGAAGATACTCAAAGATATGGTATAATGTAGTCACCACAACG
>CALWJX010000023.1 GCA_944381085.1 uncultured Clostridia bacterium
TCAGGAGCTTATGTTATATGACACGAACTGTCGACGAGAGTATGAGGCGAATATGGTAGCTGCCGCCATTCTGCTTCCGACCGAGGAGGTATTGTCTTATATCTATGAATTTGGGTTTGACGCGGAGCAGATTGCCCAGACTATGTGTTCCGATATCAATCTGGTGGCATTGAAGGTCGCCGATCTGCGTAATTCGGGCCATGATCTGAGAGGCTTGGATTATGATTCGAAGTTTTTGAAATAATGAAGGAGTAAGCCATGTGCGGACGTTATGTTACCGAAGACGATAAAAGCGTCGATATGAGATCCCTTTATCACAAACTAAGTCTATTGTATCCAGATGTCAGAATTAAATCGGGTGAGATATTCCCTACCGATACGGTTCCTCTGCTTGTAGGAAAAGATCTCATTCCTGTCCCGGGTACGTGGGGGTATCCGGGGTATAAAAACAAAGGAGTTATTATCAACGCTCGATCGGAAAGTGTAGCCGAAAAGCCCTTTTTCAGAGACGGAATCCTGCGTCATAGGTGTATCATTCCGACCAACGGTTACTATGAGTGGTCAAAGAGCAAAGTAAAATACAGATTCAATCTTCCGGATTCACCTATGGTGTATCTTGCGGGTATTTACCGTAATACGCCTGACGGTATCCGTTTTGTTGTCATTACCACCCGCGCTGACGAGTCGGTATCTCCCATACACGACAGAATGCCTGTTATATTGACTTTCGATATGATGGACGCATGGACACGCGGCATCGAGGATTTCGATGTTTTTCGCGAAGCAACTCCGATTCTGAATTCAATAAAAGTAAATTAACGAACACGGGCGATGTATGAGTCTATACGCTAAAACAAAAAGAGGCTGAGCCAAAAGTTTTTCAAAAGCTATTGGCTTGGCCTCTTGTTTTATTTGCGTGTTAATTCGGATTGTTATTATTCGTAAAGCTTACCCATTTTCTGAAGTCTCTCGTATTTAGCCTTTGCGTTTGCTTCCGCCTTTGCAAAGAGAGCGGCTGCTCTGTCGGGATTGGACTGAGCCAGACGGGCGTAACGGGTTTCGGTTTTGATAAAGTCTATATAGTTTGCGGTAGGTTCTTTTGAGTCAATCGTAAGCTTGTTGGACTCAAGCGCGGGATTGTATCTGAATGTCTGCCAATATCCTGCCTCCACAGCCTTTTTCATTTCAAGCTGGCAGTTCTGCATACCGCCCTTTACTCCGTGCATTTCGCAGGGAGCGTATCCGATTATCAGTGAAGGACCGTTGTATGCTTCCGCCTCCGTAAGCGCTTTGAGCAGCTGGTTCATGTCGTAGCCCATAGCAACCTGAGCGACATAGACATAACCGTAGGACATCGCTATCTCCGCAAGGTTCTTCTTACCTATAGCCTTACCGGCGGCGGCAAACTGAGCGACCTGTCCGAGGTTGGACGCTTTCGACGCCTGACCTCCGGTGTTGGAATATACCTCGGTGTCGAATACGAACACGTTTACATTTTCTCCGGACGCCAACACGTGGTCAAGACCTCCGAAGCCTATATCGTAAGCCCAGCCGTCTCCGCCGAACATCCACATGGACTTCTTTGACAGGTAATCCTTGTCCGCGAGAATCTTCTTTTCGGTTTCGCAGCAGTCGCATTTTTCCTTACATACGCTGTTTTCGAGCATATCGATAAGCGCCTTTGCTGCAGCTTGGTTAGCGGCTCCGTCGTCTACAGTTTCAAGATATTTGTCAATAACAGCCTGACGGTCGGGATCCGAAGAGTAATCAAGAGATTTAACGTATCCGATAAGTCTGTCTCTGATGACCTTCTGACCGAGATACATGCCGAGTCCGTGCTCCGCGTTGTCCTCAAACAGCGAGTTTGCCCAAGCCGGCCCCTTGCCGCTTTCACGGTTTACCGTATAGGGAGTGCTGGGAGCGGAACCGCCCCAAATAGAAGAACATCCGGTAGCGTTGGATATATACATTCTCTCTCCGAAGAGCTGAGTGATAAGACGCGCGTATGAAGTCTCGGCGCATCCTGCGCAGGAGCCTGAGAATTCAAGCAGAGGCTGTTTGAACTGCGAGCCTTTGACAGAATCCGTCTTGAAGGGAAGTTCCTTTGACGAGACGTTGGCGACGGCGTAATCGAACGCTGCCTGCTGGTAAAGACCCTTTTCCTGAGGAACCATTCTGAGCGCGTAATCCGCGGGATCGGCTTTTACTCCGGCGGCGGCAGCCTTTTTGTCCGCGTTCTGGTTGACGGGACATGCCTTAACGCAGAGGGTACAGCCCATACAGTCAAGCGCGGATACCGATACCGTGAACTTGTAGTTTTCACAACCCTTGCCGGTCATCTTTGAAGCAAAGAGCGTATCTGCGGGCGCTTCCTTTGCTTCCTGTTCGTTATACGCAAAAGGACGGATTGAGGCATGAGGACATACAAAGGAACAGCTGTTGCACTGTATACATTTTGCGGGATTCCATTCGGGAACCATAACCGCGACGCCGCGCTTCTCGTATGCTGCGGAACCCTGAGGGAACTGACCGTCTACATATTTCTCGAACGCGGAAACCGGGAGACTGTCTCCGTTCATGGCGTTTACGGGATTTACTATGTTTTCAACGAAATCCACAAGTTCGGGGCGGCTGCCCATGACCTTGGACGCGTCGTTGTCTTTGCCGCAGTTTTTCCATGAATCCGGAACATCCACCTTGACAAACGCATCCGCTCCCGCGTCGATCGCGGCGTAGTTGAGGTCAACCATGGCCTGTCCCTTTTTGATATATGACTTGTAAGCCATCTTCTTCATATATTCGATTGCTTCGGTTTCGGGAAGTATCTTTGCGAGCGCGAAGAAAGCGGACTGAAGAATGGTGTTTTTGACCTTTGCGTTGCCTATCTGCTTTATGGCGATGCTTGTAGCGTCAATTGTATAGAAATTGATATTGTTGTTCGCTATATACTGCTTGACTTTCGCGGGAAGATGCCTGTCAAGCTCTTCAATCGTGTTCCACTGGCAGTCGAGAAGGAATGTTCCGCCCGGCTTAACATCGGATACGATATCATATTTGTGTATGTAAGCCTGGTTGTGGCAAGCAACAAAATTAGCTTTATTTATATAATAAGGAGATTTTATCGGGCTGTCTCCGAAACGAAGGTGAGAAATCGTAATACCGCCGGTTTTCTTTGAGTCATACTGGAAATAAGCCTGAATATATTTGTCGGTATGGTCACCTATGATCTTGATGGAGTTTTTGTTCGCGCCGACGGTTCCGTCTCCTCCGAGACCCCAGAATTTACATGCTATTGTACCTTCGGGAGCGGTGTCGGGAGCGGGCTTTTCCTCAAGGGAGCATCCGGTCACGTCGTCCACGATACCTACGGTGAAATTTGACTTGGGAGTATCTTTTGCGAGATTTTCATAAATCGCGAATACGGACGCGGGAGTAGTGTCTTTTGAGCCGAGACCGTAACGCCCGCCGACAACTGTCGCTTTTACTCCTTTTGAAGCCAACGCCGTAACCACATCGAGGTAAAGCGGTTCGCCCAATGAGCCGGGCTCTTTGGTTCTGTCTATAACCGCGATCTTCTTTACGGTTTCGGGAATTGCCTCAATGAGCTTCTCCGCGCTGAAAGGTCTGTAAAGTCTGACTTTTACAAGACCGACCTTTTCACCCTTCGCGTTGAGATAATCTATTACTTCTTCTATAACGTCGCATACCGAACCCATAGCCACGATAATGCGGTCAGCGTCCGGCGCGCCGTAATAGTTGAACAGCTTATAATCGGTTCCGAGCTTCTCGTTGACTTTGTTCATGTACTCTTCAACGACAGCGGGAAGCGCGTTGTAGTATTTGTTGCAGGCTTCTCTGTGTTGGAAAAAGATATCGCCGTTTTCCGCGGAACCGCGCAGGGCCGGGTGGTTGGGGTTGAGCGCGTGAGCGCGGAATGCCGCGACGGCGTCCTTGTCGAGCATTTCTTCAAGGTCTGCGAAATCCCACACCGCAATCTTCTGGATTTCGTGCGAAGTGCGGAATCCGTCAAAGAAGTTCAGAAAAGGAACTCTGCCCTTAATGGCGGAAAGATGAGCTACCGCGGCAAGGTCCATGACCTCCTGAGGATTGGTTTCGGCAAGCATTGCGAATCCGGTCTGACGGCAGGCGTAAACGTCGGAATGATCGCCGAAAATGTTGAGCGCGTGCGATGCTACGCAACGGGCGGATACATGAAAGACCGCCGGGAGAAGCTCTCCGGCAATTTTATACATGTTGGGGATCATAAGCAAAAGCCCCTGGGAAGCTGTATAAGTTGTAGTAAGAGCGCCGGACGCGAGCGAACCGTGTACCGTACCTGCGGCGCCTGCCTCCGACTCCATTTCCATAACCTTTACGGTTGTTCCGAAGACGTTTTTCATACCGGCGGCAGCCCATTGATCGACATAGTCAGCCATCGGGCTTGAGGGAGTTATGGGGTATATTCCCGCGACTTCCGTAAACGCGTAGCTGACGTGAGCGGCAGCCTGGTTGCCGTCCATGGAAAGCTTTTTTCTTTCGATAGGCATAATTAAGATTTCCTCCTGGAAAATATATATTTTAATTATTATAATCGTAATAAATCTGTCAGACGGTGTGTTTTATGCTGTGTTTTTACACAAACAATCACCCACCCTTAATGATAACATAAAATCGGGAAAAAGTAAATAGTATTTTTGAAAAAACTATGTTTGAAGTATATGCTTTTTTTGGACAAAACGACATATTTCAGAAATATAAAACAAAAAATACGATATTTTCATATAGAAATTTTACAAATTAAGATTGAAAATGAAAAATATAAATTACATGTACTTACGCGCGAGAATGTCAAGAATATCATGTTGAAATTTTACGCAAACGGGATAAGTAAGCTTGTTTTCCCTGTCGGAAAAATTGTCGGATTCAAGCGATAAGGTTCCGTTGTATCCGATCTGCGACAGCGACGAGAAAAAGTCTTTCCAATCAACGGTCCCGAATGTCGGACAGGTGTGACCGTCCCGGGTGCCGTCGTTATCATGTATGTGAAGCGTTACCAGTCTTTTTCCCAATGCCTTAACGTAATCGCCGCATCCGAAACCGGATACGTTGGCGTGCCCGGTGTCAAAACACGCTTTGAAATTGGGTGAGTTCATCATGTCGATATATTCTATGAGCTGTTCGGGGGCGGAGGTCGGAATATCAGTGGGTTTTCCCTGCGAAGGCATATTCTCAAGCGCCAACGTAACACCGCATTTTTCCGCTTCGGGAATAAGCATTGAAAAAACTTCAAAGTTCAGCTTTTTGGTGAGCTCCGGATCCGTGTCGGGACGCCAGCCGTTTCTCATCGCGCAGTGAATTACGGCATACGGACTTTCAACTTCCGAAGCGGCGTAAACAGACCACTTCAAAGCCCGCAGCATGTCGTCAAACTCCTCTTTGTCACCGCTTTCCGGATATGTGGGGAAGGGGGAGTGTATCTGTCCCGCTTTCAGCCCCGCGCCTTCAATGTATTTTTTCTGCGTTTTGAAATATGAGATAAATCCGTCAAAGCTTTCCGAATACAGACCGCTTTTATAAGAATACAGCGAGCAGGGCTGACCGAAATCAATATAGTCAAAGCCGCTCTCTTTTATAATGGAGTAACCCTTTTCTTCTCCGAAAAGCTTTACAATGTCGCTTGAAACAAAAGACATTTTCATTTTATGACCTGTTCCTTTCCCAATGTGGCGCGTACAAAAAATTTTGACAAATCAGGTAAAATTTTCAAACTAACAGCCTGACAAATTAAACAAGCTTGTCACATATAAAGTATACCACATTATATTTTCCTTGTCAATACAAAGAAAATTCACTTTGTGACATTATTTAACATATACTGACACCGAGGTTATCCGCGAACCTCAGATGCAAAATAAAATTGAGGGAAATATTGCGTCGCAGTGTTTAAAACCGGTAATGTTGCGGCAAAAATAATCCTGTAAAGAAAACCAGAAAAGGACGGTATAAAAAATGATGATACCGACAATACGACGCGGAGATATATTTTATGCAGACCTCAGTCCGGTTATAGGATCGGAACAGGGCGGGCTGAGGCCGGTGCTTATAGTTCAGAATGACGTGGGCAACAGATACAGCCCTACGGTGATAGCCGCCGCCATTACATCAAGAATGGGCAAGACCAGACTGCCCACACATATAGACATATATGCAGACAGAGTAGGCCTTGCGAAGGATTCGGTTATCCTGCTTGAACAGATAAGAACAATAGACAAACGGCGTCTGAAAGAAAAAATGGGTCATCTTGACGACGATATTATGAATGCCGTAAACAACGCGATAGCGGTGAGCTTCGGACTCGGAAATCAGGAATATCAATCCGAGTACGAGAGACATTCCGCCGCTGTGGCTGCCGCGGATACCCAGGCCGCTGCTGTCGCCAAAGGACGGGAAAACGGCGCCGTAGGCTGATTTAATATAAGCGGACATACTTTTTTATTCATTAATGAAAGCTTAAATTTATAAATGCTATTGATTTTGTAAGAAAAATGTGGTAAAATATATTCGGAAGAAGATATTTTATTAATTAACGGAGAGGAAAAAAATGGCACTTGTAACAACAGAACAAATGTTTAAAAAAGCCTATGAAGGCGGGTATGCCATAGGCGCGTTCAATATCAACAACATGGAGATAATTCAGGCTATTACCGAGGCGGCGAGCGAAAAAAAGTCGCCCGTGATACTGCAGGTCTCGGCGGGAGCCAGAAAGTACGCAAAGCACGAATACCTTATGGCGCTCGTGCAGGCGGCAATTAAGGATACCGATATTGACCTTGCGCTTCATCTTGACCACGGCGACAGCTTTGAACTCTGTAAGGCGTGCATCGACGGAGGATTTACCTCCGTGATGATAGACGGTTCAAAATATTCCTTTGAAGAGAATATTGAACTTACGAAAAAGGTAGTGGAATATGCGCACGCCAACGGAGTGGTTGTTGAGGGAGAACTTGGCAAGCTTGCCGGAATAGAGGACGACGTCAATGTAAGCGCCGATGACGCTATGTTTACAAATCCCGGTGAAGTTGAGGAGTTTGTAAGCAGAACCGGGGTGGATTCTCTTGCAATCGCGATAGGGACCAGCCACGGAGCGTATAAATTCAAGCCGGGAGTAAAGCCGCAGCTTCGTTTTGATATTCTTGAGGAGGTCGGGAAAAGATTGCCGGGATTTCCGATAGTATTGCACGGAGCTTCGTCGGTCATTCCTGAGCTTGTAAAGGAAATAAACGAAACCGGCGGTAAAATGCCCGACGCCATAGGCATACCTGAGGATATGCTTCGTCAGGCTGCCGGAATGGCGGTATGCAAAATCAATATAGATTCCGATATACGCCTTGCGATGACGGCGGGAATCAGACGGGTTCTGTCCGCTCAGCCCGATGTTTTTGACCCGCGTACCTACCTTTCCGAGGGACGCAAAGAGGTCAAAAAGATGGTTATTCATAAGATCGAATCGGTTCTCGGCTCGGAAAACAAACTTTGATTTTTCAGAGGCCGGATAAATATACCTTTGCGGGGAAGAGCCTTAAATGTTAAGGCTTTTCCCCTGCACTACATAATTGATTTTACGGGGGTATTGATGAAGTATACTTCGCATTTTAAAATAAAGTGGCATGATACCGACGCGAGCAGGGTCGTGAGGACAAGCCGAATTCTTATGTATCTACAGGAAACGGCAAACTTGCAGTGCGCGGAGATGGGATTGCCGCTTGACGATCTGCGCGACGAAAAGGGAGTAGGATTTGTGCTCGGCAGTATATCGGCAGACCTTATAAAGCCTTTGCACGCATATGAGGAAATAGACGTCAGGACATGGTGCCGCGCGTCTCACGGATACAGCTTTCTGCGTTATTATGAGATACTCAGAAACGATGAAGTTGTCCTGAGAGCCTCGAGCATATGGGCGCTTATCGACGTAGTAAACAAAACTATGGTCAAGGGAGACGAGAGCCTTGACGAGTACTTTCCGATAGATGAGCCGATAGACGCGGAATTGCTGCCCAAAAAGGCGAGGGTATCCAAAGGTTCCGTGCTGAAAGAAGTCGGCAAACGCAAAATAGTGTATTCAGACATAGATTACAATATGCATATGAACAATACGATATATCCGGATATGATATGCGATTTTCTGCCTGATATGATGGGGAAAAGGATATCGAAGCTTTCGCTTTCGTACATAAAAGAGGCGGCGTACGGAGATGAACTCACCGTTCTTTTGGGTCAGCCTGACGCGGAGGGATTTTTTGAGGTCAGAACGCTTAATTCCAAACAAGAGGTATGCCTTGAGGCAAGGGTAAAGCTTGAGGATATCTGATTCGGGATGATTTTACCGAATTGAATAAGACCTGTTCTTGCCTTGATTTTTTTGGGCGGCGGGAAAATCCCGCCGCATGCCTGATATCAGACAGACTTAACTTGTTAAAGGCTTCGGTCAAGCCTTTTCAAAGGCTTGCGTGTATTTATCCTTCGCGAAGTAATTTACTGCGGACGGTTCGGGTTAGATCCGGTCGTCCCTTTTTGCGTAAACTCTCAAAAATAAATGTTGCATTTTCGTATCTTATATGTTATAATACCCGTAAAATACGGCAAGCCGGACCGAGATAAATAACAGTTGCTTTGGTTTTGACGTCCGTTCGGTTTACGGAATTTTATTTGCGCCGACTGTTGGCGGCACGGAGGGATTTAAATGAGCGATTTTTTGAAAAAGTATACCCTGAAAATCGGAGAGCGGAGAGAATCGCCCTTTCTGAACAAAAATGATATTTATCAGGACGGCACGACTCCGATGTGCCGGGACACGGACGGCAGGCTCTGGGCGATGAGCGGACACTCACACATGGGGCATATCGGAATTTTCTGCGGTAAATCGTTAAATGACCTTGAAGAGGTGTGGAAAGCCGAGTTTAATTTCTGCGTCGGACACGCGGACTTTGCTTTCGGCAATATACGTTACCCGGACGGAGTGAAAGCGCGCGGAAGCATCTGGCCTTTCGGACTCTATATCTGCCCCGGTACGCATCGCTTTTTTTGCTTTTTTCACAATGAAACGGGCTGGAACGGCAAGGGAAGCGCGTATGACGCGCTCGGATACTGCGATACTCCTCATTACGACTCGGATTTCAGGCATATCGGGCTTATGCATTCGGACGACGAGGGAAAAAACTGGACGTTTGACCGTTGGGTGCTTACCGCGGAGCGGGCTAATTTTACCCGTATATTCAAGCCTGAGGAAGCCGGGCTTGCGCTGGGACAGCCGGCGGGAGAGGTAAGCCTCGGCAGCGGGGATTTTACGCTGTTTGTCAACCCCAATGACGAATATATGTATATCGTATATAATATTGTGCGTGTAAACACTTTTGAGAGCCGCTGGAAGGGCTGCGACACATATATTGCCAGAACGCGCAAGAGAAATGACGGATTGATGGGAGACTTTGTAAAGTTTTATAACGGAGAATGGTGCGAGCCGGGAAATTTCGGAAAGGAGAGCATAATCGCGGAAAATACCTGGCACTCCAAAATTGTGTATCTGCAAAAGTACGGCGTATATCTTATGACAAGCACAAAAGTAAAAATCGAGGACGACGGTACGGCGGTTTTGCTTGACGCGGCGGATTTGCGCGAAAGCGAGAATTTGAAAAATTGGAGCAAGCCTGTAGGTGGTATAGCGCGGCAGGGCAGGGAATTCGGAAACCACTATGTAGCGCTTGCCTCGGTTGACGATAAAAGTCCTGTTGACGTGATTTCAGACGATAAACTCTGTTTTCTGACAAATCACAACGGCACGGATGTGGCGCGCTTTGATACAGAAATAGCGGAAAGGGATTCTTGCAATAAATGATTACAAAAATCGGGCAGGTGAAATAGACCTGTGTCCCCGGTATCACTCCCGGCGAAAATGGCAGATATACTTGATTATTGCAATTTTGTCAGGTAACGTAAGGCTAAAAAACGTCGGTTGATATCCGGTCTGTTGAAATTAACTCATATTTGGAGAGATTGTCTGAGTGAAAAATAAGAAAATTAACGGCGAAAATTATTATCTGGTCTGTGAAAGAAAACCAATATACTTTACTTTGATTGCGGTAGCGGGATTTTTTGGCGCTTATACATATCTTTTGCGCGGTAATGTGTTCTGTAACGCGCAGACGGGGAATGTGGTTTTGATGGGGTTGGCTTTGGGCGCGGGAGACTGGGCAGAAGCTCTTTACTATATTTTGCCTATATCCGCGTATGTTTTTGGGGCGTTTGTCTCGGAACTGCTGCCTGTTCCGGTAAAGAGACATTTATCTGTTAGATGGGACACTGTTTTGATTGGCATAGAAATAATAGCCGTAGTTGCTCTTGGCTTTGTTCCCGATACCGCTCCGGTTCAGATTTCACAGGTTACGATAAATTTTATCGCCTCGATGCAGTACAACACTTTCAGACAGGCGGAGGGCATTCCCATGGCGACCACTTTTGCTACCAATCATATAAGGCAAATCGGGGTAGGTCTCGCTAAAGAAATTCAGCACAGACATTCAACGGATAAATCACACCGAAAAAAATTGGCGAATCATTTTGAGATGCTTTTGTTTTTTGCGGTGGGCGTGGTGTTCGGCACGGTAATGTGCCATTTGATTGTCGGCAAAGCTATCTGGATCACCTTGATTCCTTTGGGAATAATTTTCGGGTCGTTTATTCACGCCGACCTGACTTACGAAAAGGACATGCTTGACAAAAAACCTTCGGGACACTGATGTCCCGAATATAGTTTTGGGCTGACCCGGGTAATTGGGTCAGCTCTTTTTGCGTTGGATTTACAGATAAACCGTATATTGAAAATTTTAAAATTGAATTTTATTTCAACAGATCCGGCATATTGTCAAGCATATTTTCAATAAATATTCCGTATCCCGTTGCCGGGTCGTTGATAAGCACGTGAGTTACGGCGCCTATCAGTTTTCCGTTCTGTATAATGGGGCTTCCGCTCATGCCCTGAACGATACCGCCGGTCTTCTCTATAAGCGCGGGGTCTTTGATTGAGACCGTAAAGCATTTTGAGGTTTTTGAATCATAGTTTATTCCGGAAATTTCGATTTTATACTTACATGCCGCGCCGCTGTCAAGTGTACAGATGATATAAGCTTCACCGTTCTTGACTTCATTGCGCGTTCCGACAAAAATTGCCTCGCCCACTCCCGAGGGCTTTTCGGAAAACATACCGTAAACGCCGCAGTTGGTATTTTCAAGAAGTGTTCCTTTCTTTGCCACACCGAAATATCCTTTGATCTCTCCGGGAGTTCCGGCAACGCCTTTCTTTATCCCGTTGACCGTTACGTCGGTCACGACTCCTCTTTGCATCGGAATAAGCTCGCCTGTCTCGCCGTCGCAAATTCCGTGCCCGAGTCCGGCAAAAGCGTTATTTTTGGGATTTATAAAGGTCACAGTACCGATGCCTGCCCCGCTGTCGCGCACCCAAACGCCCGTTTTATACCTTGACTCGGACACTGAATATGCCGGTTTTATAGTAACTGTTTTTTCCGTTCCGTTTCTTTTGTATGTGAGAGTAACATTCTTACCGTCACAGTTTTCAATTATATTTGTCAGTTCATTTGCGTCGGTCAGTTCTTTACCGTTGACCTTCGTAATTATATCCTTTATCCTGATACCTGACGCATATGCCGGATTGCTTGACCCTTGAGAAGCGTCGACATCGCAGAATCCCACAACCATGACTCCGGCAGTATTGAATTTGACACCGAAAGGAATTCCTCCCGGTATGAGTTTTAATCCTTCATATTTATTGCCCGCCGCCGACGCCGAAAAAGCGAACATCGAAAAGAGCAGGCTTATCGTCATTGCCGCGCAGAGAAAAAGAGAAAGCGCGCGGACACGAAAATCTTTATTTTTTTTGTTATACATGGGCATATTTCCTTTGACGAAGATTGCATCCTTTTTGAATGCATTATTATTTTGTTACACACATGGGCTTTTGATTAATAACAATTAATGATTTGTCTGTTGACAAATTGAATTTTTGTGATATAATTAAGTTTCAAGGTAATTAATACTGTTTAACAAATTTTTTATTTTTTTACTGAAAGGTGACAGAGATGCCGGAAACAAGATCCGAAGGTTATACGTTTTCTTTCGGGGATACCGCCCGTTTCAGACAGATAGTGATTGATGTAATGACCGAGGCGTGCTCGGCAATTGAGACCGAACACACGGAGGGCATAGGAACTCTCGGAGAAAAACAGATGCACGCGGCTATCAAGCGTTTTATCTGTCCGGACAAATCGAAGCATGAAGTAAAGCTTTATAATTCTTACGGTTATACGGGTAGTACCGCGGAAGACGGCCGCGCTAATCGTAAATTTATCGCGGATGTGCTTACGGAAAATACCGTGTATGAAATACAGACCGGCAGTTTTTCCCCGCTGAGGGAAAAAATATCGTGGATACTTGAAAATACCGTTTACAATGTCGTCGTTATTCATCCGATTGCCGAATCTTTGTGGGTAAGCTATATTGACGCGAAAAACGGAAGCATCGGTCCGCGGCGTAAATCTCCCCGTCACGGACGACTTGAGGATATTGCGTCGCAGCTTTATTTTTTTCGGGATTTTATAAACAGTCCGCGGTTTTCGCTTTTGATTCTAATGATTGAAGCGGATCAGTACAGGAAAAAAATATCGGGAGAAAAATCAAAAAAAATACGGTCCAAAAAATATGAGCTAATTCCCAATTCGCTTGACCGCGCATACATTTTCAGATCGGCAATTGACTATAATATATTTGTTCCCGACACTTTGCCGGAATTATTCACCGTAAGGACATATTCTCAGATGGCAAAAATTTACGGGATGGACGCTTACTCCATTGTAAAAACTCTCTGTCATATCGGACTGCTTGAGCAGTGCGGAAATCTGGGCAAAGCAGCCGCGTACAGAAGACGCGCCGGAAAACAGACGGATAATGCATAAAAATCAAAATATGGCAGAATACTATCTGTAGTATACAGCGTAATTCGCGTTAAAATTACTTGCTGTATTTTTTCCGAAATACCGGGCATAGCGGACCCGACAGATTCTGAAAGTATATTTGCGCGGGTCAAATCTATGGTAAAATAAATTTTTAAAGAGGTAAAATAGATGCTGCTGATTTTTATTGTCGGACTGTTGGTAGGAGGACTTGTGGGGGCGTTGACAATTTGCCTGTTTGCGGCAGGAAAACCAAGTTCTTATAACCATAACCGAAAATGATTTTTTGCATTGAGTTTTTGAAAATGACAGTTGTTTAAGCCGTCTTGAGAAAAACTGTGTTTATTATTATTTTTGTAAAAAGTACTTGACAAACGCTGATTTATTGTGTATAATATTTACTGCAAGTCTATAAACGGCAGGCTTGCAGTATTATTTTGCATGTGTGCCAAACCGGCGCTTATGCGGTGCGGAGTATTTGGACATGGGCGTTAAAATGTTGTGCCTGCACGAGGTTTTTGATTAACAATCGTGTGTCAAAATACAAAGTATTAAAAACAGAGTTTCAGAAACAAAGTTTAAAAACGAAGTTTTAAAAACGAAGTTTTAACAATACGGAGAAGTACTCAAGAGGCCGAAGAGGCGCCCCTGCTAAGGGTGTAGGCCGGGTAACCGGCGCGAGAGTTCAAATCTCTCCTTCTCCGCCAAAAAGAAAAGTCGCGCAAGCGGCTTTTTCTTTTTGTACTTTTCACTCTTCACTCTTCACTTTTCACTTTTCCCTAACTCTTCCACGCGACTTTTCCAGAGAAGAGATAAGAAAGAAGAGAGAAAAGAAAAGGCAGCTTTTCTCCTGCGCCTTTGGCGCTTTGGTCGAAAAGCATTGATTTTCAGTAAAAAGTGTGATATAATGATTTCAAAGAGAGGTGAAGACAATGAATAGCCCATTACTTGAAAAATCTATGGATTTCGCTACTCAGATTGTACTTTTCTACGAGGATTTTTTCAAAACCAAAAAGGATACGACAATTGCGAAACAGTTGCTCCGTTCTGCTACAAGTGTAGGTGCAAACATCAATGAAGCCATTTACGGAAACAGTAAAGCGGACTTTATCTCAAAATTACATATTTCTCTCAAAGAAACAGGCGAGAGCATTTATTGGTTGACCTTGTTAAAACGAACAAATTTGATAGCATACGATTTTGATAAGTTGCTTTCGTTAGCCGAAGAAATTAAACGAATGCTGGTTGCTTCGCTTAATACAGCTAAATCTACTCAAGAAAATAAATGAAAATACTATATACCGCATTTAAGGGAAAGAATAACACTTCGTATCAAGTAGCAAGCTGTTTAAATGGAGCCGTGTTACTTTTAACCAATTCTTTCCATGGATTGGAAAGAGATATAAATACTGCTGTCGGAAATTATGATGTTGTTTATATGTTGGGCGTTGATAAGTCACTAAAAAACAAAATCAAAATTGAAACTTGTGCAGAATACAATGGGGAACGGATTTTTACAACGTTTAATATATCGGAATTAGAAAAAAGAATTGCGGATAATCTGTCTTATTCTATTTCAGATTGTCCTACCAAATATTTGTGTAATGCCGCATTTTACCATATGTTAAAGAAAAATAAAAACACGATTTTTATACATATTCCTTCAATATCCGGAATGAATAATTGTTTGAAAGAATCTATAATTGAACTTTTAAATTAAGCATTTGATTTTTCAAAACTCGCGAGAGTTCAAATCCATATCAAAACAACGGAAAATATCTTTTTTATCGCCCCTTCACACGTCAAAAAGCCTTGATATTAAAGGAAAACCCTTTTGTA
This sequence comes from uncultured Clostridia bacterium, assembly GCA_944381085.1. Classification (GTDB taxonomy): domain Bacteria; phylum Bacillota; class Clostridia; order Oscillospirales; family CAG-272; genus SVTX01. The sequence goes on from CALWJX010000023.1 coordinate 14,859, forward strand.
TCAAGGCTTTTTTGTGTTTTTATGTTACCCGTTGTTTTTCAAATAATAATGTATTTTTACGTATTTTAGTGTGCTTTACGTGGTCAAAATGTAGTCAGAATTTTATTCATGACTTTACTCCATTATCATGCGCTGATTTTTTAATCGAACCGTTGGAAAAAGGGCAGGTTCAACCCGCAAGCGTTGACATACGTCTGGGAAACACTTTCAGCGTTGTAGAGGATTCTTCTTCGAGGATACTTAATCTGAATAATAAAATTTTATATAAGGTGCTGAACAGTGATACTTATATTTTACTGCCAAATCAGTATCAAAAGTACTTATAGCCTCCGTCAAAGTAATTGAAAAAATGTTGACAGAAATTTACCGAGAAATTATACGCGCGACAATTGAGAATAATAAAAATGAGCCTGATTAAAGTCTGAGAAACTTTTAAATTTTACCGTAAACATATAAAAATTCACCCGCTGCTTTAAAAAACAGCGGGAATTTTTGTTTGTTACCTATGGCGTGAAAAAATTAAATATGACTCAGACTTTTTTTATTTTTTAATTTTATTGCGCGTGTCATTTCAGGTCATCCGCGGCTTTTTGAGCGTCATTTGCCGCTTGTTTTGCGGATTCTTCTGCTTGCTCTGTTTTTACAGAATCCTCTTTCGCCATTTGCTCCGCGTAAACCTTAGCGTCCGCGGACTGAGCGTCCGCTTCCTTTGCGTCTTTGTCGCCCTGTTCTCTTGCGGTGTTGAATTGGTCCATAATATCAGGGTCGTCCGCTTTGGTCTGCGAGGATTTTTCGGATTTGTCGGAATTTTCCTTTGATTTTTTTATCCGGTTGTATTCAGCGTTCAGATTTTTCAGTTCTTCAAAGATATCGTCCAATTTTTTCATGTGCTCGGCAACGCCGGCCGCCATTTCTTTGTCGAGCGTTTCATCCGTATTTTTGAATTTTTCGTATATCAGCTTTCCCAACGCTTTGTATTCGTTGTCGCGCGCGGATTCTTTGTTCGCGATTTTTATTTTAAGAGAGGCAAGGTCGGTAAGCTCTTCGGTTTTTTTAGCCGCCTTGTCCGCAAAATTGCTTACGCTTTTTTTGAAATTATCCCATTTTGACACGGTAAACACCATCCTTTATAAGCACTTTGGTTTAAACAGAACCTTCAGTATTACTTACCATAATTATATACATTATGTAAGAATTTGTCAAGTGTTATTATTTATAAAATCCAAAAAGGGAAAAACATACATTTTTCCCTTAAAAAATTACCGTTAAGCATTCATTTGTTTTAATTTTCTGCTAAAAATAAGATTATGAAAATAAATTGCAATTGACCGAAAATCATAAAAGTCATGTACTGAAAAGAAAGGCGGGATATTTTAAAATGAATATGGAAAAGGAAAGCTATAAAAAATACGCCGACGCGCACGCGCCGTCCTCCCCTTTGGTAAAGGACTGCATATGGGCTTTTTGCATAGGCGGATTGATCTGTGCCATAGGCCAGGGACTGATAATTATTTTCCGGGATCTGCTGGGTATGGAGCAGAAAGACGCGGGTCTGTTGTGCTCGGTTTCTCTTATATTTGTCGCGGTTCTTTTAAGCGGAATCGGTGTGTTCGACAAAATAGCGAAGAGAGCGGGCGCGGGAACACTGGTTCCGATAACCGGCTTTGCGAACGCGGTAGTATCAACCGCGATCGACAGCAAATCCGAAGGGTTTATACTCGGAGTCGGCTCGAAAATATTTACCGTTGCCGGACCCGTGCTGCTTTACGGAATACTTGCGGGTTCGGTGTATGGGGTAATATACTTTTTTGTTAAACTTTTCATCGGATAATTTCCGACGCGATGCTTTTCGCGTTTTCGGAATCGGCGCTGACTAACAACAGGACATAATTTTTTATTATGACCACTTCGGCGTTTTTTAAGTAATATGACAGTTCATCGTTATTCCATGAGTTTTTCAGGGTATCGAGCCTTTTGCAAAACAGCTTGGCGGTATCCTGAGCCGCGCTTGGGGAATTGCACAATACCGCGGCGAATTCGCAGGGATGAGCGCGCGAAGAGATGTAAAAAGAAACGTCAATCCACGATTTTGTCTCTTCGGGAAGTTTGCCGTATCCGTAAAGGGCGCAAAGCAGGTCTTCGGAAATGTAGCCGTCTTCTCCCTCCGAAATCCCGGACGAGTACAGTGTTCCGGCGGGGAGATTTATCTCTTTTTCGGTGAGCGCGGTTATAATTTCCCGGCAGGCGACGGGCTTATCGTATTTTGATGAGCAAGAGCAAAAGCCGAGCGCTATAATAATGCAGAAAAGAACCGCAGGTAAATATTTTTTTTTCACTTTTGAGCTTCCTTTCGGTATTTGTGTTTGTAATAACACAAGAATTATAATAAATTGCTATTTTATTATATTTAGGAAGTTTGAATAAAATGAAAGAAAGTAAATTTTTGAAATAAAGTAATCAAATTGAAAATACAAAAACAAGGTCGTTATTTTTGACCTTGTTTATGTTGTGCCATTACAAACTGTTAATAATTTCGATATTGTTTCCTTTGTTGTGTTAATTATACAATACACAATGATGGAACAACTCTATTTATGGTATTTTGTTCCCTTTATTATGCTCATTGAACGGTATACGGTTTCAAGCAATATTACACGCATCAGCTGATGCGGAAAAGTCAGCTTTGACAGAGACAGCTTTAAATCCGCGGCGTTTTTTACTTCGTCCGAAAGTCCGTGGGATGAACCTATGATAAAGCAGATTTCATTTGTCCGCAGACAAACCGACTCAAGCGTTTCTGCCAGCTCCTCCGAGGAAAACTGTTTCCCTTCAACGCACATCGCAATATTATATGAGCGGTCTGACATATTTCCCAGAATCGCTTTACCCTCCTCAGACAGTGACGCTTTGATTTCCGACGCAGAAGGGGAGGGGGAAATTCTGACTTCCTTTAAATTTACATTAATGATTTTTCCAAAACCGGACAGCCTTTTTTCATATTCCTGAACGGCGGACTTCAGATATTCCTCTTTTAGAGAACCTATTGTTATAAATTTCAGTGTGACCATTTTTAAATAATTTCTTTCCCGGCGTCCGCCGTAAAATCAGGGTCACCGATAAGCCAGGTGGCGCGGTCGGGAGAGGCAACGGTAAGAAAAATATTGTCGTCGGCTATAGCGCTCAAAGCCTCGCTGTAGGCAAGATTTGGAGTGTTGTTTTCCTCACTCAGATGTGCCAGCATTATATTTTTTGTGCCGCCCGATACGAGATATGAGATAAGACCGGCGCAGTCCGAATTTGAAAGATGACCTTTTTTCGACATTATTCTGCGCTTGAGATCTTCGGGATAAGGACCTGTAAGCAGCATATCTTTATCATGGTTCGACTCTATAATGACCGATTCGCAGCCCGACAGATTTTGTTTTACGCAGTCGTTTACAAACCCGATATCTGTAGCATAGGCAAAAGAAACTGTTTTGTCGTTCTGTGTAAACGAAAACCTGTATCCCACCGAAGCGCGGCTGTCGTGCGGCGTAGGGAAAGCTTTTATGCTCAGCTGTCTTATTTTGACCTCAAAGTTGCTGTCATTGTGCAGGCATAGACAATCGCACAACGCTTCGTCCCTGAGGCCGTAAAATTTATATGCGGAATTCAAAAGGATATGTATCGGAATTTTTCTTCTGTGTGTAAGCGTTTGAAGCGCGGAGACGTGATCGCTGTGTTCATGCGTGATGAAAATCGCGTCTATATTTTCAATGCTTTCCCCGATTTGGGAGAGCGCGCCGCAAAGAGAACGGGCGCTTTTTCCCGCGTCGATCAGAATTTTCGCTCCCGACGCCGAGATAAAAGTCGAATTTCCCTTTGAACCCGAATACAGGTTGCATATTTTATAGTCTTTCATTTTTTACCGTTTATTAATTTATTTTTTGAAGTTTTATGTATTTATAATTTTTAATGTCTCATTCGGTCCGGCTGTTTTGCCTTTTTACAGCGTCAGATCTTTTTTTCGCGTACATTACCGGATTGAGGAGTTGTGCCAAAGAAACAGGTAGTATCGAGCTTTTTTGTATGTCACTCTTTTAAATAAACAACTGTTCAAGATAACCTTTCCAAACAAAAAGATACAGCGCCTCGGCGATAAAGGTGACAAGAAAGGGACATATCACCGACAGCATCCATTTGGATTTTTTCATTCTTCTTTTGCCGTCAAGGATGTACTCTTCTTTCTGCTCGTCAGTCCAGGTGTCCGGCAGCATCTCGGGGGTAATGTTTTTTCTTGAAAAGGCGCGGTTGTATATTATATACGCGATAAGAAATCCGCCGAAGCATACCATATATATAATCATAACCGTATATTGCAGAGTGAGATTTCCCAGACCCATCGCCGAGTAATAAATAACAAGCAGAATAATTGAGTTTATGACAAGAGATATGGCAGTCCTGCGGGTATCGGCGGGTATCTGACCCGACGTTTTTTTTTCGACAGAAAGGTTTTGACTTTCACGTTTCTTTTTCATTGTTTTAAGACTCCATAATCGGCTTTGAATATTATGACAAAACCGACGTTTATTTTATTTTTGAAATTATAAATGCAATGTGGATTATAACTCATAACTCGTGTAACCAGGGCAGTTTGCGGTGCAAGGCTGCGGCAAACGACCGAAAGTTATTTTTCATACTGTAACAATAAAATTCCGACAAAACCCGGACAGTTTTTCGCCAGAAAAACTGCGGCATACAGCCAGTAAAAAATATTATTTTTTATTACTTTATGCTGTATGCAATAAATCCGACAAAACCCGGACAGTTTTTCGCCAGAAAAACTGCGGCATACAGCCAGTAAAATATTATTTTTTTTATTACTTTACGCTGTATGCAAATACAGCCAGAAAAACAATATCTGAATAAATTCTTTACGCTGTATGCAATAAATCCGACAAAACCCGGACAGTTTTTCGCCAGAAAAACTGCGGCATACAGCCAGTAAAATATTATTTTTTTTATTACTTTACGCTGTATGCAAATACAGCCAGAAAAATATTATTTTTTTATTACTTTACGCTGTATGCAAATACAACCGGAAAAATATTATTTAACGCTGTATGCAACATGCTCCGACAAGACGGACGCGGAGTATAACGCAGGAGTCTTTTCCGAAGGCGCCATCCATTAGCTTTTTGAATTCTGCGGCATGTTGACAGGGAACATATGCCTGAATCGTTCCGGCAAAACCGCCGCCGTGAACCCTCCAGGCGCCGCCTTTATCGTTAAGATAGTTTTCCGCGAGACACAGCGCCAGAGATAAACCCTGTTCCGATGTGTTTTTGGAGGTGTATACATTCTGAAGATAGCAGAATGAAGAACGTCCGGAGTCTATTACATATGAAAGATAGGAGGAAATATCCGAACCGAGCAGGGCGCTTTTTTGCGCGGCGACCCGCTTGTTTTCCTCAAAAAAGTGAAGCGCGCGAAGAATTGCCCGGTCGCCGACCTTTTCTCTGAGAGCGGGAATGTGGGATAAAACAGAATTTTCATCTGTTTGCCGCAAAACTGTCTTTGAGAAAAATTCGGCTACCGATTTCATCTCCTCAGGAATCGACGCATAATCATCGGTAAGGTCGGCGTGATTTCCTCCGGTGTTGACTATGCACAAAAAGTAGCCTGCCTTTGTCATGTCGAAATCTATTTTTTCAATTGCGGGATCTGACGGGTTTTTAAAGTCAATGGCTACAATACCTCCATACGCGCACGCGACCTGATCCATGAGCCCGCACGGTTTTCCGAAAAAGCTGTTTTCGGCGTATTGTGATATCTTGGCTATTTCCACATTATCAACATTGCCGTCGTTGTAAAGGTAATTTTCGACAGTTCCTATCATGTCCTCAAACGCCGCGGAAGAGGAAAGCCCCGAGCCTTTAAATACGTTTGAAACAGTGTAAGCGTCAAAGCCGCCCGCGCGGTACCCGTTTTTTACAAATCCGGCGCACATTCCGGCTATTATTGACTGTGAGGAACCGTATTTCATAGGGTCGGGAGCTGTATACTCGGAAATATCCACTGTATCTTCCTCAAAGCCCTCGCTTTTGACACGGATAAACGAGTCGTCTCTTTTGGCGGCTACGGCTATTATGTCAAGGTCAATCGACGCCGCTATAACACAGCCGTTGTTGTGGTCGGTGTGATTTCCGGACAATTCGCTTCTTCCCGGAACCGAAAACACGGAAATGTCCCGCTCGTCGCCGTATAGGGCGACGAAAGCGTCAATGGCGGAAACATACCTTTGCCTTTGATACTCTGTTTTATCCTCGCCGTAGATTTGAGAAAGCTTTTGGTCAATACCCTTGCTTTCAATATGTGCTTTTAATTCGGAAGGTATCATAACTATCCTTTCATTAAAGATTGATTTTATTCAATAAGGAGGCAAGTCCCCGCCGTTCAACGCTTTCATAGGAATATATAGCCCACACGCGCCGTTTTACGCAGGGAAAACCGTAGTATATAGCCGATAAAATAAAATCGGCTGACTTCTTTGCGCTGTATATATTATACCATTATACACGGCAATACGCAACACGATTTTTAAACTTTGTTGTAAAATAAATATTACAATTTTTATTTATATTTCCGAGAGTTTTTAAAATCCGATGGCTTTGACTTTGAGCACTGCCGGAAATTAAAAAAACCAACGGCAAGAATAAAGCCGCTGGTTTGGGAATATTATGTATCAAAGCGTTTGTTTTATCTTTGCGAGACAGTCTTCGCATATCCTTTTGCCGCTGAAATATACAATATTGTCCGCGTTACTGCAGAAAATGCAGCAAGGCTGATATTTTTGAAGAATTATTTTATTTTCATCCGTGAAAATCTCAAGAGAGTCTTTTTCATTTATGTCCATGGTTTGTCTGATACTTATCGGAAGCACTATTCTGCCGAGCTCATCTACTTTTCTAACGATTCCGGTTGATTTCATAAATTTTCCTCCTTGGCTTTTTATGTAAGAATTTTGTTAATCTTAAAATACATTTTTTCACTGGTCAAGTGTATTCTGTGCGACATTATAGCATATATTTTTTTGTCTGTCAAGAGTTGTTTATGGAAATTAATGTATTGTTTACAATTATTTTGCAGTAAAAAAATGTAAATAATGTAAAAAATAAGTTATGCTTTATCAAATTTATTAAAAAAATTAAGAGCAATTTTAATTTTTTACTTTATCATAAATTAATATGTAATATGCATAAAAATCCATTTTTAGGAGAAAAAGGAAATATGCTCGGAAAAATTTTCGGTATAATTTGTATAGTGTCGGTTTTTTTCGGAATTGCGTGCGGGAATACGGGACAGTTGGGAAGCGCGGTAATAGACGGGGCGTCAAGCGCCGTAACACTTACTTTGGCGCTTTTGGGAATGATGTGCCTTTGGAGCGGGATACTAAATGTGTTAAAAGAAGCGGGCGCAATAAAAAAACTTACGGTACTGATGACGCCAATATTGAAATTTTTCTTTCCGGATGCTTATAAGAGCGGTGTGGGAAGTGAAGAAATCGCCGCAAATGTGGCGGCGAACCTGCTTGGTGTGGGAAACGCGGCCACACCGCTCGCGCTGAGCGCCATGAAAAAGCTGCAGTTGCAGAATCCCACGCCTGAGATTGCGAGCCGTGATATGATTACTCTTGCGGTGCTGAATACTTCTTCCGTATCGCTGATACCTTCCACCGTGATAACGCTTTTACGCTCTTCGGGGTCGGAAAATCCTTTTGATATCATCATACCTATATGGATAACGTCGTTTACCTGCGCGGCCATGGCTTTGATTCTGTGCAGGGCTTTGGGATCTGCGACGCGCGTGAGAACAATTCGGTCAAAGGATTATAAATCTTTAAAAACACAGGCGCGGCAATAAAAAATGTGTGGTGTAAATAATATGGGAAAACGGCAGTTCTGAGATGAGAATACTTGAATACATAGCGTTGATGGCGGTACCCGCGGTTGTCTTATTTGCGGGAGTCGTTATGCTTTTCGGGGGGAAAAATTATTTTGAAAGCTTTATAAAAGGGGCAAAGGAGGGATTTGCCACCGCGGTCGGACTTCTGCCTACATTGGTGGCGCTTCTGGCAGCCATATCAATGCTGAGAGCGTCCGGCGCCATCGAATTTATTTCGTCGGTTTTGAAAGAACCGCTTTCCGCTCTCGGTATACCGTCCGAGATAATACCTTTGCTGCTGACAAGACCTTTTTCCGGAAGCGCGTCATCCGCGTTGTTTTCCGATTTGATCGGAAATATAGGACCTGACAGCTTCGCGTCTTTGTGCGCGGCGGTCATTATGGGAAGCTCTGACACGGTAGTATATATAATTTCGATATATTTTTCTTCTGTAAATATAAAAAAGACACGGTATGCTTTTCCACTCGCATTTGTTGTAATGTTATTCTGTATATTTTTTTCCTGTTTTATATGCAGAATATGGTTTAAATAAGAGTTTTTGGGATAAAATATAATTAAATTAAGATGTCCCCCGCCTAGGCGGGCGCCACTTGATTTTTCGGCGGGAGATACAATCCCCCGCTGAAAACATTGAATGACGGGGCTTGTCCCCTTATTGAAGAAAAGAAATCGGGAGGCGGTATTTTGCTTAAAGGGGCTCAAAAGAAAATGATAGTTGTTAAGACCGCGGAGAGCGACGTATTTGAGGAAGCGTATTTTGTCATCAGGCGGGACGCGGAGAACTCGCACATGGACATGCTTGCGGAAGCGAATAAAATAATTGAAAATTGTACCGGGGGCAGACGCAAAAAGGAAAAGAGCAGATTGCTGCCGAAGTTAAGGGACTGGATGTTTTTTGCGGGCGGGGCAGGTCTCGGAGGCGGGATAGCGGCATTGCTTTTTCTGATTTTTTAATTTCTGAAATCGGGCACGGTTTCATATATTGCCGATTGCCTCCGGTTTCGGTTTAAGGCGGCGACATAATCATATTACAATATTCACAGACTGATTTGGGCGGCAAGTTTGACATTTATCGCTATTGACAAAACCGGAAAAATAGTGTATAATATTTCCAAGATAAATTAAGATCGAAACAAACAGGTATGTCTCAGTATTGCATCCGGGCATCGGTATTCCGTGTATTTTTGCAAATCATCTGTGAATTTGCTTTATGTATAATAGTGGTGCAATGCCGTTTTCGCGCGTCGGTTGATCTGTGAATAGGATTTTACAATGCGTCCCGAGATGTCTCTGCGGAACGAAGGCGGAGTTTTCGGGGGGCTTTGTTCGGCTTTGCCGCCGCAAGCGTGTTTACATATTTTATTTATGTGGTGGGCATCGCGTTGTCGGAGCGGCTCTGCGGCGCCTTGGTTTTCGCCTGACGGATATTCTGCTGTCAGGTATTATGAACGCGCGGAAAAATTCCATATCTGTAATACAATAATAACGGAGAGGAAGGAAATTTAATGACAAAAAACAGTTACGGCAGTCTTGAAACCGGAACGGAAAACGAGCAGAGTCTGCGTATGACAGGACAGACGGGAAATGATGAAGGCGTTAAGGGCGTAAAGAAAGAGACTTCCCGAAAGGTTGTCCGGAAAAACAATCGGAACACAAACAGAAAACCGGTGGGGATAAGAAAAAAAGTCGCCGATCCCCGGAATATTCCGCTTCCGGAAGAGGACACGGTGAAAATTGACACGACGCGAAAAGGGCAGACGGCAAACAAATCCGCAAAAGCCGGAAAAAACGCCAAAGCCGTGCCGGCGGAAAAGGTGAAAAATCCGGATGTAAATAAGCGTGAGGCGAAAAGGTCTCAGCGATCTGAAAATTCCGGTAAAAGATCAAAGCCCGGTGATTCACGGCAAAAATTGAGTATCGCGGAGCAAATTGAGTCCCCGGGAGAGAATATTAATATTACTCCGGGGAAGCCGGAAAAGAATCCTAAAACGACACGCTCGTCAGGTAAGGAGCCCGGTGCCGATTCCGAAAGCGGAGCAAAGACAAATTCAAAAATCAGAATAATACCGCTCGGAGGATTGAATGAAGTCGGAAAAAACATGACGGTCGTCGAGTTTGAAAACGACATTATAGTAATTGACTGCGGGCTCGGATTTCCGGATGAGGATATGCCCGGCGTTGACCTTGTCATTCCGGACATTACTTACCTTGAGGCAAATGTTGACCGTATAAGGGGAATTGTGCTTACACACGGTCATGAGGACCATATCGGGGCAATTCCCTATGTATTGAGGAGCGTAAATGTTCCGATATACGGAACCAAGCTTACGCTGGGAATAGTGAGAAATAAGCTGAAGGAATTTTCGCTTCCCGGAAATCCCAAGCTTGTCTGTGTGGCCGCCGGAGATACCGTCAGATTGGGAAAGCTTTCGGTGGAGTTTATTCATGTAAATCATTCGATAGCGGACGCCTGTGCTCTGGCGATAAAAACGCCCTTGGGAACGCTTGTTCATTCCGGTGATTTTAAACTCGATCTTACTCCGATTGACGGCGAGGTAATGGATATCGCGAGATTCGGGGAACTGGGCAAAGAGGGAGTGCTGCTGCTCATGTGTGAATCCACAAACGCGGAGCGTCCCGGAAATACCCCGTCGGAAAGAAAGGTCGGTTCTTCCCTTGAATATATTTTCACGGTAAATGAGGAAAAGCGCATAGTCATAGCCACGTTTTCCTCCAACGTGCACCGTGTTCAGCAGATAATAGATATATCCGCAAATCACGGGCGAAAGGTGGCTATAACCGGAAGGAGTATGCTCAATATCATAGGAGCGGCGGTAGAGCTCGGTTACATGCATGTTCCGCAGGGAGTTATCATTGATATATCCGAAATAAAAAAGTACAGACCGGAAGAATTGACGCTGGTTACGACCGGAAGTCAGGGGGAGCCTATGTCGGCGCTGTACAGAATGGCTTTCGGGGAGCATCGCGACGTAACGCTGGTGGCGAATGACCTTGTGGTGCTTTCGTCAAGCGCGATACCGGGAAATGAAAAGCTGGTAGGCAGAATAGTCAACGAGCTGTGCAAAATAGGGGTAAAGGTTATACACGACGCGGCGGTCGCGGTTCATGTTTCCGGACATGCCTGTCAGGAAGAACTGAAGCTTATGCAGGCGTTGACAAAGCCGAAGTATTTTATGCCGGTCCACGGCGAATACAAGCATATGTCGGCCAACCGGGACCTTGCGCTGTACATGGGAATGAATCCCGCAAATATTTTTATATCGGATATCGGAAAGGTGCTTGAAATAGACAGAAACGGCGCGAGATTTAACGGAACCGTTACCGCCGGAAGAGTGCTTGTCGACGGATACGGCGTCGGAGACGTGGGCAATATCGTGCTCCGGGACAGAAGACTGCTTTCTCAGGACGGTCTGATTGTGGTGGTGGCTACGGTAAGCGCCGAGGAGGGAGACATTCTTTCGGGACCGGATATAGTTTCAAGAGGATTTGTATACGTAAGGGAATCCGAAGACCTGATGGAAGAAATGCGGAAAATAGCGCTTAAGTCAATTTCGGATTGTCTTGAGAAATGTGACAGCGCGGATTGGTTTCAGATAAAAGGCAGAGTAAAAGACGATCTGGCGAAGTTTATTCTCACCAAGACCAAACGCAAGCCTATGATAATTCCTATGATTATGAACATCTGACTTATATATGGTGAAATAAGTGTATTGCCGGTGATACAGCGCCGCAGATTTGTATAAAATAACACGATTTAGAAAAATTTTCTTCTTATTCATACTGTATTCAATAAGCCGTCACTTAGTGACTATATAATATTACAATGCCTATGTTAAGCTTGCTGAAATAAGCAACAGCCTAAACAAAAATATTTTTCACGGTGAAAAGAAGCAGGGCAAAGAGTTTTAAAGCTCCGGGCGGAGTTTGCTTTCGTTACTTGTTCGCCGCAAATTGTTAAAGAAAGGTATGTAAATCGAAATGGGAAAAGGCAATAGAAACAAGCAGAACAGAGCTCAGGAAAGAGTGGATAATCCGGATAAGTATCTTGAGCAGAGACGCGCGCAGAAAAAAGCCCAAAAAACAAAGGGAGGGCTTGGAATCACCATAGCGTGTATTGTGCTCGCGGTAATTATTGTCAGCGCTATTGTCCTAAGCGCGCTGAGCTCTCAGGGAGTATTCCTCAGAATGACGGACGCGATTTATACTGAGAACTTTGAAGTTGATTCCGCTATGATGAATTTCTTCTTCAACGACTATCTTATGAACTGGTACCAGCAGTACTCGGCTTATCTGCAGCTTGGATATATCAGTGTAAACTTTACGCAGAATCTGAAAAACCAGACATACGGCTCGGGAAGCGAGGCTTATCTGTTCGGAAGTTTCGAGGGAAGCTGGTACGATTTTTTCCTTCAGAATGTTGCGTCCGAAGTTACTATGTACCTTGAATATGCGGAAGGCGCAAAGGATGCGGGTATAACGCTTACACAGGAAGATTATGATGAGATTGACGACATAATCGACAATCTCAATACCTCGCTCAAGCAAAGCAACGCTAAATACAGCACATGGTACGGTTCCGGCGTAAAGGAGTCGGATGTGCGCAAATGTTATGAAATTGTTTATCTTGCGTCCCGCTTCAACGACGTCAAGAGAGATGAGTTTGAAAAACTTCTTGAGGAAAACGACGACCCGGTAAAGCAGTATCCCGAGGACAACAAAGGAAGCTTTTACTCGGCGGAATATCTCTCATACACCATAACCGAAAGCTCGGCGGATTATGAGAATGACGAAGCGTTCAACAACGCGGTTGAAAGAGCAAAAGAAAACGCGGAAAAGCTTGCCGCCGCGACTTCCGCGGAGGAATTTTTCGAGCTTATTCAGGTGTATATAGAGGAAAATGAGGAAGAGACTACCTCTTCGGACGAAGACGATACGGACGAGGATGATACTACAAAAGAACCTTCGATGGACGACTATAAGCACAACATAAGCTATGGGACTTCAAGCGAGCTTGAACAGTGGATCTTTGAGGACGGAGCCAAAGAAAACGACGCCAATGTTTTTGATGAGAAAACCACAGAGGAAGTTACGGAGAAGGTAACAAAGGAAGGCAGCACCGAAACCACGGTTGAAGAAAAGGTGGTCACAGAGTATGAGGTTACCGCGTACTTTATCACAAATCCTTCTTCGCTCGATTATGACCTGACAAAGGATCTCGGATATATAATAACCTCCGACAAAAATCTGGCTCAGTCTATTCTTGATACCTTCAAGAGCGGAGACATGAGCGCGGACGCGTTAAACGACCTCGGACTTGCCGAATACGAGAAGCTCGGGGAAAATTCGACCACAACTCTTTATCACAGCTCTGCCGAAAAAGTGCAGCCCGGATATTTCGGAAATTATTCATATGATGAAATTGACGAATGGCTGGACAATGAGGATTTGGAGGAAGGTACCTGTTCGGACATCATAACCATAGAGCCGTCGTCAAGCAGCGGAACGACGTATTACGCAATATGTTATTTTGAAAAGTACAACAAAGAAGTATGGTATGTAAACGCATATGAAGGGGTCATTACCGACATGTTTGACGAGTGGTATCAGGGTGAAGACGGAAACGGCGGACAGATCGCGAAAACTCCCGTAACGCTGAACCAGAGAGCCTTAAGGAAACTGCATGTCATTGCGATGGGTACGGTTTCATAAGCTTATATTAAGAAAATCCGGCGCGGGGAATAGCCTCGCGCCGTTTTGAACAGAATATATATGCGTATTGTCAGTAAAAATAAATCTGCATAAAATATTAAGGAACGCATAATTTGGAACAGAAACAATTCATAGGTAAACGATTGGAATTTCAAATGCCGGATACGGGCGGGAAAGGATTTTTATGGTACTCAAATCTAAACAAACAACAGTGGCATACAGATGCCCCGAGTGCGGAGCCGGAGTAATAAGCCCTGTGGGACTTTTCACCTTATCCGCCGATATGGTAAGACTGAAATGTACCTGTCAAAAAAGCGAAGCCGAAATTGTGTATGATCGCGCAAACAATAACGTAAGGCTTTCATTTCCGTGTATTTTTTGTGACAAGCCCCACAGCTATACCGTAAACAGCTCTTTGTTTTTCTCAAAAGACCTGTTTGTTCTTCAGTGCCCGTATTCGGACATAAACATCGGATTTGTGGGAGAGGCGGAACACGTAAAGGCGGAGCTTGCGAGGACGGAGCTTGAACTTATCGATATGCTTGAGGAAAACGGAATTGCGGATTTCAGCGGAATGCATGGGAAAAAAGAGTTTTTTTCGGATCCTCAGATTTTTGATATAGTCATGTTTGTAATCAAAGATCTTGACGCGGAGGGCAAAATATACTGTAAATGTCATCCGGAAGGCAGAGAGCCTTTGCCCGACGGTGCCGAGGAAGATCCGTCCTCGGGCAATTATGACGTGGAGATCACGGAGGACGGAATCAAGGTGACCTGCACTGAGTGCGGCGCCACACGTACGATACCGACCGATTCGGCGCTTTCAGCACATGCCTTTCTGAACTGTGACTATATAAGACTTGAATGACTTTTATAATAATACTACAGAGTAGGTATCTTGTCAAAACAAATTGTAAGAGGTGTTTTGACAAGCGCCGAAAATATTCGACAAAAAATATTAACATTCCTCGCCGACAGACATATATTGATAGTGAGAACGGAAAACATTCCGTTCCGATTAACTCACTATGATATGTTATGGAGGTCTCTTATGAATAACAATTGTTTGTGCGGAATATTTGAAGATAACTGGGTTTGGCTGATAATCATAGCGCTCATTCTTCTTTGCTGCTGCTGCCGCTGAAACACGGTAGATGAATAAATTTAAAAACCGGCTGTCACCGATAGGTGACAGCCTTGTTTCAATAACCTTTTTTCATATGGCTTATTTTATTGAGTTAATTGATCGGATTTTCATTTTTTATGTGATTGGTTTTTATTTCAGATTTTCACCGGAACGCCTTCTTCGTCCGATTTAAACGCGGCTTCCATTATCTTCATCACTGTCATAATCTGCTCGTGGGTGACGATCTGAGGCTCGGCGCCGTCTATCGCGCGACAAAGATTGCGGTAAAAATCATGAACGTCGCTCTGAGGCTGGGGAATGGTCTTTTCCGCAATTGTCTTATCGTCTCTGGGAGCCATAGTCTTGGTGATTCCCGCCGCGGTTTTTACCGGAATGACGTCTTTTTCATCCCAATTCTTGCAGTAGACTATCCTGCAGGGCTGATTCCAGTCCGGAATCATTGCCGTGCCGTTGGAGCCTGTCATATAGAAGCGGGGCATACTTATAAAGTGAGAAGTTCCGACTTCGACATGAACATTGAGGTCATTTTCAAAATACATTTCAAGCTTAAATCCGTCATCGACCTCGTAGTTTGTGATATGGTCGCATCTGCAATACACTGACAAAAGCTTCCGGTCCGTGACTATACCCATAATCTGGTCTATAAGGTGTACACCCCAGTCAAGCATCATGCCGCCGCCGTGTTTCTTTTCCTGTCTCCAGTCTCCCGGGATCCCGCGGCTGCCGTGTACTCTTGACTCAATACAGAACACGTCTCCGAGATCATGGCTGTTATATACGTCCCGCATGAGAAGAAATTCCCCGTCCCAGCGACGGTTTTGGTGAACCGTAAATATCTTGCTGTATTTGTGCGAGGCGTCGATCATTTCCTGCAGATCCGCGCTTGAAAGCGTGACCGGTTTTTCGCTTACCACGTGTTTTCCGGCTTTCATCGCCTGTATTGCCAGTGGCTTGTGCAGATCATTGGGCACGGCTATCGTCACAAAATCAACATTTTTATCTTCTAAAAGCTCCTCAAGGGAAGAATACGCGTGTATTCCGTTTTTTTCGGCGGCGGCACATCTTTCGGGCTTAATGTCGTAAATGCCGCAGAGATTTACAACATCGCTGTTTTTGAGAAATTCACCGTGCCAGCTTCCCATTCCTCCGTAACCTATTATCGCGCCGTTTTTCTTTATCACAATTATCCTCCGTTCCGCGCGTGCGCGCAAAAAAGCTTGTTTTCCGGCATATATTTAGTGCCGGTAATTATGAGAGTGTGTTTAAATTAACAATAACTTTAAGATATTATAAGACAAAAGCTGCTTGACTACAAGACAAAATTAGGCAAAAGCAAGACATAAATTGTTGTGTTTTATTGTTAATAAAAATTTACGGAAAAGTATTGAGAAACCCGGAAAAATATTATATAATTATAGGGTCTGAATTATAAAGTCCGGAAAAAATCCGAAAGCCCGGATGAAGTCTAATATTCATTGAAAGGTCTCGAATTTTTGTATGTCACAAAATGAAAGAATGAAAAAAATCAGGAATTTTTCCATAATAGCACATATAGACCACGGCAAATCCACTCTCGCAGACCGAATACTTGAAGCTACTCAGACAGTATCCGAGAGGGAAATGGAAGAGCAGGTGCTTGACAGCATGGATTTGGAAAGGGAAAGGGGAATAACCATCAAGGCGCGCGCCGTTAAGCTTGACTATACCGCGGCGGACGGCGAAAAATATGTTTTTAATCTGATAGATACTCCCGGACATGTTGACTTCAACTATGAGGTATCCCGTTCGCTGAAAGCCTGTGACGGAGCGCTGCTTGTGGTTGACGCCACACAGGGCATTGAGGCGCAGACGCTTGCGAATGCTTACCTTGCCGCGGACGCGGGACTTGAGATAGTTCCGGTCATAAATAAAATAGACCTTCCGAGCGCCGATGTTGACAGAGTACGTTCCGAGATTGAAGACGAGATAGGCATACCCGCGCAGGATTGTCCGGCGGTTTCCGCAAAGACCGGACTTAATATTGAAAGTGTGCTTGAGGCGATTATCAGGGACATACCGGCTCCTGCGGGAGATGAGAGCGCTCCGCTTAAGTGTCTTATTTTTGATTCATATTATGACAGCTATCTCGGTATTGTCGTAAATATCCGTGTCTTTGACGGCTGTATCAGACCTTCGGACAGAATCAGGCTCATGAGCAACGGGAAGGAGTACGATGTGGTGGAGGTCGGCACAATGGACGCCTTCGGTCTATGCAAGTGCGACCTGCTCAGAGCGGGAGAGGTCGGATATCTTACCGCCTCGATAAAAAGCGTAGGGGAGACAAGGGTGGGAGATACCATAACGCTTGCCGAAAATCCCGCCGACGAGGCTCTGCCCGGATTCAAATCCGTTCAGCCTATGGTTTTTGCCGGGATATATCCTGCGGACGGGGCAAGGTATCCTGATTTGAGAGACGCGCTTGAAAAGCTTCAGCTCAATGACGCGGCGCTGGTGTTTGAGCCTGAAACCTCGGCGGCACTCGGCTTCGGATTCAGGTGCGGCTTTTTGGGATTGCTCCACATGGAGATCATAGAGGAGAGGCTTGAAAGAGAATTCAATCTTGACCTGATAACCACCGCCCCCGGAGTTGTGTATGAAGTGGTGCTCCGCAACGGTGAACTCGTAAAGATAGACAATCCCGCGAGTTATCCGTCGCCTGATGAGATTCAGGAGACAAGAGAGCCGATTGTCAAAGCCAATATCATTACGCCGACGGAGTATGTCGGAGGGCTCATGGACCTTTGCCAGGACAGGCGGGGAACTTTTATTGACATGAAATATCTTGACAGCACAAGAGTTGAACTGCATTATGATTTGCCTCTCAATGAAATTATATACGATTTTTTTGACGCGCTCAAGAGCCGTTCGCGCGGGTATGCCTCTCTTGACTATGAGCTTAAGGGGTATGAAGTATCAAAGCTTGTTAAGCTTGATTTTATGCTCAACGGCGAGCCTGTGGACGCGCTTTCGTTTATTGTACATGAGGAAAAGGCGTACGCGAGGGCGCGGAAAATAGCGCAGAGACTTAAGGAAAATATTCCGAGACAGCTTTTTGAAATCCCGATTCAGGCTGCCATAGGTTCAAAAATAATCGCAAGAGAGACGGTAAAAGCCATGCGCAAGGATGTGCTCGCGAAATGCTACGGCGGCGATATAACCAGAAAGAAGAAGCTGCTCGAAAAGCAAAAAGAAGGAAAGAAGAAGATGAGACAGCTCGGTTCGGTGCAGGTGTCGCCCGAAGCCTTTATGGCGGTGCTTAAGCTTGGCGACGATGACTGACATGCCGGGGAACATAAATCGGCAGAAAGCCGTCGGCATATATATTCATGTGCCGTTTTGCCGGTCGAAGTGCCATTATTGCGACTTCTGTTCCTTTACCGGCCTTGACGGCGTTATTGACGGATATGTCGATGCGCTGTGCCGTGATATAGAAAGCTTCAAAGCGGAACCGCAAGGTTATCCGTCACGGCGGTATACGGCAGAGACGGTGTATTTCGGGGGAGGAACTCCCACTTTGCTTGATACCGAACATTTTGAAAAAATTCTTGAAACCGTAGACCGACGGTTTAATATAGAGGACAACGCGGAGATAAGCGCGGAATGCAATCCCGGGACGGTCGATGTTGAGAAGCTGCGGGGTATGCGGCGCGCGGGCGTGAACAGACTGAGCATAGGACTGCAGAGCGTACACCACGATGAACTGAAAATGCTCGGCAGAATTCACACCTATAATGATTTTCTGAAAACGCTGGATGACGCATGGCGGGCGGGATTTGAGAATGTTTCCGCCGACCTGATGTACGGGATTCCCGGACAGAGCATGTCAAGCTGGGCGAAAACTCTGGAAGAAGTGGGAAGCATGAACCTGAAGCATATTTCGGCTTACGGGCTTAAAATTGAGGAACATACCGGATTTTTTGAAAATCCGGACGGACTGACGTTTCCGGACGAGGACACGGTTTGCGACATGTATGAGTATATGCGGGATAAGCTTTGCCAAATGGGGTATAATAGGTATGAAATAAGCAATTTCGCGCGTCAGGGGTTTGAATCGGTTCACAATCTGAAATACTGGCTTTATGAGGATTATATCGGCTTCGGACCTTCCGCGCATTCCTTTTTGAATCGGGTGAGAACCGAAAACTCAAGAGACCTGAAAGCTTATCTTAAAGGGGAAAACATATGTGTTTCTTCGTCCTTAATCGGCGAATGCGAGGCGATGAACGAATATGTCATGCTCAGGATGAGGCTTGAGGAGGGCGTGGATAAAAAGACCTTCTTTGATAAATTCGGAGTGGATTTCGATTCCCGGTTTAGTGAAAAATTTAATCATTACGCGCCCGGATTTGTTATTAACGGTGAAAAAAGCTGCCGTTTTACCGAGAAAGGCTTTCTTTTAAGCAATTATATACTTTCCGATGTGTTGAATTTTGAAGAAATGTGACGGGTTTGTATTACGGATTTGAGCGTTTATTCACAAACATGAATTTTCACAAAATTGTACAAAAGGCATTGACAAACAGAGCGTTTTATGATACAATATAATCAACGAAGAAAGACGGAAGGACGGAAATACTTTCATGAATGATAATGAGTTTGAGAGTGAATACTATACATTGACCGATGAAGACGGCAACGAGACCGAGTTTGAGGTCGTCGGAAGCGCCGAGCTTGACGGTATTGAATATTACGCGATGGTTTCCACCGAATCCGAGAGTGAGGACGAGGAAGAGGACGGCATGATCGAATATGTTATTCTTAAAAGAGATAAAGATGAAGACGGGGAAGATATCTTTGTCACTATAGATGACGATGATGAGTTTGACAGGGTTGCCGATTATTTTGACGACCTGTTCTCGGAAGAAACCGACTACGATGTGTGAGTTTTTCCGATAATTAATTGTGATTATAACGGCGAATATGTTCCCGCCTGTCAGGTGGCGTAGCTGTCGCTCGTTTGCTTTTGTTGCAAATATTAGCAATAATGTGTTTATAAGCAAGTTTTCACGTTCTTTGCTCCGCTTTGATTTCCTGCTTAGTTTGTGATATCCGTTTGATTGTGACCCACATATAAGCATTGGAGCCCGAAATACATTTTCGCAGTGGTTTGCAGACCTCCCTTTTACATAGCGGTAGACTTGTCCCGCGTGGGGAAGGATGCTGGGAGCAGTAAAGCTGGGAATAGGGCACCACCCTGGAGTACAGGGTTCCACTTCTTCGGGTACACGGCTCGGTGGGATATAACAGAAACCTTTTGGTTTTTGTCAATACTGTATAAAGCCTTGATGTTAAAGGAATTTCCTTTTGTATTCAAGGCTTTTTTCATCTTTAAGTTATTGATTTAATTGTGAAAATAATATACGGCAAAAAACAGTGGCTTACGATAATCGACAGCACGCGGCACTGCCGCGCGTGTCTTGACGGGAAGATTTCCGAGGCAGACGAACCCTTTTAGTGTTGATTATATTTCATTGTTGACATACATATACTTTAGTGATATAATATAAAAAATTCAATTGAGTATATTCATATGAGGCTTGCGGAAAGGATTTTTTTATGAACACAAAAAGTATAAGAGATTACGGCATTGTTATAGGTAATCATCCCACGGGTAAGTTAAACCGTATAACAGATGTCCCCGGAGTGCTTGTGGGGCACTGTACCATCGATACCGAAAAGTATAAGACCGGCGTTACGGTGATAATTCCGGGGGAGGGGAATATTTATACGGACAAAGCCGTTGCGGCGGCTCATGTTATAAACGGATTCGGAAAATCGCAGGGACTTTTGCAGCTCAATGAACTTGGTCAGCTCGAAACTCCCATAGCGCTTACAAGCACTTTGAATGTCGGGCTTGTGCACGACGCGTTGGTTGAATATTCTATAAAGAGATGTGCCGAAGACAACTGTCAGGTTTGGACGGTAAATCCGGTTGTCGGCGAGACGAATGACTGCAGGCTCAGCCGCGCTCAGGACAGACCGGTAAAAAAAGAACATGTTTTTGCCGCGATTGACGCGGCGTGCCGCGAATTTGACCAAGGCGACGTGGGCGCCGGAAAAGGAACGACCTGCTTTGGCTTCAAAGGAGGCATAGGTTCTTCGTCCCGTCTGCTTACCTTGGGTGAGAAGACATATACGATAGGCGTTTTGGTTCAGTCAAATTTCGGCAGCACATGGGAACTTATGATTGACGGAAAGCATACCGGCAGAAGTATCTATAATGAGATAAATAATCCCTCGGTGGAGGACAAGGGCTCGATAATGATAGTGGCGGCTACCGATTTGCCGTTGTCGTCCCGCCAGATAAACAGAATGATACGGCACGCGGCAGTGGGACTTGCGAGAACGGGTTCGCTTGTGGGACAGCAGAGCGGAGACTTTGCCATCGGATTTACAACCGCGAACCGCATACCGTCAAACGGTGATACCGAGCGTCGGGTAACCGCTTTTAACGAAAATTGCATGGAACCCGTTTTTAACGCGTACATAGAAGCAGTGGAGGAATCGATACTTAATTCGCTTACCATGTCGGACAGCGTTACGGGATATGACGGAGATTTTGTTCACAGCCTGAATGATTTTCTGCCGAGGTATATATAGTTTTACATCATAGCAGTGAGATATGAGAGGTTTTCATATTTGCCGTTCAAGAATAAGAAGAATACAGAGGTTAAAAATAACTGAATATATTTGCTGTGTGTTGCTGCTGCTCTTAATGACCAAAACGGGTTTTGACGGGGTGACGGTCAGCCCTGATGAGGGTCTTGCGTTTGACGATTCGGAACCGGCGCCGGACGCACAGGAGATAAAAAAATACAATGAAGCTGAATTTCAGACCTTTATGTTAAGTATACCGCAGTATTCTTCCCTGCAGCTTGGAGAAGCATATGAGAAAATACGCGCGGCATTTATGAATTTTGAGGAACATATTGAAGTTGAAGAATTGGGATTAACTCCGGAGGATGTTCAAAAGTACCTGTCTTGGGTATTGAAGAACAATCCGGAGTTGTTTTATTTGGACGGCAGCATACGCTACGGCTGCAACGGCGACGGAACAGTAACATATATAACACCGTCCTACAGCATGGACAAAGAGCAGGCTTTGAGCGCGCTTGAATTCTGCGGACAAGAGCTTGACAGGATTCTGTTTTTGCTTGACAAAGATATGAGCGATTATGACAAGGCGCTGTTTTTGCATGACTATCTTTGTGAAAACTATGCTTACGATACCGGATATGTTTACGATGATATGTATGATTTTCTGCGCACCGGAAAAGGAACCTGCCAAGGGTATACTTTTACATATATGGCGCTGTTGCGCAGATGCGGAATAGAGACTACTTATGCGGCGTCGGACGAACTTGTGCATATATGGAATCTTATAAAGCTTGAGGACTGTTGGTATCACGTGGATGTGACGTGGGACGACGGCGTGCCGGATAAATTCGGGCAGGCTGGGCATGAAAACTTTTTGTGCTCGGACGCCGCCATAACAAAATCCGGTCATTACGGCTGGTATTCACCGGGAGATATTGTATGTGATTCGGAAAAATACGACGGACTTTTTATACACGGCATAACCCGTCCGCTTGCGTATCTTGACGGAGTGTGGTACTGTGTGAACAATTTGCCCGGATATAAAAAGGTAGGCGTATACGATCCTGAAACGGACAGCTTTATCGGAATATTTGAGGTTGGAGACTCATGGAGAAAAACGGGGGAACAGACGCAGTATTACCTGTCTTCTTACTCCTCGGCGCTCTCTTTTGACGGAAAGCTGTATTTCAATTCTCCCGATGTTATACATGTGTACGATCCGGAAAGCGGGGAAATTTCGGAGTTTTTCCGGGCCGGGAAGGATGAGCAGATATATGGAATGAGGTTATCGGGAAAAAATATTATATATATTTTGTCGGAACCCTCGTATACCGATGCGGCGGTCAAAAGCGCGGCGCTTAGTTATCCTTGCGACGGCGACGTCAACGGGGACGGGGTTATAAACGCGCGTGATGTTTCGTTGCTGAGAATAAAAATTGAAAATAAATCGCGGTCTGAAAATAAAGCGGTTATAAAGGAGAGTTTTTATAGGTTTGCCGCCGATCTGAATTGTGACGGACGCCTTGACGACGAGGATATATACATTTTAAGAAAAATGATAGTCAATTCGGTTTTCTGAGTGTTTACAGCCTGACGTTGTTGTCGCTTGCCATTTTTGCGAAGGCGATTTCCGCGGCGGATTTGTAAACAATTCTCGGAAACGCCGCGCCGGTGTACTCATTTTGAGCGCAAATTCCCCTCTTGATGTTATATGACAGTCTGCGTAAGGATTTTCCGATATTCTTCTTTACGCCGTGACCGACTTTGCTTTTGAATCTTGAATATCCTCCGCACGCGCCCACTCCGACTCCGCCGCCCCATTCGCAGTTTATTCTGCGAGCCCAATTTTCGAGTATCCGCAGGGCAACGCCGGATTGTGACCCCTCATAAAAACCGCAGTTCACTATGGCGTAAATTTTCGCTTTCGATTGCTGTCTGTCTTTCAGCGCGCGGGATATGGGGCGGGGAGAACTTATATATTCGGCGGTACTGCACATGAACGAAAGCAAATGCGACGGTATGCCGTCAAGATAAAGCGGAAAAACGAAAAGAACGCATGGGGACGGTTGCGTCAGATGCTTAATGAATTTGTATTCTGCTATTTCGTTATCCTGACGTTTGAATATATTAAGAATTTTCGTATTTATTTCCGTGCTTCCGGTGTTAAAACATTCAAGAAAGTCCTCAATCAGCGCATGGCTTGAGCTGTTGTCCTGTTTGGGGCTTCCGTTAATTATAAGAAGTGACATTTTTTATGACCGTTCCTTTCTTAAGCCAAATCAGAGTTTACGCGGTGTTCCTTAGACAATCCGACGACTGATTTTTTACGTGAATATTCAAAAAGTGGGCTTTACGGCATAATTCAATTTCAGACCGTTCCGAAATCGTTATTGTTGACTATGACAGTGACAGTCCCTGAAGGCGTTCGCAACTGTCAAGGAAAATGATGTTGTTTACCGTTGCGCCGAAGTTTTTACAGTTTGCGTTTACCAGCCGACACGCGGTGTTTTTTTCGGCTTCATCCGGCAGATCGCCGTTGTTGTCGGTGTAAAAATATGCGGAACAGGACAGCTTGTTGCCGTATCGAAGCCTGTGATGCATTTCATTGTTTATTATTCTGAAATACGGATGTACATATGAAATCGCGCGGTCCAACACGTTTTTCACAAACGGGCTGAAGGACCCGTATGTCAGTTTGCTTACGATTATCAGAGATCCGCATTCGGAGAGAAGCTTGCCGGTATTTCCGAACCCGTCGTCTATCGGACACTGACCGGGGGTTTTGATCCAGCATTTGAAACACCCTCGGCAGGGAGTTATTTCGCGGTCGTTTTCAATAAATACATATTCAGAGTCTGATGGGGTCAGATTCGCGGACGGTATATCAGTTATTATAAGCATCATGAAAATATTTCCTTGACTATACTATTTAAATTTTATCCGCCGGAGCGTTATTGCTTTTACAGCTTAATTCTTGACGCTTTTTTTACGGTGTATTCGAATTGTGATTGACAAAAAAGCTTATAGATGATATAATTTGTATGTAATTAAAAGAATTTGACGGAACCGTGGGGATTATAACGGATTGAGAGAATCGGTTATAGGATAAATAAAATTGAAAGGCTGTTGTAAAATGGTTACATATACGGACGAACAGAAAAAAACCGTCATTGACTGCGCGGTAGAGAGGCTTAAAGAACTTTATCCCGACGCGCTGTGCGCATTGAAGTGGGGAGGAAATGAGCGCGATTCCTGGAAGCTGATGGTTATGGGCAGACTGTCCGCGCAGTGTACGGACGCGAGAGTTAATATTGTCTGTGAGGAATTGTTTGAAAAATACCGCACTCCCGAAGCTCTTGCGGGCGCCGATATTGAGGATGTGGAAAAAATTATACGTCCATGCGGACTTTATCACGTAAAAGCCTCGGATATTATAGGGGAATGCCGGATGCTGACAGAAAATTACGGTGAAAAGCTTCCCGACACGATGGAGGAACTTCTGAAGTTTCCGGGGGTCGGAAGAAAAATTGCCAATCTTTTGCTGGGAGATATTTTCAGCAAGCCCGGAGTGGTTACAGATACTCACTGCATTCGCATATGCGGAAGGTTGGGAATGTATCCGGAGCAATTAAAGGATCCGGGCAAGGTTGAAAAAATTCTTTCGGATCTGATAGAACCGCAAGAGCAAAGCGACTTTTGTCACAGGATTGTCATGTTCGGAAGAGAAGTCTGTACGGCGAGAAGCCCGAAATGTTCGGAATGCTGCCTTTCGGATATCTGCGCGGGGAAACGAGACGGTCATAGCGGTGATATTGATGAAATTTGAAAATCAGAAAATATTGCTCAAAGTAAAAGCTTCAAGTCTTGCGATCCTGGGTGCGGTTCCCGCAAGCATCTGCAGATATTTCTGATATTCATATTCGTTTTTTTCCGAACATGCGGCGACCAACATGGTTATGCAGTCGTCTACCTCGTTGATTTCATTGAAATTGACCGAGAGAGACACCAGATTCTTTTTGCTTTCCCAATATTGCCGGATGTTTTTTGTCATTTCTTCGCAGTTTTCAAAATCCGAGTTTATCGCCTCGTCGGTGATGTCGGACAGTTTTTCGCTGACGCCGTTGATATAAATATAATTTAAAGTGATGACTGTCGCGATTGTGACCATAACTCCGATGGCAATGTAAAAAGATCGCATTTGTAACTTATTTCCTTTCTGATTTTTTTGCTTCGATGTATTATCAAGCGCTTGAGGACGGTTTGATTTGTGTACCGTCCTTTTTTTGTATAAATATTTTCCCGGCGTCGTTTACGGTCATACAAAATACTTCCGAGATTTTTATGCCGTGTTTTTCAAGCTTTGACTTGAGCCAATTTAAGTCTTTGCCGAGCATATTAAGATTGTAACTGTTGGTTTTGCCGTCTGAAATCAGAATGTGCATGACTCCGCTGTCAAAGTCGGCAAGACCGAGTGTTTTTATGTCGGGGGGACGGCTTGAGCTTTTGGGCACGATGCTCATTTTCCCGTTTTCTTCTA
Source organism: uncultured Clostridia bacterium (assembly GCA_944381085.1). GTDB lineage: Bacteria > Bacillota > Clostridia > Oscillospirales > CAG-272 > SVTX01. Next base: position 40,853 of record CALWJX010000023.1, read on the forward strand.
TGATGGCATAATCCACGTCTTCAAGATTGTAAATTCCGTTTTGCCTTATCTGAGAAATAAGTTCGTCAATCGAAATTCTGGCGTTTTTCATTTCCGATCTGCTGATTACTCCTTTTGAAATGATGACGGCAGGGCGGGACGAAAGTATTTTTTTCACGGGAGGACAATTGATCATCAGTATTGACGTTATGATTTCAAGGGACATCAGTGTGAGTATGGGAATTATTGCGTACATAATCGGGATTTCACTGTTGGTGATGGGCAAAGACGCTATTTCCGACAATAAAAAAGTGATAACGAGCTCCGAAAGCTCAAGCTCGCCAAGCTGCCTTTTTCCCATAAGCCGCATCGTGATGACGAGCAATACATATATTATTACGGTTCTTATAAAAATCGTGAGCATATTTTTATCCTTGCTTTTTGTTATAGATTTATTTTAAACCGTAATCTGAAATAAATACGCAATTTTGTCATGTCAAATTTTTCACTGATTATATTTTAAGACCAAAAAATCAATGTTTTATGCCGGAATTTTTGTACAATTGAACTTTTTTGAGATTTTTTCAAAAAAACCCGAAAAAAGGTATTGACAAAAGGAGGAGGAAGTGATATAATAAACAAGTCGCCTCAAGAGAGGGG